>DASTZP010000043.1:0-40294 GCA_035764245.1 Solirubrobacterales bacterium
GAGCAGCTTGCGGCTGTTCGGGCAGGTGCGGGCGTTAGCGTGGATTCTCATCCGGTGTCCTCCTTGATCTGGGTGGGTCGCACCCCCAGCCTTCAAGGAGGCCCGGATGAACAACGTTGTGAGGAACTACACCTAGCCCTCGATCGTCATCTTTTCGATCAGCACCGTCTGCGATGGTTTTTCACCTTCGGTCCCGAGGGCGTCGATCTTTTCGACCACGTCGTAACCCTCGCTGACCTTGCCGACCAGGGCGTATTCCGGCGGCAGGCCGGCGTCGGGCGCGGTGACGACGTAGAACTGGCTGCCGGAGCGGCCGGGCGGCTCGGCCGAGCTCTTCGCCATCGCGACGATGCCTTTGGTGTAGGAGAGGTTCGGCGGCGGCTTCTCGTCGACGCTGTACCCGGGGCCGCCGGTGCCGGTCCCTTCGGGGTCGCCGCCCTGGATCACGAACCCGGGGGCGACGCGGTGAAAGCTGAGGCCGTCGTAGAAGCCTTCCTCGGCGAGGAAGGCGAAGGAGTTGGCGGTCTTCGGCGCCCGCGTGGTGTCGAGGGCGATCTCGAAGGTCCCGCAGCTGGTCTCGACCACGGCGGTCGCCTTCGCGCCCGGCTTCAGCACCTGCTCGGGCTTGCCGAAGCTGTCGCTCTTCGGTTCGGGCGCTTCGACTTCCTTGCAGCCGTCGGCGCCCGCCTGGGCCGAGCCGCCGCCCTCGTCGTCGGAGCCGCCGCCCTGACCGATCAGCACGGCGCCGACGACGACGGCGATGATCACCGCGAAGACGGCGAGGACGATCCAGCGGCGGTCGGGCTGCTGCTCCACGGCGGCGAAGCCTAGTAAACGTTCCCGAAGCGAAATGTCCTCCCCGCCCCTGCTCACCCCCCTGGCCGCCGCCGTCCTCCATGTCGGCGAGCCCGAGCGGATCCTCCAGATCGAGTGCGGCGAGGGCGAGGGCGCGCTCTTCCTCGCCCGCGAGTTCCCGAGCGCCCGCGTCCGCGGCGTCGACCGCTCCGCCGCGGCGATCCGCCGGGCCGGCGCCCGGATCGGCCTCGATCCTGAGGGCCGGGTCGCCTTCAAGCAGGGCTCTCCCCCCGCGACCGGCTTCCCGCCCGACCACTTCGACCTCCTGGTCGCCGTCGACGTTTGGCCGGCGGTCCGCGAGAGCGCCCGCGTCGTCCGCCCGGGCGGGTTCCTGGCCCTGGTCGAGACCGGCCGCGAGCGGGCGCCCGGGGGGCTCGGCGCCTGGCACCTGCGGTGGCGGCTGAAGCGGGCGGGATTCGAGCCGATCTGGTCGGAACAGGCGGGAGACGGCAGCTTCTCTGTCGCCCGGCTGGGCGGCGGCGGGCCCGTTGGCGGCGCCCTCTAGGCTGGGCGCCGAATGGAGATCGCCGGGATGCCGCTGACCCTGCTCGTCAACCCCTCCTCGGCCGGGGGTAGGACGCTGAAGCTGCTGCCGCGGATCGAGGCCGCGCTGGACGCCCGCCGCGCCGCCTTCCGGGTCGAGAAGACGCGCAGCATCGAGCACGGGGTCGAGCTCGGCCTGCGCGCGGTCGAGCTGGGCGAGGTCCCGGTCGTCGTCAGCGGCGACGGCCTGATGGGCGCGGTCGGCGGTGCGATGGCCGGCTCCGAGACTCCCATCGGCCTGATCCCCGGCGGCCGGGGCAACGACCTCGCCCGCGCCCTCGGCATCCCCGACGACCCGGAGGCGGCGGTAGACGTCGTCCTCGCCGGCCACAGCCGCCGGATCGACGTCGGCGAGGCCAACGGCAAGCGCTTCCTCGGCATCGTCAGCGTCGGCTTCGACTCCGAATGCAACCGCCTCGCCAACGAGACCCACTTCATCCGCGGCAACCTCGTTTACGCCTACTCGATGGTGCGCACGCTGATCGGCTGGAAGTCGGCCCGCTTCACGATCGCCGTGGGTGACGAACGCCGGCGGATCAGCGGCTATTTCGTCGACGTCGCCAACAACAGCGTCTACGGCGGCGGCATGTACATCGCCCCGGAGGCGAAGATCGACGACGGCGAATTCGACGTCGTCGCGATCGAAGACGTGGGCAGGCTGCGCTTCCTCAGCGGCCTCCGCGACGTCCTCAAGGGCGCCCACATCGGCAAGGACGAGGTCAGCGTCTTCCGCACGTCCCGCCTCGAGCTCGACGCCAGCCGCCCATTTCCCGTCTACGCCGACGGCGACCACCTCACCGACCTGCCGGTCTCGCTGCGGGTGTTGCCCAGCTGCCTCTCGATCCTCGTCCCCGGCGACGCGGACTGATGGCGGCCGGCGGCCTGTTCAGGGCCAAGGTCGCGCTCGCCCGCGCCGTCGGCAGGGCCAGCCGCGCCAGCGGCCGCGGCGGCGGCACGACGCTGCCCGGGCGCGTGCTGCTGCGGCTCGAGCCGGAGGCGATCGCCCGGCTCGGCTCCGGGCTCGACCGCGGGACGACGATCGTCAGCGCCACCAACGGCAAGACGACGACGGCGGGGATGATCGCCGGCGTCCTCGCCGCCGCCGGCCGCCACCCCGTCCACAACCGCGCCGGCTCGAACATGACCTGGGGGGTGGCGACGGCGCTGCTCGAGCAGCGGGGGGACGAGGGCCTGTTCGAGGTCGACGAGGCCTGGCTGCCGCGCGTCGCCGAGCAGCTCGAGCCCTCGCTGATCGTCCTCGGCAACCTCTTCCGCGACCAGCTCGACCGCTATGGCGAGATGGAGGCGCTGGCGGACGAGTGGGCGAAGGCGGTGGCGGCACGGGCCGGCCGGACCCGCTTCGCGCTCAACGCCGACGACCCGCTGATCGCCGACCTCGGCCGCGACCCGGAGGGGGCGGAGCGCGAGGGCGTCCTCTACTTCGGGATCGAGGACCCCTCCCAGGCGCTGCCGGAGCTCCAGCACGCCTTCGACGCCAAGCACTGCCGCCGCTGCGGCCACCCCTACGCCTACGAGCGCGCCTTCGTCGGCCACCTCGGCCACTACTCGTGCCCGAACTGCGGCGCCAAGCGGCCGCGGCCGGAGGTCGCCGCCACCGCGATCGAGCTGCGCGGGATGGAGGGGTCTCGGTCGCGGGTTCGAACCCCCTCCGGCGAGATCGACCTCGACCTCCCCTTGCCCGGCCTCTACAACGTCTACAACGCCCTCGGGGCAGTCGCGGCCGGCCTCCAGCTCGGCGTCGCGCCGGAGACGATCGCCTCGGCCCTGGGAGAGACGCGAGCCGCCTTCGGCCGGGTGGAGACGATCGCGGTCGCGGGGGTGCCGGTCTCGATCCTCCTGATCAAGAACCCCGCCGGCGCCAACGAGGTGCTGCGGACGCTGCTGCTGGAGAGCCGCGAGCGCGGCGAGGTCGACCTCTGGATCGCCCTCAACGACCGGATCGCCGACGGGCGCGACGTCTCCTGGGTCTGGGACGCGGACTTCGAGTTGCTGGCGGGGGCGGTGCGGCGGGTCGTCTGCTCCGGGACCAGGGCGCCGGAGATGGCGCTGCGGCTGAAGTACGCCGGCTGGGCTGAGGAGGCGATCGAGGTCGTGCCGGGGATCGAGGCGTCCCTCGACGAGGCCGTGGCGAAGGCCGACGGCCGCCTCTTCGCCCTCCCCACCTACACCGCCCTGCTCGAGCTGCGCAAGCTGCTCTCCGACCGCGGCCTCGCCGAGGAGTTCTGGCGATGAGGGCAGGGGCGGAGGCGATCTGGCACGACGTCGAGAACAGCGCCTACGCGGCCGACCTGCCGCTCTGGGAGGAGCTGGCGGAGCGCCAGGGCGGGCCGGTGCTCGAGCTCGGGTGCGGGACGGGGCGCGTGGCGCTCCACCTGGCGCGCCGCGGCCACGAGGTGGTCGGGCTCGATCGCGACCCCGCCCTGCTCGCGGCGCTCGCGGAGCGCGGCTCCGACCTCCCGATCGCCGCGCTGGAGGCCGACGCGCGGGAGTTCTCGCTGGAGGCGCAGGCCTCGCTGGCGCTCGCCCCCACCCACCTGCTGCAGCTGCTTCCCGACGCGGCCGAGCGGGCCGATTGCCTTCGCTGCGTCGCCGCGGCGCTGCGGCCGGGCGGCCTCTTCGCCGCGGCGATCATCGAGGCGATGCCAGAGCCGGACGGCGCCCCCCCTCCCCTCCCCGACGTGCGCGAGGTTGACGGCTGGGTCTACTCGAGCCTGGCGGTCGAGGCGGCGGTCGGCCCGGGCGAGATCGTGGTCAGGCGGCTGCGCCAGACGGTCTCGCCGGAGGGGTCGCTGAGCGAGGAGCCGAACGAGGTCCGGATCGCCACCTTCAGCACCGCCGAACTGGAGGCCGAGGCCGCGCCCTTCGGGCTCCTCCCGGCCGGCCGCCGCGAGATCCCGCCGACCGACCTCCACGTCGGCTCCCTCGTCGTCCTCCTGGAGAAGGCCTGATGGAGCTGCGCGTCCTCAGCCTCTACCCGGAGCAGATGAACATCTACGCCGACCGCGGCAACATCCTCTTCCTGCAGCGCCGCTGCGAGTGGCGGGGGATCGGCTTCGCCCACAGCGGCGCCGGTCCCGGCGAGGCCGTCGACCCGGCCGCCCACGACCTCTTCTACGTCGGTGGCGGCCAGGACCGCGACCAGCGCGCGGTCGCCGCCGACATGGTCGCGACCAAGCAGGGGGCGATCGCCGCCGCGGCCGACGACGGCGCCGTCCTGCTCGCCGTCTGCGGCGGCTACCAGCTCCTCGGCCACAGCTACCAGCTCGGCGAGGAGAAGCTGCCAGGCCTCGGCATCGCCGACCTGGAGACGGTCCGCGAGCCGGGTCCGCGGCTGATCGGCAACGTCGCGATCGAGGCCGACCTAGGCACCGGTCCGCGGCTGATCGCCGGGTTCGAGAACCACGGCGGCCGCACCTACCTGGGTCCGGACGCGCAGCCCCTGGGGAAGGTCATCTCCGGGCACGGCAACAACGACCGCGACGGCTTCGAGGGCGTGCGGCGGGACAACGTCATCGGCACCTACCTGCACGGGCCGCTGCTGCCGAAGAACGCCTGGCTCGCCGATTACCTGATCGCCCTCGCCCTGGAGCGCCGCTACGGCACCCGTCCCGAGCTGGAGCCGCTCCCCGACGAGCTAGAGGCCGCCGCCCACGAGTCCGCCCGGCGGGCTGCTCAGCGCGGCTAGCGGCCGGAGGAGCCGAAGCCGCCCTCGCCGCGCGCCGACTCGGTCAGCGCGCTCGCCTCGACCGGCTCGGCGAGTGCGATCTGCGTCAGGACCAGCTGGGCGATGCGGTCGCCCGGCTCGACCCTGAAGGTCTCGGCCGGGTCGGTGTTGAGCAGCAGGACCCGCACTTCCCCTCGGTAGCCCGAATCGATCAGGCCGGGGGCGTTGACAAGGGCGATCCCGTGGTCGCGCGCGAGCCCGGAGCGCGGCAGGACCAGGCCGGCGTGGCCGGCGGGGATCTCGACCCCGATCCCAGTCCCGACGCTCCAGCGCTCGCCGGGCCCGATGTGGGCCGTCTCGCAGGCGTAGAGGTCGAGGCCGGCATCCCCCTGATGGGTGCGCGAGGGAAGGATCGCGCCCTGCTTGAGCTTGGCGACGGGGAGCTGCACGGGCGGGAGCCTACATAGGCCCCCGCTCAGGCCACAGCCAGGTCGCTGAACCGGTGCATCTCCGCCGAGGGGACCTTGGCGTGGACGAGGACCCCGTCCTCGCGCTCGGTCCGCTCCAGGTCGCCGGCAACTTCGTGCAACTCGTGCAGACGGGCCCCCTGCGAGTAGGGGATCAGCAGTCGGACCTCGGTCAGCGTCTCCTCGAAGGCGGCCTCGATCCGCTCTCGCAGCAGCTCCAGGCCCTCCCCCTCCCGGGCCGAGATCAGCGTCGCCTCGGGGTGGTCGAGCTCGGCTTCGCGGCGCTCCTCGGCGCTCAGAAGGTCGACCTTGTTGAAGACGAGCAGCCGCGGCTTGTCGCCGGCGCCGATCTCCTCCAGGACGTCGTCGACGGCCTGAATGTCGGCGAGCCGGCGCTCCTCGGAGGCGGAAGCGTCGACCACGTGGAGGATCAGGTCGGCGAGGACGGTCTCCTCGAGCGTCGCCTTGAACGCCTCGACCAGCTGGTGGGGCAGCTTCTCGATGAAGCCGACGGTGTCGGTGAGGAGGTAGTCGCGGCCGGAGAGCTCGAAGTTCCGCGTCGTCGGGTCGAGGGTGTGGAAGAGCCGGTCCCGGACCTCGACCTCGGCCCCGGTGAGGGCGTTCAGCAGCGTCGACTTGCCGGCGTTGGTGTAGCCGGCGAGGGCGACCCGCGGCAGCGAGGAGCTTTCGCGGCGGGCGCGCATGACGCCGCGGTTCTTTTCCGTCTCCCGCAGGCGCCGCCGCAGCGCGGAGATGCGGTTGCGGGCGAGGCGCCTGTCGGTCTCGATCTGGCTCTCGCCCGGGCCCCTGGTGCCGATGCCGCCGTCCATGCGCCCGGCACCGAGCCGCTCCAGGTGGGTCCAGAGACCCCGCATGCGGGCCATGTTGTATTCGAGCTGGGCCAGCTCGACCTGCAGCTTGCCCTCGGCCGAATGGGCGTGGTCGGCGAAGATGTCGAGGATCACGGCGGTGCGGTCGATCACCGGCACCCCGAGCGCGGCCTCGAGGTTGCGCTCCTGGCGCGGCGCCAGCTCGTCGTCGCAGGCGACCAGGTTGGCGTCGCAGCCAGCGATCTCCCGCCTCAGCTCCTCGAGCCGGCCGCGCCCGAAGTAGCGGTCCGGATCTGGCTGCGGTCGCTGCTGGGTCGCCACCCCCGCGGTCGCGACCCCGGCGGTCCGCAGCAGCTCCTTCAGCTCGGCCAGCGGCTCGCCCTCCTCGCGCCCGTCGACGATGCCGATCGCGAGCGCGCGCTGGCGGGCCCGCCGGTTCGAGACGCCGGCACCGTTGCTCGAGCCCGCGACGCGGACCTCGCTCTCTCTGCCGTTTCCCGAACCTTGCACTCAGGGAGATTGTAAGCGTCGGGCCCAAGCGGTTAGGGTGCCTTGCGTGAAGGTCTTCCTCACCGGGGGAACCGGCTTCATCGGCGGCGAGGTCGCGCGCCAGCTGCGCGGCCGCGGCGATGAGGTCGTCTGCCTCGTCCGCACCCCGGCGAAGGGCGCGACGCTGCGGGAGCTCGGCTGCGAGCTGATCAACGGCGACCTCAACGACACCGAGGCGCTGCGCAACGGCATGGCCGGCTGCGACGCGGTCATCCACGCGGCGGCCATGTACGAGGTCGGGATCCCGGCGAAGCAGCGGCCGGAGATGTGGGAGGCCAACGTCGAGGGGACCCGGAGGGTGATGGAGGCGGCGCTGGAGGCCAAGGTCCCGCGCGTCGTCTACGTCTCGACCGTCGGCATCTTCGGCAACACCCACAACGAGGTCGTCGACGAGTCCTACGAGAACCCCGAGACCGACTTCACCTCCTACTACGAGGAGACCAAGCTCGAGGCGCACAAGGTCGTCCAGCGGATGATCGACGAGCGGAGCCTGCCGGCGATCATCGTCCAGCCGGGCGGCGTCTACGGGCCCGGCGACACCTCGCAGGTCGCCGACCTACTCGAGCAGTTCTTCGCCGGCAAGCTGCCGTTGCTGCCCTTCCCGGAGCTGGGGATCTGCATGACCCACGTCGAGGACATCGCCGGCGGCATCCTCCTGGCGCTCGACAAGGGCAAGCTCGGCGAGACCTACGTGATCAGCGGCCCGGTGACGACCATGCGCGAGGCGATCGAGACGGTGGCCCGGGTCAGCGGCCGCACGGCACCGAAGCGGAATTTGCCCACCGGGCTGATGAAGGCGATGATCCCGATCGGCCCCCTGGTCGGCAAGGTGATGGGACAGCCGCCGAACCTGCGCGAGCTGATCAGCTCCGGCGACAACGTCACCTTTTGGGCCAGCTACGACAAGGCCCAGCGCGAGCTCGGTTACTCGCCGCGGGGCATGGAAGAGGGCCTGCGGCAGATGCTGGAGGCGGACGACCGCTTCCCCGCCCCCTCTGCATAAGCTGCGCCTGTGCGCGTAATCGACGTCATGCACCTTGGGCGGCCGCACGTGATCGGCTGCTGGGAGGTCGATGGTGCCCTCGTCGATCCCGGGCCGGAGTCCTCGCTCTCCACCGTCCTGGAGGCGATCGGGGACGAGCGGCCGCGGGCGCTGCTCCTCACCCACATCCACCTCGACCACGCCGCCGCGACGGGAGCGCTGGTGCGCCGCTGGCCGGACCTGGAGGTCTACGTCCACGAGCGCGGCGCCCCGCACCTGGTCGACCCCTCGAAGCTGCTGGCCAGCGCCGAGCGCCTCTACGGCGACAAGCTGGAGTACCTCTGGGGGGAGATCCTGCCGGTGCCCGAGGCCAACGTGCGGCCGCTCGCCGGCGGCGAGACCGTGCACGGGATGAGGGTCGCCTACACCCCCGGTCACGCCTCCCACCACGTCTGCTACTTCCACGAGGACAGCGGCACCGCCTTCGTCGGCGACGTCGCCGCCTGCCGCATCCCCCCTTCGAACCTGATCGTGCCCCCCACTCCCCCGCCCGACATCGACATCGAGGTCTGGGAGGAAAGCCTCGACACCGTCGCCGCCTGGTCGCCGCAGCGCCTTGCGCTAACCCACTTCGGCGCCATTGAGAACGACATCCCCGGCCACATCGAGATGGTCAAGGCGAGACTGCGCGAAGAGGCCGAGCTGGCACGGCAGATGGACAAGCCCGCCTACGACGCCGACAACGAGGCCCGCATACGCCGCGCCCTCGCCGAGGAAGGGATCGCGGGCGACACGCTCGACGAGCTCCTGCAGGCCGTTCCCACCGCCTACCAGTGGAGCGGCCTCAACCGCTACTGGCGCAAGCGCGCCGAGCGCGAAGCGGCCTAGCGCGAGGGTCGCCGAGGGTCTTCGCCCGGTTTGACCCGCCGGGGCGGATCGCTCGCCCCGTCGAAGAGAGTCCGGTTTCCCAGCGGTCCCGGCAGCTTTACCCTGAGATGCCCCACCGGATTGCTCTGGCAGGTGCTGAACCCTTCCGGCGGATGAACCCACACGTTGATCACGACGGACCGCTTCAAGTAAGCAACCTCCGGCTTGTCGAGGTAGGGGATCGGGTTCCTACCGCTGGCGCAGTATTCCTCCTGTACTGCTATGGCGATGCTCCTGGAACCGGGCGCGGGGGGCACCCGTTCCTCATCCAAAGTCCAGGCGATCGGGATGGCGCCCTCGTGGTTGGGCTGCGAGAAGCACCGCGTCACAGCCGGCCGTAACCAGTCCACTTCAGGTACCTTCGCAGCGCAGGCCAACCCATAGCGCTGCTGCCCCCCGGCCCCCATGGCGAAGGCCGCGAGGCCCAGCATCCACACCAGCGCCATTACCACCGACCAGTACCCCCTCCGTACCGCAGCCATAGGCCCAGTGTAGAGCGGTTGATGCTCAGCTCAGGTGCTTGCGCATCCGCTCGACCGCCTCTTCGATCCGCTCGTCGGGGGCGGTCAAGGAGATGCGGAAGAAGCCCTCGCCGCTGGGCCCGTACATGGAGCCCGGCGAGATGACGACGGCGGCCTCTTCGAGCACGAGCTCGCAGAAGGAGGTCGACGTGTGTCCCTCGGGGACCGGGGCCCAGACGTAGATCGTCCCCTTCGGCGAGGCGACCTGGACGCCGATCTGGTCGAGGGCGGAGACGACGAGGTCGCGGCGGCGGGCGTAGGTCTCGTTCATCCGCTCGAGCGGGCCCTCGGGACCCTCCAGGGCGGCGACGCCGGCCATCTGGACCGCCTCGAAGAGGCCGGAGTCGACGTTGGTCTTCAGCCGCCAGTAGGTCTGGATCGCCTCGGCGTTGCCGAGGATCGCCGCGCAGCGCCAGCCGGTCATGTTGTAGCCCTTGGAGAGCGAGAAGACCTCGACCCCGACCTCCTTGGCGCCAGGCGTGGCGAGGAAGCTCGGGGCGACGTAGCCGTCGTAGGTGGTCTCCGAGTAGGCGTTGTCGTGGACGACGAGGATCTCGTGCTCCTTGGCGAAGGAGACGACCATCTCGAAGAACCCCTCGGGGACGACGGCCCCGGTCGGGTTGTTCGGGTAGTTGAGGAACATCAGCCGCGCCCGGGCGGCGACGTCGGCGGGGACGGCGCTGAGGTCCGGCGCGAAGCCCAGCTCCGGTACCAGCGGCAGCAGCTCGGCCTTGGCCCCGGCGAGGATCGGGCCGCCCGTGTAGACGGGGTAGCCGGGATCTGAGGCGAGGGCAACGTCGCCCGGATCGAGGAAGGCGAAGCAGAGGTTGTAGATGCACTCCTTGGCGCCGATCGCCGGGATCACCTCGGTCTTGGGGTCGATCTCGACCCCAAAGCGGCGGTCGTAGAACCCGGCGAAGGCGCTGCGGAACTCCTCGCGCCCGCGGTTGCTCGGGTACTGGTGGTAGGCAGGGTCGGCCACGGCCTCCTGCATCGCCTTGACCACGTGGGAGTAGGTCGGCTGGTCGGGGTCGCCGATCCCGAGGCTGATCACGTCGATGCCGGCGGCGCGCTTGTCGGCGATCTGCTGCTCGAGTTCCTGGAACTTGTACGGCGGGATGGCCTCGAGGCGCTTGGAGGGGTCGGCGATGCCCATGGGCGCGGGAATCTATGCGATCAGGGCTAGTGCTCGCCGTCCAGCTCGGCGAGCGCCTGGACCAGCTCCGGGGACAGCTCGCCGCTGAAGACGGGCTCGGCCCAGCCGTCGAGCCGCACCGCCAGGTCCTCGCCGATCTCGATCTGCAGCTCCCCCCCTTCCAGCTCGACGACGAGCTGACTCGGGGCCCCGCGGAGAAAGGCGGTGACGGCGGCGCCGCTGGCGCCGGTGCCGGAAGAGAGCGTCTCCCCCACCCCGCGCTCGAAGATCCGCGCCCGCACCCGGTTGCCCTCGACGGCGAGGAAGCTGACGTTGGTGCGGTTGGGGAAGAGCTCGTTGGCTTCAATCCCGGGACCGATCGCGCCGAGGTCGAGCCCGTCGAGCTCCCCGGCGTCGACGACGATCGCGCACTGCGGGTTGCCGATCGAGACGTGCTGGAACTCCCACTCGCGCCCGCCGGACTCGAGCCTGCCGCGCCCATCCTCGGGGCCGGAGGGGAAGTCCTTCGAGGTGGTCGAGGCCCTGCCCATGTCGACCGAGCAGGTCAGCTCGCCGGTGATCGTCGGCCGGATCGGCCCGGCGACCGTGGAGATCGCGAACTCCTCGGCGTCGGTCCAGCCGTTGCGGCGCAGGTAGAGAATCGCCTCGCGGGCGCCGTTGCCGGAGAGCTCGGCCTCGGAGCCGTCGGGGTTGAAGATCCGCAGGTCGGCGACGAACTCGGGGTCCTCGCTCTTGGAGAGCAGGAGGACGCCGTCGGCGCCGACGCCGAAGTGCTGGTCGCAGAGCCACTCGACCCGGGTCGCCGTCAGCTCCCAGGGCAACCGGTCCCGCTCGAAGATCAGGTAATCGTTGCCGAGGGCCTGCCACTTCTCGAACTTCACGGCGCCAGCCTATTGAGAATCGCCGCCGCGACCTCCTCGTCGCTCAGGCCCGTCCGCTCGACCAGCTCGTGGTTCGGGATTTTTCGCATCCAGGTGAGCTGGCGGCGGGCGTAGTTGCGGGAGCGCTTCTTCATCGTCTCCAGGTCGCCGGCGAGGAGCTCGTCGAACCCGAGGGCTTTGCGGGCGGTGCGGCCGGGGCCGAGGGCGTCGGCGCGGCGGGCCTCCGCGTCCGCGCCGGCGGCGACGATCGCCTCGGTGCGGGCGTCGATCCGCTCGTAGAGCAGCTCGCGGTCCATGTCGAGGCCGAAGATCGTCGTCGGGTGTCGGGTCTTGGGGGACCAAAGCTCCGAGCCCTCGGATTCCGGCGGCACCTTCTCCAGCGAGAGGTCGGCGAGCGCGGCGCGCAGGTAGAGGCCGGTGCCGCCGACGACGATCGGCCTCCTCCCCGCTTCCAGAGCCGCGTCGACTTCGCGGTGCGCCAGCGGCATGTAGTCGCCGACCGAGAAGTCGGCGGTGACGGGGACGAATCCGAGCAGCCGGTGCTCCAGCCACTCCTGCTCCTCGGGCGTGGCTGCCCCGGTCAGCACCCCGAGGCCCTCGTAGACCTGCAGCGCGTCGCAGTTGATCGCCACGGGGTCCTCGCCGCGCTCGCGGAGCAGCTGCGCCAGCCCGACGGCGACCCCGGTCTTGCCGACCCCCGTCGGGCCAAAGATCCCGATGACCCTCAAGGCCTCAGAGCAGGGGCGTCAGGGGGCGGGCGAGGACGCCGCTCAGGGTCTGCGAGGTGGCGCTTTCGATCTCGACCTCGACCAGCTCCCCCGTCTCCGCGACCCCGTCGAAGTTGACCGCCTTGCCGTGCCTGGTGCGACCGCGCAGCTTCGTCTCGTCGGTGCGGCTCGTGCCTTCGACCAGCACCTCCATCGTGCGGCCGACGAAGCGCTGGGCGCGCTCGGCGGCGCGCCGCTGGACGACCTCGACCAGCCGTTCCAGGCGCTCGACCTTGAGCGGGTGCGGCAGCTGTCCGTCCATCGTCGCCGCCTCGGTTTCCCGGCGCGGCGAGAAGATGAAGGTGAAGGCGCCGTCGTAGCCGACCTCCTCTGCCACCTCCAGCGTTTCAGCGAAGTCCCCCTCGGTCTCGCCGGGGAAGCCGACGATGATGTCGGTGGTGATTGCGCAGTCGGGCACGTGCTCGCGGATCAGCGCCACCCGGTCCATGTAGCGGCCGCGGTCGTAGGTGCGCCGCATCCGTTTCAGCACCGCGCTCGAGCCCGACTGCAGCGGCAGGTGGATCTGCTCGCAGAGGGACGGGAGCTCGGCGTGGGCCCGGATCACGTCCTCCTTCATGTCCTTCGGGTGGGGGCTCGTGTACCGGATCCGCTCGATTCCCGCGATCGCGTCGACCCGCCGCAGCAGGTCGGAGAAGCCGATCCGCTTCTCCCGGGGGAGGTCGCGGCCGTAGCTGTTGACGTTCTGGCCCAGAAGGGTCACCTCGCGGACGCCGTCGGCCGCCAGCGCCTGCGCCTCGAGGATCAGCTCCTCGGGGTCGCGGCTGACCTCGCGGCCGCGGGTCGAGGGGACGATGCAGTAGGAGCAGACGCAGTTGCAGCCCTGGGAGATCTGCAGCCAGCCCTGGAACTCGCGCTCGCGCCGGGTCGGCAGATGGCCGGAGAAGTCCTCGAACTCGAAGTAGCCCTGGGCGCTGAGCGAGTCGCTGTTGAGGAACTCGGCCAGCTTGTGGATCTGGCCAGGCCCGAAGGCGACGTCGACGAACGGGAACCGCTCGAAGACCTCCTCCTTGACCGACTGCGCCCAGCAGCCGCCGACCCCGACAACGCGGCCGGGCTCTTCGGACTTGAGGCGCTTCGCCTCCCCCAGGTGGGCGATGAAGCGGCTGTCGGCGGACTCGCGGATCGAGCAGGTGTTGAAGAGGATCAGGTCCGCTTCCCCCCGCTCCGGGGCCTCCTCGTAGCCAAGCGAGGCCAGCATCCCCCGCATCCGCTCGGAGTCGTGCACGTTCATCTGGCACCCGAAGGTGGTGACGTGGAACTTCTGGCTCATCATCGGCAGAGTAGCGCCGAGATGCGCCGGCCTACTCGACGGTAAGGGTGCCTTTCATGCCTGCCTCGGCATGACCCGGGACGCTGCAGATGAACTCGTAGGTGCCCGGTTCGAGTTCCGCCTCCAGCGTTTCCTCGCTTTCGGCGATCGGTTCGAACCCCGCCAGTTCTTTGCCGTCTTCCTCGATCACGACGTTGTGCGGGATCGCGGAGGGGTTGGTGAAGTCGATCGTCACTTTTCCGGCTTTGGCTTCGAGCTCGGTCTTGTCGAAGGCCAGAGCGGTGGGGTCGGCGGCGAGGTCGAGGGTCGTCGAGGAAGCTTCTCCGGCGGTGGGACCGACCGGTTCTTCTTCCTCCGGCCCCTCTTCCGCTTCTTCGGCTTCTTCTTCGCCCTCCTCGGTTTCGCCCCCGAGCGCGCCGCCTTCGTTCCCGAAGCCGCCCTCATTCTCGGCCGCTTCGATCTCCTCGCCGGCTTTCTCCAGCTCGGCCGCGCGGTGCTCCTGCTCTTCGTTGGAGTAGCGGACGGCGAAAGTGGCGGCGCCGACGACGAAGACGGCGAACCAGATGACGACGAGCGAGAAACCGCGTCCGGGGAAGCCCTTCAGTTTCAGACCGGCAAAAGTGGTGACCACGGCCGAGACGGCGAGGACGCCGCCGCAGACGTAGAAGAGGGTCTCGTTGCTCATGTGCGCGGGCGATCCTATAGGGGTCGGCGCTCAGCCTGCCCCGAGACGAAAGCGGCTCAGGCCGCCCTCGCCTCTGCCGCTGCCGGAGGGGCCTCCTCTTCGGCAGCCGGAGCGGCCTCGCCGTCGATTCCCAGGGCCGCGCGGACCTTGGTTTCGATCTCCAGAGCCAGCTCCGGGTTGTCGATCAGGAACTGCTTCGCGTTGTTGCGTCCCTGGCCGAGCCGCGTCTCCCCGTAGGAGAAGAACGAACCGGATTTCTGGACCAGGTCCTGCTCCATGCCGAAGTCGAGCAGCCCGCCCTCGCGCGAGATCCCGACCCCGTACTCGATGTCGAATTCGGCCTGACGGAAGGGAGAGGCGACCTTGTTCTTGACGACTTTGACGCGAACCCGGTTGCCGACGGCCTCGGTGCCTTCCTTCAGCGTCTCGATGCGGCGGATGTCGAGGCGCTGCGAGGAATAGAACTTCAGCGCCCGTCCTCCCGGCTGGGTCTCCGGCGACCCGAACTGGACGCCGACCTTTTCGCGGATCTGGTTGGTGAAGAGGCAGACGGTGTTGGTCCGGTTGAGGTTTCCGGCCAGTTTGCGCATGGCCTGGGACATCAAGCGGGCCTGGAGGCCGACGGTGGTATCGCCGATCTGTCCGTCGAGCTCGGCTTTCGGGGTCAGCGCCGCGACCGAGTCGATCGCGACCACGTCGACCGCCGCCGAGGCGATCAGCCGGTCGGCGATCTGCAGCGCCTGCTCCCCGTAGTCGGGCTGGGAGACGAGCAGCTCGTCGGTGTCGACACCGATCGCCCGCGCGTAGACGGGGTCGATCGCGTGCTCCGTGTCGATGAAGGCGCAGACGCCGCCCATCGCCTGGGCCTGGGCGATGATGTGGTTGACCAGCGTCGTCTTACCGGAGGACTCCGGGCCGAAGATCTCGACGATCCGGCCGCGCGGAACGCCGCCGATCCCGAGCGCGAGATCGAGGGCGAGGGAGCCGGTCGGGATCGCCTCGACCTTGACCGTGCCCTTGTCGCCCAGGCGCATCAGCGCACCCTCGCCGAACTCTTTCCTGATGCCGCTGACGGTGTTCTCCAGCGCGGCGTCCTTCGCTTTCGCCTCCTTCGCGGAGACGTCGTTCAAGGTCGTTTTCCTATCTGCCATCTCGGTCACCTAACTGCTGCCTCACCCGGGCAGCTCGACTTGTGCCAACGGCACGTAGCGCGCACCGGTCGGCTTGAGTTCAGAACGGTAGAGGGTCATCCGGCGGCAAATCCGTGCCTCCAGAAGGCCCTCCGGGAGCTTCCCGGGCGGTTCGGAGACGACCGCCGGCCGCCTCGATCCCCGCCCCTCCGGACGCACCCTCGCAACGGTCACATGCGGCCAAAAGGGCCGCTTCTCCGGCTTGTAGAAACCGCCGGCGACCAGCCCCTGCTCAACCTCTGCCTGCAGGGCCTCGGTCCCCGGAGAGAGAACCGGCAGCGCGAAGAGACGCGCCCGCCCCCGCGGCGGTCGCTGCTCGGGGTCGAGCAGCTCCACCCAGGGGGTCGGAGCGGCGCACTCCTCCACCACCGCGGCAATCTCCCCGGCCTCCTTCTCGTAGCGGTGCCCGAGGAAGGCCAGGGTGACGTGGAGGGACTCCTGCGCCACCGGCCGCAGAGCCGGATCGGCCAGTGCCCCCCTGCCCCACGCCGCGATTCCCTCACGGAGATCGTCGGGGAGGTCGAGCGCGACGAACAGGCGCACCCGCGGGCTTTTCAGTCGCTCCTTTGCCACGCCCCCAAACTACGGGGCCACCGCATACGGAACAACACCGCTAGCTCGCGGAACGGGAATATCTTTGGCGCGGGAGAAGGACTTAGACCGGGAGTGTTTCCTGCCACAGCCTCTCTTTCGCGGTGAAGCCTTGGCGGGTCGACAGGATTTCCGCGGCACCGTCCGCGGCACCTCTGGAAGGATGACCTCGAGACCCTCCGGCCGATCTTCTGCGAGAAGCTTTTCCGCCTCGGGCTGCTCCTGCCGCTTCAGGGAAGCGAGCACGATCATTTCCGACATCGCCCGTTCGCAAACCCAGTCCAAGGCGCCGATGGAACAGAGGTCGGGGCCGGTGAACATGGTCGCAAGGCAGAGGAGTCGTCCCCCGGCTTGGGGATTCACTCCATTCAGCTCGAAGGTCTGTTCCCGTTCCTCGGTTCGCCAGGCGGTCGAGCCCTCCCAGAGCAGCTCAACTTCTGGGTCAGGGGGGCCAACGAGGTCGCGTGCGGGCGTCGAGCAATCGGAGGCAGACTCGCCGGGACCAAGCGTCAAGAATGGTTGCCATCGGCACGAATCTCCGATCCAGTAGGTGCCGGTGGGCGGATTCGTGAGGTCGTAGAGCCACGGGTGGCTTTGGTCCACCATGGAACCCTCGCATCCATCCCAGGCCGACCATCCATGGACCGTGAGTCTTCCCTCGGAGTCAGTTTCCGCCTTGGTGAAATCTCCGGCGGAGGTGGCCATCTGCGCTCCGGAATCCGCGACGGCAGAGGAGCACAGTGCAAGCCATAGGACCAGGACCCCGCATATCCGATTCGCCAGCCCGCCTCATGGACCGACCATAGCCCGGTACAGGCAGGTTTACAAAGGGCTCTCATCACCTTTCAGCAGCATCCGCAGCAGGTGCATCCCGACCAGGGCCGAGCGTTCGCGGATGTCGGATCTGCCGCCGGGGATCACTGGGTCCCGCGCGATCGCGGTCCCGTCGGCGAGGCGCGCGTTGAAGCAGACGTAGCCGATCGGCTTCTCCTCGCTGCCGCCACCCGGCCCGGCGATGCCGGTGATCGAGACGGCGACGTCGGCCTCGAAGCGCTCGATCGCGCCGACCGCCATCGCCTCCGCCACCTCGGGCGAGACGGCCCCCTTGGCCTCGATCAGCTCCGGGTCGACCCCGAGCATCCCCGCCTTCGCCTCGTTCGAGTAGGCGACGACGCCGCCGGCGAAGTACTCGGAGGCGCCGGCGAGGTCGGTGATCCGGGCCGCCAGCAGGCCGCCGCTGCAGGACTCGGCGAGGGCCAGGCGGCGGCCGAGCAGCAGCGTCGCCACCTGGGCGTCGATCGTCTCGCCGTCGAGGCTGAAGGTCTCCTCCCGGTGGCGCCGGAGCAGCCCTTCCCGCACCTCCTCGGCGACCGCCTCCGCCTCGTCCCGGTAGCGGACGTCGATCTCGATCTCTCCCCGCCGCAGGCAGGTGGTGACCTCGACCGAGGCCAGCTCCAGCCCCTCCGCCTCCATCTCCCGCAGGCTCTTGGCGATTTCCGACTCCGGCACCCCGAACATCCGCATCGTGTAGGCGCGGAGCGGCGTCGCCCGCTCCAGGATCTCCCGTACCGGCGGCGTCTCCACCGCCGCCGACCACATCGGCTGCAGCTCCCGCGGCGGCCCCGGCAGGACGACCACGACCTGCTCTCCCGCCGGCACGACCAGCCCCGGGGCAGTGCCGACCGGGTCGAGCGGAGTCGCCCCCTCCGGCACCATCGCCTGCTTGCGGTTGGCCTCCTGCAGCGCCGCCTCGTCGAGGCGGAACCGCTGCGCGAAGCCGGAGAGGATCTCGGCGATCTTCGCTTCCATCCCCTCGTCCAGGACCATCTCGCGGCCGGCGAAGCGGGCGACGACCTCGGCCGTCAGGTCGTCCGCCGTCGGCCCCAGGCCCCCGGTGGTGACGACGAGGTCCATCTTCTGCGCCGCCATGAACCGCAGCGCCGCCTCGAGGTCGTCGGGCCGGTCGGCGACGACGAGGATGTGGGCGACCTCGACCCCGGCCTCGGCCAGCCGCTCGGAGACCCACGGGCCGTTGCTGTCCGCGATGCGACCGGTGATCACCTCGGTCCCGGTGACGACGATGCCGGCGCGGATCACGTGCAGGTCGGCCGTTCGCCTTCGGGCAGCTCGCGCACCGACCCCCGGGGGTCGACCTCGAACCCGATCGGGCTGGAGGATTCGGGGAGGTTCCGCTCTTTGCCGTCCACGGTCATCTCGATGGCGCCGTTGCCCAGCGCGAGGGTGAAGCTACCGGACCGGAAGGGTCCCTCGGCGTCGCCGGGTTCGAGGATCGCGCCCGCGATTAGCGGCGTCCCGTCGCCGCCGAGCAGGCAGACCCAGACTTCGCCGGTGGCGAGGAGCCCCAGCGAGTGGTCGCTCGGGCCGGGTCGGGGCGCTCCGCTCGCGTTCGCGGGCGCCACCGCCTGCGCCTGCCCGAGGCTCGGGCCCGAGCTGGTCGAGGGCTCGCCCCCACCACCGCCGCCGGCCAGGGCGATGCCGATCAGCGCCCCGATCACGAGGACGACGACAAGGGCCGTGACGAGCCGCGGCGGGACCCGGCGCCGACGCCGCCGACCCACCCGCCGAGGCCGGGGATCCACGCGCGGCAGTCGCTCGCCGGGTCTCGCCGCACCCTGCGCCTGACGCTGTTCCTCGGCGAGGCGGGCCCCGTCGAGGCCGACGAAGTCCGCGTAGGTGCGGACGAAGGCCCGGGCATAGGTCTCCCCGGGCAACTGCTCCCAGTCTTCGTCCTCGATCGCCTGCAGGTAGCGGCCGCGGATCCTGGTCGCTTCCTCGACCTCCTGGAGGCTCAGCTTCCGCCGCGCCCTGGCCTCGCGAAGCTTGTTCCCGACGCCATCGTCCACATCCCCATTTTGCGGCCTTTCGGCCGCTTTGGAAAGGCTTCGGCGGACTAGGCATCGGGGTCCGACTCGACGGCGACCGGCTCAGGCTCGGTATCGCCGCCGCCGAGGACCCGGGACAGGTCGGCCTGGGTGATCAGCACCTGCCGCGGTTTCGAGCCCTCGTAGCCGGAAATGACGCCGCGCCGCTCGAGCATGTCGATCAGGCGGCCGGCCCGGGTGTAGCCGACCCGCAGGCGGCGCTGGATCATCGAGACCGACGCGGTCTCGGTCTGGACGACGAGCCGGATCGCCTCGTCGAGGAGGTCGTCGCTGTCGGGGTCGAAGTCGTCATCGCGACCTTCCTCGGTGGCCTCTTCGGGCGCCTCCAGCAGCTCCTCCTCGAATTCGGGTTCGCCCTGCTTCGCCCAATGCCCGGTGATGCGGGCGATCTCGTCCTCGGTGATGAAGGCGCCCTGGACGCGGGCCAGTTTCGAGGTGCCGGCGCCGCGGAAGAGCATGTCCCCCTGGCCCAGGAGCGCCTCCGCCCCACCCTGGTCGAGGATCACCCGCGAGTCGGTCTGGGAGGAGACGGCGAAGGCGATCCGCGAGGGGATGTTGACCTTGATCGTGCCGGTGATGATGTCGGTCGAGGGCCGCTGGGTCGCCAACACCAGGTGGATGCCGGTGGCGCGCGACTTCTGGGCGAGGCGGATGATCGAGTCCTCGACTTCGGCTGGGGCGACCATCATCAGGTCCGCGAGCTCGTCGATCACGCAGAGGATGTGCGGCAGCGGCGCTTCGCCTTTCTTCCGGCGGACACGGTTGAGCTCGCCGAGGTTGCGGGCGCGGGCCTCGCTCATGATCCCGTAGCGGCTCTCCATCTCGGTGATCAGGTTGGAGAGGACGTTGGCGGCGAGGCGCGGCGAGGTCACCACCGGGGTCAGCAGGTGGGGCACGTTCTCGTAGTGGTTGAGCTCGACCTGCTTCGGGTCGACCAGGACCAGGCGGACCTCGTTCGGCGAGGCCTGCATCAGGATCGAGGAGAGAATCGCGTTGACGCAGCCGCTCTTGCCCGAGCCGGTGGTGCCGGCGACGAGGACATGCGGCATCTTCGCGATGTCCGTCCAGACGGCGTTGCCGTCGATCCCCTTGCCGAGCCAAGCGACCAGCGGCGAGGTCTTCTCCGGCCGGCCCGCGTAGATGTCGCCGAGGCGGACCATCTTGCGGGTGCGGTTGGGGACCTCGACGCCGACGGCCTGCTTGCCGGGGATCGGGGCGAGGATGCGGATGTCGGTCGAGGCCAGTGCGTAGGCGATGTCGTTGGCGAGCTCGGTGACTTTCTTGACTTTCGTCCCCGGCGCCAGGCGCAGCTCGAAGCGGGAGACGTGCGGGCCGGTGACGATGCCGACGATCTTCGCCTCGACCCCGAAGTGGCCAAGCGTCTCGACCAGCTTGCGGCCGACGGCTTCGTGGTCCTTCGGGTCCGGGCCCTTGTCGTTCTTGCCCCGCTCCAGCAGCTTCGTGGACGGCGGTCGGTAGTCGATCTCCTCGGACATCGTCACGCCGCGCTTGTTGCCGAGCGGGGTCAGGCCGGCGTGGGCCCGGTCGCCGTCGTCGACCACGGCGACCGCGTCCTCGGAGTCGTAGTTCTGCAGCTCGATCCCCTCGGGCTCCTCCTCGTCCTCAGTCGGGAGAACGTGGGTGGCGGTCTCCTCCTCCGCTGCGGCGTCGAAGACCTGTGGGTCGAAGTCGTCCTCCTCGGCGAGGGCGACGGTCGGTTCGAAGTCCTCGTCCTCCTCGGGGTAGGAGCTCATCACGTCGGTCTGACCGGCCAGGGTCGTCGCCTCGGCCCGGGCCTCGCGATGCTCGCGCCAGTCGGCGTGGGTCCTAGCGACGGTGCGGGCGGCGGCGTCGCCGCCGGCGAAGAGTCCGCGGAAGATCGCCCGCAGACCGCGGCCAATTCCGCGCGCGAGGTCGGAGACCGAAGTCCCGGTGAGGAGCATCCCCCCCACCACCAGCAGCAGGACGGTGAAGATCCGCGCTCCGACTTCGCCGAAGAGGTAGGCGAGCGCCGTTTCCGACCCGTAGCCGACCTTGCCCCCCTCCCAACCGAAGAAGAGGACGAAGACGAGGTAGACGCCGAAGGCGATCAGGAAGAGGGCGATCAGGTCGAGGTGGCGCTGCTCGAGGCCGGCCGGCAGCCGCAGCCCCGCCCTGCCTTTCGCTTTCGACTTCCGTTTCGGGGCAGCTTTGCGACGGCGGGAGGGCCCGCCTCTCTTCTTACGCACGAACATGGTCCCCCGTTCGACGCCGGCAGCCACTCCCCTGCGAGGTAAATTCGCGCTAAAAGTCGCGCGGAGCGGCCAAATCGGCGGCTACCATCGCTAGATGCTCTCCGAGTTGGACCAAGCCGGCGGCCGCGTCCTGATCGTCGAGGACGACGTCGACATCGCCGACGTCCTCCGCCGCTCCCTTCGCAACGAGGGCTATGAAGTCCGCACTTCGGCCGACGGGGTCGAGGCTCTCGACGTCGCAGCCGGGTTCACCCCCGACCTCGTCGTCCTCGATCTCGGGCTGCCGGGCATGGACGGGATCGAGGTCTGCCGCCGCCTCCGCGACGACGGCGACGTGCCGATCCTGATGCTGACGGCGCGCTCGGAGACCGAGGACCGGGTGACCGGGCTCGACAGCGGCGCCGACGACTACCTGGTGAAGCCCTTCGAGCGCCAGGAGCTGCTGGCGCGGATCCGCGCGCTGCTGCGCCGCCGGCCGCCCCGGGGCGCCGCTTCGCTCGAGGTCGGCGACCTCACTCTCAACCCGGACACCCGCGAGGTCAAACGCGGCGAGCGCGAGATCGAGCTGACCAACCGCGAGTTCGAGCTGCTCGAGTTCCTGATGCGGAACGAGCGCCTGGTCGTCTCCAGGGAGCGCCTGCTCGACGAGGTCTGGGGCTACGACCCGATGGCGGCGACCAACACGATCGACGTCTTCGTCTCGAACCTGCGCCGCAAGCTTGAGGAAGGCGGCGAGGGCCGGCTGCTGCACACCAAACGAGGCGCCGGCTACGTCCTCAAAGCCTGACGTGAAGCTCGCCCGCCGCCTCGTCAAACCTAGATCGTGGCCGGTCCGCTGGCGCCTCGCCCTCGTCTCCTCCGGGCTGACGCTGATCATCCTCCTGCTTTTCGGCGGCCTGATCGGGAAGATCGCCACCGAACGGATCCGCGACGACTTCAACGGCGAGGTTCGCAGCGGCGCCAAGATCCTCGCCGGGCAGCTGCAGATCTTCTATCCGGCCTTCGGCGGCAAACCGGTGATCCGCGCCGGCCCGCAGCTGGACGCCTACGTCCTCCCCGACGACGCCACCGCCCGCATCCTCGATCCGGAAAAGCACCTGATCGACTCCAGCGGCGAGGCGCCCCTGGGGCCGCCGCGGCCGGGCCTCGTCGACTACGAGGGGGTGCGGGTGGCGACCGAACCGGTGATCGACGAAGCGCGCGTCGTGACCGGGTACGTCCAGTACGGCCGCAGCCTCGACCACGTCGACGAAACGGTCGGGCGGGTCTGGCTCCTGATCCTCGGCGGGATCCTGGTCGGAACTCTGCTCGCGGTCGTCGCCGGCGTCGCGATCGCCCGCCGCGCGATGCGGCCGATCGCCTCCCTGACCTCCACCGCCCGTGAGATCGCCGCGACCCGCGACCCCTCGCGGCAGATGCCGGAGCCGAGCGACGACGACGAGGTCGGCGAACTGGCGCGGACGCTGGAGGAGATGCTGCGGGCCCTCGACTCCGCCCGCACCGAACGCGAGGGCGTGATGCAGAAGCAGCGCGAGTTCGTCGCCGACGCCTCGCACGAGCTGCGGACGCCGCTGACCAGCGTCCTCGCCAACCTGGAACTGCTGCAGGCCTCCCTCGGTGGCCCCGACCAGGAGGAGGACCGGGAGGTCGTCGACTCGGCGCTGCGATCTTCGAAGCGGATGGGCCGTCTGATCGCGGACCTGCTGCTGCTGGCCCGGGCCGACGCCGGCAGGCTCGAGCCCCACCGCCGGGTCGACCTGGCGGCGATCGCCGGCGAGGCCGCGGCCGAGGTCGCCCCGCTGATGGGCGACCGCCGCCTGGTCGTCGAGAACGAGCGGCCGCTGCGGGTGGAAGGCAGCCGCGACGAGCTCCACCGCATGGTGCTGAACCTGCTCGACAACGCGATCCGCCACACCCCTCCCGGCTCCTGCGTCGAACTGACCCTGGGCGAGAGCGACGGCCAGGCGCTGCTCGAAGTCGCCGACGACGGCCCCGGCATCCCCGCCGCGATGCGCGAGCAGGTCTTTGACCGCTTCGTCCGCGGTCAGGGGCCGGCGGACACCGCCCGCGGCAACGGCACCGGGCTCGGCCTGGCGATCGTCAGCGCCGTCGCCGCCTCCCACGGCGGGACTGTCGAAGCAACCGAATCGAAGACCGGCGGCGCCCTCTTCGTCGCCCGCATCCCCCTGGCGGCCAGCTCCGAGCCGACCTCAAAACCTTTAAAGGCGCTTTAGAGCCGACCCCTAATTTTTCCAGTGGACGAGACACACTGGCCCGTCCGGAGCTTCTCCCCAGAATCCGCTCCGGGCGGGCTTTTTCGTGGGAGTGCGGGGCCCCTCCCCTACCTCCCGGCTATCAGACCTCGATGACGACCGGCAGGACCATCGGGCGCCGTTTTAGGCGCTGCCAGACGAAGCGGCCGATCGCCTCGTGCAGGTCTTCCTCGATCAGGTGGGTCTCGCGGCGGCCGGCGTCGGCCGCTTCGTCGAGCTGGTCTTCGACCAGGTCCTTGAGGTCCTCGACGAGGGCGTCGGCCTCCTCGAGGAAGGCAACGCCGCGGAAGATCACCTCGGGATCGGCGACGACCGTCCCGTCGTCGCCGGCGATCGTGGTGACGACGATGAAGATGCCGTCGGCGGAGATCTCGCGGCGGTCGCGGAGGGCGGCGTCGTCGGGCTCGCCGATGTTGACGCCGTCGACGTAGATGACGCCGGCGTGGATGTCCTCGCCGAACCCGGCGCCGTCGGCGCCGACTTCCAGCGGCAGGCCATTGCGGCCCTGGAAGATCCGCTCGCCCTCGATTCCGACCGCTTCCGCCAGTTCCGAGTGCAGCCGCAGCCGCTTGTAGTCGCCGTGGACAGGCAGCACGTAGCGCGGCTTGGTCAGGTTCAGCATCAGCTTCAGCTCCTCCTGCCAGCCGTGGCCGGAGGCGTGGATCGGCGCGTCTTTGGCGGTGATCACGGACGCCCCGATCTCGTAGATGCGGTCGATCGTCTCGTTGACGGCGCGCTCGTTGCCCGGCACCGGGGTCGCCGAGAAGACGACGGTGTCGCCGGAGTGGAGCTGGACGTCGCGGTGGTCGTTGTTGGCCATCCGCCGCAGCGCCGAGAGCGGCTCCCCCTGGCTGCCGGTGGAGATGACGACGACTTTCTCGTCGGGGAAGTCCTCGATCTCGCGCGGTTGGATGAAGATCCCCTGGGGCGCTTTCGCAATCCCGAGGTTGGAGGCGATGTTGAAGTTCTTCCGCATCGAGCGGCCGACCAGGGCCACTTTGCGGTCGAGACGCTCCGCCGCATCGATCACCTGCTGGACGCGATGGATGTTGGAGGCGAACGAGGTGACGATGATCCGACCCTTGCAGCGGGAGAACTGCTCCAGCAGCGCCGGGCCGACCGCCGACTCCGACGGCGCCACGCCCGGGCGATCGGCGTTGGTCGAGTCGCCGCAGAGCAGCGTCAGCCCTTCTTCGCCCAGCGCCGCCAGGCGCGAGACGTCGGCCGGGCGACCGTCGACCGGGGTCTGATCGAACTTGTAGTCGCCGGTCATCAGCACCGAACCGGCCTCGGTCTTCAGCAGGACGGCGCGCATGTCCGGGATCGAGTGGGCGAGGTGGATCAGCTCGATCTCGAACGGACCTTTCCGCACCACCTCCCCCGGCGGCAGCTCCTGCAGCGGGGCCGACTCGCCGAGCTTGTGCTCGTCGAGCTTGGAGCGGACCATCCCGATCGTCAGCAGGCCGCCATAGATCACCGGCGGCATCCCGATCTCCCGGATCACGTAGGGCAGCGCCCCGACGTGGTCCTCGTGGCCGTGGGTGAGGATGATCGCCTCGATGTCCTCGGCGCGGTCGCGTAGGTAGGTGAAGTCGGGAAGGACGAGGTCGATCCCGTGCATCTCGGCGGTCGGGAACATCAGGCCGGTGTCGACGACGACGATGCGCCCGTCGAACTCGATCACGGTCATGTTCTTGCCGATCTCACCGAGGCCGCCAAGGGGCAGCACTCGCAGTTTGCTTGGCACTAGTTACTCACTCTCTTCGAAGGTTGGTGTCTATCTGGCAACAGGAACGCCGGCGGCATCGAGGCCGGCCTTGATGGCGGCGCGTTGCTCGGCGTCGGCGGATACCAGGGGAAGTCTGAGCCGGTCCGCGCAGAGGCCGATCATCTCGAGGGCGGCCTTCAGCGGGATCGGGTTGGTGGTGACGGAGGTGGCCTCGTAGGCCGGGGTGATCTCGGCGTCGATCTGGCGGGCGCGATCGAGGTCGCCGGCCTGGGCCGCGTCCCACATCTCGCGCATCCGATCGCCGACCAGGTGCGAGGCGACGGTGATGCCGCCACCGCCGCCGAACTCGAGCACGCGGAGGAAGACGTTGTCGTTGCCCGCGAGCACGGTCAGCCCCTCGATCGGACCCAGCTCGTCGTCGTTCGCCTGCTTGACGGCGACGATGTTGTCGACGTCGCGCCCCAGTTCGCCGAGTAGCTCGGGACTGGCGTTGACGATCACCCGCGAGGGGATGTTGTACATCACCATCGGCAGCTCGGGGACGGCCGCGGCGACGGTCTCGAAGTGGGCGCGGATGCCGGCTTCGTTGGGCTTGTTGTAGTAGGGGACGACGACCAGGGAGGCGTCGGCGCCGGCCTCGGCAACCATCTTGGTCAGTTCGCACGAGTGGCGGGTGTCGTTAGTGCCAGCGCCACAAATGATGAGGACGTCATCGCCGACCTCCTCGCGCACCGCCCGCACCAGGACGATCTCCTCCTCGTCGGTCAAAGTCGGAAGCTCCCCGCTCGTCGCAGCGACGACGAGGCCATGGGAACCGTGTTCGAGCAGGTGGGCGGCAAGTCGGCGAGCCGCATCCGTATCGACCGCCCCACTCGCGTCGAACGGGGTCGCCATCGCGGTGAGGACTCCCTTGATCTCCTTCATACGAGAAGCAGCCTACCGCGCCGCACACCGCAATAGCCGCAGCGTCCCTGCTTCGCCGAGACCTCCGGGTCGGTTCATAGGCTGCCGACTGAAAATCCCCAACCGGTCACCCGAGAAGTGCCCGGAAGCACAGGAGAAGCAATGAAGAAAGTCTGGTCCAAGCGTCCCTCCCCGGCGATGATCGTCGCCCTGGTGGCGCTTTTCGCCGCCCTCGGCGGCTCTGCCTATGCCGCCAAGAAGATCGGCACGAAGGAAATCAAGGCCAACGCGATCACCACCGGCAAGATCAAGAAGAACGCGATCACGACCTCGAAGATTAAGAAAGAGGCTGTGACGGGAGCGAAAATCAAGGAGTCCTCGCTGGGCGCCGTGCCGAACGCCACCCACGCTACGAGCGCCGACAGCGCTACGAATGCGACGAACGCGACGAACTGGAGCCGGTACTACACCAGTGGCCTGAAGAAGGCGAATCTTGGACAGACGGTCGCTCTGGGCTCGATCGGCCCCTTCGCCATCGAGGGCGTCTGCACCGATGGCGGAAGCGACGAATACCAGGCTCAGGTTCGGATCAGCACCAACGCAAACGGCTCGTTCCTCTACAGCGAAGAGAGCAGCTACTACGAAGGTGATTTCGATCCGGGAGACCCGGGTTACCTGACGGAAGTCGTCGAAAGCACCGGTCCCTACTGGCTCGGGTACTACGGCTACTACAACGAATGGCACGCCGTCAGCCCGGATGGCTCCCAGATCCTGCAGGGCTTCGCAAACGCCGGCGTCCACGCGTTCGGCTCGCCCTGTGCGTTCCAGGTTTCCTGGGTCAACGAAGCGTAAAAACGGGCAGCTCATGAAAGGCGCGGCTCCGGCCGCGCCTTTTCTTTGCCCTAAAGGAGCTTCTCGAGCCCGACGGTGAAGCGGTCGGGCAGCTCTGCCACCTTGCGGCAGGCGAGGACGACGCCGGGCATGAATGAGCGCCGGTCGATCGAGTCGTGGCGGACCGACAGGGTCTGGCCGATGCCGCCGAAGATCACTTCCTGGTGGGCGACGAGGCCGGGCAGGCGGACCGAGTGGATCGGCTGGTGGACGTTGCCGCCGGCGGCGTCGATCAGCTCCTCGGTGCGCTTGGCGGTGCCCGACGGGGCGTCGAGCTTGCGGTCGTGGTGAAGCTCGACGATCTCGCACTCGGGCATGTGCCGGGCGATCGTTTGCGAGACCTCCATCAGCAGCACCGCCCCGATCGCGAAGTTGGGGGCGACGAAGCAGTTCGCGTTGGAGGCCTCGGCCGCCTCGCGGGCGGCGTCGAGGTCGAAGCCGGTGGTGCCGACGACGGTGTGGACGCCGGCCGCGAGGCAGGCGCGGACGTTCTCCAGCGCCGTGTCGGGAACAGTGAAGTCGACGACGACGTCAGCCCCGGGCAGGACCTCCGACAGCTCGGTGCCGAGCGCCGGATCGGCCCGGCCCGTCAGCTCCAGGCCCTCGGCCTCTTCGACGGCTTCGCAGACGGTGGCGCCCATTTTGCCGGCGGCGCCGGCAACAGCAACCCGGGTCATGCCGCTACCAGGGCCTCGCTCACGGGCGCCAGCGCGGCCTTGAAGCGGTCTTCGTCGGCGCCGACGCAGGCGGCAGAGAGACGGTCGGCGCCGTAGAGCTCCTGCGCCAGCTGGGTCAGGTCGTCGACGGCGATCGCGTCCACTTTCGCCAACATCTCGTCGAGGCTTTCGATCGGCAGCCCGAACAGGGTCGCCCGCGAGATCCGGGTCATCCGCGCCGCCGTCGACTCCGAAGAGAGGACGAGGCGGCCCTTGACGCTCTCCTTCGCCCGCGTCAGCTCCTCCTCGGAGACCGGCTCCGAGCGCAACCGCGCCATCTCGGTGCCGATGATCTGACAGGCCTCCTCGACGTTGTCCTCGCGGGTTCCGACGTAGGTCGCGACCAGGCCCTGGTCGGTGAACTGCTCGTTGTAGGAGCCGACCGAGTAGGCGAGGCCGCGCTTCTCCCGCACCTCGCGGAAGAGCCGGGACGAAGTCGAGCCGCCGAAGATCGCGTCGAGGACCGCGAGCGGGAACCGCCGCTGGTCGTCGCGCCGCAGGCCCGGCGCCCCGAAGCAGATGTGGTACTGCTCGGTCTCCTTGCTGAGGAAGCAGAGTCGAGAATCGCCGACGAGGGCGGTCTCGGGCGCCTCCCCCTCCCCCTCGCTCGGCGGGTTGACCAGGCGCTGCGCCAGCTCGACGATGCGGTCGTGGTCGAGATGGCCGGCGGCGCCGACGACGATCTGCGGCGCCGCGTAGCGGGCGCTGCGGTAGGCCTCGATGTCCGGCACCGGGATCGAGGCGATCACCTCGGGTTCGCCGAGGACCCGGCGTCCGAGCGGGTGCTCCCCGAAGACGGCCTCGGCGAGGACGTCGTGGACGCGGTCCTGAGGCTCATCGTCGTACATCGCGATCTCCTCCAGCACCACCTGGCGCTCGGAGTCGATGTCCGGGTAGGTCGGCGCCAGCAGCATCTCCGCCAGCAGGTCGAAGACCGCCTCGGTGTGCTCGTCGAGGAAGCGGGCGTGGAGGTGGGTCGTCTCCTTGCCGGTGGCGGCGTTGACCGAGGCTCCGAGCCCGTCGAAGCGCTCGGAGATCTCGATCGCCGAGTAGCGCGCCGTCCCCTTGAACAGCAGGTGCTCGAGAAAGTGCGAGACCCCGGCCTGCGCCGGGGTCTCGTTCCTGGATCCGGTCCGGACCCAGAGCCCGAGCGCCACGGACCGGACCGAGGGAACCTCCTCGGTCACGACCCGGACGCCCGAGTCCAGCTCAGTGAGCTTCGCGCCCAAGCTAGCCGCGACGCTCGCGTTCGCGCCCGCGGCCGCCGCGATCCCGGTCGCGGCCTCGGCCGCCCCGGTCGCCGCCGTTGCGCCGGCCGCCGTCGCCGGAGCCGACCGCGGCCAGTTCCTCGGGCGATTTGCCGGCGACGGACGGGTCATCGGTGAGACGCAGGCCGATCCGGCCGCGCTCCTTGTCGACCTCGACCACGGTGACGTCGATCTCTTCGCCCGCTTTGAGGACGTCGTCGACCGAGTCGACCCGCTCGCCCGGCTTCACGTTGGAGATGTGAAGCAGGCCGTCGGTGCCCTTGACCAGCTCGACGAAGGCACCGAAGGTCGTCGTCTTGACGACTTTGGCGGCGTCGTAGCGATCGCCGATCTCGGCCTCCTTGGTCATCGAGTTGATGCGGCTGACCGCACCCTCGACCAGTTCTCCGGTCGGCGCGTAGATCCGCACCGTGCCGTCGTCCTCGACGTCGATCTCGGCTTCGAACTCCTCGCAGAGGGCGCGGATCGTTTCGCCGCCTTTGCCGATGACCGCCCCGATCTTCTCCGGGTCGATCTTGATCGACTCGATCGCCGGCGCGTGGACCGAGAGCTTCTCGCGAGGCCCGTCGATCGCCTCGGCCATCTTGCCGAGGATGAACTGGCGGCCCTTGTTGGCCTGGTCCAGCGCATCCCGGAGGATGTCGAAGGTGACGCCGGTGATCTTGATGTCCATCTGCAGGGCGGTGATGCCCTCGGCGGTGCCGGCGACCTTGAAGTCCATGTCGCCGAGGTGGTCCTCGACGCCGGCGATGTCGGTGAGGACGATGTAGTCGTCGCCCTCCTTGATCAGGCCCATGGCGACGCCGGCGACCGGTGCGGTGACCGGGACGCCCGCGGCCTGCAGTGCCATCGAGGAGGCGCAGACCGAGCCCATCGAAGAGGAGCCGTTGGACTCGAGGGTCTCGGAGACCACCCGGATCACGTACGGGAACGACTCTTCGTCGGGGATCGTCGCCACCAGGGCGCGCTCGGCGAGGGCGCCATGGCCGATGTCACGGCGCTTCGGGCCGCGCATGAAGCCCGCCTCCCCGACCGAGAAGGGCGGGAAGTTGTAGTGGTGCCAGAACCGTTTGGTGGTCTGCAGACCGAGCGTGTCGATCCGCATGTCCATCCGGGTCGTGCCCAGGGCCACGTTGGAGAGGATCTGGGTCTCGCCGCGGGTGAACAGGGCGGAGCCGTGGACGCGCGGGGAGATGTCGACCTCGGTCTCGATCGGACGGATCTCGTCCTGGGCGCGACCGTCGGGGCGCTTCTTTTCGACGGCGATCGCCTTGCGGATCGTGTCCTTCTCGATCGCGTCGATCGCAGCCTTGACCTCGGAGACGCGGTCCTCGTCGACCTCGCCCTCGTCGGCGGCGCGGGCGTAGTGGCCGACGACCTCGTCCTTGACCTTGTCGATCGCCTCGTAGCGCTCGAGCTTGCCCTCGGTCGCGATCGCGTCGACCAGCGCCTGGCCGTGGGAAGCGCGGATCTCGGCGAGCAGGGTCTCGCTGATCTGCGGGGCCTCGACGACCATCTTCTCCTTGCCGGCCTTCTGCTGCAGCTCCTCCATTAGGGCGCAGAGCTTCTTGATCTCGGCGTGGGCGATGTCGAGGGCGTCGAGGATCTCGGCCTCGGTGACGCCGCTGGCGCCAGCCTCGACCATCAGAATCGCCTCGTCGGTGCCGGCGACGATCAGGTCGAGTTCAAGCTCCTCGTGGGTCTCCTCCTCGGGGTTGACGACGAAGTCGCCGTCGAGCTTGCCGATGCGGACGGCGCCGACGTGGGCGGCGACCGGGACCGGGGAGATCGCCAGCGCCGCGGAGGCGCCGTTCATCGCGAGGATGTCGTAAGGGTGAACCTGGTCGACCGACATCGGGGTCGCGACCAGCTGGGTCTCGTAGTGCCAGCCCTTGGGGAAGAGCGGGCGGATCGGGCGATCGATCATGCGCGCGGTCAGCGTCGCCTTCTCGCTCGATTTACCCTCGCGACGGAAGAACGAGCCCGGGATTTTGCCCGCGGCGTACATCCGCTCCTCGATGTCGACGGTGAGGGGAAGGAAGTCCACGTCGCGAAGATTTCCGACGGTGGCGGTGCAGAGGACCATCGTGTCGCCGCTGCGGACGACGACGGCGCCGCTCGCCTGCTTCGCGAGTTTGCCGGTCTCGAAGGAAATCTGGCCATCGCCGATATCCGCCGAGACGCGGGTGACGTCAAACATGCTCATTTAGTTGTTACCTCCGGCCGCCCGGTTGGCGGCCCATTTGTTTCAGAACTCTCGTTCTCTAACTGCGACAAGGGTACAGGCATCGAAAACCGCTGGAGTGCCAGCCACGCCGCCGCGGATGCCGGACTGGAAATCCCGCTTGATCCGCGCCTCGACCGGCTCGCTGCGGCGATCGGCCTGGAAACGGTCGAGATCGAGCCCCAAGCGCTCGGCGCGCTCCCAGAGGTGGGGGTCGTCGACGCGGCCGCGATCGCCGTAGAGGGAGTCGACCATCTCGAAGAAGCCGCCCTGCAGCCCCGCGGCCTCGGCCGCCGCGTGCAGCGCGGGCGCCCGCGGGTGCTTGCCGGCGACCGGAAAGTGACGGAAGACGAGCCGGCCCGGCTGCTCCCGCAGCCGCTGCCAGGCGCCGGCGCAGCGCGGGCAGCCGAGATCGGCATAGACGATGAGTCCCCCCTCCCCCTCGCCGGCGACGTGGTCGTCCGGGCCGAGGGGCGGGATCGATGCGCTCGTCAGGTCGTCCATTTCACCGAAACCGCAAAAACGGTTCCTCGGGAGCCATTTTTGCGGTCTCGCGCTAGGAGACGGCGTCGAAGACGACGTTGGCGCCGGGGAACTCGCCGGGGTTGGGCGATTCGTAGGTCCAGGCGACCTTCCCCTCCTCGTCGATGAGGACGAGGGTGCGGTTGGCGGTGCCGACGCGGTCGATGTAGGAGCCGTAGGCGCGGGCGACCTCGCCCTTGGGCTCGAAGTCGGAGAGCAGCCTGAACTCGAAGCCGAGCTTTTCCTGGAAGGCCTTGTGGGCCCAGGCGCTGTCGACGCTGACGCCGACCAGCTCAAGGCCCTTGGCGTCGATCTCCGGCTTGACCTCCTGGTAGATCGAGAACTGGTCGCCGCAGACGGGGCTGAAGTCCGCTGGGTAGAAGACCAGCATGACCTTGCGGCCGCGGTAGTCGGAGAGGGAGACCTTTTCCCCGTCCTGGTCGCGGAGGGTGAAGTCGGGGGCCTGCTCCCCGACGGCGATCATCGCCGCAAGCCGAGTTCTTTGACCAGGGCGCGGTAGCGCTCGAGGTCGGTCTTCTCGAGATAGCGCAGCATCCGGCGGCGCTTGCCGACGAGCATCAGCAGGCCGCGGCGGGAGTGGTGGTCCTTGGCGTGGGCGCGCAGGTGCTCGGTGAGTTCGTTGATCCGCTCGGTCAGCAACGCGATCTGGACCTCGGCGGAACCGGTGTCCTTGTCGCCGCGGCCGTACTTGCCGATCAGCTCGCTCTTTTTCTCTTTGGTCAGGCTCATCTCAGATCAAAAAAAACCGCGCGACTCAGCGCGACGGCCGCTGGAAATTAGCACAGACGCGGCGGGCATCATCGACGTCCTGGTGCATCTGGGCAATCAGCTCGTCGACCTCGTGGTAGGCGCGCTCGCCGCGCAGGCGCTCGACGAAGGCGACTCGCAGGGTCTTCCCGTAGAGGTCGTCTTCGCGGTCGATCAGGTAGGTCTCGATCAGGACTCCCCTTCCGCTCTCGAAGGTCGGGCGGACGCCGACGTTGACGGCGGCCGGGACGCCGTCGGCGAAGGCCGCATAGACGCCGTGCCCGGGGATCGCGAGGCGGTCGTCGGGGACGATGTTGGCGGTCGGGAAGCCGAGCTCCCGGCCGCGCTGGTCGCCTTTGACCACGGTCCCCTCGACCATGAAGGGCGCCCCGAGGCAGTGGCGGGCGCCGACCATGTCGCCGGCGGCGACGAGGGCGCGGATCCGCGTCGAGGAGACCGTCTCGCCGTCGACCTCGACCAGCGGCACGACACGGGTCTCGAACTCGGGGCGGGCTTCGAGCATCGCCGGGTCGCCTTTGGCCTTGGCGCCGAAGCGGAAGTTCTCGCCGACCGAGACCCGCCTGGCGTTCAGCTTCTCGACCAGGACGTGGTCGATGAACTCCTCGGCGCTCTGGGTCGAGAAGCTTTTGTCGAACGGGATCACGACCAGCTCCTCGACCCCCAGCCCCTCGATCACGTCGCGCTTCACCCCGAAGGGCATGATCAGCTTTGGGGTCGCCGTCGGGTGCAGGACTTCGAGCGGGTGCGGGTCGAAGGTGAGGACGGTGTCCGCCCCCTCGATCACCGCCTGGTGGCCGAGGTGGACGCCGTCGAAGGTCCCGATCGCGACGTCGCGCGGGCGCGGCTCGGCGTCGGGGAGCGAGGTGACCTTGATGCTCACCGCAGCGCCTCCGCCACCGCCGGCACCAGCTCGGCTACCCGCTCCGTCGCCAGCTCCTCGCCGGCGTCCTCGACCCGGAAGGGGCCGACCGCGGTCCGCCTCAGGTCCGAGCAGTAGGCGTCCTCGAGCGTCTCGACCAGGGTGCGCACGTAGGTCCCTGCCGAGCACTCGATCTCGTAGTGGGCGTGCTCGCCGTCCTCGGAGAGCAACTCGGCGCGGTGGACCTGGACGTCGCGGACGGGGGTCTCGACGACCTCGCCGCGGTGGGCCTTCTTGTAGAGGCGCTCGCCGCCGACCCGAACCGCCGAGGTCATCGGCACCCGCTGGCGGACGGTCCCGGTCGGCAGCTCCAGCGACCGCGGGACCCGCCCGGTCTCGGTCAGCTCCCCGTCGGGGTCACCGGTGCTGGAGCGCCAGCCCAGCCGCGCCGTCGCCAGATAGGTCTTCGGCAGGCCGACGAGGAAGCGCTGCAGGCGGGTGGCGCGGCCGAGCAGGATCAGCAGCAGGCCGGTGGCGAAGGGGTCGAGGGTGCCGGCGTGGCCCGTCTTCGTCCCCCGCTCGCGCCGGACCGCGGCGACGACGTCGTGGGAGGTCACCCCGGCCGGCTTGTCGTAGAGCAGCACCGTGCCTGAATCCAACACCATGCTCAGGAGTCGAGCTGGGCGGAGACCTCTTTGGCCAGGAACTCCACCAGCTGCTCGTACTCGAGGTCGGTGGAGAAGCCGGCGGCGCGCTTGTGGCCGCCGCCGCCATTGAGGCGGGCGATCGCCGAGACGTCGACCTCGCCGGCGCTGGAGCGGAGGCTGACCTTGCGCGCCGCCCGGCCACGGTCGCCGAGGTCGCGGATCACCGCCGCCACCTTGACGCCGTCGATCGAGCGCAGGTTGTCGATCAGGCCCTCGGTCATCTCCTCCCCCGCCCCGGTCGCCTCGTAGTCGGACATCGTGATGTAGCTGATCGCGAGGCGGCCGTCGCAGTGGCTGGAGATCCCGTCGAGCGCGCGCGAGACCAGCCGCAGCTTCGGCAGCGGCACGTGCTCGTAGAGGCGGCGGTAGGTGTCGTCGACGTCGACCCCGGCGTCGATCAGGTCGGCGGCGACCCGGTGGGTGTGGGCATTGGTGTTCTCGTACATGAACTTGCCCGTGTCGGTGATCAGCCCGACGTAGAGGGCCGAGGCGATCTCGGGGGTGATCTCCGCCTCCAGCAGCAGCGCCAGGTCGTAGACGATCTCCGCCGTGCAGGAGGCCCCGGTCTCGACCAGGTTGAGGTCGCCGAAGCGGGTGTTGTCGTGGTGATGGTCGATGTTGATGACTTCGTTGCCGCCCGCGGTCAGCCACTCGACCGGCATCCGGTCGATGTTGCCGCAGTCGAGGAAGACGACGGTGCGGTCGGCCATGTCGGCCGGGGCCTCGTGGAAGACCTCCTCCAGCGGCAGGAAGCGGTACTCGATCGGCAGCGGAAACTCCTTCGCCGCCATGAACATCACCGAGTCCTTGCCGAGGCCGGTGAGGACTTTGTGCAGGCCCAGCAGCGAGCCGAGGGCATCGCCGTCGGGGCCCTCGTGGGCGGTGAGGAGGAAGCGGTCGCGGGCGCGCAGCTCCGCGGCGACCCGCTCGAGGTCGGAGGCTTTGAGGTCCGGCACCGCGCTCATTCCTCCTCCTCGCCGTCCAGCAGCTCGGAGATGCGAGCGCCTTTCTCGATCGTGTCGTCGTAGCGGAAGGTCAGCGTCGGCGTGCGCTTCATCCGGGTCTCGGCGGCGATCCGCGCCTGGATCACCCCGTGGGAGGAGCGCAGGCCCTCGAGCGTCGCCTCCCGCTCCTCCTCGGAGCCGAGCACGCTGACGAACACCTTTGCGGTGCGCAGGTCGGGGCTGGTCTCGACGGAGGTCACGGTCACGAAGCCGATACGAGGGTCACTCAATTCGCCTGAAATCGCCGCTCCCACGACCTCGCGAAGCACCTCGTTGATGCGCCGCATGCGGGAACCGGCCATGCTACTCCAGCGTCTGCTCGACCTGTTTCGTCTGGAAGAACTCGAGCACGTCGTCCTCCTTGACGTCGGCGTACCCGTCGAGGACGATGCCGCACTCCTGTCCCTCTTCGACTTCCTGGACGTTGTCTTTGAAGCGGCGCAGGGAGCCGAGCTCGCCGGTCCAAATCACCGTTCCCTCGCGGATGAGGCGGACGCTGGCGGTGCGGACCGCCTTGCCCTCGGCGACGATACAGCCGGCGATCCGGCCCACTTTGGACGCTTTGAAGGTCTGTTTGACCAGCGCCTCGCCGATCGTCTCCTCGACCGCGACCGAGTCCAGCAGGCCCTCCATCGCGTTGCGCAGGTCTTCGGTGATTTTGTAGATGACCGAGTAGGTGCGGACGTCGACGCCCTCGCGCGCGGCGGCCCGTTTGGCGTCCAGCAGCGGCCTCACGTTGAAGCCGATGATGATCGCGTCGGAGGCCGAGGCCAGCATCACATCGGACTCGTTGATGCCGCCGGTCTGCGAGTGGATGATGTTGATCGCGACCCGTTCCTGCGGCACCTTCGCGAGCTCGTCCTGGAGCGCCTCCAGCGAGCCGGCGACGTCGGCCTTGAGGACGATGTTGAGCTCCTTGATCTCGCCCTCCTGGGCGCGGGCGAAGACCTCGTCGAGGCTGACCTTGCGGCCCTGACGGCGGGCCAGCGCCTCGGTTTTGAGCCGGTGGGCGCGCTCCCCCGCCATCTGGCGGGCTTGGCGGTCGCCGTCGACCGTCTGCACGAACTCGCCGGCGTCGGCGACGCCGTCGAAGCCGAGTACCTCGACCGGCATCCCGGGGACCGCCTCGGCGACCGCGGTGCCGGTGAAGTCCTGCATCGCCCGCACCCGGCCCCACTGGGGACCGGCGACGAGCGAGTCGCCGACGCGGAGGGTGCCGCGCTCGACGAGGACGGTGACGACGGGGCCGCGCCCGGGGTCGAGCTGGGACTCGATCACGTGCCCGGAAGCGGTCGTGTTGGGGTTGGCGGTGAGCTCCTCCAACTCGGTGACCAGCAAAATCATGTCGAGCAGGTTGTCGAGCCCCTCCTTGGTCTTGGCCGAGACCTCGCAGAAGACCGTGTCGCCCCCCCACTCCTCGGGGCTGATTTCCATCTGGGCCAGCTCGCCGCGGACCTTTTCGGGGTTGGCGCCCTCTTTGTCGATCTTGTTGACGGCGATCAGCATCGGCACGTCGGCGGCGCGGGCGTGGTCGATCGCCTCCTTGGTCTGCGGCATCACGCCGTCGTCGGCGGCGACGACCACGACGACGACGTCGGTGACCTTGGCGCCGCGGGCGCGCATCGCCGTGAAGGCGGCGTGGCCCGGGGTGTCGAGGAAGGTAATCGTCTTCTCGTCGTGGTGGACCTGGTAGGCGCCGATGTGCTGGGTGATGCCCCCGGCCTCGCCGGCGGCGACCTCGGTCTCGCGGATCGCGTCCAGGAGCGAGGTCTTGCCGTGGTCGACGTGGCCCATGATCGTCACCACCGGCGGCCGGTCGATCAGGTCCTCGTCGGCGTCGGAGAACTCCGGCTCCTCGGGCTCCTCGTCGGCGGCGTGGACGATCTCGACCTTGCGGTCGTACTCGTCGGCGATCGCCTTCACGGAATCGTCCGTGAGGGTCTGCGTCAGCGTCGCCATCTCGCCCATCATCATCAGTTTTTTGATCACCTCGGCCGGGGCGAGGCCGAGCGATTCGGCGACCTCGCGCACGGTGGCGCCGGAGTTGACCTTCGTCGCCTCGGGCTCGGCGGGCGTCGCCGGGGACGACGGCGGCTCCTCGAGCAGGGGCCGGCGGCGGCGGCCGCCACGGCGACGCGGCGGGCGCTGGGGCGGCGGGCCACCGGGCTGCTCGCGGCGGGAGGCCTGGGAGTCGATCACGACGCGGCGTTTTTTCGAGGCCGCGCTGCCGCCGGCACCGCTGGCCTGCTGGGCGCCGCCGGCGCGGACCGGTTTGGTCGAAGTCTGTGCGCCGCCCTTCTGGGCCGCTGGTTTGGCGGCCGGTTTGGCCGCCGCCGGGGCTTTCTGCTCAGCCGCCGCTTTATCGGCTTTGGGAGCCGGTTTGGCCGGCGCGGCGCCGCCGTTGCCTTTGGCGGCCGAGATCGCCTTCAAGGCATCGGCCTCCTCGACGCTGGAGGCGGCGGCTTTCGCCTCCACACCGGCAGCTTTCAGCGCCGCAAGCAGCTCTTTCGAGCTGACGCCTTGCGCTTTCGCGATCTCGTGAACCCGTTTCTTGGCCACTAAGCCTGCTCCGCCTCCTCGGTGACCGGTGCCGCGGCTTCGTCGTCGTCGCCCAGCGTCTCACCGTCGACTTCCTCGGCTTCCGTCGCCTCCTGCTGAATGTCCTCTTCTATGGCCTCCTCAGTAGCAACTTCGTCAGCCGACTCCGCCTCTCCGGCGGGCGCAGCCGCCTCTTCCTCGGTCGGCTCGACGAAATTCGCCAAGGCCCGCTCGACGATCTCCGACACCTGACCTTCATCGGCGTCCGGGTCGGCGAGAATCGCCACCTCAGCCTCGGAGAGGCCCGCGAGCACCGCGACCTGGCTGGTCTCGAAGCGGGAAAGCGCCTGATGCGGCTCCAGCCCGCAGTAGGTCGAGCCGGGCAGCGCCGCGTTGGGGCAGCGGCGACCGGTGGTCATCACCGCCATGCAGCGGCCGTCGAAGGCTTCTTCGCCCTCGACCTCGACCTCGTGTTCTTCGGAGGCGAACTCGGTCTCGGACTTGATGTCGACGCGCCAGCCGGTGAGGCGGGCGGCGAGGCGGGCGTTCTGGCCGTCGCGGCCGATCGCCAGCGAGAGCTGGTCGTCGGGGACGATCACGGTCGCCTGGCGCTCCTCGTCGTCGACGATCACCTCGCGCACACGGGCCGGCGAAAGCGCTTTGGCGACGAAACGGGCGGGCTCGTCGTTGTGGGGAATGATGTCGATCTTCTCCCCGCGCAGCTCGGAGACGACCATCCGCACGCGGGAGCCGCGGGGGCCGACGCAGGCGCCGACCGGGTCGACGCCGTCGGCGTGGGAGACGACGGCGATCTTCGAGCGGTAACCGGGCTCACGGGCGACGCCGACGATTTCGACCAGCTTGTCGGCGATCTCCGGCACCTCGAGCTCGAACAGGCTTTTGATCAGCTCCGGGCTGCGGCGGGAGACGACGATCGCCGGGCCTTTGGTCGAGTCGGAGACGTCGGTGATCACGGCCTTGACCCGCATCCCGTGGTCGTAGCGCTCGTTGTAGACCTGCTCGGACTTCGGCAGCAGCGCCTCGACCCGCTCGCGCAGCTGGACCAGCGTGTAGCGCTTGTCGGACTGCTGGATGATCCCGGTGATCAGCTCGCCGACCCGGTCCTGGTACTCGTCGTACATCATCTGCCGCTCGGCCTCGCGGATCCGCTGCAGGATCACCTGCTTCGCGGTCTGGGCGGCGATCCGGCCGAAGTCTTCGGGGGTGACGTCCTTGGTCTCGATCTGGTCCTCGTAGGGGGCGATCATCTCCGGATCGAGCTCCGGGTCCTCTGGCTCTTTCAGTTCGCCCGTCTCCGGATCGACCTCGGGCTCCTCCTGCTGCTCGGCGGCTTCGGCCAGCAGCTTCTCCTCCAGCTCGGGCGGCAGGATCAGCTCGAAGACGCGGAAGTCCCCGGTCTCGTGGTCGAGGTCGACGCGGGCGTATTTCGCGGCGCCGGGAGTCTTCTTGTAGGCCGAGAGGAGGGCGTCCTCGAGGGCGTCCATCAACTTGTCGGCGGAGATTCCCTTCTCCTGCTCCAGCGCTTTGACGGCGTCGACGATCTCTTTGGTCACTGAAGGGACTCCTTGCTTTCGGAAGCGGTGGCGTTGCGACGGTACTTCGGACCAGGCGACGAGACCTCGAGCGAATAATCGACCAGCAGGTGCCGCAGATGCTTCGTGACCCTTTCGCAAAGGGCGAGGTCGACCCCGTCCGGGTGGTCGACGAAAAGCCGCAGCGCGTCGTTCCTCGGTTTCTCGAGGGCGACGAGGTCGATGTCTGAATCCAGCTCGGAAAGCTCCTGCTGGAGGTCTTGCTCGGTGGGCTCGATCATGCCTGTGAAGTTGGGGTGTAGGCGTAAAAAAAGTGGGCCAGGCCCACTTCTCGACACGCATAGGGACAGAAAAGCTTGAACCGAGTATAGCCCGCTCAGCCCGCCGGCTGACTCTGTTTCTCCCGCAAGCGGGCGACTTCGTCCAGAATCGCCTCGGCGACGGCGTCCTTGGAGTCGATCGCGACCTCCGTCTCCGTCTCGGCGCCGATCAGGGTGACCGCGTTGCGCTCGCTCTCGAAGCCGATCTCCGGATCGGAGACGTCGTTGAGGACGATCAGGTCGGCCCCCTTGCGGCGCAGCTTGCCGCGGGCCCGCTCAACCGCCTCCCCCCCGTGCTCGGCGGCGAAGCCGACCACGGTCTGGCCCTGACGGCGCTGCGAGGCGAGCCCGGCGAGGATGTCCTCGGTCGGCTCGAGCGAGAGCTCCAGCGAGCCGGAGCGCTGCAGCTTGCCCGCCGCGGGGTCGCTGACGCGGAAGTCGGCGGGCGCGGCGGCCATCAGCAGCACGTGGGCGTTCGCGAACTCGGCCTCGGCGGCGGCGGCGAGCTCGCTGGCGGTGCGGACGTCCACCCTGCGGACGCCCGCCGGCGCCGGCAGGGCGACGTTGGCGGCGACAAGGGTCACCTCCGCGCCGCGTTTGGCCGCAGCCGCGGCCAGCGCGATCCCCATCCGGCCGCTGGAGCGGTTGCCGATGAAGCGGACCGGGTCGATCGGCTCGTGCGTCGGTCCGGCGGTGACCAGGACGTGGCGGCCGAACAGATTGGCGCGGCTGAGGTCGGGCGCGTTGATCGTGTGGGTCGTGTCGGTGAGAAAGCCGCGCGGCCTGCCCGGTCCAGCGGCGAGCAGGGCGTTGATCTCCGCCACGATCTCCGGCGGTTCGGGCATGCGTCCCTTGCCGAACTCGCCGCAGGCCATGTCGCCCTCGGCCGGCTGCATGATGTGGATGCCGTCGGCGGCGAGCTGGGCGAGATTGCGCTGGGT
>DASTZP010000044.1:0-6878 GCA_035764245.1 Solirubrobacterales bacterium
GCGGCAAGGAGGGCGAAGAGCTCGGCAACTTCGAGCCCGGTTCCGACGTCGTCGCCAAGGCGACCGTCCTGGCCGAGGGCACGATCGGTCACCTCACCTACGCAGCGATGGACTACTTCGACCTCCGCGACGGCTCCGACCCCCAGGTCTGGGAGCTCGGGGTGAAGGAGATCTGGGAGGTGCCGAAGCCGCTCGACCGGGTCATCCACACGCTCGGTTGGCCGCTGCGCTGGAGCCCGAAATACAAGGAGGCGGGTGGCAGCTTCATCTACCCGATGGGCGAGGACAAGGTCTGCTTCGGCCTCGTCGTCGGCCTCGACACCACCGACGCCACCTTCTCGGTCCACGACGCCCTGCAGGAGTTCAAGACCCACCCCTTCATCAAGAAGATCATCGAGGGCGGCAAACGGGTCGGCTGGGGCGCGAAGACGATCCCCTCGGGCGGCTACTGGGCGCTGCCGAAGCGCTTCTCGGTGCCGGGCATGCTGGTCGCCGGCGACGCCGCCGGGATGGTCAACATCGCCGAGCTCGCCGGCGTCCACTACGCGATGCACGCCGGGATGTTCGCGGCGGAATCGATCGTCGACTCGCTGAAGAAGGACATCGACTCGGTCAACTTCGAAAGCTACGACGAGAAGATCCGCGGCTCGGTGATCGAGAAGGACCTCTACCGCTCGCGCAACATGAAGCAGCCGCTGACCAAAGGCTTGATCTTCGGCGGCATGATGGGCAGCGCCATGGTCGCGACCAAAGGCGCCTTCCCGGGCGGCCACTGGAAGATCGAGGACAACGCCGAGATCCCGGTTTTCGAGGGCAAGGCGGGGGACACCTACCCGAAGCCCGACAACGAGGTGACCTTCAACAAGCTCGACTCGGTCTTCCTCTCGGGCAACGCGACCCGCGACGACGCTCCGAACCACGTCCGCATCCAGACCCACGTCCCGCGCGAGATCGCCCAGACCTGGGTCTCGATGTGCCCGGCCCAGGTCTACGAGATCCCCGAGGACCAGCTCGAGAGCGGCGCCGCCGAGGTCGACGTCCACGTCACCGCCTCCAACTGCGTCCAGTGCGGCGCGATCACCGCCAAGGGCGGCCGCCTCACTCTCCCCGAGGGCGGCGACGGCCCGCTGTACCAGGAGACCTAGCCCGGGTTCGTTACAGCGCTTCGGCTTCCTCGGGCTGGAGCAGCGCCGCGCCGTCGAAGATCTGGGTGGCGCGGGAGGCGGTGGGGGTGCAGTCGAGGGTGCTGCGGCGGCGGGGGGCCGCGATCACCGTCCACTCATCGCATCCCGCGAAGGCTTCGTCGAGGCGCTGGGCCATCGTGCTGCGGGGACGATCCTGGTCGAAGATCTGCTTGGACATCGCTGCTCCGTCCTGTTCGGGGGTTGGTGAAGTTTCCCCCTGCCCGTCGGACGAAAAATATGCAGTTTGCGATTGTTTGGGAACGTTTGTTCGTTCTGGGGCTCAGGACGAAGTCGCAAACTGGGCGATCTCCTCGGCCAGGCGCTGCGGCTGGTCGAGCGGGACGAACGTCTTCGCGTCCGGAATCCGCACCAGCTTCGCGTTCCCGGCTTCGCCGGCGAGGCGCTCCGCATAGGAGATCGGGAAGTACTTGTCGCCCGGCGCCCAGGTGAGGAGGATCGGCAGCTGGGAGCCGCGCAGCTTCTCCGCGGCGGCGAGCGTGTAGCGCTTGTTCATCCCCGCCGTGACCTTGGCGGCGTCTCGCATCACCGCGGAGTCGCTCGTCGCCGGCTCCATCCAGGAGGCGACCAGGTCGTCCGGGATCTTCGTCTTCGCGAAGGGCTTGAAGGCCCGGCGGGCGAGCGCTCCGATCCGGAAGGGGGCAGAGAGCAGGAACATCCCTCCCGGCAGCTTCGCCAGCGGCGGCATCGCCTTGAACATCCCGGGCGGGAAGTTCTCGTGGGTGTCGCAGTTGGTCAGCACCAGGCGCCCGATCCGCTCGGGGTGGGTGGTGACGAGGACCTGCGACATCGCCCCGCCGGAGTCGTTGCCGACGATCGTCACGTCCTCGAGCTCGAGCTTGGTGAGGAAGTCGGCGATCAGTCGAGCGATCCCGGGTGGGGTGAGGTCGGCGTCGGGGTTCATCGCGGCGCGGTGGGCGGCGATCGGCCAGTCCGGAGCGATGCAGCGGAAGCGGTCGGAGAGGCGGTCGACGACGCCGTCCCAGAGCCGTCCGTCGACGAGATATCCGTGGACGAAGACGATCGGCTTGCCCTCACCTGCCTCGCGGTAGCGGACCGGTCCCTGGGGAAGCTGTATTTCCTTGCGCTGCTCCGTCACGATGGACTCCTTCTTCCTTGGATGAAGAACTAACATACAGACTGTATGAACGTTAATCCAGAAAAGACGAAGTCCGAAAAAGCCTTAGACGGCTTTTTCGGGAGCTCAGATGGCTGAGCGTCGAAGCCAGGCCGAGCGGACGAAGGCGACCCGCGAGGCGCTGATGTCAGCGGCGCGCCGGCTCTTCACCGAGCGCGGCTACGAGAGCGTCGGCACCGAGGAGATCGTCAAAACGGCCGGCGTCACCCGCGGCGCCCTCTACCACCAGTTCGGCGACAAGGCGAGCCTGCTGCAGGCGGTCTACGAACGGATCGAGGCGGAATCGACCGAGCGGGTCGCGCGGATCGTCCTCGGTTCCGAGCTGCACAGCCCGCTGGAGGCGATGAAGGCCGGGATCGAGGCCTTCCTCGACGAGTGCGCCGAGCCCGAGCTGCGCCAGATCGCCCTCCACGACGCGCCCGCGGTGCTGGGGTGGGAGCGCTGGCGCGAGATCGGCGCCGCCAACGGGCTCGGCCTGATCGAAGCGAGCGTCTCGGCGGCGATCGAAGCCGGGGAGATCCGGCCGCTGCCGGTCAAGCCCCTCGCCCACCTGCTGATGGGCGCGCTCGACGAGGCGGCGATGCTGCTTGCGCGTGACGAGCGGCCGCAGAGCCGGGCCGAGGTGACCGAGGTCCTAGTGGCTCTGCTCGACAGCTTCGCGGTCCAGCGGGTCTAGGGTCCCGGCCAGTCGCCGCGACTCCTTCTGGGCGTACATCCGCACGTCCGCCAGCTGCATCGCCTCGGCCGGCGAGTCCGCCTCCTCCGGCACCGAGGCGATCCCCCAGGCGGCCCCGAGCTCGTAGCCCCGACCGCGCGAGGTGAGGGCTTCGGCGGCGCGTGCCGCGAGCTCTTCGCGGCTCTCCATACCGCGGGAGACGACGCCGCCCTCGGCCAGGACCAGGAACTCGTCGCCGCCGAGCCGGTAGGCGGTCGCCTCGGTCTCCACCGCCGCCTTCAGCCGCCTGCCCAGCAGCCCGAGCATCTTGTCGCCGGCGGGGTGGCCGAAGGTGTCGTTGTAGCGCTTGAAGCCGTTGAGGTCGAGCAGGATCACCGTCAGCGGCGCGGTCGGCGTCAGTTCGCGCTGCTCCAAGTCCATCCGCATCCGCGCCTGGCTGCCGAGCTCGGTCAGGGGGTCGGTGCGGACCTGTTCCAGCAGCCGCTGGTTCTCCCGCAGGCTGACCGCCAGGCGACCGATCACCGCCAGCATCGTCGCCGACCAGAGCAGGGTGGTGAGGGCGCTGGAGCTGTGGAGGTACTGGAGGAAGCCGAGGACGATCATCGCTCCGGCGACGATCCCCGGGACGATCATTTCCCGCCAGCCGTCGAAGCGGGCGTGGGCGCTGATCCGGTCCGCTTCGGGCTGCCAGGCCTCGGCGCCGAGGAGGACCGCCGAGAGCAGGTAGATCGGTTCGACCCAGTCGCCGCCGGGCACGGTCTCTTCGTAGCTCTGCAGGGTGAAGGCGACGTCGGCGACCGCCATCACCGCGAGGCCGCCGAGCAGCAGTATCCAGGTCCGCCCCGGGCGCCAGCGCGTGAGGGCGATGATGCCGACGATCAGGGAGATCAGGAGGACGTCGCCGAACGGGTAGGCGAGGGTCGTCGCGACTTCGATCGTCGAGCCGGTGGTGCGGTCGGCGACGAATTCGAACAGCAGGGCCGCGCCGACGGCGCCGGTGCCGAGGGCGGCGATCGTCCCGTCCATCCACAGTCGCCGGTCGAGTTCCACGGCGCGGGCGCGGACCAGCAGGTAGAGGCCGAGAATTGCCAGCGGGTAGAAGGCCAGGTAGCCGATGTCGGCGGGGGAGGGGTAGGGCGCGTCGGCGTTGCCTTCGATGTAGAGCGTCCACCAGATCTCACCGGCGCCCCAAGCGAGGATCGAGGCCCCGATCGCGATCCAGGCGGCCCGCTCGGGACCGTGGCGCCGGGCCCTGGTCAGGCAGGCGAGACCGGCGCAGACGACCACCGCGTCGTAGACGACGCCGTTGATCGCGGTGTCGAGTCCGGAGCCGCCGATCCCGACCCAGTCGTGGAGGATGACGAGCGCCGCGCCGCCGAAGAGGACCGCTGAAAAGAGGTTCCGCACAGGGACCTATCGGCACGGCTTGCGCGGTTCTCTAGACTTGGTGGAGATGAAGGCAGAAATCCACCCCGATTACACGCTTGCCAACGTGCACTGCTCGTGCGGCAACCAGTTCTACACCCGGTCCACGAAAGAGGACTTGCATGTAGAGCTCTGCTCCGAGTGCCACCCCTTCTACACGGGCAAGCAAAAGCTGGTCGACACCGGTGGCCGCGTCGAGCGCTTCCAGCGCCGCGCCGCCAAGCACAGGGCTGGGAAGTAGCGCGTGAGCCCGCCGTCGGGCTCGGCTCTGGCATCCCACGAAACCCCCTCTGGCAACGGAGGGGATCCCGTGCGCATGCCCGACGGGGCGCTGGTCGCCAAGCGCGACGCCCCGGTCGGCGGCCAGGCCGTGCTCGAGGGCGTGATGATGCGCGGGATCTCGGTCTGGGCGGTCGCCGTCCGCACCCCCGAGGGGCAGATCGAGGTCGAGTCCGAGCAGCTCGTCCCCTGGGCGCAGCGGCACCGGATCTGGCGCCTGCCGGTGATCCGCGGCGTCGTCGCCCTCGGGGAGTCGCTGAAGATCGGCTTCAAGGCGCTGGCGATCTCCGCCAACGCGCAGATGGAGGAGGACGAGCACGGCGAGAAGGAAGAGATCGGCGGCTGGATCTGGGGGCTGACGATCGTGCTCTCGATGCTGCTCGCGATCGGCCTCTTCTTCGTCGTCCCGGTCGGCCTCACCAGTCTGATCAAGGACCAGCTCGGCTCCTCGTTGCTGTTCTGGCTGGTCGAGGGGGTCCTGCGGACCGCGATCTTCATCGGCTACATCCTCGCGATCAGCAAAATGCCCGATCTGCGGCGCGTCTTCGAGTACCACGGGGCCGAGCACAAGACGATCTCCTGCTACGAGGCCGAAGACGAGCTCGTGCCCGCGCGGGCGAAGCTCTACTCGCGCCTGCACCCCCGCTGCGGCACCAGCTTCCTGCTGATCGTGATGGTGCTGGCGATCTTCGTCTTCGCCCCGATCGGTCTGCCCGCCTGGTACTGGCTGCTGGCCTCCCGCATCCTCGGGATCCCGCTGATCGCCGGGCTCTCCTACGAGGTGATCAAGTGGGCGGGGAAAAACCGGCGCAAACGCTGGGTGCGGGCGGTGATGTGGCCGGGGCTGATGCTGCAGAACCTGACCACCCGCGAGCCCGACGAAGAGCAGCTCGCGGTCGCGATCGCTTCCCTCAACGCCGTGCTTGCTCGGGAGACTCCCGAGGAGGCAGCGAAAAAGCCGCACATCGAGATCGTCGCTTAGTGCGGCGGCTCTAGTCTTCGCTCCATGATCGAGCAGCTGGTCGAGCAGATCGAGTCGCGCTTCGCCGAGCTCGAGGCGCAGATGTCGGACCCGGAAGTGATCTCCGACCGGGCGCGCTATGCCGAGGTCGGGCGCGAATACCGCGAGCTGCAGCCGGCGAGCGAGCTGGCGGCGCGCTGGCGGACGCTGCGCGACGACCTCGAGGGGGCGCGGGAGCTGCTCGCCGAGGACGAGGACGAGGAGCTGCGGCGGGTGGTCGAGGAGGCGCCGGCGCAGCTGGAGGCGCTGGAAGAGGAGATTCGCCTGGCGATGGTCGAGCGCGACCCCAACGACGCCAAAAACGTGATCGTCGAGATCCGGGCCGGCGCCGGCGGCGACGAGGCGGCGCTGTTCGCGGGAGACCTCTTCAAGATGTTCAGTCGCTACGCCGAAGAGCGCGGGTTCAGCACCGAAGTTCTCTCTCAGTCCGCTTCGGAGGCTGGTGGCTTCAAGGACGTGACGGTGGAGGTGAAGGGGGAGGGTGCCTACTCGGTTTTCAAGTTCGAGGGCGGGACGCACCGGGTCCAGCGGGTGCCGGAAACCGAGTCACAGGGGCGGATCCACACTTCGACCGCGACCGTCGCGGTGCTGCCCGAGGTCGAGGAGGTCGAGGTGGAGATCGACCAGAACGACCTGCAGATCGACGTCTACCGTTCCTCAGGGCCCGGGGGTCAGTCGGTGAACACGACCGACTCGGCGGTTCGGATCACCCACAAACCCACCGGCGTCGTCGTCTCGATGCAGGACGAGAAGTCCCAGCTGCAGAACAAGGAGCGGGCGATGCGGGTGCTGCGGGCGCGGCTGTACGAGCGGGAGCTGGCCGAGCAGCAGGCGAAGCTCGCCTCCGAGCGCAAGGCGCAGGTCGGCAGCGGCGAGCGCTCGGAGAAGGTGCGCACCTATAACTTTCCCCAGGGGCGGGTAACCGACCATCGCATCAAGCACACGTCACACAACCTCGATGGCGTTCTGAGCGGCGAACTCGGCGAGTTCACCGACGCCCTGTCCGCAGAGGAGAAACGTCGGAGGCTGGAGGCGGCCGCGGTCGGATGACGCAGGTCGCCGGAAGCGTCCGCGACGCGCTCGCCGCCGCCACGGATGCCCTCGAGGCGGCCGGGGTCGACAGCCCGCGGCTCGACG
>DASTZP010000045.1:0-82754 GCA_035764245.1 Solirubrobacterales bacterium
CGGCAAGCGAGGCCTCCTCGTCAACAGCGAAGACCTCTGCGCCCGCAAGCGCACCGCCACCGTGAAGATGGCCGGGCAGAACGGCAAGGCCAATCAGGCCCAGGTCGAGATCAAGACCAGCTGCAAGAAGGGGAAGGGCGGAGGGAAAGGCGGGAAGGGGCGCTAGCCGTTCCCGGGCAGCTCCCGTTCGAACCAGAGGTCGGCTTTCGGGTTCTCGTTGTAAGCCGGGACCTCTCGATAGCCAGCGGAGCGGTAGAGGCCGACCGCCGGAGTGAGGTAGTCGGAGGTGTCGAGGCGGACGGCGCGGCAACCGTGCTCGAGGGCGATCTCGTCCAGGCGGCTGAGGATGTGGCGGCCGAGGCCGGTGCCGCGGAAGGCGGGGGCGACGTACATGCTCTTCACCTCGGCGACCTCGGTGTCGAGGTGGCGGACGCCGCCCAGCCCCGCCGGCTCGCCGTCGACTCGGGCCAGGAGGAGGACGCCGGTCGGGGGGACGAGGTCGGCCGGCGGCCCGGCGGCGATCTCCTCGTCGAGGTCGATCCCGGCGCCCTCGCGGTCGTAGACCAGCGGCCCGTCCGCCTCGCGGACGAACTCGGCGTAGAGCGCCTGCACCCGCGGATCGTCGCGATCGATCGGCTCCATCGAGAAAGTCACGGAAGCGACGCTAACGGGTTGGAGATCTCTCCATTCTGCGCGCGATGCGTACGGTCACCCCTGGCAGAATCGTCGCCGTGACCATGAAGGAATTGTCTGCGGTCCTCGCCGAGTGCGCCGCCCGCACTGAAATCGCGCGAGCGGGCATCGAGGAGGACAGGCGGAAGCATGAAGCCGTGATGGCCAAGCATGAGGCCGTGATGGCGAAACATGAAGCGGCGACCGCAAAGCATGAAGAGGCGACCGCGAAGCATGAAGCAGCGACCGCGAGGCTGGAAGAAATCAGCGCAGAAAATCGGGCTGCCACCGAAAAGATCGAAAAGGTGGCTGCGGAAAAATGGGCCGAGACGGCTGCTTGGTTCAAGGAAAACGCTCGCAAGACGGATGCGATCCTCGCCGAGCTGAAGGAACACCGCGACGAGCGGCGGGCGCTGATCGAGGCGATCTTCCGGGTGCTAGATCGGCTCGACCGACAACAGCCACCTCCGCCACCCGACCTGCGATCCGTCTAGGCGACGCTCAGACCCGCAGTTCGTAGCTGAACCACTCCGTGCGCTCGGCGCCGGTGGAGTCGTAGAGGCGTTGGGCGGTGTGGTTGTCGGGCGCCGTCGACCACTCGACAAAGGGGGCGCCGCGCTCGCGGGCGACTTCGGCGCTGGCCTCGATCAGGGCCCGGCCGACGCCCTCGCCTCGCGCCCCCTCGACGACGAAGAGGTCGTTCATCAGCACGCTCTCGCAGGCCTCGAGCGAGCTGAAGTGCCAGTAGAGGCAGGCGTAGCCCAGTAGTCGCCCGTCCCGTTGCGCTCCCAGCAGCAGTCCGTCCTCGCTGGGGCCGAGGAAGCGGCGAAAGAAGCTGCGGTTGCGGCCCTCGTCGATCTCCTCGACTTCGTAGAAGCGCTGGTAGGCGGCGATCAGCGGCAGCAACTGCTCGAACTCCTCGGTCTGGACAGGCGCGATCTCCAGCTGCGACGGCACCGCTCCACGGTAGCGCCACGCAAGGCTGCGCTCACGTGAAGGGACCGCTCGGTCGATGCCGTAAACGACCCTCACGAACCGGTGCATGTCCCCCTCTAACCTTGGGGGCGCCGCCGGAGGCAAGAGACCGTCCCGTTAGGAGGGGATTCCGCTGGCACGTCCTTCAGACTCGAACGAGCAGCTCCTCTGCAGCTTCTGCGGCAAGTCGCAGCGCCAGGTGAAAAAGCTGATCGCCGGCCCCGGCGTCTACATCTGCGACGAGTGCATCGACCTCTGCAACGAGATCATCGACGAGGAGCTGACGGCGCCGCCTGCCTTCGAGCTGGAGAACCTGCCGAAACCGCAGGAGATCTTCGACGTCCTGCAGGAGTACGTGGTCGGTCAGGACGCCGCCAAGCGCTCGCTCTCGGTCGCCGTCTACAACCACTACAAGCGGGTCCAGATCGCCCAGTCCAACGAGGCCGAGGTCGAGCTGCAGAAGTCGAACATCATGATGCTGGGCCCGACCGGATGCGGGAAGACGCTGCTCGCCCAGACCCTGGCGCGGATCCTCAACGTCCCCTTCGCGATCGCCGACGCGACGGCGCTGACCGAGGCCGGCTACGTCGGCGAGGACGTCGAGAACATTCTCCTGAAGCTGATCCAGGCCGCCGACTTCGACGTCAAAAAGGCGGAAACGGGGATCATCTACATCGACGAGATCGACAAGATCGCGCGCAAAGCCGACAACCCGTCGATCACCCGTGACGTCTCCGGCGAAGGCGTCCAGCAGGCGCTGCTGAAGATCCTCGAGGGGACCACCGCCTCGGTGCCGCCGCAGGGTGGCCGCAAGCATCCCCACCAGGAGTTCCTGACGATCGACACCACCAACATCCTCTTCGTCTGCGGCGGTTCCTTCGCCGAGCTCGACAAGGTGATCGAGCGTCGCGTCGGCGACCGCGGGATCGGCTTCGGCGCCGAAATCTCCTCGCGCGAGAAGAAGGATGCCGGCGAGTGGTTCGAGCAGGTGCTGCCCGAGGACCTGGTCGAGTACGGCCTGATCCCCGAGTTCATCGGCCGGCTGCCGGTGATCACGGCGATCCACCAGCTCAGCCGCGAGGACCTCTGCACGATCCTGACCGAGCCCCGCCACGCCCTCACCCGCCAGTTCCAGCGCTTCTTCGAGTTCGACGACATCGAGCTCGTCTTCGCCGACGACAGCCTCGAGGCGATCGCCGACAAGGCGCTGGAGCGCGAGACCGGCGCCCGCGGCCTGCGCTCGATCCTCGAGGAGACCCTCCTCGACGTCCAGTTCGAGCTGCCCTCGCGCCGCGACGTCACCAAGTGCGTCGTCACCAAGGAGACGATCACCGAGGGCCGCCGACCGACGCTCGTCACCGAGGCGGTCCAGCAGGACATCGGGCCGGCGGACGAAGGGCTTACCGAAGAAACCGCTTGACGCTCGGAGGTATGGAGGGGACCGGGGTGTCCCTTCTGGACGCAGCTCGGCGGAAATCGTTCTGCCGGCTGTCGCCCCGGTCGCCATCAGCCCGCCTCATGCTGATTGTCCAGAAGGGACACCCCGGTCCCCTCGTCGACACGTGCTGAGGTCTGGCCAGCTCGCGAGACCGCAAAAGGCTCCCCAGGAGCCAATTTTGCGGTCTCGGCGGAGGGGGAGCTGCGGAGCGCGCTCGAGGGGAGGGTGTGGGTGTCCCTCGGAGGAATGTTCGGCGACATGCAATCTGGTTAATGCGCGCCGAAGGCGCGCACCAGGTTCTCCCCGAAGCGAAGCGGAGGGGAGGTCAATTCCGGAGAGGGACACCCACACCCTCCCCCTCAAACCCTCTTATCTAGACTCGCCGCGTGGACGCGGCGCAGCGGCAGAGACTTGAGGAGACGACTCGGTACGACCCGACCGAGGTCGAGGCGCGGATTTTTGCCGAATGGATCGAGGGTGGGTACTTCCACCCCGAGGCGGAGGGGTCTCCAGAGGAGAACTTCTCGGTGGCGATCCCGCCGCCGAACGTGACCGGGGCGCTGCACATGGGGCACGCGCTGAACGGCTCGATGCAGGATGCGCTGGTGCGGATGAACCGGATGCGGGGGAAGAACACGCTCTGGATCCTCGGCACCGACCACGCCGGGATCGCCACCCAGGCAGTGGTCGAGAAAGAGCTGCGCAAAGAAGGAAAGAGCCGCCACGACCTCGGCCGCGAGGCCTTCGTCGAGCGGGTCTGGGAGTGGAAAGCCGAGTACGGCTCGCGGATCGTCGAGCAGTACAAGCGGCTCGGCGCCTCCTGCGACTACGAGCGCGAGCGCTTCACCCTCGACGAGGGCTACGTGCGCGCCGTCTACCGCGTCTTCAAGCAGCTCTACGACAAGGGCTACGTCTACCGCGACAACTACATGGTCAACTGGGACCCGGGCTCGCACTCGGCGATCTCCGACCTCGAGGTCGAGAACCGCGAGGTCGAGGACGTCCTCTACTCGATCGACTACCCGGTCGAGGACTCCGACCAGGTCCTGACCGTGGCGACGGTGCGGCCGGAGACGATGCTCGCCGACACCGCTGTCGCGGTGAACCCGAACGACGAGCGCTATGCCGACCTCGTCGGCCAGCACGTGGTGCTGCCGCTGGTCGGCCGCCGGATCCCGGTCATCGCCGACGAGCACGTCGACGTCGAGTTCGGGACCGGGGCGCTGAAGATCACCCCCGGGCACGACCCCAACGACTTCGAGATCGGCCGCAAGCACGGGCTGCAGGAGATCGGCGTGATCGGCCCCGACGGGCGGATGACCGAGGAGGCGGGTGAGTTCGCCGGCCTCACCGCCGCCGAGGCCCAGAAGGCGGTCGTCGAGGCGCTGCGCGCCGAGGGCCGCCTCCGTGCCGAGGAGCCCTACGTCCACTCGGTCCCCTTCAGCCACCGCTCCGGCGAGCGGATCGAGCCCCTGATCTCGCTGCAGTGGTTCTGCCGGATGGACGAGCTGGCGCGACCGGCGATCGAGGTGGTGGAACGCGATGAGGTTCACATCACCCCGCCGCAGTGGAAGCGCGTCTACCTCGACTGGATGGAGGAGATTCGGCCCTGGTGCATCTCCCGCCAGCTCTGGTGGGGCCACCGGATCCCGGTCTGGTACTGCGACGCCTGCAACGAGACGATCGTCGCCGAGCAAGAGCCCGAGCGCTGCGGCTCCTGCGACGGGGAGCTACGCCAGGAGGAGGACGTCCTCGACACCTGGTTCAGCTCGGCGATCTGGCCCTTCGCGACGCTAGGCTGGCCCGACGACACGCCCGAGCTGCGCGCCTTCTACCCGACCAGCTTCCTGACCACGGCGCGGGAGATCCTCTTCCTCTGGGTGGCGCGGATGATCATGACCGGGCTCGAGTTCCCCGGGGCGATCCCCTTCCGCGACGTCTACGTCCACTCGGTGATCCAGGCCCGCGACGGACGGCGGATGTCGAAGAGCCTCGGCACCGGGATCGATCCGCTGGAGGAAATCGACGTCCACGGCGCCGACGCGCTGCGCTTCGGCCTGCTGGCGATGTCCTCGACCCAGGACGTCCGTTTCTCTGACGCCAAGGTGGAGCAGGGCCGCGACCTCGCCAACAAGCTCTGGAACGCGAGCCGGCTGATCCTGCTGAACGCCGCCGCGGTCGAGCCGGCGCCGCGCCCGACCTGCGTCGAGGACCGCTGGCTGCTCTCGCGGCTGGAGCGGACGATCGCCTCGGTGACCGGGAAGCTCGAGACCTATGACTTCGCCCACGCCGTCCAGGAGGCCTACTCGTTCTTCTGGCGGGACCTCTGCGACTGGTATCTGGAGATCGTCAAGCCGCGCCTCTACGACGGCGAGGAGGAGGTCGCGGCGACGCTTCTCTACGCGCTGGAACGGGTGCTGACGCTGCTGCACCCGACGATGCCGTTCGTCACCGAGGAGATCTGGCGCTTCCACCCGGCCCGCCGGGGTCACCTCGCGGTCCATCCGTTCCCGGCGCCGGACGAGTCGCTCTATGACGACGCCGCGGAGCGGGACGTCGAGGGCGGAATCCGCCTCACCCAGCGGCTGCGGGCCTGGCGCGACCTCGCCGGCGTCCCCGCCGGCGCCACCCTGCCGGCGGTGATCGACGGGGTCGAGCCTCCCGCCTTCGTCGCCCGGCTCTCGCGGTTCGAGTTCGACGGCGTCGGCGCCGAGCCGGTCGCCTCGGTCGGGCCCGTCCGCGTCCTCGACTCCGACCAGCTCGACGCCGAGGCCGTCGCCGAGCGCCTCGACAAGCGCCGGGCGGAGCTGCAGGCCGAGGTCGAGCGCGGCGAGCGCAAACTCGGCAACGAGGGCTTCGTCGCCAAGGCTCCGGCCGAGGTCGTCGAGGAGGAGCGGGGGAAGCTGGAGCGCTACCGGGCCGAACTCGCCGAGCTGAGCTAGGCGGCGCCGACGCGCCGCCGACTGATCTTGGAGCCGGACGCCTATCTCGACTCCCTCGAACCGGTCGGGTGGCGACTCGGGCTCGAGCGGATGCAGAAGCTGACGACGGCGCTGGGCCTGCCGCAGCACCGCTTCGCCTCGATCCACGTCGTCGGCACCAACGGCAAGTCCTCGGTGACCCGGATGACCGCGGCGCTGCTGGAAGCGCACGGCCTGCGGGCGGGCGCCGTCGTCTCACCGCACGTCGACCGCTGGTCGCAGCGGACCCTGATCGGCGGCCGCGAGATCGAGGAGCCGGCCTGGGCGGAAGCGGTCGCGCAGGTCGCCGCCGCGGCCGAAGGCGTCGACCGCAGCCTCGATGACGGCGATGCGGTGACCCAGTTCGAGGCGGCGACGGCTGCCGGATTCGTGGCGCTGGCGCGGGCCCGGGTCGAGGTGGCGGTCGTCGAGGCCGGCCTCGGCGGCCGTCTCGACGCGACCAACACGATCCCCTCGAAGGTCACCGTCCTCACCTCGATCGGACTCGACCACACCGAGTGGCTGGGGGAGACCGAGCTCGAGATCGCCGCCGAGAAGCTGGCGGTCCTGCGCGACCAGACGACGCTCGTCCTGGGGGAGGTCTCGCCCGAGGTCGAGGCGCTGGCCGAGCGGACCGCGCGGGAGCGCGGCGCGGAGGTCGTCAGGGGAGCGGGGGACAGGGGTCTGCCGACGCGGGCCCCCGGTCCCTTTCAGCGCCGCAACTTCGCCACCGCCTGCGCCGCCGCCGAGGCCTTCCTCGGCAGGCCGCTCGAGCGCGACCTGACCGAGCGGGTCGCCGCGACGGTCACGGTCCCCGGTCGCCTCGAGCTGGTGGCCGAAGGGCCGACCACTTACGTCGACGCCGCCCACAACCCCGCCGGAGCGGAGGCCCTGGCCGAGTCGCTGCCCGCGGTCGCCGTCGGCAGAGGGGTGGTCGCCTGCCTGGCGATCCTCGCCGACAAGGACGCGGCGGCGATGGTCGCCGCTCTGGCGCCGGCGCTCGACCGGGCCGTCTGCACCGAGCTGCCGGCGGCCGCCCTCGAAGGGCACGGCCGTCCCGGTGCCCGATCCCACCCCGCCGCCGAGCTCGCCGCCCTCTGCGGGCGAGCGGGTCTGCGAGCCGAGGCGGAGCCGGACTTCGCCGCCGCCCTTGCGCTCGGCCGGTCGCTGGCGCTGCAGCCCCCGCAGGGCATCCTCCTCGTCGCCGGGTCCCACTATGCAATCGCCCCGGCGCGGGCGGTTCTCCAAACCTGACTGTGCGAGGATTCGGGCATGGATCGCCCTCGCAGCGCCGGTTCCGAACTGCTCTCGATGATGGGGCTGGTCGCCGCCGTGGTCGCGATCGTGATCCTGGTCTTCTTCGGCGTTGGCTACCTGTTCGGAAGGCTCTTCCTCTAGGAACAGGGTTAGCGTCGGACACGGCGAAGTAGACTGCCGCTCCCTCGGCGCCCCCGAATTGCCCCCAATTCCCTTCTTTATGCCCATAGCGATCTTCGGCATCACCAACGACGGCCTCAACCTCGTCGCGACCCTTTTCCTGCTGATGCTGGTCGTGCTCTGGCTGGCGCTGATCGTCTACACCTACCTCGACGCGCGCCGCCGCATCTCCGACCCCTTCCTCGTGGCGTGCGCGACCGTCGCCTCCTTCTTCCCCTTCATCGGCACCGCCGTCTACGCGATCGTCCGCCCGCCGGAGTACCTGGAGGACGCCCACGAGCGCGAGCTGGAGATCAAAGCCGCCGAGCTGCGGGTGCGCCAGCTCCGCGACCAGAGCTGCCCCAACTGCGAATACCCGGTCGAGAGGAACTACCTGCGCTGCCCGAACTGCCGGCAGCGGCTGAAGGACCCCTGCCCGAGCTGCGGCAAGCCCGTCGACCCGCGCTGGGGCCTCTGCCCCTTCTGCGAGACGAGTCTCGGCGGCGGCGGGGGCGAGCGACCGCGCCGCAAACGTAGAGACCCCGAAGAGCGCCAGGCGCCTGCCCGACAGGCCCCGCCGCGGCGCAAAAAAGCGCCGCCGGAAGCGGACCAAGGGGCAGAGCCAACCAAAGAGCAAAGGAGCCCCCGCCGTGAGCCGGACCCTGATCCTCGTCAAGCCTGACGCCTTCGAACGCGCCCTCACCGGCGAGGTGATCGCCCGCTTCGAGCGCAAGGGCCTGCGGATCGCCGCCCTGAAGTCGATGCGCGCGGACGAGTCGATCGCCAACCAGCACTACGCCGAGCACAGCGAGAAGCCGTTCTTCGGCGAGCTCGTCTCCTTCATCACCGGCGGCACCCTGGTGGCGATGGTCCTGGAGGGGCCTGAAGCGGTGAAGGCGGCTCGGCAGTTGATCGGCGCCACCAACCCGGTCGAGGCGGCTCCGGGCTCGATCCGCGGTGATTTTGCGCTCGAGGTGACGTTCAACATGGTCCACGGGTCGGACTCGGACGAGTCGGCTGAGCGTGAGATCGGGATCTGGTTCCCCGAGCTCTCCTGAGGGTCACGCTTGCATCTGGGTCTCCTCAGCGAAAGGAGATCCTCGAGAAGTTGGGCCTCGAGTTTGAGGTTGTGGTCCCTGGCGTTGAGGAGCTGACCAGCGGGGATCCGGAACAGCTTGTTCGCTTGAACGCGCTCCGTAAGGCGGGGGCGCTAAGGGAGGCAGGCATGCCTGCGCGCGCCAACCGCGTGCTCGGCATGCCTGCCTCCCCCCCGGAGCGCATCGTGATTGCGTGTGACACCGACGTCGTCCTGGACAGTGAGGTGTTGGGGAAGCCGGCGGATGAGGCTGAGGCTCGGGCGTATTTGGATCGGATGAGTGGCAGGGCTCATACGGTGATGAGTGGGCTCGTCGTGGTCGTGGATGGGGAGGAGCGGGTCGGGGTTGAGAGGACGTCTGTGGTCTTCAAGCGGCTCTCTGACTCTGAAAAAGAGCGGTATGTGAGGTTTGGGGAGTGGGAGGGGCGTTCGGGGGGTTATGCGATCCAGACGCTTGGTTCTTCGCTTGTGGAGCGGGTTGAGGGGAGTGTTTCGAACGTGGTCGGGCTGCCGGTGGGGTTGCTGGCGGAGCTGGCGCCGGAGTTGTTCGAGAAGGGCTAGGCGAGGCTTACAGAACGCTAAGACGGGTTTGCCATCATCGTCCCTGTAAATGGGCATCTTCGGCAAGATCGGACTCGGCGGCCGCGACATGGCCGTCGATCTCGGCACCGCCAACACGCTTGTCTACGTCCGCGGCCGCGGCATCGTCCTCTCCGAGCCCTCGGTGGTGGCGATCGACTCGCTCAGCGGCCAGGTCCATGCCGTCGGCGTCGAAGCGAAGCGGATGCTGGGCCGCACCCCGGGCACGATCACCGCGATCCGGCCGCTAAAGGACGGCGTCATCGCCGATTTCGACGTCACCGAGCAGATGCTCCGCCACTTCATCGCCTCCGTCCACTCCAACCGCTTCGCCCACCCCCGGGTCGTCGTCTGCGTCCCGTCCGGGGTGACCGGGGTCGAGAAGCGGGCCGTCGAGGAGGCCTGCCTCTCGGCCGGCGCCCGCCAGGCCTACCTGATCGAGGAGCCGATGGCGGCGGCGATCGGCGCCGGCCTCCCGGTCGCTGAGCCGACCGGCTCGATGATCGTCGACATCGGCGGCGGCACCACCGAGGTCGCCGTGATCAGCCTCGGCGGGATCGTCGTCTCGCAGTCGATCCGGGTTGGCGGCGACGAGCTCGACGAAGCGATCGTCAGCCACTGCAAGCGGGAATACAAGCTCGCGATCGGCACCCAGACGGCCGAGGAGGTCAAGCTCGAGGCGGGATCGGCCTCGATCCTGCCGGAGGAGGTGCGGACCGAGATCCGCGGCCGCGACCTCGTCTCGGGCCTGCCGAAGACGATCGAACTGACCTCGGAGGAGGTGCGCGGGGCGCTCGAGGAGCCGGTCAGCCACATCGTCGCCGCGGTCAAGGAGACGCTCGACCGGACCCCCCCGGAGCTCGCGGGTGACATCATGGACCGCGGCATAACCCTGGCCGGAGGCGGTGCGCTCCTGCAAGGACTGGAGCAGCGCCTGCGCGACGAGTGCCAGATGCCCTGCCAACTGGCAGAGTCGCCGTTGACGTGCGTGGCGGTCGGCTCGGGCATCTCGCTCGAGGAGGTCGAGACCATCCACCGCGCCGGCAAGAACAACGGAGCGCGGCCCCGGCGTTAGCCGGCCACGCGATGCGAACGAACTCAGGTCCCAAACGTGTATCGAAAGCAAGTACGCCGCCGTAGGGCGGTGCTGGCCCTGCTGATAGTCGGCTCCTTCGCCCTGCTCACGATCACCTACGGGCAGGGGTCCGACGGGATGCAGCGCGGTGTCAGCACCGTCTTCAGCCCCATCGTCGCGGTCGCCGACCGCGCCCTCAAGCCTGCCCGCGACCTCGTCAACTGGTTCGACGAGACCTTCGACGCCAAGGGCGAGAACGAGGACCTCCACGCCGAACTGGAGGTCGCGCGCAAAGAGGCTGTGGGGGCGAAGGCGGCGCTGGCCGAAAACGAGCAGCTGCGAAAACTGCTGGGCCTCGACCACGGCGGCGCGATTCCCGGCGGCTACACGGCGGTCACGGGCCGCGTCGTCACCCGCTCGCCGACGGTCTGGTTCTCCGACGTGACCGTCGACGTCGGCTCCGGCGACGGAGTGGAGGTGGACGACCCGGTCGTCAACGGCGACGGCCTCGTCGGCCAGGTCGCCGCCGTCACCGGCGGCAGCGCTCGCGTCACCCTGATCGTCGACCACTCCAGTGCCGTCTCGGCGAAGCTCGTGCCGAGCGGGGTGCAAGGGGTGATGAAGCCCGCCGTCGGCGATCCCGACGACCTCATCCTCGACTTCCTCGACAGCGAAAAGCGCGTCGGCAAGGGCCAGTCGGTCGTCACCTCCGGCTGGCGCGGGATCGGGATCGAGTCCGGCTACCCGCCCAACCTGCCGATCGGCGAAGTGGTCGAAGCCTCGTTGCTCGAGCAAGAGGCGCAGCAGCAGGTGCACATCCGGCCCTACGCCGACCTCCGCAACCTCGACCTCGTCCAGGTCCTGACCGGAGGCTCGCGCGGGTGATCCTCACCCCCAACATCCTCGCCCGCCTCGTCGCCATCGTCGTCGGCGGCGTGATCCTGCAGCTGACCTTCTTCTCCCAGGTCGCCCTCTTCCACGTCAGCCCCGACCTGCTGCCGTCGCTCGTCGTCGTCCTCGGCCTTCTCGGCGGCTCGCTGACCGGCGCCGTCTGCGGCTTCTCGGCGGGGCTCCTGCTCGACTGCCTGCTGATCGTGCCGCTCGGCGGCGGCTCGCTCGTCCTCCTCGCGACCGGCTACCTCGCCGGCCTCTTCCGTGAGCGCTTCGAGATCCACAGCGTCCTGGTGCCACCGCTGCTCTGCATGGGGCTGACCCTTTTCGCCGAGCTCGGCTTCGGCGCGGTCGAGCTGATGCTGGGGCTCGACGCCCCCGTCAGCCTCCTCGTCGTCCGCGACATGCTGCTGAAGAGCATCTTCGCCTTCTTCGGCGGCTGGGCGATCTACGCCGGAGTCCGCCGGGCGCTGCGCCCGGCCCTGGTCGACGAGCATTCCCTGCGCCGCGGTCGACGCCCGACCGCACTGGGAGCATAGGAACGTGTACCTGCGCAACGACTCGAGGCCCCAGGGCAGTCGCCTCTCGCTGCGGGTGGCGGTCATGGGCGGGATCGGCGTCGCCCTCTTCGCCATCCTCTTTTTTCGCCTCTGGAACCTGCAGGTGCTCTCCGGCGACGAGTACCTGGCCGAGGCGCAGAACAACCGCATCCGCGAGTTCAAAGTGATCGCCCCCCGCGGCGACATCCTCGACCGCGACGGCGAGGTCCTGGTCGACAACCGCACCAGCCTGGCTCTGCAACTGAACACCGCGAAACTGCCCGAGGACCCGGCCGAAGAACGGGCCGAGCTGGCGCGGCTGGGTGAGCTCGCCCACATGTCCCTGCGCAAGGTGCGCCGGACGATCGCTGAGGGGGAAGAAGTTGCCGCCGGAGCCCCGGTGACGCTGCGGCGCGACGTCGGCTTCGACCTGATCGCCTACATCGAAGAGAACCAGGACGAATTCCCCGGCGTCGCCGTCCAGCGCGTCTTCGTCCGCCACTACCCCGACACCACCCGCGCCGCCCACGTCCTCGGCACCGTCGGCGAGGTCTCCGAAGAGGAGCTGAAGGAACCGGACTTCGAAGGGCTCGAGCCGGGCGACGAGGTCGGCAAGGGGGGCGTCGAGTACACCTACGACCGCTACCTCCGCGGCGACCCCGGCCACACCCGGATCCAGGTCAACGCGATGGGGCAGCCGACCCCGGGCGGGCAGTTGGTCTCGCAGTCGCCGACCCCCGGGGACAACCTGAAGCTGACGATCGACGGCGACGTCCAGGCCGCCGGAGAAGGGGGCCTGGGGGCGCGGGGCCTGCCGGGAGCGTTCATCTCGATGAACATCGACAACGGCGAGATCCTCGCGATGGGATCGAACCCGACCTACGACCCGACCGTCCTCGACGAACCGACGCAGGCTCAGGTCAACGAACTGTATAGAGACCCGGTGCTGGCGCCGCTGGTCAACAGGGCGACCGAAGGCGCCTACCCGACGGGGTCGATCTTCAAGATCATCACCGCCCTGGCGGCCCTGGAAAACGGGAAGATCACGCCCGAGGAGACGGTCGCCGACGGCGGCGAGATCACGGTCGGCGACCAGACCTTCCAGAACGCCGGCGGCGTCGCCCACGGGACGGTGGAACTGCGGCGGGCGCTGGAGGTCTCCTCCGACGTCTACTTCTACCTGCTCGGCCTCGAGATGTGGGAGACCAATGAGCTCCAGGAAGAGGCGCACAAGCTCGGGATTGGCCGTCCCGCCGGGCTCGACCTGCCCGAGGAAGGCGAAACCCTGCTGCCGGACAAGCAGTGGCGCAACCAGCTCTACAAGGAAGAACTGACCGAACGGCCGTGGTCGGCCGGCGACAACGTCCAGCTGGCGACCGGCCAGGGCGACCTGCAGACGAACCCGCTGCAGATGGCGATCGCCTACGCGGCGCTCGGCAACGGCGGCAAGATCGTCACCCCGCACGTCGGGCTCGAAGTCGAGGACGCGGCGGGACGGGTGCTGCAGGAGTTCGAGCCGAAGATCCGCCGCCGCGTCCACGTCGACCCCGGCTACCGCACCGCGATCCTGGAAGGCCTGCACGCCGCCGCGCAGGGCGGTGAGGGCACCGCCACGGGCGTCTTCGGCGGCTTCCCGATCGAAATCGCGGGCAAGACCGGGACCGCGGAACGGCCGGGTCACGCCGACCAATCCTGGTTCGCTGCGCTGTCCCCGTACCCGAACCCGCGTATCGTGACGATTGCCACCGTCGAGGAAGGCGGTTTCGGAGCCGAATCCGCCGCCCCTGTCGTGCTCGACATCCTCGAAGCCATCTACGACAAGCAGGCATCGGAAGTCTCGAGCGACGGTGGAGCCGAATGACGATGTACGCGACCAGAACCAGGAACGCCCGGCCGGAGCCGTTCACGGTCCACGTCGGCATCGGCGAGCGCCTCGGGCTGGCCCACATGGACTGGCCGCTGACGATCGCCGCCGTCGCCCTGATCGCCTTCAGCGTCTTCACGCTCGGGCAGGCGACGCAGAACGACGTCCCCGGCGACCCCAACTACTTCCTCGAGCGGCAGACGATCTACGCCCTGCTCGGGATCGTCGGGATGGTGATCCTGACCCGGATCGACTACTCCCGCTTCCGCGAGCTGCGGGTCGGGATCTACACCTTCCTTTGCGTCACCATCACGATGGTCTTCTTCTTCGGCTTCGCCGCCCGCGGCTCGCGGCGGGCCTTCGAACTTCCCTTCTTCAGCTTCCAGCCGTCGGAGCTCGGCAAGCTCCTGCTCGTGCTTGCGCTTGCCGGGTTCGTGATCGACGGCGCTCGGCGCGGGTCGGAGGTGCAGCGCACCGTGCGCTACCTCTGCCTCGGCCTGGCACCGGCTGCTCTCGTATTCCTGCAGCCCGACCTCGGCACCTCACTCGTGTACGTGGTCGCCACCCTTGCCGTCATGTACTTCGGAGGCGTCCCCTGGACGCACTTCGCGGTCATCGGCGGCGTCCTCACCGCGCTGATCGCGCTGGTCCTGGTCGTCGCTCCGACGGCCGGGTTCCCGCTCCTCAAGGGCTACCAGGAGGAACGGCTGACGTCGTTCTTCAACCTCGAGGAGCACGCGGACGGCGCCGGCTACCAACAGAACCAATCAGTGATCGCCACCGGGTCCGGCGGAGTGACCGGCCGGGGCGACAAAGCCACCCAGACGCGGCTCGACTTCGTTCCCGAGCGGCACACCGACTTCATCTTCGCGGTGATCGGTGAGCGCTACGGGTTCCTCGGAGCCGCGTTCGTCCTATCCCTTTACGCCCTGCTCTTCTGGCGGGCGCTGCGGATAACGACGCTCTCGAAGAACTCATACGGAACCCTGGTCGCCGGCGGCATCGCCGTCGCGCTGCTGTTCCAGACCTTCGTCAACGTGGGGATGAACCTCGGGATCATGCCGATCACCGGGATCCCCCTGCCGTTGATGAGCTACGGAGGGTCCTCCGTCCTCGCTACTTTCCTGGCGATAGGAGTTCTTCAGAGCATCAACGTCCAAGCGCATCTCAGCCAGAGGGGAAGGTTCGCCTGGTGATCTCTGGAAAGAGACCGGCGATGCGTACCTATCCGAACTGAGCTGAACAACAAATGAAAAAAACGATTTTGGTCTCCGCCGAGCGCGGCGAGACCCGAGTGGCCGTCCTCGAGGCAAAGCAGAAAGGCGGCCGGAAAGACGTCGCCGAGCTCTACATCGAGCGACGCGGCCGGCGTTCGATCGTCGGCAACATCTACAAGGGGAAGGTCGACAACGTCCTTCCCGGCATGGAGGCCGCCTTCGTCGACATCGGCCTCGAGCGAAACGGCTTCCTGCACGTCGACGAGATCGTCCTCCCCAACGGCGAACAGGCGCCGAAGCGCGGTCGCGGCAGCGGCCGCCGCATCAACGAGCTGATCAAGCCGGGCCAGGAGATCCTGGTCGCGGTCGTCAAGGACCCGCTGAAGAGCAAGGGCGCCCGGCTCTCGATGAACCTCTCGATCGCCGGTCGCTACCTCGTCTACGCCCCGCAGGGCAGCGGCGTTGGGGTCAGCCGCAGGCTCACCGACAAAGAACGGGACCGGCTGCGGAAGATGGTCGACCGCACCTACAAGGGGCCCGGCGGGCTGATCGTCCGCACCGCCGCCCACGGGGCGAAAAAAGCCGACTTCGTGCGGGAGATCAAGTACCTGCAGAAACTGAACGAGGTGCTGGAGCGGCGCTCGGAATCGACGAAGGCGCCGGCGCTGGTCTTCCAGGAGGCCGACCTCTCGGTCCGCGTCCTCCGCGACGTCTTCCTCAACGAGTTCGAGAAGGCGATCATCGACTCGCCGAAGCAGTTCGAGCGGGTGACCAACTTCTTCCAGCGCACCGCCCCCGAGCTCGTCGACGGAGTCGAGCTCTACGAGGGCGCGAAGCCGCTGTTCGAGAAATGGAAGGTCAACGAGGCGATCGACTCGACCCTGAACCGGCGCGTCGACCTCCCGTCCGGCGGCTATCTGGTGATCGACTACGCCGAGGCGCTGACCGTGATCGACGTCAACAGCGGCTCCTTCACCGGCCGCGGCAAGGGCGGCCTCGAGGAGACGATCACCAAGGTCAACACCGAGGCGGCGGAGGAGGCGGTGCGGCAGCTGCGCCTGCGCGACATCGGCGGCATCATCGTCGTCGACTTCATCGACATGGCCCGGGCCAGCAACCGCGACAAGGTCCTGAAGACGATGCGCAAAGCGCTCGACGCCGACAAGTCGAAGAGCTACGTCGTCGAGGTCTCGCCGCTGGGCCTGGTCGAGATGACCAGGCAGAACGTCACCGACGGCGTGCGGGAGATCCTCACCGCTCCCTGCCCGACCTGCGGCGGCGAGGGCGTTGTCCTTTCGGCCGAGACGGTGGCGCTGGAGGGGCTGACGAAGCTGCGCGACCTGGCCGCCGAGAACGGCGACGCCGAGGCGTTCCTTTTCCGCGTCAACCCGAAGGTCGCCCATGAGCTGACCGATCCCGACAGCGGCCTCACCGAGCTCGAGGAGGAGACCGGCAAGCGGTTCCACTTCGAGGGCGGCGAGGCGCTGCCGATCGACAGCTTCGAGCTGGTCGAGTCCGGCGACCGCGGTGAGATCGAGGAGCGGGCGCTGCCGTTCAAGGTCGGCGAGGAGGTCCTGGTCAAGATCGACGAGCCGCACATGTACAACGCCGACGACGCGGTCGCCCGGATCGACTCCTACATCGTCAGCGTCACCGGCGCCGGTCCCTTCGTCGGAGAGCGCAGGCTGGTGCGGATCGAGGAGGTCGAGCGCTCGGCCGCGATCGCCTCGCTGCTGGGGGGCGAGTCCCCGAATGGATCCGGAGGAGGCGGCGAAAACGGCTCCAAGCTAGAATCCGACGCTCCTTCGCGCAAACGCAGTCGCGGCCGCAGGGGCGGTCGGGGGCGTTCGCGCGCCAAACAAGGCAGCAAGGACGAATGAGCACTTACGCGGTCATAGAGAGCGGCGGCAAGCAATACAAAGTCGAGGAGGGCACGTCCCTGCTCGTCGACCGGCTGGACGCGAAGGAGGGGGACAAAGTCGCCCTCCGCCCGGTCCTCTTCCGCGGCGACGACGTCGTCGCCGGCGGCAAAGACCTGGAGAAAGTCAAAGTCGAGGCGAAGGTGACCGAGCACCTGCGCGGGCCCAAGATCAAAGTCTTCAAATACAAGGCGAAGAAGGGCTACCGCCGTCGTGCCGGCCACCGCTCCGAGCTGACCAGGCTCGAGGTCACGGCGCTGAAAGGCGCCAAAGCCAAAAAAGCTGCGGCGAAAAAAGCCGAGAAAGAGGAGGCCTAGGCATGGCACACAAGAAAGGACTCGGCTCCAGCCGCAACGGCCGCGAATCGAACCCGAACATGCTCGGGGTCAAGGTCTTCGCCGGCCAGCGCGTCAGCGGCGGCGAGATCATCGTCCGCCAGCGCGGGACGCGGTTCTGGCCCGGCGACGGCGTCGGCATCGGCCGCGACCACACGATCTTCGCGACCCGCGAAGGGGTCGTGGACTTCAAGCCGTCCCGCAAGGGGCGGACGATCTCGGTCCTCTCGGACTAGCCGAAGCTCACCTCTCGTCACAGGTTCGGCGCGCAACTTTTACGTTGCGCGTACAAAACATTGCATCTTGTCCGCTAGCCTGCCACCATGGCGGTGATGGAGAAGAGATCCTGGACCGACGAGCGCCTCGACGACCTGAACCAGAGGGTCGATACGGGGTTCAAGGAGACGCGGGAGGAATTCCGCGCGCTCCGTGGAGAGATGAAAAGCGAATTCCAGGCGGTCCGGGGTGAGCTCAGCGGTCAGATCGCGGCGCTGCACAGGGCCACCTTCCAGCTTTTCGCCGGGATGATCGTCACCCTGGTCCTGGGCTTCGCGGGAATCATCGTCACCCTTTTCGTCCAGGCCTGAGGTCCTGTGGGCAACTTCTTCGATGTACGACAAGGCGAAAATCTGGGTGGAGGGCGGAGCCGGCGGCAACGGCTCGATCTCGTTCCGGCGCGAGGCTCATGTCCCCCGCGGCGGCCCCGACGGCGGCGACGGCGGCCATGGCGGGGACGTCGTGCTCGTCTGCGACCCCTCGCGGCGGGATCTGGGGGCGCTGAGGGGGAGCAAGCACTTCCGGGCGCAGCGGGGCCGGCACGGGGAAGGGTCGAACCGGCAGGGGGCCCGCGGCGAGGACCGGGAGATCCCGGTGCCGCCGGGGACGCAGGCCTCGGCGGTCGACGGCAGCTCGATCGACCTGGTGGCCGCGGGGCAGCGGGCGGTGGTTGCCCACGGCGGTCGCGGCGGCCACGGCAACCGCCGCTTCACGAGTTCGACCCGGCAGGCGCCGCGCTTCGCCGAGAAGGGCACCACGGGCGAGGCGGACTGGATCGAGCTGCAGCTGAAGCTGCTCGCCGACGTCGGCTTGGTCGGGCTCCCGAACGCGGGCAAGTCTTCGCTGCTGGGCCGGCTGACGCGGGCGGCCCCGAAGGTCGCCGACTACCCGTTCACCACCCTCTCGCCGGTGCTGGGGACGATCGAGGGCGAGGATCGCCAGGCGATCGTCGCCGACATCCCCGGCCTGATCGAAGGGGCGGCTGCCGGGGCCGGGCTCGGCCACGAGTTCCTCGCCCACGTCGAGCGCTGCGCGATGCTCGTCCACCTCGTCGACGTCGCCCCAAGCGAAGGCGACCCCGTCGCCGACTACGAGACCGTGCGCGGCGAGCTGGCGGCACACGGCGCCGGCCTCGAGCGGCTGCCGGAGCTGGTCGTCCTCAGCAAGCGGGACCTGCTGCCGGCGGAGGAGGTCGAGGCGGCGCTGGCCGAGTGGCGCGAGCGCCTCGGCGACGGCGTCCTCGGTGTCCTCGCCGTCTCCTCGGCGACGAGCGAGGGGCTGGAGGAGCTGCGGGCGCGGATCCTCACCGAGCTGCCGAAGCTGGAGCCCGCCCCCGCGCCGGGGGCAGAGGTCGAGGCCGAATTCGAGGCCGAGCACCGCGTCTACCGGCCGGCCGGCGAGGGCGGCTACTGGGTCGAGCGCGAGGACGACGGCGGCTTCCGCGTCCTCGGCCGCGGCGTCGAGGTGCTGTTCGAGCGCCACGACACGAAAAACGAGGAGGCGCTCGCCTACCTCGAGCAGCGACTGAAGGAGATGGGCGTCCTCGCCGCCCTCGACCGCGCCGGCTTCGAAACCGGCGACGAGGTCCGCATTGGCGAGCACGAGTTCGAATTACACGTCTGAGGGCGCCTAGTTGAGGCTCGAGAGTCCGGCTGCCACCGCGAAGCCGAGGACGGTGACGAGGCCGGCGCCGCGGCCGGCGTCCTTGCGGGCGTCGGGGATCATCGAGTCGATCAGCATCACCAGCAGGGCGCCGGCGGCGAAGCCGTCGATCGCCGCGCGGGCGTCGGCAGTTACCGCGTCGGCGGCCAGGTAGCCGACCGCCGAGGCGATGGCGCAGATCGCCGCCACGAGCGCCCAGAGCCGCAGGATCGCCTCCCGCGACCTTCCGGCCCGATGCATGTCGTCGGCCGAGCCGAGTGCCTCCGGCAAGTTGGAGACGAAGATCGCGACCAGCAGCGGGACGCCGACCCCGGCGCCGCCGGCGATCCCGATCCCGAGGACGAGCTGCTCGGGGATGCCGTCGAGGAAGGCGCCGAGCGCGAGCGCGGTGCCGCTGCCGCTGCCCTCGGCCCGGCCCTGGCGGCCGCGCCCGGTCGACATCCGCCGCGAGATCAGCCCGTCGAGGAAGTAGTAGACGAGGGCGCCGGCGGCGAGGCCGGCGCCGGTGTAGGCGGTCCCGCTGATCGCCAATCCCTCGGCCGCGAGCTCGAAGCTGACGGCACTGATCAGCGCTCCGGCGCCGAAGGCGAGGACGTAGCCGACCTGACGCTCGGGCCAGCGGCGGGCGAAGCTGAGCGCGGCGCCGATGACGAGGGAGCTTGCGGCGAGCGCTCCCCAGCCGATTGCAGTCCCCATCTCGGCTACTTTCCCCGCCATGACCCTGGTCGTCAAGCTCGGATCCTCGATCGTCGCCGCCGACGACGGCGAGCTGCGCACGGACGTCCTCGACTCGGTCTGCGAGCAGGTCGCGCGGCTGGAGCAGGGGGGCGAGCGGGTGGTGATGGTCACCTCGGGCGCGATCGCCCGCGGGATGCGGATCCTCGGGATGTCCCGGCGGCCGACGGCGATGGACGAGCTGCAGGCGACCTCCGCGATGGGCCAGGGCGACCTCTTCCGCGCCTACGAGAGCCGGCTCGCCGGCCACGGCCTGAAGGCGGCGCAGGTCCTGCTGACGCTCTCCGACGTCTCCGAACGGACCCACTACCTGAACGCGAGGCAGACGCTCGAGCGCCTGCTCGCCTGGGGCGTCGTGCCGGTGATCAACGAGAACGACACGACCTCGACCGACGAGATCACCTTCGGCGACAACGACTTCCTCGCGGCGCTGGTCTCGGTGCTGCTGCGGGCCCGTCTCCTCGTCCTGCTCACCAACACCGACGGCGTCTACAGCGCCGACCCCCGGGTCGACCCGGGGGCGCGGATGCTGACCGAGATCGATGACACCCGGGAGCTCGACTCCGTCGAGGTCGGCTCCGTCTCCCAGTTCGGCCGCGGGGGGATGGAGAGGAAGATCGCCTCGGCCCGGGTCGCCAGCGAGTCCGGGGTGCCGGTGGTGATCTGCAGCGGCATCGAGCCCGGGACGCTCGGCATGGCCGCGGCGGGCGAGCGGATCGGGACCCGGGTCGCCGCCCACCGGGACGGGACGCTCTCCCCCTACAAGCTCTGGCTCAAGTACGCGAAGCAGCCGACCGGCACGCTCTACGTCGATCGCGGCGCCGCTACGGTTCTGAGGAGCCGGGGCTCCAGCCTGCTTCCGGTCGGGATCGTCGAGATCGAGGGCAGCTTCAAGGCCGGCGACGCGGTGGCCGTGGTCGACGACGAGAAGCGGGTGGTCGGCAAGGGGATCACCGAGTTCGGCAGCTTCGAGGTCAGCCGGATCCTCGGCCGGAACAGCGACTACCTGCAGGAGCACTTCCCGGATGCCCCCAACGAGGTCATCCACCGCGACCGGTTCGTCCTCCTCTGACCCCCAGCTACCCTTTGCCGATGGCCGTGACCGAGACCACCGTCGCCGAGAGCTGCGCCGCCGCCAAGCGCGCGGCCCGGCAGCTCGCGAGCGCCTCGACCGAGGCAAAGGACCGGGCGCTGGAGGCGACCGCGCGCCTGCTCGAGGAACGCGGCGAGGAGATCCTCGAGGCCAACGGCGGCGACCTCGCCGACGAGCGTGCCGCGGGGCTGACCGAGGCGCTGCGCGACCGCCTGCGGCTGACCCCCGAGCGGGTGCAGGCAATGGCCGACGGGGTGCGGGTGGTCGCGGCGCTCGACGACCCGGTCGGCGAGGAGCTGGAACGGAAGACGCTCGAGAGCGGGCTCGACCTGCGCAAGGTGCGGGTGCCGCTGGGAGTCGTCGCCGTCGTCTACGAGGCGCGGCCGAACGTGACGATCGACTGCGCGGCACTGACGATCAAGAGCGGCAGCGCGATCGTCCTCCGCGGCTCCAGCTACGCCGAGCGCTCCAACGCGGCGCTGGCGGCGATCGTCCGCGAGGCGCTCGCCGAGGCCGGCCTGCCCGAGGACGCGGTCCTCTCGCTCGGCGGCGGCGGCCACGAGGAGCTGGCCGAGCTGGCGACCCAGGAGGGGCTGGTCGACCTGCTGATCCCGCGCGGCGGCGAAGGCCTGAAGGCGGCGATCAAGAAGGTGGCGACGGTGCCGGTGATGTACGCGGCCGCCGGCAACTGCCACGTCTACGTCCACGCCGACGCCGACCTCGAGATGGCACGCCGGATCGCCTTCAACGCCAAGGTCCAGCGACCGGGCGTCTGCAACGCCGCCGAGACGCTGCTGGTCGACGCCGCGGTCGCCGGGCGCTTCGTCCCGGCCGTCCTCGCCGACCTCGCCGCCGCCGGCGTCGAGCTGGTCGGCGACGAGCGGGTGCGGGCCGCCGCCGGCGGGGTCGAGGTCGCCGAGGCCAGCGAAGAGGACTGGGACGCGGAGTACCTCGGGCTGAAGATGGCGGTCGCCGTCGTCGACTCGGTCGCCGACGCGGTCGACCACGTCAACCGACACGGCACCGGCCACTCGGAGGCGATCGTCACCTCTTCGGAGGAGGCCGCCGATGCCTTCGTCGCCCGCGTCGACGCCGCCGCCGTCTACGTCAACGCCTCGACCCGCTTCACCGACGGCTTCGAGTACGGGATGGGGGCCGAGATCGGCAACTCGACCCAAAAGCTGCACGCCCGTGGCCCGATCGGGATGCGCGAGCTGACGACCTTCAAGTACGTCGCCCACGGCGACGGCCAGATTCGTGAGTGAGGCCGATGGCGGGGCGATCGGCGTGCTGGGGTCCGCCTTCAACCCCCCGCACCTCGGCCACCTCGCGCTCGCCCAGGAGGCGCTCTGGCAGCTCGGCCTCGAGCAGGTGGTTCTCGTCCCCACCGGCCAGGCGCCGCACAAGCGGATCGCCGAGGACCCCGGTCGCGAGGCGCGGATGGAGATGACGCGGCTGGCCGCTGCCGACGACGATCGCTTCTCCGTCTCGGCCCTGGAGGTCGAGCGCGAGGGACCGTCCTACACGTATGAGACCTTGGAGGCGCTTGCAGAGGAACGACCCGACAGGAGGCTGGTGTTCGTGATGGGAGCGGACGCTGCGGTCGGGCTGGAGAGCTGGCGGCAGCCGGAGCGCGTGGTCGGGCTGGCGAGCCTCGCGGTCGCGCGCCGCGCCGGCGTCTCCGACACCGAGGTGGCGGCGACGATGCGCAGCCTCGGCTGCGAGGGACGGGCGACGATGCTGGAGATGCCGCAGTTCGGCGTCTCCTCCTCGGCGGTCCGCGAGCGCGCCGCCGAGGGGCGCCCGCTCCGCTACCTCGTCCCCGATGGCGTCGCCGCGCTGATCGAAGAGAGGGGGCTCTACCGATGACGCAGACGACGCAGTCCGAGCCCCTGGCGCGCCGCCTGGCGGCGATCGCCGACTCGAAAAAGGCCGAGGACCTCGTCGTCCTCGACATGCGCGACCTCGTCGCCTACACCGACTTCCTCGTGATCTGCACGGCGCGCAGCGAGCGCCAGGCGCGGGCGATCGTCGACGAGGTGCGGGTGCGGGCCAAGCGCGAGGTCGGGCTGCTGCCCGGCGGCGTCGACGGCGGCGGCGACGCGGGGTGGACGATCCTCGACTACCTCGACTGCGTCCTCCACGTCTTCACGCCGGAAGCGCGGGAGCGCTACGGGCTGGAGGAGCTGTGGCGCGACGCGCCGCCGCTCGAGCTCGATCTCGACGCGCCGGGGGAGCCCGAAGCGGCAAGCGCGTAGTTACGTCCGAGCGCCTATCTACGGTGCCGGTCCATGAATGGGTTGAAGCGGGCGCTGTTCGGGTACCGGCGCGCGGACGTCGAGGATGCGATCTCGGTTCGCGACGCCCACATCCTCGGGCTCGAGCTGAAGAACGACGCGCACACGAAGGCGATCGCCGAGCTCGAGAGCGAGACGGCGACCCTGTCGGGCATGGTGCTGGAGCGGGAGCGGGAGATCCGGGTCCTCGACCAGCGCCTGCGCGAGGCGAACGAGTGCCACGACCGCAGCATCGCTTCGCTCGACTCGATCACGGCCCGCCTCGAGGAGCTGGAGGCGCAGGCCCGCGGGCAGGCGACCCGGATCCGGATGAAAGCCCTGCGCGAGGCGGTCGAGGTGAGCAAGAAGGTGAAGGCGCTCACCGATGCGGAAGCCGGGACCGGGACCGAGGCTCCGGCGGAGATCGGCGCCCCGGCTCCGACCGAGGTCGACGAGAGCCTCCAGGCCGGCCGCGTCAAGCTCGAGGTCGGCCCGCTCGACGACTTCTCCCAGCTCGTCGGCTTCGAGGACGCCGTCGGCCAGATCGGCGCCTCGGAGATCTCGGTCGAGCGCTTCTCCGAGGGACGCGCCACCTTCTCGATGAGCCTCGACCAGCCGGTCGACCTCCTGCGCGAGCTCGAAGAGCTCTCCACCCTCGACTTCAAGGTCCGCCACCACACCCGGGACAACCTCATCCTCGACGTCGACGAGGACTCCGGCCCCGAGCAGCGCGCCGCCTAGCCGACCCTCCGGCGCGGTAAGATCTCAGTTCGATTCGGGGCTGTAGCTCAGCTGGAAGAGCGCATCGCTGGCAGCGATGAGGTCAGGGGTTCGAGCCCCCTCAGCTCCATGGACCGGTGGCCGTGCTGATCCCGTGCTCGCGGCTGACGGTGATGTGCAGCGAGCACTGCTCGACGATGTCCTCGGTGTGGGAGATGACGAAGATCTGCTCGAACTCCCCGCGTGAGAGCTCGGTCAGCTGTTCCATCAGGGTTCGCCGCCGTCCCACGTCCTGGCTGCCGAAGACCTCGTCGAGGATGACGAAGCTGTGTTCGGTCCCGCGCTGGTGGGCGAGGGTCCGGGCCAGCGCCAGGCGCAGGCAGAGGGCGGCGAGGTCCTGCTCGCCGCCGGAGAACCGTTTGCTCAGGTAGAAGTCGCGCCCCTCGGCGATCTCGAGGAAGTAGTCCTCGGTCAGCCTGATCTGGGGGTAAGTCGCTTCGGTGATCTCGCGCAGGAGCTTCGAGGCTTCCGCTTCCACCATCGGCCGCGCGCGCCGGGAGGCCTCCTCGCGGTAGTCCTCGAGCGCGTTCGCCAGCGCGGCGCGGAGCTCCAGCTCTTCCCGCTCCTCGTCGACTCTCGCCGCCGTCCTACCGGCGTCCTCGAGGCGGCCGCGCGCCGCCGCGACCGCTTCGGACTCCGCCGACGCCCGCCTGTTCGCCTCTTCCAGCTCCTCGCGCGCCTCCTCCAGCTTCGCTTCCAGCTGGTCGCGTTCGGCGGCGAGCTTCTCCGGGGCGCCCGGCTCCGGCGCCACCTTGTCGGCCGCCAGGCGCAGCCTCTGCGCCTCCTTCAAGGCCCGTTCGAGCGCTTTGCGCTCCGCTTTCACCTGTTTCGCGAGCAGCGCGGCGCTCGCCGCCTGGTCGCGGACCACGGCCAGCCGGCGCCTCGCCTCCTCGCGCTTCTCGACGGCGGCTTCGACCGCCGCGTGCGCCTCGGGGTCGTACCCGTCATCGCCGACCTCCGCCAGCTGCTCGGCGAGCAGGCCCACCTGCTGCTCGGCCTTCGTTTTCTGCCCCATTGCGGTGCGTCGGGCGGCCTCCAGCTCTGCGGACTCCTCGGCCTTCGCCCGAAGCTTCGGGATCTCCTGCTCGAGTGCCGCGTGCGCCGCTTCGAGACCCCGCTCGGCCTCCGAGGTCTTTTCCAGCCGCTCCTTGGCCCGGGCCGCCTCGGCGGCGAGCGCGGCCTCCGCGCCTGGGTTTCCGAGGGCCTCCAGCTCGGTTCGCAGCTGCACTTCCCTCTGGACCTCGCCTTCGAGCGACGCGACCGCCTTCTCCAGCTGGGCGAGCTTGCGATCGAGCGTCTTGATGCGCCGCCGGGCGGCGGCGATCGCCGCGTCGAAACCGGCGATCAGGTCACCGCCGGCGCCCTCGAGGTCGCGATGGCAGGTGGGGCAGACCCCCGACTCGGTCGCGGCCTCGCGGTGGCGCTCCTGGTGGGCGATCTCCGCCTTGACTTCGGTCCGCTGGTCGCGGGTCTCCCGCAGCTCTTGGCGCGATTCCCGCAGGCGCTCATCGGCCCCCGCCAGCTTCTTGAGCTCCCGTGCGAGCTCGGCGCCGCGCTGCGCCCTCTCCATCCGCTCGAGGACGAGCCTCGCGTCCTCCTCGGCCCCCTGCCGCGCCGCACCGGCCTCGCGCAGCTCCCGGCTGAGCTCGTTCAGCTTCTCCTGGGCGCCGCTCAGGTCCGCCGCCGGATCTCCCTCGGGCGCCGGGCCGAGGTCGGCGAGGGCGTCGGTGGCCGCGGCGAGCCCCTCGAGGGCCAGGCGCTCTTTCGCCAGCAGCCCCTGGCGCCGCTGGTGATTCTGCTGCAGCAGGTCGAGCTCGCGACCCCGCGCCTCTAGCCCCTCGCTGCTCCGCAGCGCCGCCTCGATCTCGCCCTGCTCGGCCTCCGCGGCCAGCGCCGCCCGCAGCTGCTCGTCCCTGCTCTCGAGCCCCTCCTTCTTCAGCGCCAGGGCGCCCTCTGCCCGCTCGGCCGCCGCCTGTCGCGAAGCGTGCTCGGTCAGCTGGGCCGCGAGCTTGTCGATCGCCTTGTTGGTCTTCTTCAACTGCGCCTCGTGGGCGGCGATCTCGCGTTTGAGGCGTTTGACGGCGGGGGCGGCCTCGCGTGCCTCCTTTTCGCGACGATCGAGCTCGGATCTCAGCTCACCGAGGTCGGGCGAGTCCCGGCGGAGCCCCTCCAGGACCAACGCCTGCTCGCGGGCGTCGGCCGCGGCGAGCTCGGCGGCCCGGCGCAGGTGCCTGATCCCCAGCAGCCGCTCCAGCTGGTCTTTCCGTTTCCGCGGGTCTTTGGAGGAGAGCGCCTCGACCTCCTTCTGGGGCGCGTAGAAGGTGCCGCGGAACATCTCCCGGGTCAGGCCGAGACGTACGGCGACCTCCCGCGAGGTGCCGCTCAGGGTCTGGGCCAGGCGCTCGTCGTCGGCGACGTCGGTCAGCCAGGCGTCCCTGCCGTCGATCCGCGTCACCCGCAGGGTGCGGCCTCCGACTTCGAATTCCAGCGTCACCGAGCATTCCTCCCGCTCGACCCCGGCGCGGGCGACGCTCAGCGCCCCGGCGCCGCGGCCGCCGCCGTAGAGCGCCCACTCGATCGCGGCGAAGATCGTGCTCTTGCCGGCCCCGTTCGGTCCCGTGATCGAGAAGACCCCGGAGGCGTTGAGGTCGAGGTCGAGCTCGGCGAAGGAGCGGAAGTTCCTCGCCTCCAGGCGCAGCAGCCTCATGCACCGATTTCCTCGGCTGCGCGGGTCAGGTAGGACTCGCCGCGGGCGACGAACTCCTCCGCCTCGACCCCGGCCGGGACCCGCCGGGCGAGGAAGTCGCGCAGCTCGGCAGGCGCCGCCGGCTGCGGGGTCCCGGACCCGGCCTCGACGAATTCGGGCTCGAGCTCGAGGTGGAGGCAGTGGGCGAAGGCTTCGCCGACCCTGCGGCGGTCGACGGCGCCAAAGCGCTCGTAGGTGACGTTGACGATCGGCACCCTCACCATCGCCCCCTCGAGCTTCTTGCTCGCCCGCCGGGCGATCTTCCCGGTGAGGTCGCCGGAGGAGCCGTCGACCGGCGTCAGGCGCCTGCGGGCGCGTCCCTCCAGCTCGTGCAGCTCGAGGAAGGCCCGATCGAGCGGATCGGCGGAGAGGTCGACCGCGACGAGGCCCTTGCGGGTCGCGCCGTCGGCCCAGCTCAGCCGTTCCGGCGAGCCGGCGTAGACGGCGTTGACCCGCGGCCGGTCGAACTGGTGGAGGTGCCCGAGGGCGATGTAGTCGAAGCCGGCGGCGGACTCGAGGATCTCCCCTGGCAGCTCCGAGGCCCCAGGCTCGCCGGCGCCCACCCGCGAGAGGCCCTGGAGGCCGACGTGGGCGACGAGGACGTTGAAGCGGGCCTCCGGATCGGGCTCCGCGTCCCCGATCCAGCCGGCCATCTCCTCGTGATCGTGGCTGTGGGGGACAGCGGTGACGCCGAGCTCGCCGAAGCGCAGGCGCCGCGGCTCCCCGTGCACCGCGGCGACCCCGAAGCGCTCCAGCAGCGAGAACGGGTGCGCGATCGCCCGGCCCCGCGGCGTCTCGTGGTTGCCGGCGACGACGACCAGCTCGATCCCGGCGGCGCGCAGCCGCTCGATCTGGTCCAGGGCCACGCCGAGCGCCGCCGCGGCGGGGTGGTAGCCGTGGAAGAGGTCGCCGGAGTGGACCACGACCGCCGGTTCCAGCTCCAGCGCCTTGTCAACGGCGCGGGCGAAGACGCGGTAGACGTCCTGCTCGCGGACGTTGCGGCCATCGGCGTCGGTGTGGTGCAGCTCCCGCAGACCCAGGTGGGTGTCGGAAAGGTGGACGATCCTCACGCCATGGGTGGTAGCAGCTTCAGTAATCGAAGGCGCAGGCGCATTGCCGGGACCGAGACCTCGAACCGCTCCGCCAGGGCGGGCAGGTTGAACCCGGTGGCGCGCGCCTGCTCGCTCAGCAGCGGCTCCGGCATCAGCAGCTCGCGCGCGAAGGCGTTGGCCTCGCGCTCGCGCCGCCGCAGCTCGGGGAGCTCCTCGCCGGCCGGGCCCTCGTCGATCTCCCGGATGTCGCCCGGCCGGTCGTAGAAGGCCTTGTGGGAGCCCGGGATGTGCAGGACCAGGTGGCCGATCTCGTGGGCGATCGTGAAGCGGCGGCGACCCGGGCTGCGGCGCGCCTCGCCGCGATCGACCCAGACGACCATCTCCTCGGCGTCGAGCATGCCGGAGAGGCGGCCCTGGTCGGCGGGAGCGCCGGGGAGGGCGCGGAGGTCGTCAGCTTCGTCGACGAAGAGGCCGAGCAGCGAGGTGGCCACGCGCTCCACCGGGACCGGCGGCGCCTCGGCGGCGTCGTAGCGCTCCTCGAAGTCGCGCAGCAGCGCCTGCGCGGCTGCTGCCGGCTCAGGCGTCGGGGCCGCCATGGAACAGCCGCTCGACGAGCTCGACCTCGGGGTCGGGAGGTGCCGCGGAGGAAGGCGGGGGGGACGGCGTCCGCGCGCCAGCTCCCCGGCCCATCGCCGGCACCCCCTTCAGGGTTGGGCCTCCGGCGGCCGGCCTGGCGGCGGCCAGGACCTCGGCGGCATCGACCTCGAAGACCGCCGCCAGTGCATCGAGGAGGCGGCGGCTCAGCTTCGAGCCGAGGAGCTTGCCGGTCTCGAGGCGGTGGTAGTTGCGGGCGAGGGCCCGCCGTCCCTCCTCTCCCTGCACGTCGAAGTCCGCGGCCAGGCTGGCGACGACGGCGTCGGGCTCGACGCCGCGCGCCCGGCGCATCGCCTTCAGGGTGCCCGGCAGGATGCCGGAGGCGCCGCGGCTCCCGAGGACCTCGTCGACGACGGCGACGGCGCGCCGGTAGCCCTCGCTCTCGCCCTCCGCCGCGGGCGCCGCCGGGCCGCGGGCGAGGAGGAGGTCGGCGAGCAGCCGGCCCAGCTCCTGCCGCTGCTCGCGGGGGACGAGGCGCAGGTAGGACTCGATCGGCTGCTCCGAGCCCGCCCGCAGGTCTTCGAGGGCCTGCCAGAAGGCTCGCTCGAAGGCGTCGTCGGCGGCGCTCACGAGTTCTCCCAGTCGTTCGGGCGCGCCCGCCCGGTTTCGATCGCCTCGTCGAGGCCCTTGACCAGTCGCAGCTGCGGGGTGCGGGCGGAGAGGCGCGGGGCGCTCTTCTGCAGGGGCCAGGCGCGTTCGACGCAGGCGACCGCGATCTCCGCCGCGAGGACATGAACCTGGGGCTGCGGCTCCAGCCGCGAGAGGCGCAGGAGCATCCGGGCCGAGGCGTCCTCGATCGCCAGCTCGATCTCCTGCCCGCTCAGCCCGCAGGCCTCGCCGCGGTTGCGGCAGACCCGCTCGATCACCGCCACCCCGCGCAGGCAGAGATTCCAGAGGACGAGCTCGAAGCGCTCGTCGTTGGCGGCGACGGTTTCGGCGCGGACGGCCTCGAGCTGGGCGTCGTCGAGCATTTCGACCGCCTTCGCTTCGATCGGATCGAACTCAGCCATATCGCCTACACCGCCCCGAGATCGCGATTTCTTACAGCCGGCGGCGCGTTCTTCCGCATTTTCTTGAAGATGCGGTGCATCGCCGTGTCAACGGCGCCCCGTTTCATCCCGTGGCGCTCGCCGATCTCGGTCGGCGAGAGGTCGAGGACGAGGCGATCGTGGGCGAGCTCGCGCTCGCGCTCGTTGAGGCCGCCGAGGTACGGCTGTAGCGCGTCGACCATCTCCTCGGTGCGAGGCGCGTCCGGCGGCGCGTCGACCTCGGAGAGGGCGATGGGGTCGACCGGCGTCGACTCGTTGCGGGCGGACCGCCGGCGGTAGTCCTTGATCGCGTAGTTGAGGTTGGCGAAGGCGACCGCGCGGAACGAGGTGTCGAACTCGAGCTTCCTTTCGAGCAGGCGGGCGAGCCGGCGCAGGAGGTCGCCGGCGATCTCTTCGGCGTCGGCCTCCGGGTCGTCGGCGCCACCGATCTTGCCGTAGGCGATCGAGCGTGCCCACGACCAGTAGGGCTCGAGCAGGCGGGAGACCGCCTCGCGTTCGGCCACGCCGTCGCCGGCGGCGCGCGCTGCGCGCACCCGCCGGAGGAAGCGCTCGTCGCGCGCGTCGATTGGGCTTGGCTCTTCGCTCATCGATGGAATCTGAGTAACCCTTACCCAGTAGACCGCATCTGCCGCGCGATTTCTTACCGTGAGAAGTCAGGCCGTCCGCGCGGTCTATTGGGTGGAGTGTCGAAGCCAACCCCCGCACCTGCCCTTAGCGGAATACGCAAGTCGCGAGTTCGGCTGCGCGCCTTGAGGTCGCCTCTATGGACGCGGAAGCGGGCTGCCAATTCCCTCCCCTAGATGCCGCGGCGCGACGACCCACAGATCGGACTCGGGAAGGCGATCCGGGCGCTCCGCACCGAACGGGAGCTGAGCCAGGAGGCGCTCGGCCAGCGGGCGGAGATCCACCCGACCTGGATCTCCCACATCGAGTCGGGGCGGATCAACCCGACCTGGGGCAACGTGCGCCGGATTGCCCGAGGGCTGAAGGTCCCGCTCTCACGGCTGGCGCAGCTGGCCGAGAGCTACGAGGAGGAGCTGAAGGCCTGAGTCATCCCAGGCCGCTCGCGCGGAACGCCGCCCGCAGCCGCTCCGGATCCCGCGCCAGCGCCGGCGCGGCGACCGCGGTGAAGCGGAGCTTCCCCTTGCGGTAGCTCCAGACCCGGTCCCCGCCCGGCCCCCGGCGGGCGACGAAGTACCCGCGGCCGAGCGGCTTCGCCGCCTGCGGCCGGCGCTTCGCGGCGGCGGTGCTGGCGACGAAGGAGACCCGGCCGCCGTCGAAGACCGCGGCGACGCCGGCGCTGCGGGCGCCTCGCGCCCTCTCGCGGGTGGAGCAGTAGACAAAGGCGTCCCCGGCTCGCCGGCTCGGTTGGCCGGCCGCCATCAGCGTCGCGGTCGCCTCCTGGCCCAGTCGCAGCGGTCCGAACCCAGTACGGGAGAGGCGGCGCGGCGGCGTCAGGCAGCCGGTCGCCGGCACGCCGACCGCGCGCTCCCACGTCTGCAGGTAGGCCTCGGCGCCGCTCATCAGGTCGCCGGCGATCGGCGCGCCGGCCAGCAGCCGCAGCTGCTCCATCCAGTCGGGATAGAGGCCGTAGTGGGCGACTCCGTCGACGTTGACGTCGTAGACGCGCTGGCCGGAGACCTGCTTGTCGAAGGTGATGCGGCCGTCCAGCGATTTGAAGGGGTAGGCGACCGGGTCGGGCTTGTCGGCCCCCCGCGCGGGGGGCTGGGAGTGGAAGCCGTTGGCGTCGGCCCCGAACCCGATCCCGAAGCGGAAGCGGGGGTCGGCGACCGCCCGCAGCTGCCGCCATTCCTCGACGAAGCTCTCCGGGCTGGTCGTGATCGGCTCGATGAAGCCGCCGAGCCCGTACACGCGGGAGCGCATGTGCGGGTCCATCCAGGAGTGCGAGGAGAGGACGCCCGAGTAGCCGCGCGCTTCGGCCAGGGCCAGCGCCCGCGAGGCCGCTTTGGCGCTCATGTGATCGACCTCGATCATCAGCCCGCGGTCGATCATCTGCTCGACCGTGAATTCGCCCAGTGGCGTCAGCCCGAGCGCGTTGCAGTGGGGCGGGGGCGGGTACAGCGGCGTCAGTCCGGCCGGGAAGAAGGAGAGGAGGCCGGTGTCGATGATGTCCTCCGGGACGACCGTCGCCTGCTCGTTGTCGGTTTCCGGGCCTTTGCAGCGCTCCACCTTCCAGAAGTGGCCGGTCTGCTTGAAGTTGGCGGCGTTGATCGCGGCGCCGAAGGTGCCGCTGTCGAAGCGGACGCCGCCGAGGGCGTTGTCGAACTTGTGGATCGGAAAGAAGGAGGCGACCCCCATCCGCTCGATTTCGTCCAGCCCGGCGACGATCTGGTCGCGGCTGCAGCGCGGCAGCTGCTCGGAGCCGCCGCAGCCGAAGATCTCCGAGGTCTCGATCCCGAGGACGACGGCCATCTTCCCTTCGTTGATGACCTGGCGCGCCTCGAAGGGGTCGCGGACGATCCGGAACCAGCCCTGACCTGGCCCGCCCACCTGGGCGTCGATGAAGTCCTGCAGCTCGTGAATGCGGCGGTACTGCAGCCGGATGCTGTCCATGTCGTCGCAGCTGTTGTGCTTCAGCGGATAGACCTGGCAGAGGGCGACGTTCTCGACCAGGTCGTTGACCATGATCCGCACCCCGCCGAGGTAGGCGCGCTCGATCCAGCGGTAGTAGGTCTGCTCGTGCGTCTGTGAGGCGGGGGCCGGCCAGTCCTTGAAGGTGGGCCACCCGACCGGGTCGTGTTTGCGCAGCGGATCGCCGAAGAGGGCGTTCTCCAGCACCGCGGCGGTGCCGTCCGGGTAGTGGTCGGGGCAGTCGACGAGCGCCGCCGCCGGGCCGGCGGGGTTCCAGGGTTCGCCGCAGTGGGCGTCGCCGCCGAGGAACTCGTAGGCGGTGACGTGGTTATGGCCGTCGATCGTGCCCTCGACTTCGGCGTAGGGAGAGGAGCCGCGCCATGGCGTCCCCTCGGCCTGCAGGCCGATCTCGGCCGCGCCCACGGCGCTCGAGGCGCTTGCCAGCGCGATCGCGAGGGGCAGGAGCCCGAGAAGCCATCCCCTCGACGATCGCCGCATTGCCTTCTTCTACCAAATATCGATGAGGGTCAAACCAGCCCCTCAAACGGCGCCCCCGATCTGCCGATGGGAATGGCGATGAGCGCGGCGAACGAGCATGTCTTCTCCCACGGCATGCGCGACACCCGCGCGACCCTCGCCCTGTGGAGCGAACGCCCGTGGCAGGTCCTCGGGGCCTGGGTCGCGCTCAGCCTCGCGGTCGCGCTGGCGCTGCTGACCGCTACCTGGGCGGTCGCCGGGCTGCTGACGCCGGACCTGACCCCGGTCCACATCGCCGGCCTCACCTATCCCTCCCAGCCTGACGACCTGCTGCCGATCCTCTGGCGCAACTCCCTGGTCCTGGCGCTGCACGGGACCGCCTGCATCGCCGGCTTCATCGCCGGCGCCTCGATGCCGATCGCCGCCGCCCAGCGCACCGGGCTCAGCCGCTGGGTCCACGTCAAGGCCGGCGAGTTCGCGATCCTCTTCGTCTGCGCCGTCACCCTCTTCTCGCTCTCCACCCAGGCGCTCTACCTCGGCTTCCAGGGCTCGACGATCGCCTACCAGTTGCAGATCACCCGCTTCGAGCTGATCCTCAGCGTCCTCCCGCACGCGCTGCCGGAGCTGACCGCGCTCTTCCTGCCGCTCGCCGCCTGGCTGATCGCCAGCCGCCGCGGCGAGTGGAACCAGCTCCTCGCCGCCACCTTCATCACCGTCACCCTGGCAATCCCGGTCCTCCTCCTGGCGGCGACGATCGAGGTCTACCTCTGGCCGCAGATCCTCGAGCAGCTCTCGCCCGGCCTGCGCGCGCTTCCTTAAGATCGCGCTCGATGGCGGGTTACGAGCCGAAAGCGATCGAGCGCAAGTGGCAGCAGGTCTGGGCCGACGAGGAGACCTGGGAGGTCGCCAACCCCGGGCAGCCCGGCTTCGACGAGCGCAAGCCGAAGGCCTACGTGCTGGAGATGCTGCCCTATCCCTCCGGCGAGCCCCACGTCGGCCACCTCAAGTGCTACGCGGTCGGCGACGCGATCGCCCACTTCCGCCGCCGCCAGGGCTTCCAGGTGATCCACCCGATGGGCTACGACTCCTTCGGGCTGCCGGCGGAGAACAACGCGATCAAAACCGGGGAGCCGCCGCGGGTCGCGACCGAGCGCTCGATCGCCTCCTTCCAGCGCCAGTTCCGCGAGTGGGGGATCTCGATCGACTGGTCGCGCGAGCTCGCGACCCACACGCCGGAGTACTACCGCTGGACCCAGTGGATCTTCCTGCAGCTGTTCGAGAAGGGCCTCGCCTACCGGACCGAGGCGCCGGTGCAGTGGTGCCCGAAGGACGCGACGGTGCTGGCCAACGAGCAGGTCGTCGACGGCCGCTGCGAGCGCTGCGGGACCGAGGTCGAACAGAAGAACCTCGAGCAGTGGTTCTTCCGCATCACCGACTACGCGGACCGGCTGCTGGAGGACTTCGACCTGCTCGAGTCCTGGCCCGAGCACGTGATCACGATGCAGCGCAACTGGATCGGCCGCTCCGAGGGCGCCGAGGTCGTCTTCCACTGCGAGGAGGTGGACCTCGACTTCCCGGTCTTCACGACCCGTCCCGACACCCTCTTCGGCGCCACCTTCTTCGTGCTGGCGCCCGAGCACCCAGAGCTGATGCGGCTGGTCGCCGGCACGCCGGCCGAGGAGGAGGTGCGCGAGTACGTCAACCGGGTCGGCCGCGAGTCGGCCGAGGAGCGCGGGGCGGAGGACCGCGAGAAGACCGGGGTGCCGCTGGGCCGCTCCGTCGTCAACCCCGTCAACGGCGAGGAGATCCCGATGTTCGTCGCCGACTACGTGCTGATGGAGTACGGGACGGGGGCGATCATGGCGGTGCCGGGGCACGACTCCCGCGATTACGAATTCGCCCAGAAGTTCGGTCTGCCGATCAAGCGGGTGATCGAGGGCTCAGACCCCGAGGAGGCGCGCGACGGCGAGGGCCTGCCGTACTCCGGCGACGGGCCGATGACCGGCTCGGGCCGCTTCGACGGCAAGCACAACCGCGAGGCCTACGAGGAGATCGTCGCCTGGCTCGAGGCCGACGGGCGCGGCAGGCCGGCGGTCAACTACCGCCTTCGCGACTGGCTGGTCTCGCGCCAGCGCTACTGGGGGGCGCCGATCCCGGTCGTCTACTGCGAGGGGTGCGGAATCGTCCCCGTGCCTGCGGAGCAGCTACCTGTCGAGCTGCCGGAGATCGAGGACTACGCGCCGCAGGGCAAGAGCCCGCTGGCCGCGGCCGAGGACTGGGTCGCGACCGAGTGCCCGCGCTGCGGCGCCGCCGCCCGCCGCGAGACCGACACGATGGACACCTTCGTCGACTCCTCCTGGTACTTCCTCCGCTACCTCGACGCCCGGAACGCCGAGGCCCCCTGGGACCGGACCGCGAGCGACTACTGGATGCCGGTCGACCAGTACATCGGCGGCGTCGAGCACGCGATCCTGCACCTGATGTACGCGCGCTTCTTCACCAAGGCGCTTGCCGACCTCGACGTGCTCGGCGTGCAGGAGCCGTTCGCCAACCTCTTCACCCAGGGGATGATCACCCGCGACGGGGCGAAGATGTCGAAGTCGAAGGGCAACACGGTCAGCCCCGGCGACTACGTCGAGCGCTACGGCGCCGACACCGCCCGCACCTACGTCTGTTTCATGGGCCCGCCCGAGCGCGGCGGCGACTGGACCGACGAGGGCGTCGAGGGCGTCAACCGCTTCCTCTCGCGGCTCTGGCGGCTTTGCGAGGAGGCCGAGACCCGGACCGAGGCGGGGGAGCCCGACGCGGCGGCCGGCGGCCAGGCCCGCGAGCTGCTCGCCAAGGCGCACTGGGCGATCGAGAAGGCGACCCGGGACTTCCAGCGTGGCTTCCAATTCAACACGGCGATCTCGGCGGTGATGGAGCTGGTCAACGACGCCTACCGTCTCAAAAACGAGCTGTACGGGACGCCGGAGGGAGGCGCGGCGGTGCGCTTCGCGACCGCGACCGCGGCCTCGCTGATCTTCCCCTTCGCGCCGCACCTCGGCAGCGAGGTCTACGAGCGGCTGGCCGGCGGCCGGGTCTGGGAGCAGCCCTGGCCGGAGGCCGACCCGGCTTTGCTCGTCAGCGACACGGTGACCCTGGTGGTCCAGGTGAACGGCAAGCTGCGGGACCGGATCGAGGCGCCGGCGGAGGCGCCCGAAGAGGAGCTGCTGCGACTGGCGCGGGAGAGCGAGAAGGTCGCCAGGCACCTCGACGGCCAACAAATAGTCAAGGAAATCGTAGTTCCGGGCAAGTTGGTCAACCTGGTGGTCCGGTAGGGCCGTTCACGGGGCCCGGGGTTCTGGTAGAAAGCCGCGAATGCTGGTCAGGCGCCTCAACGAAGCGGCGGTCGAGGAGTGGCACCGACTGCGGGCCCACGTGCTGATGGACGCGGGCGAACTCGGCTCGCGCAACCTCTCGGTGACGTGGGTCTGCGTCCCCGGCGGCGCCAAGCAGACCCTGCACTCCTCCGGCGAGGCGGAGCAGGCGTACGTGGTCGTCCGCGGCAGCGGCACGATGTCCGTCGCCGGCGACACGCAGGAGGTCGCCGAGGGCGACCTGATCCTGGTCCCGCCGGCGACCGAGCACTCGATCGGCAACGAGGCCGAGGCCGAGCTCGTCTGCGTCTCGATCCAGTCGCCGCCGGTCTCGGCAGCGGAGCTCTACAGCGACCAGCTGGCAGAGGTAGCCGGCTACGACGACGAGGACGAGTTCTGAGGCGCGACGGGCGGCGCATATCGGCGTCCTCGGTCGCTTGCGTGCAGAGCACGCGGCGCTCACTGCGTCCTTGATCTGCTTGCCCGTCCCACCTCAGAACCACATTCGTTCGAGAATTTTTTGATTTAGCGCGCCACCTGTGCGCTCTTCCCGGCCACGATCGGCTGGTGCCGGAGATGAGTCGGAGCCAGGCGGTGGTCTACGCGGCGGTGGCGGTTGCGCTGCTGCTGGTCGGGGCGCGGGCGATCCGGGGGGAGGAGGCGGCCGAGCCCTCGTTCGCCGCCGCCGCGGGTGGAGGCGGGCAGGCCGGCTTCTCGGTGAGCGGCTCGAGCGGCGACCTCGTCGTCCACGTCGCCGGGGCGGTGCGCCGGCCGGGCGTCTACCGGATGCCCGCCGGCAGTCGCGTCGACGACGCCGTCGCCCGGGCCGGCGGGGAGACGCCGCGCGCCCAGCTGGAAGCGATCAACCTCGCCGCCCGCCTCGCCGACGGCCAGCAGGTGGTCGTTCCCGAGCGGCTTCCCGGCGGCGGCGCGGCTCCCAGCGCCGTCGCTGAAGACGGGCCGATCAGCCTCGGCACCGCGACGGTCGAGCAGCTGGAAGAGATCGAGGGGATCGGGCCGGTGACCGCGGGGGACATCGTCGAGTTCCGCGACGAACACGGCGGCCTCTCCTCGGTCGACCAGCTCGACGAGGTGCCCGGCATCGGCCCGGCGACGATGGAGTCGCTGCGGGCGCGACTGCAGCCCTGAGGGCGGCGGGTGAGGCTCGCGCTGCCGCTGCCGGTCCTGCTCGGGATCGCGCTGCTGGCGACGGTCGCGATCGGACACAGCGCCGAGATCCGCGACCGGGCGGCGGCGGGGCTGGGGCGGGGGATGCCGCCGCGCGAGGCGGCGCTGGCCCGGGGCTTCGTGCTCGGCGAGGACGAGGGGGTCGACGAGGGCACGAAGGAGGACTTCAGGCGCGCCGGCCTGAGTCACCTCATGGCGGTGTCGGGGCAGAACGTGACCCTGCTGGCGCTGCTGGCGATGCCGCTGCTGGGGGCGTTCGGGATCCCGCTGCGCCAGCGCCTGCTCTGGGTGCTGGCCCTGATCGCCGTCTACGTCCCCGTGGCCGGGGCGGGGCCGTCGATCCAGCGGGCGGGGGTGATGGGGGCGCTGGGGGTCCTGGCGACGCTGGCCGGCCGTCGCAGCTCGCGGCTGTACGCCCTCGGATTGGCGGCCCTGGTCACCCTGGCTGTCGATCCGGGCACCGCCGCCGACGTCGGCTGGCAGCTCAGCTTCGCGGCGGTGCTCGGGATCCTCGCCCTGGCGGCGCCGCTGCGGCGGGCGATCCTGGGCCGGGTCGGATCGGGCCCGTGGCAGCAGGCCCTCGCCGAGGGCCTGGCAGCGACGATCGCCGCCACCCTGGCGACGGCACCGCTGATCGCCTTCCACTTCGAAGTGGTCTCGACCACGACCCTGGTCGCCAACGTCCTCGCCCTGCCCGCGGTCGCTCCGGCGATGTGGCTGGGGATGTGCGGTGCCGGTCTGGCGCAGGTGCCGGGACTGCCGCTGGAGCCGTTGAACGGCCTCAACGCCCTCCTCCTCGCCTACGTCGCCCAGGTCGCCTCCTGGTGCGGGGGGCCGGAGTGGGCCGAGCTGCGGGTTCATCTCGGCGGGGGCGGGCTGGTCGTCGCCTACCTCGGCCTAGCGCTGGTCGTCCTCCTTTGCCGGCGCTGGCCGCGGCAGGTCGTCGCCTTCACCCTGGTCGCCCTTGCCGTCTGGCTGCCGCTCCCGAGCTGGGGAGACACCGGGGGCGCGGGGCCGCCGCCCGGCGACGGGTTGCGGATCAGGGTGATCGACGTCGGCCAGGGCGACGCGATCCTGCTCCAACCCGCCGGCGCGCCGGCGGTGCTCGTCGACGGGGGGCCGCCGGGGAGTGGCCTCGGGCGGGAGCTGGAGGAGGCGGGGGTCAACCGGCTGGCCGCCGCGGTGGTCACCCACGACCAGGCCGACCACGCCGGCGGGATCGAAGAGCTGCTGGGGGCGGTGCCGGTCGAACGCCTGCTCTTCGCCCGGGCCGGCAGCGGCCTGATTGCGCGGGCGATCGCGGCCGGGGTCGCTCCGCAGCGGGTCGCTGCCGGAGACGAGGTGCGGAGCGGCGCCCTGCGGCTGCGGGTTCTCTGGCCGCCGCCGGAGCTGGTCGCGGCTCCCGCGGCCGACCCCAACCTGCTGTCGCTCGTTGTCGAGGCGCGTTGGCGCCGCTTCTCGATGCTGCTGACCGCCGACGCCGAGGCGGAGGCGGTGCCGCTGGAGCCGGGCCCTGTCGACGTCCTCAAGGTCGCCCACCACGGCAGCGACGACGCCGGCCTCGCCGCTCTTCTGGAGCGGGCCCGGCCCCAGCTCGCGGTGATCTCGGTCGGGGACGACAACCCCTACGGCCATCCCACCGCCGGCACCCTGAGGACCTTGCGCGCCCACCGGGTCCCGACCCTCCGAACCGACGAGGATGGGACGATCGTCATCGACGTCGGGCGCCGCTCATTTCACTTGGACGGATGATCGAATCGAAACTTGAGGAACCCGATCCAATCGCTCCGCTCGTGGGTCCCGCTGCCGATCCACGAAGTGGTGCGCTCCATTCTCAAGATCAAGCCCAACCGGGCCCTGCGGCCGACCAGCCTCGCCGGCGCCGGCCTGCCGGAACGGATGCGCACCACCGCGTTCGCCTTCCTCGGCCTGACGGCGGCCGTCGGTCTCGCCCTCGTCGCCTTCTTCGCCCAGCTCGGCTTCCCGCTGCTCTCGCCGGCGCCGCTCCCGAGCGAACCACCGAAGGAGCGGGCGGTCGCCGAGGCGGTGGCGCTGGATCGCGGCCACGGCGCCGCCGTGCCCGCGGCGTCGCGCGACCAGACCATGAGCGGAGGCGGCGGTCGCTCGGATTCAGCACCTGTGAATGACACCGGCGACGGGGCCGTGACCGCCGAAGCGTCGCCGCCTCCCGCCCCCGGCGTCGAGGTCGTGGACCCAGCGCCGGCGTCAGCAGAGACCACCCCGGCGCCCACCTCGACTCCCGAGCCGGCCCCCGATCCCGATCCTGCCTCGGTCTCGGCCCCCGCCGACTCATCACCGCCTTCCTCGGCGCCGAAACCGGCGCCGACCCCCGCCCGCCCGGCTGCGCCGGCGCCGCCCGCCCCGCAGGCGCCCGGCAACTCCTCGTCGGCCGCCGCTGCGGCCCACGCCAGCGATCGTGGCGTCGAAGCGTCGTCGAAGTCCGCGGCGACGGCCCCGCCGCCGACCGCGACCACCGCTGCCCCGACGACCGACGCCGCCGCTCCGGGCAACGGCAACGGCAAAGCCCTCGGCCACAATAAGTAGGCCCCGAGAGGGCCGGGCCGGCTGCCGGGAGGGAGCGCCGTAGACTCGGCTCATGGCCGACGAGATGCGAGCGCTGTACCTGATCGCCGGCAGCGACGGGGCGAAAATCGACGCCACCCGGGCGCGACTGCGGGCGCGGGCGGAACGCGAGGGCGGTTCCGCCGCCCTGGAGGTCTTCGAGCCCGGCGAGGGCAGGGGGATGCCCGACCACGAAGCGCTGCTGGCGGCGATCCCGGCGATGTCGCTGATGCAGTCGCGCCGCTACCTGCTGGCGGACGGGATCGAGCGTTGGCGCGACAAGCAGCTGGAGCCGGTGCTGGCGGCGTTGGCCGAGCTGCCGCCGGACCTGACCCTGGTCCTGATCTGCCGTGACAAGCCCGCCGCCAAGTTGTTGAAGGCGGTCAAGGCGGCGGACGGGGAGGTGCACGAGTTCGAGGCGCCGAAGGCGCGCGAGATGCCGCGGGTCCTGGTCGGCGAGGCGCAACGCCTCGGCTTCCGGCTGGAGCCGGCGGCGGCGCGGATGCTGGTCGAGCGGATGGGCGCCAACCCGGTGCGCCTGCGCAACGAGCTCGAGCGCCTCGCCCTCTGGGCGGGGGAGGGCGGCACCGTCGCCGCCGCCGACCTCGAAGAGATGATCGCCGACACCTCCGAAGCGGCGGTCTGGTCGCTCTCCGACGCGCTGATCGAAGGCGACGCCGCCGCCGGGCTGCGGATCGGCGAGCGCCTGATCGGGCAGGGGGAGAACGTCACCGGGCTGATCTACGGCCTCGCCTCGCGCCTGCGGAGCGCCTGTGCGGCGGCCGCCCAGCTCGAGGAGGGCATCCCGCCCCAGCAGGTCGAGTCCTCGCTGAAGATGCACCCCTACGCCGCGAAGCAGCTGGTCAGGCGCCTGCAGGGGACCGACCTGGCGAGCCTGCGCACGGCGACGGAGACCCTCGCCGACCTCGAGCTCTGGTGTCGTGGCGGCGCCGACTACGGCGACGAGCTGGCGTTGACGCTTGCCTTGAGACGAGCAGCATCCGGCGCTGCCTAACCAAGCAGTTCAAGGACGCAGGGAGCGTGGCGTGCTCTGCACGCGAGCGACCGAGGACGCCGAAATGCGCCGGTTAGGCAGCGCCGGAGCCGGCGGCGATGCGGGCGGCTTTCGCCTTCTTGCGTGCGCCGGTGTTCTTGTGGAGGGCGCCCTTCTGCACGGCCTTGTCGATCTTCGAGACGAGATCGCGCTGCTCGGCGGCGACGTTGTCGGCGTCGCCGGACTCGACCGCGCTTTCGAGACGCCGGAAGTGCGTCTTCACGGTGCTCGTCAGCAGCCGGTTCTCGGTCCGCTCGCGCTCGCTGCGGAGTATCCGCTTCTTCTGTGAGGCTATGTTGGCCATGTCATGTACCCGAGCAGGCCCTTTGCCGGCTCCGGGCGGCCGCCGACTATAGCGACTGAGACGAAGCTTGGAGACCCCCAGGGCACCTGACACCCCGAATCCCGACGAGCGGGCGATCAACGAGGACGTGGGCGTCTGGGAGGCCGAGGCCTTCGAAGCCGGGGAGGAACCGACCCCGAAGCCTTCCGCCGGCCGGCTGGCTCGCTCGACCGCGTTCTTCTCGATCGCCACCGCCGCCTCGCGCGTGGCCGGTCTCGCCCGCGAAGTCGTCGCCGCCGGCTACTACGGGATCAGCGGCCCGATGTCGGCCTTCACGATCGCCTTCCAGGTCCCGAACCTGATCCGGGCGCTGTTCGCCGACGCGGCCCTGCAGCCCGCCTTCGTCCCGGTCTTCACCGAACTGCTCGGCAAGAAGGACTACAAGGAGGCGTTCCGCCTCGCCTCGACGATGTTGCTGCTGGTGACGATGGTCCTGGGCACGATCACCGCGCTCTTTGTCCTCTTCGCCCCGGTGCTGATGCCGCTCTTCGCGCCTGGCTTCAAAGACAACCAGCAGCTCCTCGACCTCACCGTCTCGCTCTCCCAGGTGCTGTTCCCGATCCTCGTCCTGCTCGGGGTCAGCGGCATCGTCGTCGGCATCCTCAACAGCTACGACCGCTTCGGCGCCTTCGCGATCTCGCCGCTGTTCTGGAACCTGACGATCATCCTCGTCCTCGTCGTGCTGGAGCCGATGTTCGAGGGCCAGGACCGGATCTACGCCTACGCGATCGGGATCCTCGTCGGCACCGCCGTCCAGCTCCTGATCCCGGCCTGGGACCTGCGGCACACGCCGTTCCGCTTCAGCTTCAGCTTCGACTGGCGCAGCCCGAAGGTGCGGCGGGTACTGGTGCTGATGCTGCCGGTGACGATCAGCCTCGGCCTGATCAACTTCAACCTGCTGATCAACAGCTTCTTCGGCAGCCTCGTCTCCGAGCAGGCGCCGGCGGCGATCGACAAAGCCTTCCGCATCTACCAGTTGCCGCAGGGGATCTTCTCGGTCGCGATCGCGACCGTTCTCTTCCCGACCCTGGCCCGGTTCGCCAACGCCGGGGAGATCGACGACCTGCGGGCGACGATGGCGAACGGGATGCGGCAGATCCTCTTCGTCCTGGTGCCGGCGGCGGCGGCGATCCTCGTCCTCTCCGACCCGATGATCCGGCTGATCTACCAGCGCGGCGCCTTCGACGCGCACGAAACCGAAGTCGTCGCCACGGCGCTCTTCTGGTTCGCCTTCTCGCTGCCGACCAACGGGCTCTTCCTCCTCCTCACCCGGACCTTCTTCAGTCTCCAGAAGCCGTGGATCCCGACCTGGATCTCAGCCGGCAATCTCGTCGTCACCGCGCTCGCGGCACTTGGCCTCTACCACCTCGGGGTGGGCGGGATCGTCGCCTCGACGGCGATCGCCACCACCGCCAGCGTCGTCGCCCAGGGCGTTGTCCTGCGCCGCATCCTCCATGGCCTCGAGCTCGGCCGCCTGCTCTCGGCGGCGCTGCGGATCTCGATCGCCGCCGCCGGCCTCGCCGCGATCGGCTGGATCGTCTGGGACGTCCTCGACGAGCTCCTCGGGCGCGGCCTCGGCGGCCAGATCGTCTCGCTGGGAGTCGGCCTGGCGGCCGGCCTCGCCGTCTACCTCTCGGTGGCGAAACTGCTCCGCGTCGCCGAGCTCGAGCAGATGAGCCGCCTGCTGCTGCGGCGGGGCCGCTAGCGCCGCATGCTCGACCTCGGGCGGTACCTGCTGGGCGTGGCGGAGGTGCTGCTGCTCGGTGGCTTTGCGTGGCTGGGCGGGACTTCCCTGCGTAGATGGCTCTTGCCGCAGTTCGAGGGAGCGCCGGCACACCTGGCGACGAGCGTCATCTCCCTCGCGCTGTTGCTCTGGGTCGCGGAGCTGCTGGGCACGTTCGGGTGGTGGGAGCCGGTGCCGTATCTGGTGCTCGTTGCCGTAGTGGGGCTCACCCTGTGGAAGTTCGCGCCGCGGCCCGAGGGGGAGGGGGGTCGTCCGCACCCTACTCAGCAGGTAAGGGTGCAGACGACCCCCCTCCCGACGCTGATTGCGCTTCTAGTGGCGGCTATTGCCGTGCTCAAGTTCGCTCTAGAAGCCAAGTCGAAGCTCTCCACGGGAATGACCGGCTTCGATTCGACTTGGTACCACGGGCCGTTCGCGGCGGGGTTCTTCCAGAGCGGCGATACGTGGGACCTGCACTTCATCGCGCCGCAGTTCCTGGCTTGGTTCTACCCAGCGAACTCGGAGGTTTTTCACGCGGCCGGGATGCTGGCTTTCGGCCGGGACGTGCTCTCGCCGCTGCTGAACGTCGGGTGGTTTGCGGGGTGCTTGGTGGCGTGCTGGTGCATCGGCCGGCCTTTCCGGGTGGCGCCCTGGTCGCTGGTGCTGGGGGCGGTGGCGCTGAGCGTGCCGGCGCTGGCGGATCAGGCCGGTGAGGCGAGGAACGACATCGTCGGGATCTTCTTCCTGCTGGCCGCGGTGGCGGTCGCGTTGAACGGCGAGCGCGATCGCCGCACCGCCGCGGTCGTGGGTCTCGCCGCAGGGCTCGCGGCGGGGACGAAGCTCAACTTCCTGCTGCCCGCTGCGGTTCTCGTGATCGGCCTGGTCGTGGTCGCACCTCGCGGCGCCAGGGGCCGGGTGTTCGGCGCAGGCTCTCTGGCCGCCCTCGCCGGCGGCAGCTACTGGTACCTCCGCAACCTCGCCCACAGCGGCAACCCGTTGCCCTGGATCCACCACCTCGGCCCGATCGACCTGCCGGCGCCGGAGCAGGCCCTGGGGGGCCGCGAAGCGCACTCCGTCCTCGGCTACCTCAGCGACGGAACCGTCTGGTCCGATTGGTTCCTCCCGGGACTTCACAGCGGCTTGTGGTTCCTCTGGCCCCTGCTGCTCGCCGTCGCCCTTACCGGTCTGGCTCTCGCCACCGCCGCCCCCTTTCTCCGACGACGGGACGAAGACCGGTCACCTGGACCGGGCGCCGTCCCGCCGGCGGTGCTGTGCGTGGCGGGGCTGGTCGGCCTTGCGACCGCGCTGGCGTGGCTGATCGCGCCTACCTCGGCCTCCGGCCCCGAGGGCATGCCACGCGGATTCGAGTCCGGCCTCCGCTACCTCGCCCCGGCCCTCGTCCTCGGCCTCGCGCTGCTGCCGACCGCGCCGGCGTTCCGCTCTCTCCTCGGGCATCCAAAAGTCCGCCGGACCTTTGCTTCGCATAGCGGGGCAAAGGGCAGGCGCACCCCGCGCCGGCCTGGATGGAGGTGGGGATTCGCGGCTTTCGCCGGGCTGCTTCTCGCGATCGCGGTTGGCTATTCCGTCCAGCGTCACTACCTGGAGTCGCGCTACGAGGACCCGAGCTTCACCTCGGCGCCTGGTCTGAACGCCGCCTTCGCCTGGGCGCGCGACGTCTCGGACTCCCGCATCGCGACGACGAGCACGCGCCAGTACCCCCTCTTCGGCACCGACCTCTCCAACCGCGTCCAGTACCTCGGCGTCGAGCAGTCGCACGGGGGCTTCGAGGCCGCTGAGGACTGCCGCACCTATCTCCGGCTTCTAAACGAAGGCGAATACGACTACGTGGTCGCCACCCGCGATCGCGAAGAGGCCGGGAAGTCAGCCTTCCCGCCGCAGGCGAGGTGGGCCGAAGGGACCGGGGCCAGGGTCGTCCTCCGGGAGCCGCCGACGGCGGTCTTCGAGCTGGACGGCCCGCTCGACCCTTCCGCCTGCCGCTGAGCGCCGTCCTCCATACTCCTCACCGCCCCATGGACCAGATCCGCAACTTCAGCATCATCGCCCACATCGACCACGGCAAGTCGACGCTCGCCGACCGCATCCTCGAGCTCACCGGCGCCGTCGATCCGAAGAAAATGCAGGCGCAACTGCTCGACTCGATGGACCTCGAGCGCGAGCGCGGGATCACGATCAAGGCCCAGGCGGTGCGGGTCGAGTACACGGCGCGCAGCGGCGAGACCTACCACCTGCACCTGATCGACACCCCCGGCCACGTCGACTTCTCCTACGAGGTCTCGCGCAGCCTCGCGGCCTGCGAGGGCGCCCTGCTGGTCGTCGACGCCGCCCAGGGGGTCGAGGCGCAGACCGTTGCCAACACCTACCTGGCGATCGAGAACGGGCTCGAGCTGATCCCGGTCATCAACAAGGTCGACCTGCCCGGCGCTGAGCCGGAGCGGGTCGCTCGGGAGATCGCCGACCTGCTCGGTGGCGACCCCGAGGAAGCGCTGCCGATCTCCGCCAAGACGGGGGAGGGGGTGCTCGAGGTGCTGGAGGCGATCGTCGAGCGAATTCCGGCCCCGGCGGGCGATCTGGCCGCGCCGCCGCGAGCGCTGATCTTCGACTCCGAGTTCGACCCCTACCGCGGCGTCATCGCCTACGTGCGGATGGTTGACGGCACCTTCCGCAAGCACGAGCGGATCCTGGCGATGCAGAACGGGACCGAAGCCGACATCGACGACCTCGGCTTCTTCCGTCCGGCGATGACCGCGGTCGAGGGGATGGAGGCGGGCGACGTCGGCTACCTGATCACCGGGATCAAGGACGTGACCAAGCTGCGGGTCGGCGACACCCTCACCGCCCAGGCGAACCAGGCTGCCGAGCCGCTCGAGGGCTACCGCGAGGTGCGGCCGATGGTCTTCTGCGGCCTCTTCCCGATCGACACCGACCGCTACGAGGACCTGCGCGACGCGCTCGAGAAGCTCTCCCTCAACGACGCCGCCCTTTCCTGGGAGCCGGAGACCTCCGAGGCGCTCGGCTTCGGCTTCCGCGTCGGCTTCCTCGGCCTCCTGCACATGGAGATCGTGCGCGAGCGGCTGGAGCGCGAGTACGACCTCGACCTGCTGGCGACCACCCCGAACGTGCGGTACCTGGTCAACCTCACCAACGGCGAGGTGAAGGAGGTCCACAGCCCGACCGACCTGCCCGACCCCGGCACGATCGAGACGATCGAAGAGCCCTACATCCGCGCCACCCTGATCTGCCCGAAAGAGCAGGTCGGGGCGGTGATGGAGCTCTGCCAGCAGCGCCGCGGCACCCACGTCGACATGCACTTCCTCAGCCCCGAGCGGGTGCAGATCCGCTACGACCTGCCGCTGGCGGAAATCGTCCTCGACTTCTTCGACCTCCTCAAGTCCAACACCCGCGGTTACGCCTCGCTCGACTACGAGCCGATCGGCAACCGCGTCTCCGACCTGGTCAAAGTCGACATCCTCCTCGCCGGCGAAAAGGTCGACGCGCTCTCGATCATCGTCTTCCGCGACTTCGCCTACGAGCAGGGCAAGCGCCTCGTCGGGCGGCTGCGGAAGACGATTCCGCGCCAGCTCTTCGACGTTCCCGTCCAGGCCGCGGTCGGTTCCAACATCCTCGCCCGCGAGACCGTCAAGGCGCTGCGCAAGGACGTCACCGCGAAGCTCTATGGGGGAGACGTGACCCGCAAGAACAAGCTGCTGAAGAAGCAGAAAGCGGGGAAGAAGCGGATGAAGGCCGTCGGCCGGGTCGAAGTGCCGCAGGAGGCGTTCCTGGCGGTGCTGGAGATCGACGAGTAGTCGGCTGGCCAGGCGGCCAGTTATTGTCCCCGGCCATGCCGATCAAGACTGATGCAGTTGGGAAGGAATGGCCCGGTTCCACCTACCAGGTGGGGCGGGAGAAGATCAAGGAGTACGCGAACGCGCTGGGGCTCGACAACCCGGTCCACCACGACGTCGAGGCGGCGCGCGCGGCGGGCTTCCGCGACGTGGTCGCGCCGCCGATGTTCGCCGTCGTCTACAGCAGCCCGGCGGTCGCGCCGGCGATCCTCGACCCCGAGGTGGAGCTGAACTTCGCGGCGATGGTCCACGGCGGCCAGGCCTTCGAGTGGGACGAGCCCGCCTGCTCGGGCGACGAGATCACGACGAGCGCCAAGTGCCTCTCGATCGAGGAGAAGGACGGCAAGGGCTTCTACGTCTTCGAGACCAACTCCGTCAACCAGGATGGCGCCCAGGTCGCCCGCGGCACCTGGACGCTGATCGTCAGGGGGGTATGAAATGGCTTTGAACGAGGGCGACCAGATCCCGGAGCTCCGGGTCACCCCAGACAAGTACCTGCCGCACCGCTACGCCGGCGCCTCGGGTGACTTCAACCCGATCCACATCGACGACGAGTTCGCGAAAATGGTCGGGCTGCCGCGCAACATCCTCCACGGCCTCTACTCGATGGGCCTGGTGGCGAAAGCCAACGCGGCACTCGCCGACGGCGACCCGCGGGCGCTGAAGCGTCTCTCGGTGCAGATGCGCGGCATGGGCGTGCCCGAGCAGGAGATCGTCGTCACCGGCACGGTCAAGTCGGCAGACGGCGACCGCGTCGTCGTCGACACGGTCGCGACCCAGGGCGAGACCGCCCTGATCAAGAACGCCGAGGCAGAGCTCGAGCTGTAGTCGGGAGGGGCCGTTCGGCGCCCCTCCTAGAATTGCTCGCATGCTCAGCGAGCGGCAGGAGCTGATCCTTCGCCTCGTGGTCGAGACCTACCTCGACTGCGGGCGCCCCGTGCCCTCGAAGGAGGTGGCGGAGCGGCCGGAGGTCGAGTGGGGGCCCTCGACCGTGAGGGCCGAGCTGGCGGCGCTGGAGGCGGCCGGGTACCTGACCCACCCGCACACCTCTGCCGGCCGGGTGCCGACCGACGCCGGCTATCGCCTTCACGTCGACTCGATGCTCGAATCCGGCGGAGTCCCGGCGCAGCCGAGCACCGCCCTCGAGCTCTCGCGCCTGCGTCGCGAGGTCGACGAGGCGATGCGGGAGACGACCGCCGCCCTCGCCCAGGTCACCGACCTGGTGGCGATGGCGACGGCGCCGCAGTCGAGCCTGACGGCGACGATCCACCGGGTCGAGGTGCTGCCCCTGCAGCCCAACCGCGTCGTCGTCATCGTCATCGCCTCGACCGGCGATGTCACCAGGCGCGTCTTCACCTTCGACCGACCGGTGGACCCCGGCCTGGTCGAGTGGGCCTCCAGCTACCTGAACGAGAAGCTTTCCGGGCTCGGCGTCGGCGCGCGGATGATCGCCAGCCGGCTGCGAGACCCCGAGGTGAGCGGGGTCGAGGCGCGGTTCGTCGCCACTCTCGGCGGCGCCTTCACCGACCTCGTCGCCGACGAGGACGGCGAGCTCTACCTCGAGGGGACCTCGCGGCTCCTCTCCGACGCCCGCCTGCCGGACCTGCCCCGCGCCGACGAGCTGATGACGGCGCTGGAGCGGCGCGCCGACGTGCTGCGGATGCTCCGTTCCTCGCTCGACGAGCGCTCGGTCTTCTTCTGGATCGGGGCCGAGAACCCGCAGCCGGAGCTGCGCTCGGTCAGCGTGATCGGCGCCAACTACGGGCTCGGCCACCGCAACCTCGGCGCCGTCGGCGTCGTCGGGCCGCTGCGGATGGACTACGCGACCGCGATCTCCTCGGTCCGCTACGCCGCCCGCGAGCTCTCCCGCTACTTCGAGACCGTCTACGAGAACTAGCCGATGCCCCGCGACTACTACGAGGTGCTCGGGGTCTCCCGGGACGCCGACGAGACCGAGATCAAGAAGGCCTTCCGCCGCCTGGCCCGGGAGCTGCACCCCGACGTCAACGACCACGACCCCGAGGCGGAGGAGAAGTTCAAGGAGGCCGCCGCCGCCTACGAGGTGCTCTCCGACGCCGACCGCCGCCGCACCTACGACGCCTACGGGCACGAGGGCCTGCGCTCCGGCGGCTTCGACCCCGGCGCCGGCTTCGGCTCGATCGACGACATCTTCCAGGCTTTCTTCGGCGGCAGCGGCGCCTTCGGCTTCGGCGGCGGCCGCCGCGCGAGCGCCGGCGGCGACGTCGCCGCGGCGGTCGAGGTCGAGCTGGCCGAGGTGGCGACCGGCGCCCGCCGCGAGATCTCCTACGACGTCGTCGCCGCCTGCGAGCACTGCCGCGGCAACGGCGCCGAGCCGGGGACGCCGATCGCCACCTGCGAGCGCTGCGGCGGCGCCGGCGAGCTGCGCCAGGTGACGCGGACGCCGTTCGGGCAGATGGTCCGCAGCGCCGCCTGCGACGTCTGCGGCGGCGCCGGCAAAATCCCGCAGACCCCGTGCGAAACCTGCGGCGGCAGCGGCCGCACCCGCCAGAGCCGGACCAGCGCGATCGACATCCCGGCCGGAATCGAAGACGGACAGCGGATGCGGATCGCCGGCGCCGGCCACGCCGGGGAGCCCGGGGCGCCCGCGGGCGACCTCTACGTCGACGTGCGGGTGGCCGAGGACGAGCGCTTCGAGCGCGACGGCAACGACCTGATCAGCGTCGTCTCGATCCCGGCGACCGAGGCGATGCTGGGGACCACTGTGACGGTGCCGACGCTTGAGGGCGAGGAGGAGATCGAGGTCGAGCCCGGGACCCAGCCGGGCGCCGAAAAGGTCCTGCGGGGCGCCGGTCTGCCCCGTCTCAACAGCAGCCGTCGCGGCAGCCAGCGGGTGATCTTTGAGGTCTTCGTCCCGACCAACTTGAGCGAGGAGCAGCGCGAGATCGCCGAGCGGCTGGACGAGAGCCTCGATGACGGGAACCTCGCCCCGCCGCACGGCGAGGGCCTCTTCGGCCGCCTGCGGCGGGCGTTCGGTTGATCCGCCTCGCGGTCCGCTGCGCACCGGAGCAGGCCGACCTCGTCCTCGCCGAGCTGACGGTGCTGGCCCCGAACGGGGTCGAGGAGGAGCGCGGCCCGGGCTACGTCGAGTACGCGATCTACGGCGGCGAGGGGGAGCTGCCGGAGCTGGGAGTCCTCGACGCGGCGATCGCCGGCGGTCGGGTCGAGGTCAGCTCGACTGAGATCCCCGACGACTGGGCGGACCGCTGGCGCGACTTCCACAAGCCGCTCTTGGTCGCCGACCGCCTCTGGCTCCGCCCCTCGTGGGAGCCACCGCGGGAAGGAGCCATCGACATCGTCGTCGACCCCGGCCGCGCCTTCGGCACCGGAGCCCACCCGACCACCCGCCTCTGCCTCTCCTACCTCTGCGAGCTGGAGGAAGCTGGGGAGGCGAACGGAGAGCTGGTCGACCTCGGAACCGGCTCCGGAGTACTAGCCATCGCGGCAGCCAAGCTCGGCTGGGACCCGGTCCGGGGCTACGACCACGAGCCGGCCGCAATCGAGGCAGCAGCAGCCAACGCGGCCGCGAACGACACCCAGCTCCAACTAAACCGCGCCAACCTGCGGGAACAACTGCCCGAGCTGGCACCCACTGTCGTGGCAAACATGACCGCGCCGATCCTGCTGGCCGTGGCTGGGCTGATCCGTGACCTTCCGCAAACGCTCGTCTGCTCCGGCCTGCTCCCATCAGAGCTCGACGACGTCTCCGCCGCATACGCCCGCGCCGGACTCGAAGAGACGGACCGCCGTAGGGACGGCGACTGGGCCGCCTTGCTGCTCCGTCGCAACTGAGAGATAAGGTTCCCGCGATGCCAGCCGCGTCGATAGTCGATCCGGGCTACAAGATCGCGCTGTTCCTGCACATCCTGGCGGTGGTGCTCGCCTTCGGGCCGACGTTCGGGTATGCGCTCTTCTTCTCGGTCGCTCCTCAGTACCCGCGAGCCACCCCGGCGATCCTGACCGGGATTCAGAAGTGCGACCGCTATCTGGTCAACCCCGGCATGATCGTCCTGCTTCTGGCCGGCATCTACCTCCTCGCCGACGGGGACTGGGACAGCAGCGAGGCGTTCATCAGCGTCGGGTTCCTGGCGATCATCGTCCTCTTCGGGCTTCAGCACGCTTTCTTCCAGCCGCAGGTGAAGAAGGCCAAGGAGCTCGCCGAGCGTGACCTCGAGAAGGGGGATACCCTCAGCGACGAGTTCGAAGCCCTTTCGGAACGGGTCGGCAAAGTCGGCACCCTGGCCGGCCTGATCGTTGTCGTGACGATCTTCTTCATGTCGTACAAGCCGTTCATGTGAGCGACCTTCCGGTCGCGATGTTCGATTCGGGGGTCGGTGGCCTCACCGTCCTCCACGAGTGCCTCGTCTCCCTGCCGCAGGAGGACTTCGTCTACCTCGGCGACACCGCGATGTTCCCCTACGGGGACAAGGACCCCGACGAGCTGCGGCAGCGGATCCGCCGGATCGCGGAGATGCTGCTCGACCGCGGCGCCAAGCTGCTGGTGATCGCCTGCAACACCGCGACCTCGGTGGGGGAGGAGGTGACGCGCGAGGTCGCCGCCGCGCGCGGGGTCGAGGTCGTGCCGGTGGTCGAGCCCCAGGCGGAGATCGCGGCGGCGATCACCGCCAACGCCCGGGTCGGGGTCCTGGCGACGCCGAACACCGTCGAAAGCGGCGCCTACCGCCGCGCGCTCGAACGTGTCGGCCGGGGACTCGACGTGATCGAGGTCGCCGCCCCGGACCTCGCGCCCTTCATCCAGGAGGGCACGCTGTTCGACGAGGAGACGATGACGATGGCCCGCTCCTACTGCCGACCGCTGAAGGAAGCGGACGTCGACACCCTGATCCTCGGCTGCACGCACTACCCGCTGGTGGCGCCGATGCTGCAGCGGATCCTCGGTCGCGACGTCCGCCTCGTCAGCGGCGGCCACGCGGTCGCCGCGGCCGTCCAGCGCACCCTCGAGGCTTCCGGCCTCGCCCGCGAGGGGCGCGGGGAGGGGGCATACGACTTCCTCTGCACCGGTGACTGCGACGCCTTCCACGCGATCGGAACGCGGTTCCTGCAGATGCCGCTCGGGGACGTCGAGCAGGTCAATCTCGACGCTTAGATCGCGGCTCAGTCAACCCCCGTGTATCGCCGGCAGGACTCGAAGAACCTCGAGTTTGCCTCTCTGATTTCCGCCCATGCATCTTCGACGATCTCTCGTTGATCTTTGTTCCATTTGTCTTTCTCTACGTCACACGCGTCGATGAAGGTCCCGAGCGTCGAATGCACCTGGCCGAACGCCTCGACCACCTCGTGCTCGCCTCCGAAGCGAAGTCGAAGTCGCTGTATCTCGAAGGTCAGCTCGTAGCGGGTCTGGCGTGCTGCGTTGCGCAGTTCGTTCCGCGTCCTGGTTTGGGCTGCCGTCTCCTCCCGCAGCTCTTCGCTGTTCCCGAGAGCCGGGATCGGAGCTTGGAAGTCGAGGGCGGCTTGGATGGCGCCCATGATTTTTTCGCCCACTCCATCTAGGACCCGTCGAAGCTCGTCGCGATCTCGCATCGTTCGGTCATGTTGAAGTTGTCTCTCCAGGCGCTCTGACTCAGCCTCGAGCATCTGGTCGAGTCGCTGGGCGTCGGCGAGGTGCCGCTGGTCGAACCAGCGTCGTTGTTCGTCCAGCTGCGCTTCTAGTCTGCCCGCGGCGTACACGGCACCGAGCCAAATACCAAACAGGGCCCCGCCGGAGATGATCAGCGCTCCGAGGATGTTCACGGACGTATTTTGTCGGAGCATGGGGTTTGGCGTCGACGGTCTTTACCCTTAAGGCCGATGCCCGTTCTCGAACAGGTCCAGGACGACGTCAAGACGGCGATGAAAGCGCGCGATCGCGAGCGCGCCGCCGCCCTGCGGATGATCGTCGACGTGCTCCAGAAGGACGCGAAGCTGGGTGATGGCGACGAGGTCGCCGTCCTGCAGCGCGAGCGCAAGAAGCGGGTCGAAGCGGCCGAGGCCTACGAGAAGGCCGGGCGTGACGAGCAGGCGGCGGCCGAGCGCTTCGAGGCGGAGCTGATCGAGGGCTACCTGCCGCAGCAGCTCTCCGACGAAGAGCTGGCGGAGCTGGTCGCCGCGGCGGTCGAGGAGACCGGCGCCAGCGAGCAGCGGCAGATGGGCCAGGTGATGTCGGCGCTGATGCCGAAGGTCGGCGGCCGCGCCGACGGCAAGCGGGTCAGCGCCGCGGTGCGAGAGAAGCTGGGTGCCTGAGCCTTGGCGCGCAGGCAGCTGACCCTCGACAACAACGTCGCGGCCGAGCTCGCCGGCTCGGAGGACAGCGTGCTCCGCGCCCTGCGCGGCCGCCTCGACGCCGACCTGCACCTACGGGGCAACGTGCTCACGCTCGAGGGCGAGCCCGACGACGTCGCCGCCGCGGCGACCGTGGTCGACGAGATGGTCGAGCTGATCGAGCAGGGCCACGACGTCGCCCCCGGCACGATCGAAGCGGTCACCGGTGCCCTCGACGCCGACGAGAGCCCGGCGGAGATCCTCGACGACGTCGTCTGGCGCCACCGCAACACGAAGGTGGCGCCGAAGACGCTGAACCAGAAGCGCTATGTCGACTCGATTCGGCGCCACACGATCACCTTCGGGATCGGCCCCGCCGGCACCGGCAAGACCTTCCTCGCGGTGGCGATGGCCGCCGCGGCGCTGACCGAACGCAAGGTGCAGCGGATCATCCTCACCCGGCCCGCGGTCGAGGCCGGCGAGCGGCTCGGCTTCCTCCCCGGCGACATCCAGGCCAAGGTCGACCCCTACCTGCGGCCGCTCTTCGACGCCCTCTTCGACATGCTCGACCCCGACCGCGTCAACGGCTACTTCGAGCGCAACGTGATCGAGGTCGCGCCGCTGGCCTTCATGCGCGGCCGCACCCTCAACGACTCCTTCGTGATCCTCGACGAGGCCCAGAACACCAGCCCCGAGCAGATGAAGATGTTCCTCACCAGGCTCGGCTTCAACTCGCGGATGGTGGTCACCGGCGACGTCACCCAGATCGACCTCCCGACCGACCAGCGCTCCGGCCTGATCGCCGTCAGCGACATCCTCAGCGACGTCCAGGACATCTCCTTCGTCCGCTTCGGCGGCGAGGACGTCGTCCGCCACAAGCTGGTCCAGCGGATCGTCGCCGCCTACGACGAGCACGGCGCCCGCGAGCAGGGCGCGCGCGCCGAACACGGGCCGACGCCGCGTTCGTGAGCGCCGACCTGACCGACGTACCCGCCGAGCTGCACAGCGCCGTCGCCGCCGCGCTGCTCGCCGCCGGGGTCGAGGACGGCCACCTCGCGGTCGAGATCGTCTCCCCCGAGCGGATCCGGGAGCTGAACCGCGACCACCGCGGCAAGGACGCCCCGACCGACGTCCTCGCCTTCCCGATCGACGAGCTCGGGCCGGTGGCGGGCCCGCGTGAGCTCGGCGACGTCGCGATCTGCCCCGAGCACTGCTCCGACGTGACCGAGGCGGCGGTCCACGGCGTCCTCCACCTCTGCGGCCACGACCACGAGAGCGACGATGGCGAGATGCTGGCCCTGCAGGCGCGGGTGCTGGCGGGGCTGCGATGACCCGCTCCGGCTTCGTCGGCCTCGCCGGGCGCCCCAACGTCGGCAAGTCGACCCTCGTCAACGCCCTCGTCGGCTCCCACGTCGCGATCGTCTCCAACCGGCCGCAGACGACCCGGCGGGCGATTCGCGGCGTCTTCACCGACACCGAGAAGGAGCTGCAGCTCGTCCTCGTCGACCTGCCCGGGGTGCAGCGCCCCCGCGACGTCCTCACCGAGCGGATGCAGGGACGGGTCGAGCGCGAGCTCGCCGACTCAGACGTCGTCCTCTTCGTCCTCAACGGCGAGGAGGGGGTGGGACCGGGGGACCGCTTCATCGTCAGGGCGCTGCTCGGCGCCCGCGCCGACCTGCCCGTCATCTGCGCCGTCAACAAGGCCGATCGGCTGGGCCCCAACGAGCTGGTCCCGGTCCTGGCCGAGGCGGCGGAGCTGGAGGGGGTGGACGAGGTCTTCCCGATCAGCGCCCGCAGCGGCGAGGGGCTGGAGCCGTTGCTCGAGCGCCTCGGGGCGCTCGTGCCCGAGGGCCCGTACATGTACCCGCCGGAGGATCGCAGCGACCAGTCGAGCGAGCTGCTGCTGGCCGAGCTGATCCGCGAGCAGGTGTTGAACCGGACCCGCCAGGAGATCCCGCACTCGGTCGAGGTCTCGGTGCTCGAGGTCGAGCCGCGCGAGGACGGCCTCGTCGCCGTCAAGGCCGAGATCTGGGCGGAGACCGAGTCCCAGAAGGGGATCCTGATCGGCAAGAAGGGGACGAAGATCGGCGAGATCGGCACCGCCGCCCGCCGCTCACTGGAGGGTGAGCTGGCCGTGAAGGTCCACCTCGACCTGACCGTCCGCGTGCGCCGTCACTGGCGGCGCGACGAGGACCTGCTCGACCGCCTCGGCATCGAGTAGGGACGCGGCGTCTACGATTGGCCCGAATGTTCGCCGAAATCGAATTCGACCAGCAGGGCCTGGTGCCGTGCGTCGTCCAGGACTTCGCCTCCGGCGAGGTGCTGATGCTCGCCTACATGAGCGGGCAGTCCCTGGAAATGACGCTCGAGACCGGCGACCTCCACTTCCACAGCCGCTCGCGCGACGAACTCTGGAAGAAAGGCGAAACCTCGGGAAACTTCATGCACCTGCGCCAGCTCCGCTACGACTGCGACGGCGACGCCCTCGTCGCCCTCGTCGACCCCGCCGGGCCGGCCTGTCACACCGGCCAGCGCAGCTGTTTCTACCGCGAGGTGCTGGGATCGGCCTCGCCGCGGAAGGACGCGCCGCCGGCGCCGGGAGAGCCGTTCCCGGTCACCTTCGAAGCGCTCTCGGCGCTGGAGCGGACGATCCGCCACCGCGCCCTGCAGCGCCCCGACGGCAGCTACACCGTGAAGCTGCTCGACGACCGCGAGCTGATCGGCGAGAAGGTCGAGGAGGAGGCGGAGGAGGTCGTCCGCGCCGCCCGCGAAGAGACCGACGAGCGGGTCGCCGAAGAGGCGGCCGACGTCCTCTACCACCTGAGCGTGCTGCTGGCCTCACGCGGAATCTCACAAGCGAAGGTGCTGGAAGTGCTGAATGGCCGTAGCGGCTGACTTCGACCTGCAGCTCGAGCCCGGCCTCGAGGAGGCGCGGGAGCTCGCCCGCGAGGGCAACGTCATTCCGGTGCGGGCGCGGCTCGTCGACGACTGCGAGACGCCGGTCTCGGCCTTCCTCAAGCTGCGCGCCGGCGAGCCGGAGGGGGCGCCGTGCTTCCTCCTGGAGTCGGCCGAGCAGGGGCAGGTCGGGCGCTACTCCTTCGTCGGCCTGCGCCCGCGGGCGCTGCTGCGCTGGAGCGAGGGCGTGCTCTCCGAGTGGAACGGGCCGGCTGCCTCCAGCGGCGGCGAGCCCGACAGCGCCACGCCGGCGCCCGATCCCTACGCGGCAGTCGCCGAGCGCCTGCAGCGCTACCGGCCGGCCCCGGTTCCCGGCCTGCCGCCGTTCGCCGGCGGCGCCGTCGGCTTCTTCGCCTACGACCTGGTGCGGACCGTGGAGCCGCTGGGCGAGCCGAACCCGGATCCGCTCGGCCTGCCGGACATGGCGCTGATGGTGACCGACGCGATGCTCGTCTTCGACCACCTCCGCCACGAGCTGACGATCCTCGCCTGCGCCTTCGTCGAGGAGGACGGGAGCGTCGAGCAGGCCTACGAGCGGGCGGCGGCGACAATCGCCGAGATGCGCGAGCGCCTGCGGACCGCGGTGCCCGTTCCCGAGCGCCCGTCGATCGCCACGCCCCCCGAGTTCGTCTCCAACATGGAGCGCGAGGAGTTCGAAGCGATGGTCGCCCGGATCATCGAGTACGTCCATGCCGGCGACGCCTTCCAGGTGGTCCCCTCGCAGCGCTTCTCGGCGCCCGCCCCGGTCGAGGCCTTCTCGGTCTACCGCGGCCTGCGCGCGGTCAACCCCTCGCCCTACATGTACTTCCTCGAGTTCGGCGACTTCCAGATCGCCGGCGCCTCGCCCGAGCCGCTGGTCAAGGTCGAGGGACGCCGGGTCTCGAGCCGGCCGATCGCCGGAACCTCGCCGCGCGGCCGCAGCGAGGAGGAGGACCGCCGCCTCGCCGAGCGCCTGATCAACGATCCCAAGGAGCGGGCCGAGCACGTGATGCTGGTCGACCTCGGCCGCAACGACCTCGGCCGCGTCAGCGAGTACGGCAGCGTCAAGGTCGACGAGCTGATGGTGGTCGAGACCTACTCCCACGTCCTCCACATCGTCAGCCAGGTGACCGGCAGGCTGAAAGAGGGCATCAGCGCGATGGACGTGCTGCGCTCGGCGCTTCCCGCCGGGACCCTCTCCGGCGCCCCCAAGGTGCGGGCGATGCAGATCATCGACGAGCTCGAGCCGGTCAAGCGCGGCGGCTACGGCGGCGCCATCGGCTACCTCTCCTGGGACGGCGACCTGGACACCGCGATTTACATCCGCACCGTCGTCGTCAAGGACGGACAGCTGCACGTGCAGGCCGGTGGCGGCACCGTCGCCGACGCGGAGCCCGCCTACGAGTACAACGAGTCCGTGAACAAGGCCCGCGCGGTCTTCCGCGCCGTCGAGGTGGCCTGCGAACAGCCGGACTGGGCCTAGCCGGAGGCCGATGGAATGCGCGTGCTGGTGATCGACAACTACGACTCCTTCACCTACAACCTCGTCCAGTACCTGGGCGAGCTGGGGGCGGAGGTCGAAGTCGTGCGCAACGACAAGGCGACGGTGCCGGAGCTGCTCGAGCGCAGGCCCGACCGCCTCGTCGTCTCGCCGGGGCCCTGCACGCCGGCCGAGGCGGGGATCTCGGGGGAGGCGATCAAGGCCTTCGGCGAAGCCGGCATCCCGGTGCTGGGCGTCTGCCTCGGCCACCAGGCGATGGTCGAGGCCTTCGGCGGCCGGGTCGTCCAGGGCGAGCCGATCCACGGCAAGGACGCCGAGGTCGAGCACGACGGCAAGGCGATCTACGCGGGCCTGCCGAGCCCGATGGTTGCCGGCCGGTACCACTCGCTCGTCGCCGACCCGGAGCTGCCGGCGGAGCTGGAGCTGACCTCGAAGCTGGGCGACGTGGTGATGGGCGCCCGCCACCGCGAGCTCCCGGTCGAGGGCGTCCAGTTCCACCCCGAGTCCGTCCTCACCCCGCAGGGCAAGCACCTGCTCGCCAACTTCATCGCGGAGCGCGCCGATGCCTAACGACGTCGTCAGCCGCGCGATCGACGCGGTCTGCGCCGGCGACCACCTCACCGCTGACCACGCCTCCGCGGTCCTCAGCGAGATCATGGAGGGCCGCACCGACCCGGTCCAGACCGGCGCCTTCCTGATCGCCCTGCGGGCGAAGGGGGAGACGGTCCCGGAGCTGGTCGGCCTGGCGCGGACGATGCGGGGGCTGGCGGCGCCGGTGCGGACCAGCCGCGACGACCTCGTCGACACCTGCGGCACCGGCGGCGGGCCATCGACCTTCAACGTCTCGACCACCGCGGCGCTCGTCGCCGCCGGCGCCGGCGCGGCGGTCGCCAAGCACGGCAACCGCTCGAACACCAGCAAGTGCGGCTCGGCGGACCTGCTGGAGGCGCTTGGGGTCAACGTCGAAATCGAGCCGGCCCAGGTCGGCCGCTGCATCGACGAGGTCGGCTTCGGCTTCATGTTCGCGCCCAAGCACCACGCGGCAATGGCGCACGTCATTCCCGCCCGCAAAGCGCTCGGGGTACGGACGATCTTCAACTTCCTCGGGCCGCTGACCAACCCCGCCGGGGCCAACCGCCAGCTACTCGGGGTCGCCGACCGCCACTACCAGGAGACGATCGCCGAGGCGCTGATCGGGCTCGGCAGCGAGCGGGCGCTGGTCGTCTCCGCCGAGGATGGCCTCGACGAGCTCTCGCTCGGCTCGCGGACGCGGGTGATCGAGGTCGCCGACGGCCGCACCTCGGAGTGGTTCGTCGAGCCGGGGCAGTTCGGCTTGGCGCCGGCCGATTTGGAGCGGGTCGCCGGTGGCACCCCGGAGGAGAACGCCGCCGTCACCCGCGAGGTGCTGGCCGGCGAGCCGGGACCGCATCGCGACCTCGTCCTCCTCAACGCCGCCGCCGCCCTCTACGTAGGCGGGCTTGCCGCCGACCTCTCCGAGGGGGTCGCCAAAGCTGCCGAGGCGATCGACTCCGGGGCGGCAGCGAACGTGCTGGAGCGCCTGATCGCGGCAACGGCCGCCCCTGCCGTCTAGGCTTTCCGGGTTCAAGTGGGAATGATGGAGCAGCTCATCGCCGGGGCCCGGGAGGGGGTAGAAGCGCGTCGCCGCGACCTCTCTCAGGCCGATCTCGAGTCGCGCCTCTCCGCCCGGGGGGAGGATCGCCCCTTCTCCGAGGCCCTCGTCCGGCCCGGCCTCTCGCTGATCGCCGAGTTCAAGCGCCGCTCGCCCAGCGCCGGCCAGCTGGCCGGCGAGTCGGTCGAGGTGGCGACCCAGGTCGGCGCCTACGAGCGCGGCGGCGCGGCGGCGCTCTCCGTGCTCACCGACGAGCCCCATTTCGGCGGTTCGCTGGCGGACCTGCGCGCGGCCCGCGCCGCCTGCGACCTGCCGATCCTGCGCAAGGACTTCATCGTCGACCCCTACCAGCTCTACGAGGCCGCGGTGAACGGCGCCGACGCCGTCCTCCTGATCGTCGCCGCCCTCTCCGACGAGGACCTGCAGTCGCTGCACCAGGAGGCGCGCTCGATCGATCTCGACTGCCTGGTCGAGGTCCACGACGGCGCCGAGCTGGAGCGGGCGCTCGAGGCCGGCGCCGAGGTGATCGGGATCAACAACCGCAACCTCGACGACATGAGCGTCGACATCGCCACCACCTACGAGCTGATGCCGGACGTCCCCGCCGGGAAGACGGCGGTCGCCGAGTCCGGGATCTCCGGCCGCGAGGAGCTGGACGAGCTCGACCGCGTCGGCGTCGACGCGGTCCTGATCGGCGGCGCCCTGATGGCCGCCGCGGACCCCGAGGCCAAGGTCAGGGAGTTGACCGACGGCGAGCAGGGGACCCGCGAGCACTTGGTTTAGGGCCGCCTCCGTCGGATTTAGACAAAATTTCAAGAGCATTTAGGTACGCGAGATGCCGCGGTGTCATCCTCTCGACCATGTCCAAGCCCAAACAGACTTTCCGCAGCCCCTTTGTCTCGGCTCTCCTCGGGGGCCTCGTCGTCGCCGTCCTCGGTCTGATCGCGATCGCCACCGGCCTGGTCCAGTCAGACGGCGGCTCGACGACGACTACGGTGGCCGCGCCGCTGAGCGCGCCGATCGACGCCAAGGACGAAGGGGGCAGCGGCAACGTCGTCAACCAGATCTACAAGGCCGACGGCGAAGGGGTCGCCTTCATCGAAGCGCAGCTGGAAGCGCCGAGCGAAGGGGCCGGCCCGGAAGGGTTCAGCCCGTTCGGGGAACCAGAACCGGCCCCCGAAGGCGGGACCGCCAGCGGCTCGGGCTTCGTCATCGACGACGAAGGCCACGTCCTGACCAACAACCACGTGGTCGAAGGCGCCAGCAAGGTGACCGTCAAACTCGGCGCCTCCGAAGAGTCCTACGAGGCCGAGGTGGTCGGCGCCGACCCGGGCACCGACGTCGCCCTGCTCAAGGTCGACGCGCCCCAGAAGGAATTCCACCCGTTGACCCTGGGCCGCTCCTCGCAGGTCGAAGTCGGCGACCCGGTGGTCGCGATCGGCAACCCGTTCGGCCTCGATCGCACCGTCACCAGCGGCATCGTCTCCGCCCTGCAGCGCAACATCCAGGCGCCCAACGGTTTCTCGATCTCCCACGTGATCCAGACCGACGCCGCGATCAACCCGGGCAACTCCGGCGGCCCGCTGATCAACGCCGAAGGCGCCGTGATCGGGATCAACGCCCAGATCGCCACCGGCGGGGGCGGCAACGGCAACGTCGGCATCGGCTTCTCGATCCCGATCGACACCGTCCGCGCCGAGCTCGAGCAGCTGAAGACGACGGGCGAGGTCGACCACGCCTTCATCGGGATCAGCGGCGGCACCGTGACCCCGGAACTGGCGAAGGCGCTGAACCTGCCGGTCGAGGAAGGGGTGATCGTCCAGACCGTGGTCAAGGACGGTCCCGCCGATAAGGCCGGGATCGAAGCCGGCAACACCTCGGCGACGATCAACGGGGAAGAAGTCAGCCTCGGCGGCGACATCATCACCGAGGTCGACGGCGAGAAGCTGAAGAGCATGGACGAGCTCGTCGAAATCATCCAGGAAGCGGAGCCGGGCGACGGGCTCCAGCTGACCATCCTTCGCGGCGGCCAGGAGAAGACGGCCGACGTGACGCTCGGAACGCAGCCCGACGGTTCCGAATAGGCGAAGGGGGCTGGGCTCCTCTCCTGGTCCAGCCCCCTCTTCGCGTACGCTGGCTCCTGTGCGAGTCAAGTTCTGCGGGATCACGAACCTCGACGACGCGGCCGAGGCGGTTAGGCTCGGCGCGTGGGCGGTCGGGCTGATCCATTTCCACGGTAGCCCCAGGAACGTCGAGCCGGCGGTGGCGGCGGAGGTCGCGGCCGCCTTCCGGCGCAAGTGCGAGGTGGTCGGGGTCTTCGTCAACCCGACCCTCGACGAGGTCGCGCGGGCGGTCGAGGACGAGGGGCTGACGATGGTCCAGCTGAACGGGGCCGAGGGGGCGTCGTTCTGCGCCGAGGTGAAGCGGCGGACGGGGCTGAAGGTCGCGAAGGCGATCCACGTCGCCAGCGCCGCCGACGTCCACGCCGCCGAGGCCTTCCGCACCGACTTCCACCTCTTCGACCGCCGGGCCAAGGGCGCCTGGGGCGGGACGGGAAAGAGCTTCGACTGGGAGCTGCTCCGCGGCCACCGCTCCGAGGTGCCGGCGATCCTCGCCGGCGGCCTCCGGCCCGACAACGTCGCCGCGGCGATCGAGGTCACCCGCCCCTACGCGGTCGACGTCGCCAGCGGCGTCGAGCTGGAGCCCGGCCGCAAGGACCACGCGGCGATGTCGGCTTTCTTCGAGGCGGCCAACTCGGTCGGCGCCCAGGCCGCATGAGCGCAGTCGAGGAGAGGTTCGGGCCCTACGGGGGCCGCTACGTGCCGGAGACCCTGATTCCGGCCCTGGACGAGCTCGCCGCCGCCTGGGCCGAGGCCCGCGAGGACGCCGAGTTCATGGCTCGGCTGGAGCAGCTGCGGCGCGACTTCATCGGGCGGCCGACGCCGCTCTACCTGGCCGAGCGCCTCTCCGAGCGGGTCGGCTCGCGGGTCTACCTGAAGCGCGAGGACCTCGCCCACACCGGCTCCCACAAGATCAACAACGCGATCGGCCAGTCGCTGCTGGCGGCGCGGATGGGCAAGCCGCGGGTGATCGCCGAGACCGGCGCCGGCCAGCACGGGGTCGCCACCGCGACCGCCTGCGCCCTGCTCGGGCTCGAATGCGTCGTCTACATGGGGACCGAGGACATCCGCCGCCAGGCTCCCAACGTCGAGCGGATGAAACTGCTCGGGGCCGAGGTCGCCCCAGTCGAGGCCGGCGCCCGCACGCTGAAGGAGGCGGTCAGCGCCGCGATCCGCGACTGGGTCGCGAACGTCGCCACCACCCACTACGTGATCGGCTCCGCGGTCGGTCCGGCCCCGTACCCGGCCCTGGTCCGGGACCTGCAGCGGGTGATCGGTGAAGAGGCGCGCGAGCAGGCGCTGGCCGCCGAGGGCTCGCTGCCCGCGCGCGTGATCGCCTGCGTCGGCGGCGGCTCCAACGCGATCGGCATCTTCACCCCGTTCGTCGGCGACGCCGAGGTGGCGCTGGTCGGGGTCGAGGCGGCGGGGGAGGGGCTCGACACGCAGCGGCACGGCGCCTCGCTGCAGGGCGGCGTGAAAGGGGTCCTCCACGGCTCCCTCTCCTCGGTGATCGCCGACGAGGAGGGGCAGATCCTCGAGGCCCACTCGATCTCGGCGGGGCTCGACTACCCGGGCGTCGGCCCCGAGCACGCGCAGCTGCGCGACAGCGGCCGCGCTACCTACGTCGCCGTCACCGACGAGCAGGCGCTGGCGGCGTTCCAGAAGCTGTCCCGGCTGGAGGGGATCATCCCGGCGCTGGAGTCCTCCCACGCGATCGCCTGGCTGACGGAGAACCGGCTCGAGGGGGACGGCTTCGACGTCCTCTGTCTCTCCGGGCGCGGCGACAAGGACATGGCCGAGGCGACCTCTCGCCTGAAACCGCCCGGTGAGGTGATGCCGTGACCGAACTGAGCGGCGAGGGCGCCATTACGGCGGCTTTTGGTCTCGCTCGAGAAGATGGGCGCGCCGCGCTGATGCCCTACATGATGGCGGGGTACCCCGACCGCGAGACCGGGCTGGCGGTGGCGGAGGCCTATGTGGACTCGGGCGCGGATCTGATCGAGCTCGGGGTCCCCTTCTCGGACCCGTTGGCCGACGGCCCGACCATTCATGCCGCGGCCACCAAGGCCCTGGAGGCGGGGGCGACGCTGAGGACGGCCCTGGAGGTCTGCGAGCGGGTCGGCGACCGGGTCCCGGTCGTCTTCATGGCCTACGCGAACATGGTCCTTGCCCACGGCGGCGCCGCGAAGTTCGCGGAGATGGCGCGGGCGGCCGGTGCCGCCGGCGTCATCGTCCCCGACCTGCCGCTGGACGAGGCGGGCGAGGTGCGGGAGGCGTTCGCCGCCGCGGGCCTGGCCCTGGTGCCGCTGCTGGCGCCGACGACGCCGGACGAGCGCCGGCGTCGGATCTGCGAGGCGGCGCGCGGGTTCGTCTACGTCGTTTCCACCGTCGGCACGACCGGCGAGCGGGCCGAGGTCCCACCCGCGGTGGCCGACCTGGTCGCGGCGACCAAGGCCGACGCCTCGACCCCGGTCGCGGTCGGGTTCGGGATCGGCACCCCGGAGCAGGCCGCGCAGGTGGGGGAGATCGCCGACGGCGTGATCATCGGCAGCCGCCTCGTCAGGGCCGCAGGAGAGGGCGGCTCCGCGCAGGGCGCGGCGGATGCGGTGGCTTCCTTCCTGGGCGAGACGCGCGCGGCGCTCGGCGCCGGGGCGATCCAATAGGATGCCCCGCGATATGGCAATGGTCGTAACCCTCTTCCTGGCGATCGCCGCGATGGTGATCGGCTACGCCGCGTTCGGCCAGGGCGGCGGCGTCGCCGGCATGGTCTTCTTCGGCGTGCTCCTGATCGGCGCCGCGATCAGGACGCTGAAACCGCAGAGCTCCTAGCCGACGCCTCCGTCAGGCCCGGGTCGCTATGACCTGCAGGTATTCGGGCTCGACGACGAGCGCCTGGTCACCGCCGACGCTGAGGCTCTCCAGGACCTGCTTGAGGTCGGCGGTCAGCTCTGCCTCGCCCTCGGCGCCGACCGCTTCGTAGGCCGATTTGATCGGCCCGAAGTTGTCGCGGAAGAAGTCGAGGTAGTGCTCGGCGGAGCGGAAGGCCTGGCGAGACTTCAAGCGCTCGGCGCGGAGGTCCGTGACCGCGTCGCCGAACAGGCCCCGGACGTGGTCCTCGGCTCCCCAGAGCACGGGCGGCGCGAAGCCGGGCGGCGGCCCGCCGGTGTGTTTGACGATCGCCGCGAAGAAGTCCTGCAGGCCACCGTCCGGGCACCAGCTCGCGACGCCGATCCGGCCGCCGGGCTTGGTCACCCGCAGCAGCTCGTCGGCGCCCTTCTGCTGGTCGGGGGCGAACATCACGCCGAAGATCGACATCGTCACGTCGAACTGGCCCTCGTCGAAGGGGAGCTCCTGCGCGTCCGCCTCGACGAACTCGACGTCGAGCCGCTCCGCCGCCGCGCGTTCGCGGCCGCGCTCCAGCAGCGCCGGGACGAAATCGGCGCCGGTCGCGCCGCACCAGGTGCGGCGGGCCGCGGCGATCGCGCCGTTGCCGCTGCCGCAGGCGACGTCGAGCACGCGCTCGTCCGGGAGCAGTTGCAGGGCTGCGGCCAGCGTCTCGGCGACCGGCACGACCAGGTGGGCCACCTCGGAGAAGTCGCCTTTCGCCCAGGTCGCCTGCTGTGCCGCGGTCGCTGCTTGGAAATCCGGTGCGTCGTTCATGGCGCTCACCCTCTCACGTGAAGAACCGTTTGGCTATTTCCAGGATCCGCAGGTCGACCTGCTTGACCTTGACCGCCTCGGAGAGCGGCACCCCGAGCATCTGCCTGCCGTGGATCGCCGCCATCTTGCCGAAGTCCCCCGCTTTCGCCAGCTCGTAGGCGTAGGCGCCGTAGAGGCTGGCGAGGACGCGGTCGGTCGAGGTCGGGGTGCCGCCGCGCTGGACGTGGCCGAGGACGGTGACGCGGGTCTCGTACCCGGTGCGGTCCTCCAGCTCGCTGGCCAGCGCCGCGGCGATCCCGCCAAGCCGCGGATAGCCGTACTCGTCGCTCTCCTTGACCGGCTGGATCAGCCGTTCCTCGCCGCTCTCGAAGGCGAGCTTGGCGCCCTCGGCGACGACGACGATCGAGAAGTCCTTGCCGCGGTCGTGGCGGCGGGTGACGTCGCGGCAGATCTCCTCGACGGTCATCGCCTGCTCGGGGATGACGATGCAGTCGGCGCCGCCGGCGAGGCCCGCGTAGGCGGCGATCCAGCCGGTGCTGCGGCCCATCACCTCGACGACCATGATCCGGTCGTGCGACTGGGCGGTGGTGTGGAGGCGGTCGATCGCGTCGGTGACGATCTGGACCGCGGTGTCGAAGCCGAAGGTGAAGTCGGTGCCGCCGACGTCGTTGTCGATCGTCTTCGGCACCCCGACCAGCGGCAGGCCGTGGTCCTCGTAGAGCTGGCGGGTGATCTCCATCGTGTGCTCGCCGCCGATCGCGACGACGGCGTCGAAGCCCTGCTCGGCGAAGGCCGCGGTGACCTTCTCGACCGCCCCCTCACGGATCGGCTCGAAGCTGGAGGTGCTGAGGATCGTCCCGCCCTGGTGGAGGATCCCGGAGACGCGGCGCATGTCGAGCGGCACGTAATCGTCCTCGGCGAGGCCGCGGTAGCCGCGCCGGATTCCGATCGTCTCGTCCCCTTGCTCCATCGCCGAGCGGGCGACGGCGCGGATCGCGGCGTTGAGGCCGGGGCAGTCGCCCCCTGCGGTCAGGACTCCGATGCGCATCGGGCGAGTTTAGGAGGGTTCGGCTTAGGATCGACGCCCATGCCGCGCCTGCCGATCGCCCTCCTCGCCGCCCTGGCGGTCATGTTTGGCGCCGGCTGCGGCGAAGAGGGGGCGGCCGGCGGGGCGACGGTGAGGATCTACGTCAGCGCGCCGCTGCGCGGGGGGGAAGGCGAGGCGGGCCGGCGCCTGTGCGACGAAGCGCGCGAGCAGGCGGCGCAGGGGCGGGGAAGCGAGCAGCTGGAGCTGACGGTGGTCTGCCTCGATGCGTCGGGCCCGGAGGGGAAGTGGACGCTGGCGCAGGTGGGGGCCAACGCCCGTCGGGCGACCGAGGACTCGACCGCGGTCGCCTACGTCGGCGAGCCCGACCCGCGGGCGCGCGAGCAGTCGCGGCCGATCGTGGACGCCGCGGGAATCGCCGAGCTCGGCGGGTTGTCGGGGCGCGAGGCGGTGACGCGGGTCGAGGGGGCGATCGCCGAAGGGGACGAATCCGAGCCGCGGCAGGCTGTCTTCGACGCGGAGGGTTGATGGGCCCTGAGCGGCTTTCGGTGGTGGTGCCGACGCGGGGTCGGGAGGAGGCGCTAACGCGGTGCCGGGCGGCGCTGGAGGCGCAGTCGGTGCCGGTGGAGGTAGTGGTCGTCGAGGACGTCGAAGGGCGGGGTCCGGCCTGGGCTCGGAACGAGGGCGTGCGGCGGGCGAGGGGCGAGGTGGTGTGCTTCACCGACGACGACTGCGAGCCGGTGACAGGGTGGGCGGAGGCGCTGGCGGCGCCGATCTTGGCCGGTGGGGCCGAGGTAGCCACCGGTCCGGTCTCGATGGGGGATGGTGCGACCGCAGCGGACAGGGCCTGGGAGGCGATCGTCCACTACCTGCAGGCGAGGGCGGCGGCGCCCGGGACCGCGTCGCCGGGATTTGTCGTGACCGCCAACCTGGCGGCGAGGAGGTCTCTGCTCGATCGGCTTCGGTTCGACGAGTCCTTCCCGGCCGCGGCGGGGGAGGACCGCGACTGGGGTGAGCGTGCGGTGCAGGAGGGTCGATCGCTGCGCCTCGTCGACGCGGCGACGGTCGTCCACCGCAGCGGCCTGACCGTCCCGGCCTTTCTGCGGCAGCAGTATCGCTACGGCAAGGGGGCAGCGCGGTATCGCCGCTCCGGCGAAGACCGCGGCTTCGGCTCGCCCTCGTTCTACGCTGGCCTGCTCGGCGCCGGCTTCGCCGTGGGGCCGGCGGCCGGGCTGCTCGTCTGCGCCGCGCAGGCGGCGACGCTCGCCGGGGTGCTCGCCGCTCGACTCTGAACGACGAAAGAGCTTCCTCTTTCGCGCAACTCCAATCGAATAAGCGGTTTAAGTTGCGGCAAATGCCGGATGCAGGGGAGAGGTCTGGGCGGACACTGCCGCCGTCGGGGCAGTCGTTGCCGGTTGTGCTGCTGGCGGCGGCGCTAACGGTCGCCTTCGGGTTGATTCTCGTCCTCACCCGGGAGATGACCTTCTACCAGGACACCTGGGCATTCCTCATGGAGCGCAGAGAGTTCTCGGCGGACGCGATTCTCTCTCCGCACAACGAGCACATCGCGGTCTTCCCGGTGCTGATCGAGCAGCTGCTTCTCCACTTCTTCGGGATGACGAGCGCGCGCCCCGAATACGTGCTTCTGGCGGCCGGGCTCGTCGGCACCGCCGCCCTCCTCTTCGCCTACGTGCGGCGGCGGGTCGGGGATTGGCTCGCCCTTTTCGCGGTGACCCCGGTTCTCTTCCTCGGACCTGCCTGGGAAGTGCTGCTGTGGCCGTTTGAGATCGGGTTCATCGGCTCGGTCTTCTTCGGCCTGGCGGCGCTGCTGGCGCTGGAATCAGAAAGTCGCCTCGGCGACGCCGTCGCCTGCGGGTTCCTCGTCCTCGCTGCGGGCTTCTCGAGCCTGGGCGTGCCGTTCCTGGTCGGGAGCACCGTTGCCGTCGCCATGCGCCCGCCTGGAGGCCGCAACCGCGGAGCTTGCGCCGTCGCGGTCCCGGTCCTCCTGTTCGGCGCCTGGTACGGCAGTTGGGGCTACGAGGCCGAATCCCACGTCTCCCTCGAGAACGTCTGGCAAGCGCCGATTTACGTCGCCGAAGCGATCTCGGCAAACGTCGGCAGCGCCCTCGGGCTCAACCCCGACCCGACCAGCGGTGCGCTCGGCCGCGGGCCGAACGTGGAACCGGGACTCGACCCGATCTGGAACCGCGCCGTCGTCCTCGTCCTCGTGGGCGCGCTGCTCGTGCGACGGGTTCGGGGGGCGAGTCTCCCGCGCACGTTTTGGCCGGTGGCGGTGCTGGCGATGACCAACTGGCTGCTGACCGCGCTCAACTACTTCCCCGGCCGCGAACCGACCAACAGCCGTTATCAGTACGCCGGAGCGATCTTCGTCGTGATGTTGGTCGCGAATCTTTTCGACGGCGTGCGTGTCAGGCAACGAACGGTTGCGGTGCTGGCGGCGCTGGCGGTGCTCGTGACGGTCCCGCACCTCGTCGTCCTCGTCCGCGGCGCCGAGTTCCTCGAGGAACAGTCGGTGCTGACCCGCGCGGACTCGGCGGCGATCGAGATCGCCGCCGCCAGAGTCGATCCGGAATTCCAACTGACCGCCGAGGTCGCTGGGACGCCGACGCTTCCGAACGTCTTCGCCGGCAAGTACTTCACGGCCGTGGCGAAGTACGGCAGTCCCGCCTACACGCCCGCGGAGCTCGCGACGGCGCCGCCGGACGGGCGCTTCCAGGCCGACGTGGTCCTCACCCACGCGCTGCCGCTGGCCTTGACGGGGGGAGAGGGGAGGGTCGGCGACGGCATCGGCTGCAGGGTGCTGCCACCGGGGGCGGGAGCCGAGGTCGAGTTGGCGCCGGGGACCACGGCCCGGATCGAGGTCGCGCCGGGCCCGGACGCGACCTTCCTGCTCCGCCGTTTTGCCGGCAGGAGCGAGTACCCGGTGAGAAGCGAGGGCCAGCCGGGCGGGTCGGTGAGCCTGCTGACGATCCCCGCCGATGCCGTCGCTGCTCCCTGGCACTTCGCGGTGGAGGCCGGGCAGCGCGTCCGCGTCTGCGGCGGGCGTCGCTAGCGCTCGAGGAGGGGCTCGCCGCTTAGGCCTTCGAGCGGGGTGTCGGTGTGGGCGGCGACGGTGGCGGCGATGTCGCTGATGCGGGCGGGGCGGCCGGGGTCGCGGGGGCGGCTGGTGCGGGGGGCGAGGATCGCCCAGGCGTCGCCGTCGGTGTGGTTGCCGGTGCGGCCGCTGCCGAAGCCGTGGCGGCGCACGGTGCCAAAGCCGGGGGAGTGGACCGCCTCGAGGACGACAGAGGAGGTCGGGCGCCAGCGGACGACGAGGTCCGGCAGGCGGTCGGCGGCGGCGCCCTGCCAGCGCTCCCCGACCTCCTCGACCGCGACGACCGCCCGCTCTCCGTCGGGATCGCGGAAGTCCAGCAGCCCCTCGCGGATCTGCGCCACCAGCTCCTCCACCTCGCCGGCCTCGACGATCCCGTCGCGCTCGCGACCCCTGCGGTTGAGGCGGATATAGCCCTGGTTGTCGGCGGGGTGGGCGAAGGCGCGGGTCGAGGACCAGTCGACGCCGCGCAGCTCCAGCCGCGCCGTCAGCTCCAGCGCCATGCGGTCGGGCATCGCGGCGGCGACGCGGGCGCGGGCGCGGCCCGAGAGGGCGCCCCGCAACCGCCAGATCGCGCCCGAGTCGGAGTCTTCGCCGCTCCGCGACTCGCCGGTGAGGACCGCGCTCAGCATCTCCGGCAGGAGGTCGGCGCGGCTGGTGTTCTCGTCCATCCCGAGGACCGAGCAGACGATCACGTCGCACCCGTCGGGGAGGGCGTCGAGGACGCGGCCCAGCTGGCGGTCGACCTCCGCGTAGACCTCGGCCAGGGCGCCGTCGAGGCGCTCTCGCTCGGCCACCCCGACCGCATCGGAGTCGATGTAGGGGGGGACCTCCCAGAGCCTGTGGCCGGCCAGGTGCGGCGCCGCGAAGACGATCCAGGCGAGGTCGAAGCTGCGCTCGCGCAGGCGCTCGATCGCCAGATCGGCGACCCGGGCCGGGGCGGCGAGGAAGCGCTCGCGCAGGCGCCGCAGCTCCCGCGGGGTCTGGGCGCCGAAGACCTCGGTCACGTCCGGCGGGCGACCGTGGCGGCGGCGGGCCCTGCGATCGCCCCCGGTCGGTACCGACCAGCGCTCGAGCACGACCCGCTCCCGCATCCCCCAGCCGCAGGCGAGCTCGCCCTGCGCGTCGTCGGGTCGGTGGCACTCGTAGGGGTCGATCGCCAGCGTGGAGCGACCGTGGCGGCCGAGCAGGTCCCAGATCGGCGGCGGCGCGTCGAAGCTGCCGGCGAGTCGAATCCGCTGGTCGGCGCCGGCCCACTGGAAGGGGTAGAAGAGGCCGTGGTCGCCGACCTCGACCCCCCGGTAGAGGGTCTGGTAGGCGCTGGCGGGAAAGTGCTCGGCCGGGGTCTCGAGCTCCAGTCTGCTCCCGCGCCGACGCAGGGCTTCCAGGTTGGGCAGGCGCCCATCACCCTCGAGCCGCTCGAGCAGCCGGGCGCTGGCGGCGTCGAACTGGATGACGGCGATCAAGGGCGGGCCTCCGCTGGCGCGACGGTGACCTCGGCGCCGCCCAGGGCGGCAGAGCGGCGGGCGGCCTCGACGACCGCCATCGCGGCGACGCCGTCGGCGGCTCCGCCAAGCGGCGTTCGTCCTTTGTCGCCCACAGGGCTAGAAAGGACGAACGCCGAATCGGTTTGGGCTGCGCGCAGCGCCTCGAGCTGGCGCCGCAGCGAGGTCTGCAGCGGGTCGGGTTTGCCGGCGAGGGCCGCGACGCGGCCGCGGACGCCGCCGTGGAAGGAGCGCGCGATCGTCCTGCCCGCGCGGTCGCGGACGACCACGCTCTCGCGGTGGCGGCGGTCGGTCGCGCAACGAATGTGAGCCCGGCCCCGGCTCAGCTCCAGCTCCAGCTCGGCCCGTTCGGGCTCGATCGCGGCCCGGCGGACGGCGATCGGGGCGGCGTCGCTGAGGTGGCAGGCGAGGTCGATCAGGTGGATGCCGGCGTCGAGCAGCGCTTCGTCGCGGACCTCGTGGGCGCCCCAGGCCCCGCGGCGGAACCGCAGCTCCAGGTCGAGCTCCACCCAGCCCTCGGCGGGGACGGCGTCGCGCAGCTCCAGCCCCTGTAGGAAGCGCCGGTTGAAGGCGAGGAGCGGCTCCGGCTCCAGCGCCGCCAGCAGCCGGGCGGAGGCGAGGTCCGGTGCCGGCGGCTTCTCGACCAACGAGGGGACGCCGGCGGTGGCCGCCTCCTCGGCGAGGGCCAGGTGCTGCCCGAGTGGCGCCGCGACGACGAGCAGATCTATGGGCTCCGCCGCCAGCAGCGAGGAGAGGTCGGGGAAGCCCGCCGCCTCCTGGCCGCCGTCGCGCAGCAGCCCCCGGCAGCGCTCGCGGCGCTCGGCGCTCGGGTCGGCGAGGGCGACGATCGTCACCTCCTCGGTCGCGAGGGCAGCGGGGACGTAGCCGCGCTCGGCGATCCGCCCGCAGCCGGCAAGGCCCAGTCTCATCGCCGCTCCTCCGCCAGGTGCAGGACGAGCGCCGTCGGCACCGCGGCGGCGGCGGCGAGCTGGTGCAGCTGGTGTAGGCCGATCCCGGCGAGCAGCAGTCGCGGTCCGCCGCGGCGGGCGAGCAGCGCGTAGAGGTCGCGCTCGAGGAGAAGGTTCCCGAGCAGCGCCGCGAAGGCGAGACGGGGACGGCGGCCGAGCAGCGCGGCCAGGAGCAGCAGGCTGGAGAGGGCGCTCCAGCGGCGCCGCCAGCCGAGGTTGAGGGCGGTGCTGTGGCTCCCGTCCCGGAGCAGTAGCCGCGCCCACGGCACCCCACGGCGGGCGAAGTCGGTGCGGAGCATGCCGAGTGGCGTCCACGCCTTCAGGTGGCGGCCGCGGATCTCCGGCGCGAGGACGATCTTTGCCCCCCGGCGGCGCAGTCGCATCCCCAGCTCGACGTCCTCGACGCTCGGCTCGGGAAAGCGCTCGGCGTCGAAGCCGCCGGCCGCGGCGAAGGCCTCGCGGCGGACGGCGCCGAGGCCGGCCCAGAAGGTCTCGGCCTCGCCGGCGGCGCCGCTGTGGACGTGGTGGTGGAGGAGGTTCCGGTAGCGGGAGGTGAGGCCGGGGTCGGCGGGGTCGTCGTCGTAGGCGCCGAAGAGCGCCGTCAGCTCGGGGTCCGCGGCGAAGCGCCGGGCGATCTTTGCCAGCGCGTCCGGGTGGACCTCGACGTCGGAGTCGACGAAGACGACGACGTCGGCCTCGGCCCGGGCGGCGGCGAGGTTGCGGGCGCCGGCCGGGCCGGCGCCGGGCGGACCCTCCTGCACAATCGTCTCCTCGGGGACGCGCGCACCGGCTCCGAGCGCGGCCAGGCAGCGCTCGAGGGTGGCGGGGCGATCGGTCGCCGGGACGACGACCGCGAGAGTGATGGCGGAGCCGGGAAGGGCGCCTGGCTCCGGGAGAGAGGCCGGCATTAGGGATACCTAATAGCATCTCCCGTCCCGATGACGGCGCCCGCCCTACGACCGGATTCCCCGCCCGTCGCCGTCCTCGGAGCGGGGCCGGCGGGCCTCACCGCCGCCTACCGCCTGGTCCAGCGCGGCCTGCCAGTGATCGTCTTCGAGGCCGGCGGGGAAGTTGGCGGGATCGCCCGCACCGTGGTCCGCGACGGCTACCGCTTCGACCTCGGCGGCCACCGCTTCTTCACCAAGAGCGCCGAGGTCGAGGCGCTCTGGGAGGAGCTGCTGGGGCCGGAGCTGCTGGTCCGCCCACGGCTCTCCCGCATCTACTGGCGCGGCCGCTTCATCGAGTACCCGCTGCGACCCGCCGACGTCTTCGCCAAGGTCGGACCGGTCGAGCTGGCGCGCAGCCTCGGCTCCTACGCCCGCGCCCGCCTGCGCGGGGGGCCGGAGGCGGAGACCTACGAGGAATGGGTCGTCGCCCGCTTCGGCCGCCGCCTCTTCGAGCTCTTCTTCAAGACCTACACCGAAAAGGTCTGGGGAGTGGGGACCGACGAGCTGCGGGCCGAGTGGGCGGCGCAGCGGATCGCCGACCTCTCGCTCTCCTCGGCGCTGCGCTCGGCCCTGCCCGGCGGCGGCGAGAAGCCGAAGAGCCTGATCGAGGAGTTCCGCTACCCGCGGCTGGGGCCGGGGCAGATGTGGGAGGAGCTGGCGCGCCGGGTGGAGCGCGAGGGGGGCGAGATCCGCCTCGGCGCGCCGGTCGAAGGGCTCGAGCACGAGGACGGCCTCCTCACCGCCGTCCGCGCCGGAGGAGAGCGGGTCGAGGTTGCGGCGGCGATTTCCTCGATCCCGCTGCGGACCACGGTCGGGGTCGCCGAGCCGGCACCGCCCCGCGAGGTGATGGCCGCCGCGGCCGGGCTGCGCTACCGCGACTTCCTCACGGTGGCGCTGCCGATCGACGGCGAGCCGCCCTTCCCCGACAACTGGGTCTACGTCCACGACCCGCGCGCCCGGGTCGGCCGGATCCAGAGCTTCAGCGCCTGGAGCCCGTGGATGACGCCCGCCCCGGGCCGCTCCTGCCTCGGGCTCGAGTACTTCTGCTTCGAAGGGGACGATCTCTGGTGCCGCGGCGACGAGGAGCTCGTCGCCCTCGCCCGCGACGAGGTGGCGGCGCTCGGCCTCCTCGACCCCGCGCGGGTCGCCGGCGGCCACGTCGTCCGCGTCCCCAAGGCCTATCCCGTCTACGACGCCGAGTACGCCGAGCGGGTGGAGCGGATCCGCGGCTGGCTGGGCGGGCTCTCGAACCTGCAGCAGGTCGGACGCAACGGCCTCCACAGGTACAACAACTCGGACCACTCGATGCTGACGGCGATGCGGGCGGTCGAGAACCTCTGCGACGGCGCCGCCCACGACGTCTGGGCGGTCAACGCCGACTGCGTCTACCACGAGCGCGAGGAGCAGGCCGAGCAGCCCTACCGAGTCGCGCCGGAGACGCCGGCGATGGCGCGGCCTCTAGCCGAGGTCAGCGACTGAGCCGGACGTCCTCGGGCACGGGCTGGGTCCCGTAGCCGGAGGGGCAGGGGAGGACGGTCGCCCGCCAGCCCCCGGCGGAGGCGATCACGTCGCCGCCGGACAGCGACTTGGTGGAGAGGGCAACGCCGTATCGCGGCCGGCGACGGATGGGAACGGCCGAGATCGGTTCTTCGAGCTTCCAGGCGGTGGCCGTCTGCGGCCGCACCTGGGTCTGCTTGACGGTGTCGCCGCAGGCGAGCAGCGGCGCCGGCCCGGTCTTGCCGACGAGGTCGAAGAGGTGGTCGAGGGAGCGCGTCTGCCGCTCGACGACCCGCACGTCGTCGGGTACCTGGGCTGCCCGCCAGGCGAAGCCCGCCACCGCGATAACGAGCGTGACCGCGATGAGCCACTGCGGAGGAGGCCCCGTAAAAAGTCCGCCGGACCTTTTCACCGGATAGCGGGGCAAAGGTCCGGCGGACTTTGGATCCGAGGCGGTGCGGGCGATGCCGACCGCCCCTAGGACTGCGACCACGGCCGTGGCGGGGGCGAGGAAGCGGGGGAGGCCGGCGAAGCCGGCGATTGCCATCGCGGCGACGAGGAGGATCCAGGCGGCGGCCCCGAGCAGGAGGACCTTCAGCGCAGGTTCGAGTTCGTCGCGTCCCCTCCAGAGCAGGAGCGCCAGGCCGATCCAGCAGGCGGCCAGCGGCGCCGCCACCGCCCGTCCCAGGACCGCGAGGCCGTCGAGCGGCTCGATCCCGCCGGCCCGCGCCGTTTCGCCGCCCTCCAGCGGGGTGCCGGCGCCGAGGAGGTCGGGGACGAACCAGGCCAGCGGGACCAGGACCGCGACGGCGATCGCGGCGGCCCGCAGCCGCGGCCGCCCGCGGCTCGCGAAGTAGGCCCACAGCGCCAGGAACGGCCAGACTTCCGGCCGCAGGAGCGCTGCCGCCGTCCCCAGCCCGAGGACCCACCCCGGCCGCTCGTCGAGCGCCGCCCAGATGGCGCCCAGCACCAGCGCCACCAGCAGGGGCTCGGAGAGGCCCCCCGTGAACTGGCGCAGCGGCGGCGTGAAGGAGTCGGCGGTCAGCGCCACCGAGCCGGCGGCGACCGCGGCGGCCACCCAGCGCCAGCGGCCGGTCTCCTCGCCGCTCAGCCGCGCCGCCAGCAGCCCCGCCAGCAGCGCGGCGCTGAACCAGCCGGTGCGGGCGATCAGCAGCCAGGCCTGCGGCGCCGCGTTGCCGAGCATCGAGAGCGGCGCGTCGACCAGGACCGGCAGCGGCTTCCAGGACGGGCCGGCCGCGGTCTCGAAGCCGCCGCCGAGGAGCTCGCGCCCCCAGACCAGCCAGGCCCAGGGGTCGTAGACCGGGTGGTAGGGGAGGGTGAGCGAAACGGCCGCCAGCGCCAGCGCCACCAGCACCGCCGTCGCCGGGCGCGGCTTCAGGGCCACCGTCTCAGGAGGGAGCCGCGCCCTGCTCGCTCAGCAGGTAGACCGGCACCGCCGCGACGGCGAGCAGGACCAGGGCCGGGATCGCGCTCGCCTCGTAGAAGCCGTAGGTGGTCTGGGTCCAGATGTCGGTCGCCAGCGTTTTGAACCCGATCGGCGAGAGGATCAGCGTCACCGTCAGCTCCTTCATCGCGTGCAGGAAGACGAGCGCCGCTCCCGCCATCATGCCGCCGCGGGCGAGCGGGATCGTGATCGTCCGGAAGACCTCGGCTGGGCCTCGTCCCATCCCGCGGGCCGCCTCTTCGATCCGCGGCGACAGCTGCACCAGGGAGCTGGCGACCGGGCCGATTGCCAGCGGCAGGTAGTGGATCGTGATCGCGAAGACCAGCAGCGTGATCGTCTGGTAGAGCGCCGGCACCGCCCGGGTCGCGAAGAAGACGAGGCCGAGGGCGACGAGGATCCCGGGCAGGGCGTAGCCGGCGTGGGCGAGCCGCTCCACCGCCCGCGTCGCCCGCGACGGGTAGCGGACCGCCAGCGCCGCGACGACGAGCGCCGCCACCGCCCCGATCGCCGCCGCCCAGACCGCGATCAGGAGCGAGTTGCCGCCGAGCGCGGCGACCGTGTTCAGCGAGGTGCTGCCGGTGGAGATCCCTTTCGAGGCCCAGTAGACGAGGACGCCGACCGGGAGGACGAAGGCGACGAGCACGACCAGCGAGCAGAAGGCGAGCGCGGGCCAGCGCCAGCGGCCGAGCCGGTAGGGGTGGGTCGGCCGCAGCGTCCCCGGCCCGAGGCGGTGGACGCGCCGCGCCCCGCGCACTCGCGAGCTCGCCAGCAGCAGGGCAAGCATGGCGACGACGAGGACGGCGCCGAGCGCGGCGGCGGCGACGCGGTCGAAGCTCGACTGGTAGGCGACGTAGATCTCGGCGGTGAAGGACTGGAAGCGGAGGATCGAGACGGCGCCGAAGTCGCTGATCGTGAACAGGGCGACGAGCAGCGAGCCGGCCGCGAGGACCGGCCACAGTTGGGGCAGGATGACGGTGCGGAAGACCTCGAGCGGGCCGCGGCCCATCGCCCGCGCGGCGTCCTCGAGCTGGGGGTCGATCCGGCGCAGGGTCGCCCGCAGCGGGATCAGGACCAGCGGGTAGGTGAACAGCGTCAGCACCAGCCAGGCGCCGGTGAAGCCGTAGATCGAGGGCAGCCGGTCGACCCCGAGCGCGTCCTGCAGCATCCCGTTCGGGCCCAGCGCCGCGACCAGCAGGTAGGCGCCGACGTAGCTGGGGATTACCAGCGGCAGCGTGCAGAAGACCGCCCAGAGGCGGCGTCCGGGCAGGTCGGTGCGCACCGTCAGCCACCCGATCGGCAGCGCGATCGCGACCGAGGCGGCGACGACAGCCGCGGTCAGCGCCGCGGTCCGCAGCAGCGTCGCCAGCGCCCGCGAGGAGAAGGCGACGTCCAGCGCCGCCGAGAGGTCGCCGGCGATGACGACGACGAGGTAGGCGGCGGGGAGGACGCAGGCGGCGCCAACCAACGCCCCGACGGCGAGCAGCCCCAACGGCGGCCGGCGCGTCGCCGTCATCAGCGGCCTCGGCGCGGCGTCCCCATCTAGAGCGCCCCGCTTTCCTTCATCAGCTCGATCGTCCCCTGCAGCTCCTTGAGGTCGACCAGGCTCGAGTCGGAGACCGGGATCTCCGCGATCGGCACGCTCAGCGACGGGTCCGGCTTGGCGCCTTCGGCAAGCGGGTACTCCTTCGAGCTCGAGGTGAAGAACTGCTGCGACTTCGGCGAGAGCAGCGACCGCACGAAGGCGAACGCTTCCTCCTTGCGGTCGCTCGATTCGAGCACGCCGACGCTGGTCAGCAGCATCAGCGAGCCGAGCCCGCCGGGCGGAAAGTAGACGGCGACGGGGTAGTCGGGGCCTTCTTCGGCGATCGCCTGGGCGACGTAGTAGTGGTTGATCAGGCCGACGTCGATTTCACCTTTGGCGATCGCGTCGCGGATCGTCACGTTGTCGGGGAAGGCGACGGCGCCGTTGTCGACCATTTCCTCCAGCCACTGCTTGGTCCGCTCGTCGCCGTACCTGGCGCGCAGCGCGGTCACGTACTCCTGCATGCTCGAGGAGGCGGGGCTCCAGCCGACCCGGTCCTCCCACCTCGGGTCGGTCAGCCCGAACGGCGAGGGCGGCAGTTCGGACTCCTCGACGGCGTCCTGGTTGTAGGCGATCACCCGGGCGCGGCCGGTGACGCCGACCCAGCGCCCTTCGGGATCGCGGAAGCGGGCGGGAACCCGGTCGAGGACGTCCCGCGGCAGCTTTGCCAGCAGCCCGGCTTCGGCGACGGCGGCGATCGCCCCTGGCTCCTGGGCGAAGAAGACGTCGGCGGGGGAGGCGTCCCCCTCCTCGACCAGGGTCGCCGCGAGGTCGGCGGTTTCCGCGAACCGGACCTGAACGTCGCGGTCGGCCTGCGCCTCGTAGCTGTCGACGGCGGGGCCGATCGCCGCCGGGATCCGACCCGAGTAGAGGGTGATCCCCTCGACGTCGGGCTCGTTGCCGCCACCGCCGTTGTCTTCGGTGCTGAAGCCGCAACCTGCGAGGAAAACTGCGGCGAAGAAGAGCACGGCGGCGAGCAGCCGCTTCTGTTGCGAGGTGACAGAGGTCATGGAGAGCCCAGTTAGGTTGCCCTAATCTTATGGATTGGACCGATCATGGAGCTGGAAGAGTCAAATCCCACTTTGGGGCTGCGGCTTCGCGGCCTGCGGAAAGCGTTCGGCGACGTCGTCGCCGTCGACGACCTCGACCTCGACGTCCCCGAGGGCGCGATCTGCGCTCTGCTCGGCCCCAGCGGCTGCGGCAAGACGACGACGCTGCGGCTCGTCGCCGGCCTCGAGCGCCCCGAGGCCGGCAGTGTCGAGATCGGCGGTGAGCCGGTCAGCGGCGATGGTCGCTCGGTGCCGGCGGAGCGCCGCCGCATCGGCATGGTCTTCCAGGACTACGCGCTCTTCCCGCACATGGACGTCGCCGCCAACGTCGGCTACGCGCTCGGCCGCCGGCCCGACCGCGAAAAGGTCGAGGCGGCGCTGGAGACGGTGGGCCTCGGCGGCCTCGGTAAGCGCAACCCGCACGAGCTCTCCGGCGGCCAGCAGCAGCGGGTGGCATTGGCGCGCGCCCTCGTCGCCGAGCCGCGGGCGTTGCTCCTCGACGAGCCCTTCTCCAACCTCGACGCCGGCCTGCGGGCGCGGGTACGCGAAGAGGTGCGGGAGATCCTCGCCGAGCAGAAGCTGACCTCGGTCTTCGTCACCCACGACCAGGAGGAGGCGCTCAGCGTCGCCGACGTCGTCGCCGTAGTCAACGAAGGCAAGGTCGAGCAGGTCGGCACGCCCGAGGACGTCTACTCGCGGCCAACCACCCGCTGGGTCGCCAGCTTCCTCGGCGAGATCGAGGTCCTGCCGGGGAAGGCGGTCAACGGGACCATCGAGTGCGAGCTCGGGCCGCTGCCCAACCGCGAGGGCCACAGCGGGGACGTCGACGTCCTGGTCCGGCCCGAGTCGCTGGCGATCGGCACGATCGAGCCCCCCGATCGCCGCAGCCAGAAGGCAACCGTCGTCTCCCGCAGCTTCTTCGGCCACGACCAGCTCGTGGAGCTGCGGCTGCCCTCGGGGACAGTCGTCAAAGTCCGCCGCCTCGGCTTCCCGGCCTGGCACCCGGGGGACAACGTCCGCATCTGGATCGAGGGCCCCACCGACGTCCTCGCCCGGGACGCCTCCTAGAGCAGGTCGGCGAGCGCTCCGTCGAGGTCGGGGTACTTGAACTCGTAGCCCAGCTCCAGCGTCCGTTTCGGGACCACGCGCTGGCCGCCGCGAAGGACCCGGCCGAACTCCTTGCCGAATTTGAGGTCGAGCACGAGGCCGGGGACGGGCATTACCGCGGGGCGGTTGAGGGCGCGGCCGAGCGCCTTCGAGAAGTCCTTGTTCGTCGCGGGGTTGGGGGAGGCGGCGTTGACGACGCCGCTGACGCTCTCGCTATCCAGCGCCCAGAGGAGGATTCCCACCTCGTCGTCGATGTGGATCCAGGAGAGGTACTGCCGGCCGCCGGCCAGCGGGCCGCCGACGCCGAGCTTGAACGGCGGCAGCATCTCCTTCAGCATCCCGCCCTCGGTGCTCAGCACTTGGCCGGTGCGGACGATCGCCAGGCGGACGCCGCTCGAGTCGAGCTCGTGCGCCGCTGCCTCCCAGGCCTGCACGACCTGCGAGTCGAAGCTGGAGCCCGGGCCGTCGGCCTCGTCGACCTCCTCGTCGCCGCGGTCGCCGTAGTAGCCGACCGCCGACTGGCTGACGAGCACCTTCGGCGGAGTCTCCAGCGCCCGGATCGCCTGGACCAGATTGTGGGTGCCCTGGCGCCGGCTCTCCATGATCCGCCCCTTCGCCTCCGCGGTCCATTTCTGGTCGATCCGCTCCCCGAGCAGGTGGACGACGCCGTCGACGCCGTCGAAGGCGGCCGGGTCGGGCCGTTCAAGCGTCGGCTCCCACTTGTGCCAGGTGACCCGCGGGTTGTCGGCGCGGGCGCGGCCGGGGTCGCGGGTCAAGCCGACGACGTCGTCGCCGCGGGCGAACAGCGCGTCACACAGGGCCTTGCCGATCGTGCCGGAGGCGCCGGTGACGAGGACCTTCACCGGTTAATCTGCCTCCACCGTGGCGAAGGTCCCGGTCTCCTCGTCGATCCGGGCGATGCCCTCGCGCTTGGCCTCCTCGACCACCGCTTCGGCGACCTTCGGGGCGACTTCGCGGTTGAAGACGCTGGGGATGATGTAGTCCTCGGCCAGGTCCTCCTCGGAGACCGCCATCGCGATCCCCTTGGCGGCGGCGAGCTTCATCTCCTCGGTGATGCTGGGGGCGCCGGCGTCGAGGGCGCCGCGGAAGATCCCGGGGAAGGCGAGCACGTTGTTGATCTGGTTCGGGAAGTCGGAGCGGCCGGTGGCCATGATCCGCACGTAGGGCGCCGCCTCCTCGGGCATCACCTCTGGGGTCGGGTTGGCCATCGCGAAGACGATCGCGTCGTCGTTCATCTTGCCCAGGGACTCGGGCTGGATGATCCCGGGGCCGGAGAGGCCGACGAAGATGTCCATGCCCTCGATTACGTCGTCGGGCTGGCCCTGGATCACGTCCGGGTTCGTCGTCTCGGCGTACCAGCGCTTGGCCTCGTTCATCTCGCCCGATTCGTAGTCCTCGCGCGCGGTCGAGACCGCTCCCTTGCGGTCGCAGCCGACGATCTGGGTGATCCCGGAGGCGAGCATCATCTTCGTCACCGCTACCCCGGCGGCGCCGAGGCCTACCACCAGCACCCGCAGCTGCTCGATCGGTTTGCCGGTGATCTTCAGCGCGTTGAACAGCGCCGCCATCGTCACCACCGCGGTCCCGTGCTGGTCGTCGTGGAAGACGGGGATGTCGATCGACTCCTTCAGCCGGTCCTCGATCTCGAAGCAGCGCGGGGCGGAGATGTCCTCGAGGTTGATGCCGCCGAAGGTGGGGGCCATCAGCTCGACCGCGCGGACGATCTCGTCGGCGTCCTGGGTGTCGAGGCAGATCGGGAAGGCGTCGACGCCGGCGAACTCTTTGAAGAGCATGCACTTGCCCTCCATCACCGGCATCGCCGCCTCGGGGCCGATGTTGCCGAGGCCGAGGACGGCGCTGCCGTCGGAGACGACCGCGACCGTGTTTTTCTTGATCGTGTACTCGAAGGCTTTGCTGCGGTCGGCGTGGATGTCCATGCAGACGCGGGCGACCCCGGGCGTGTAGGCCATCGAGAGGTCGTCGCGCGTCTTCACCGGGTACTTGTTGCGCATGTCGATCTTGCCGCCGCGGTGCATCTGCATCGTCCGGTCGACGTAGTCGAGCACCCGGGCGCCGCGGGTCGACCCGATCGCCCGCAGGATCCGCTCCCAGTGCTCGCGGTCGGTCGCGTCGATCGTGAACTCGCGGACGCGCTTGCCCTCGGGCCCGGCGCCCGGGACCAGGTCGACCCCCTGCAGCTGCCCGCCCGCCTCGGCGATCGCGGCGGTCAGCCGCCCGAGGGGCTCTTTGCGGGCGTCGAGCTCGACGCGGATCGTGACGCTGTATTGGGCGCTGACGGCCATGGCGGCTATCGAATCAGATCGAGGGGATCGGCTCGTCCTTCATCCGATCCATAGGATCGCGCGAGTAATGGGTCGGGTCTCGATCACTCTGGCGACCGTCGTGACGCTGGCCCTCCAGGCGGTCCCGACCGCGTCGGCCGGCGAGCTGCCTCCTCCGGGGGGATTGCGGCTGCAGGCCAGCAACGGCTTCGAGCTGCGCGCGCTTGCCCACGACGGCGAGGGGCAGGGCGTGCCCGACTCGCTGCTCCTGATCTTCAGCGACGAGAGTTCGGCCGTCTTCTATGCCGTGCGCAAGGGCGTCGAAGTCACCGAAGGCTCGATCTCGGCGGACCTCGGCGGGCTCGGCTCGGTCGACCTCCGCTTCGTCCCCACGGGGAAGCCGCGGGACGAAGCACCGAGTTGCGAGCCCGAGCGGTCCTACGTCGTGGATTCCGGCGCTTACGAAGGGCGGGTCGAGTTCTTCGGAGAGGAGGGATTCACCGAGGTTCACGCGACCCGCGCGCCCGGCGAAGCGCGCTTCCTCCTGTCGCTGCTCTGCGGCATTAGTTCCGACTACGGGATCGGAGGCAAGGCGCCGGGTGCCCAGCTGCGAATACAGCGTCGCTGGCCAGGAGGCCGGGTCAGCTTCGAAGCCTCGACGAACTCGCCCTCCGCGCCAGTTACGTTCGAAGCCTCGATCGAGGAACGCCGGGACGACATGGCGATCTCCCGCAGCATCCGCTTGAGCGCCGGGCCGGGGGCCTTCGACTTCGACGTTCCCGCACAGAGGGCCCGCCTACAGCCGTCACCCCCGTTCTCCGGCGTCGGCCGCTTCGCTCGCCCGGGCAAGGGACCGGGCAGGCTCCATGGCCGCCTAAGTGTCGACTTCCCCGGTCGCTCCAACGTCTCCCTAACCGGCGCGCGCGGCAGCTTGGTCCGCTACGTAAGGAACCCGAGCCATCCGTACCGGGGAGAGTCATCGTCCCTGTCGACTTATGTGCCCACGTGGGTCAAAAAGTCGACACGCCCGATGCTGAGGTTGCGCGAATCGCCTCTCGCCAGCATGGTGCGATCACGCGCCGGCAGCTGGAAACGGCTGGCTTAGGAGCGAGAGCGATTCGAAACAGAGTCTCGCGTGGTCAGCTCCACCGCATCCACCAAGGCGTCTACGCCGTCGGCCACCGCGGCCTCAGCCTCCACGGGCGCTTCATGGCCGCAGTGCTCGCCAGCGGGTCGGGCGCAGTCCTGTCTCGGGCCGCAGGCGTCGTCCCGGCATCCACCTCCACCGCTGCCCTTCCCTGAACGTCCCCGTAGAGCCGTCTCCCTCGCCCTCCCTCTTGCTGCGAGTAGGAGGGCGAGGGAGACGGCTCTTGACCACCTACCGCCTAGGCATCCCGGTCACGAGCGTCGCCCGCACCCTTGAAGACCTCGAACGAACCACGCTCCTGTCGTCCCACCTCGTCAGGCGCGCCACTCGCCAGGCCGAGATCAAGGGCTACCGCCTCGAGCACCTCCAGACCGACCGCACCCGTAGCGATCTGGAGACGCTCT
>DASTZP010000046.1:0-14454 GCA_035764245.1 Solirubrobacterales bacterium
CTCCACTACGCCACCCGGACCCTGCGCGAGGCGCTCGACGGCGGCCGGGTCGGCCCCGGCGCGGCCGCTGATCTCGCGGACGATCGCATGCCGGGTGGCGTCCTCGGGAGCCTCCGCGGTCCAGTCGTCCATCGGGACCGAGACGAACGTGGGGCCCTTCGGGGCGAGCGCGGCGGTGTGGATCGCGCGGCCGATCGCGGCGGGGACGTCCTCGGCCCGGGCGGGCTCGAAGCTCCACTTGACGAGCGGGTGCGGCATCCGCGTCGCCTCGCGGTTGGTCAGGTTGGCCTGCATCGTGATCACGGGCCGGACCTGCTGGCCGGCGGTGACGAGCAGCGGCGTGTGGTTGGCCTGTGCGTTGAAGATCGCGCCCATGCCGTTGCCGACGCCGGGAGCGGTGTGCAGGTTGACGTGGCCGACGGTGCCGGAGGCCTGCGCGTAGCCGTCCGCCATGCCGACGGCGACCGCCTCCTGAAGGCCGAGCACGTAGCGGAAGTCGTCGGGGAAGTCGGCGAGCATCGGCAGCTCGGTCGAGCCCGGGTTGCCGAACATCGTCGTCATCCCATGGGCGCGGAACAGGTCAAAGGTCGCTTCGCGGACGGTCGGCACGAATCGAACCCTACCCCGCCGTGTTGCAAGGCCCAATGCAGCTACCCCATCTCGGGGGCAGCGCCGGGCAGGATTCAAGCGGTGGGCGTCGTACCGCCGATAAGGCGGGAGTGAGCCACCGCCTCCTCGCCAGCGCCTGGACCCGCACCCTCGCCGTCTTCGCCGCCTCCCTGGCGCCGCTGCTCGCGATCTGCGCCTATGCCGAGGCGGCGCCGCTTCCGACCCGGGTCGTCTACGCGCCGGGGAAGATCGTCCCGATCCCGGCCTCGATCCCCCACGCCGAAGGCGACATGGTCGACCAGCGGATCCTCCCCAACCTGCGTTGGATCGCCGCCCGGTACCCGATCTACATCACCGACGGCTACTCCGGCCCGCTGCCGAACGGCGAGCACGCCGGCTGCAACGGCTGCCACGTCAAGAACTCCGACCACTACAACGGCCTCGCCGTCGACATCGTCCCGCTCACCCCGAGCTCCAAATGCGACGCCAACTGGGCCGGGATCACCCGCCTCGCCCTCTGGGCCGAGCCCCTGCAGAACAAACCGCAGCCGCCGTTCCGCTGGGTCGGCTACGACGGCGACGCCGGCCACGGCTGCGGACACCACCTCCACCTCTCCTGGAACCACGCGATCGCGCCGATGTTCCAGCTCGCCGAATGGGTCGAAGTGATGGCGGTCAACTTCACCGGCGTCCAACCCGCCCCGAAGAAGAAACCGAAGTCGGCGGCGCCCAGGGCCCCGGCCGGTCCGCCCGGCGGCATCGGCCAGCCGATCCCGGGTGGGGTCTCCGCCCGTCCGCTCGGGGACTAGCCCCTCCTCGCCGGCCCCGGCGGGTCCATAGGATGCGGCGGTGCGCCTGCTCGCCGCCTCCGCCCTCCTCGTCGCCTTCGCGGTCGCGATCGGCTGCGGCAGCGCCGACGAGTCGACTCCGGTCGCCTGCCTGGAAGGCCCCGAGGCCTACGAGCGGGCGCTGACGGCGGCGCCGGACGAAGTGCTCCTGGAAGGCGAGACGCTGATCAGCGAATGCCTCACCCGCAACCAGTCGGGGGGCGACGTCGCCCGCGTCGGCGAAGCGATGATTGAGACCGCGACCAGGCTCAACTCCGAGGCGCGGGCCGAGCCCGGCGGCGACGCCAACCTCCAGCTCGGGTACCTGCTGGGGGCGGTCGAGCGGGGCGCCGAGGAGAGCGAAGGGATCCATACCGACCTCGTCCGCCGGTTGGTCGTCGCCGCCCGCTACGTGCCGGACGGAGAGACGCAGCCGCCGGGGTTCCTCTCCACCTACAAAGAAGGATTCGACGCCGGGCGCGCCGGCGGCTGACCTCCTCCGGCTCCCAGCGGTCAATACGCTGAGGGGACCGAGAACTTGAGATGGAGGCAGCCTTGACCGAACAGCTCTGGGGTGGCGAGACCACCAAAGCCGTAGACAACTTCCCCGTGTCCGGCGAGCGGGTGCCGGTGCCGGTGGTGCGCTGGCTGGGCCGGATCAAGGGCGCGGCGGCGGAGGCCAACGGCGCCCTCGGCGGGCTCGACTCCGACCTGGCGGAGCGAATCGCCGCCGCCGGCGCCGCGATCGCCGCCGGCGAACACGACGATCAGTTCCCGATCGACGTCTTCCAGACCGGCTCGGGCACCTCGTCGAATATGAACGCCAACGAGGTGATCGCCAACCTCGCCGGTGAGGGCGTCCACCCCAACGACCACGTCAACATGGGGCAGTCCTCCAACGACGTCTTCCCCTCCGCCGTCCACTTGGCGGCGCTGGACGAGGTCAGCCACGACCTGCTGCCGGCGATGGGCGCCCTCGAGGCCGCCCTGGCGGAGAAGTCGAAGCAGTTCGCCGACGTCGTCAAGGCCGGCCGCACCCATCTGATGGACGCGGTCCCGGTGACGCTGGGCCAGGAGTTCGGCGGCTACGCGGCGCAGGTGCGCCTCGGCGTCCAGCGCATCGAGGGGACGCTGCGGCGGGTCGGCCAGATCCCGCTCGGCGGCACCGCCACCGGCACCGGGCTCAACACCCACCCCGAGTTCGCCGCCAAGGTGCGTGAGCGGCTCGCCGCCGACACCGGCCTGGAGATCTCCGGACCGCTCGACGCCTTCGAGGCGCAGGGCAACCGCGACGCCCTGGTCGAGCTCTCGGGCGCGCTCAAGGTCTACGCCGTCTCCCTCAACAAGATCGCCAACGACCTGGCGCTGATGGGCTCCGGGCCGCGGGCCGGCCTCGCCGAGCTGCGCCTGCCGGAGCTGCAGAAGGGCTCCTCGATCATGCCCGGCAAGGTCAACCCGGTGATCCCCGAGGTCGTGATCCAGGTCGCCGCCCAGGTGATCGGCAACGACGCCGCGATCACCGTCGCCGGCAGCCAGGGCCAGTTCGAGCTCAACGTGCGCGTGCCGCTGATCGCCCGCAACCTGCTCGACTCGATCAAGCTGCTGGCGAGCGCCTCCCGCCTCCTCAACGAAAAATGCGTCGCCGGCGTCGAGGCGAACGAGGAGATGACCGAGCGCCACGCCGAGGCGACCCTCGCCACCGCCACCGCCCTCAACCCCCACATCGGCTACGACCGCGCCGCCGACATCGTCAAGGCGGCTGCAGAGTCGGGCCGCTCACTGCGCGAGGTCGCGCTCGAGCAGGGCGTCGAGCCCTCGGTGCTCGAGGAGGCACTCGACCACCGCCGCATGGCCCGGCCGCACGAGTAGACCGCGTCGTTTCCAGACTTTTGGTTCCTATGGGAACTCAAAGTCTGGAAACGATCGTCAGCGCGGGTCGGGGAGGAGCAGCTCGACGTTGCGGTCCTGCGGAGTGCCTTCGCCGATCGGGGCGCCGGACTGGAGGTCGTTGAAGCTCATCGTCCGCGCGGCCGAGGCGAGGTCGTTGAAGTCCATCGCCGAGGCCGGGGTGCCGGGCGCAGGCGCCGCGGCCTGGCCGACGTGGTCGAGGATCGTGCCGAAGATCGAGAGGGTGCCGTCGTGGTTGTCGAAGACCTCGAGCAGGCGGCTCTGCTGCGGCCAGTCGGCCTCGGCGGCGACGCGGATGCTCCAGAAGCCGCCGGGCCCGCTCGGGCTCGGGAAGGCGTTGACGACGTTGTCGTGGGAGTGGCCGGCGACCCAGGCGATCGCGTTCGGGTATTCGTGCAGGAGGGCGACGAGGTCGGCCTCGAGGTGGATCGGGAACGAGAGCCGCGGGTCGAGGTCGCAGCCCGGGTTGACGTCGTGCCCGTGCGAGTCATTGACCGTGCACGGCGGCGCCACCTCGTCGGGAATGTCGGCGACGAGGCTCTCGGGCGCGTGGTGGCTGAAGAGGACGACGAGCTGGTCCGCCGAGGTCGCCGCCTGCAGCTGTGAGCGCAGCCATTTGAACTGCGGGTCGTCGACGTTGCCGTCGGAGGTCGAGGCGCCGCTTGGGGTAACGATCGTGCCGGCCTCGGCGACGGTGTCGAGGGCGATGAACCGCATCCCCGGCGTCGGGCTCCAGGCGTAATACCCGGCGGCGCCTTTGGAGGGCGTCTCCTGCGCCGCTTCGATCAGACCGAACCCGTGGCCGTCTTTCTGTTTGCCGGCCTTGAAGATGTCCTTGTACTGCTTCTTCGAGACGAAGCGGCGGTTCGGGTCGCCGGGGACGAGCATCGTGTTCTGCGGACTGGTCAGGAACGAGGAGAGAAGCCGCACCGGGTCGAACAGCGAGGCCAGTAGTTCGCCCGCGTTTTCGGGGTTCGAGACCGGGCCCATCGGCTTCAGGCATCCGGTCGCGACCTGCTCGAAGGCGGCGTTGGCGGCGGCGTTCCCCTGCACCAGCGCGTCGTGGTTGCCGAAGGCGACGTAGGAGGGGACTTTGACCCCGCTGGCGGTGAACGCCTGCTGGGCGCGGTCCATCAGGCCCGGGTATTTCGGCCAGGCCGAGTGCGGCCCGGCCGGCGAGTCGGGGTCGTAGAACTCAGGGTAGGGGCCCTCGAGATAGTCGTCGTAGTCCTGGACGCCGGTGTAACGGGCCGCCTCGGCGGCGCCGGGGACGAAGAGATTCGGGCAGAGCGGGTGCGAGTAATTCGACTTGCTGACGCCGCTGTTGGGGTTGAGGCTGCCGCCCTCGAGCAGGGTCCGCACCCAGAGCGTCTCGTTCAGCTGCTGGCTGTCGGCCGAGTCGCCGGTGTCGATCGTGAAGTCCATCGCCCGGCGGGCGCCGCTGCCGGCGGCGACCGGGCTGGCGCCGGAGAAGAGGTTGACCTGGCGGATCATCGCCTCGTCGATCTGCGGCTCCAGCGCCTCCCAAGGCCGCCAGGCGGCGCCGAAGGGGAGGTTGAGCGGGGTCGAGAGCGGGTCGATCACCTCGACCCGGGCGGGCGACTCCTCGTCGGCGAGCTGGAAGTCCGAGAGCTGGCCGAAGTAGACGAGCGAGGTGCGGTTGGCGGCCCGGGCGGCGCCGGCGGGCGCCAGCTCCTGGCGCACCGTGTACGGCTCACCGGCGCCGAGCTGGAGGAAGCGATATGCCCCCGCGCCGGTCGGCACCAGGCGCTGTTCGAGCGTCGTCTTGCCGGCGGTGTCCGACACCGCGGCGACCGCGTTCGGCGCCACGGCGATCGCGGCCAACGCCGCGATCGCCCCCACGAACCTCACGACCTCCCGGATTCCCATGTCGGGAGACTACCCACTTTTAAGCGAGAAATGTTTTGCGGTGGTTACCGCTACCCCTGCAAGGTGACGAAGCGCTCCTCGGTCAACTCGTAGACCGCATACGCCGGCCCCTCGCGGGTGTTGCCGGAGTCCTTGACGCCGCCGTAGGGCTGCTGGTCGGCGCGGAAGGTCGGCACCTCGTTGATCAACACGCCGCCGAACTCGAGCGTCCACCCCGCCGCCAGGCCGCGGCCGATGTCGCGGGTGAAGACCCCCGCCTGGAGGCCGAACTTGGAGTCGTTGGCGAGGCGCAGCGCCTCCTCGAAGTCGGTGAAGGTGTCGATCGTCGCCACCGGGCCGAAGATCTCCTCGCACCAGACCTTGGCGTCTTTCGGCGGCGCCTTCAGCAGGGTCGGCGCCAGGCAGCGGCCCTCGTCGACCAGCTCGCCGCCGGCCAGCAGCTCGGCCCCGCCGGCGACCGCCTCCTCGATCCACTGCTTGACCCGGTCGCGGTCGTCGGGGGTGATCAGCGGCCCGACGTCGGTCGCCTCGTCGAGCGGGTCGCCGACCGTCAGCTTGCCGACGTTGGCGACGAGGCGCTCGGTGAACCGGTCGGCGACGGCCTCGTGGACGAGGATCCGCTGGATCGAGATGCAGCTCTGGCCGGCGTGGGAGAAGGCGTGGATCTGGGCTTTGTCGGCGGCCGCTTCCCAGTCGCCGTCGTCGTTGACGATCAGCGGCGCGTTGGAGCCGAGCTCGAGGTTGACCTTCTTGTGCGGGACCTTGGAGCGGATGTCCCAGCCGACGGGCGCCGAGCCGGTGAAGGTGATCGCCCGCGTCAGCGGGTGCTCGACGATCTTGTTGCCGACCTTGGAGCCGGGGCCGGGGACGACCGAGAGCCAGCCCTGGGGCAGGCCGGCCTCGACCAGGATCGCGGCCAGCTTCAGGGCCGAGATCGGCGTCTGGCCGGCGGGCTTGAGGACGATCGCGTTGCCGGCGGCAATCGCCGGCCCGAGCTTGTGGGCGACGAGGTTGAGCGGGAAGTTGAAAGGGCTGATCGCGCCGACGACCCCGTAGGGGACGCGCAGCATCACCCCGAGCTTGCCGACGCCGGCCGGGGCCGCGTCCATCGGCACCGTGCCGCCGGTCAGCTTGCGCGCCTCGACCGCCGAGAACTCGAGCGTGGAGACGCAGCGTTCGGCCTCGACCGTCGCCGTCTTGATCGGCTTGCCGGCCTCGGCGGCGATCGTCGCCGCCAGCTCGTCGCGGCGCTCGGCGACCAGCTCCGCCGCCCGGTCGAGGACCGCGGCCCGCTCGTGCTGGGGGAACTCGGCCGACTCGAACGCCGCGTGCGCGGCCTCGATCGCCCGCTCGACCAACGCTTCGTCGGCCTGCGCGACCCGGCCGACGACGCTACCGTCGTAGGGGCTCTTCACCTCGCCCCACTCGCCGGTCTCGATCCACTCGCCGGCGGCCAAGAGCTTGTGGTCGGTCGCCTGCACGGTCTGCGTCGCCATCGCGTCCTCCTCGAAATTTCCTTGCATGTCCAGGGTACGCCCCCGCGATTGCAGGCCGCTACTCCGGTTTGTTGAAACTGTTCGCGAAGAGATGTCCAGGAAGCTCACACTGCTGGCGGGCCTGCTGCTACTTGCCCTCGTCTACCCGCTCCCGGCCCAGGGCAGCGTCAGCTGGATCGTCCACGGCCGCGGCTTCGGGCACGGCGTCGGGATGAGCGCCTACGGCGCCTACGGCTTCGCCAAGCACGGCAAGAGCTACAGCTTCATCCTCGGCCACTACTACCGGGGGACGACGATCGGGACGCTGACGAAGCCGCGGGTGGTGCGGGTGCTGCTGGACATCTCCCCCGGCGACGTCGAATTCAGCGGCGCCACCAGCGCCTGCGGCCAGCAGCTCGACCCCGGCCGCAGCTATGAGGCGCACCGCGTCGCCCGCAGCGTCAAGCTGCGCTCCTCCGGCGGCAAACCGCTCGCCAACTGCGGTCGCAGGCTGCGGGCGGCGGGGGCCGGCAAGATCGCGATCGCCGGGGTCGGCACCTACCGCGGGGCGCTGGAGACGGTGCCGACCGAAAGCGAGGCGGGGTCGCTGAACGTCGTCAACGCGCTCGCCCTCGAGCAGTACGCGAAAGGGGTGATGCCGAACGAGGTGCCGCCCTCCTGGCCGACCGAAGAGCTGCGGGCGCACGCGATCGCGGTCCGCTCTATCGCCCTCACCGGCGACGTCGGCGGCAACGGCTTCGACCTCTACGCGGACACCCGCAGCCAGGTCTACGAGGGGCTGGAAAGCGAGTACGCCCGCACCAACGCCGCCGTCGCCGACACCCGCGGCAAGGTCGTCATGTACGGCGACGAAGTCGCCCAGACCTTCTACTCGGCCTGCAGCGGCGGCCACACCGAGAGCGTCCAGAACGTCTTCGGCACCGCGATCCCCTACCTGGTCGGCGTCCCCGACCCCTACGACTACTACTGCCCGCTGCACAAATGGACGCTCGAATTCACCGGCCCGGAAATCAGCTCCCGCCTCGGCGCCTACCTGAAAGGGAAGCTGAAACAGGTCGTGATCACGAAGACCGGGGCCTCGCCGCGGATCATCGCCGCGAAGCTGGTCGGGACCGCCGGCACCTCGACCGTCACCGGCTCGCAGCTCTCGCTCGCCCTCGGCGGCCACGACACCTGGATGACCTTCGAGAAGGTGGTCAGCGGCCGCTAGCCATCGCCTCCCGGCAGCGCCAGCTCGGCGTGGATCGAGCGGTGGTCGGAGCCCGGGAGGTCCTCGACGCCGTAGTCGACGATGCCGAGGCGCTCGTCGGCGAGGACGTGGTCGATGGTGATGAAGGGGCCGAGGGTGTGGCCCCGGTTCGGCCAGGTCGGCACCAGCCCCTGGCCGGCGACGTCGCCGGCATCGCGGTAGCCGCGGTCGAGGACCTCGCGCAGGCGCGAGTGGTCGAGGGTCGCATTGAAGTCGCCGATCAGCACCCAGGGCGTGCCCTCCCCCGTCGCCGGCAGGTCGCCCAGCGAGTCTTCCCAGGCGTCGATCCCGGTGCGGCCGGGGGTGAGCGGGTGCACGTCCCCGACCCGCAGCAGGCGTCCGTCCGGCAGGCGGACGAGGACGCGCGGCTGGCGGAAGAAGCTCGGTGAGCGGACCGCGATCGGCTCGATCGGCAGCCGCGAGTAGATCCCTCCCCCCGCCGCTCCCTTGCGCGTCTCCTCGACTGCTTCGGGCAGGCGGCGGTCGATTCCGGCCCGGTGCAGTTCGCGGGCGAAGCGCGGCGTCAGCTCCTGGACGCTGAGGAGGTCGACGTCGTTGCGGTCGACCAGCTCGACCAGCGCCCGCGGGTCGGCTTTGCCGCGGTAGACGTTGGCGGAGAGGACGCCGACGGTCTCGTGGCCGGCCGCCTCGGCGGTCCCGTCGCCGACCGCCCGCGGCAGCACCGCGGCGGCGAGGCAGAGGGTCGCGAGCGCCGCCACGGTCGCCGCGGCCCAGTTGCGCAGCGCCGTCGCCACCCCCGCCACCAGCAGCGCCGCGATCGCCACGTACGGCGTGAAGGACATCAGCGGCACCAGCGGGACGCCGCGGTCGAGGCCGAAGATGCGGATCAGCGTCCAGAGGACGAGCGGGGCGACGAGGAGCCAGATCGCCCAGTAGCGCCCTGCCCCCGTGATGCCGTGTCGATTTTGTCTCCCAGCAGGGGACAAACTCGACACTCAGCCGTCCGGGTACGGCTGGATCGGGATGCCGTGATCCGTCTCCCGCATGCCGAGCTCGTAGGCGCCGCCGCCGGGGAGGGTCAGCTGGCGCGGCGGCAGGCCCGGGCGTTCGACCGTCAGCTCGAGGTCGGCGACCGAGCAGTTGACGGTGTTGTGCTCGGGCCCCTCGGGATCGGCGTAGACCCAGCCGACGAAGTCCTTCTCCGGGGCCGAGACGCGGCCGTGGACGACGACGTCCTTGCCGGGCAGGCTGAAGCTGCAGACCGCGGGATGCTCCTCGATCCGGGCCGAGCGGATCGCGCCGATGCCGCCGAGGCGGTGGGCCTCGCCGTCGAGGACGAGCATCCCCGAGGGGATCCAGGGGCTGACCCGGGAGCCGAGGCGGACGCGGGCGGCGCCGGCGTCGAAGTAGGTGTCGGGGGCGCCAGGGAAGCCGGTGCCCTCGAGCCAGACCCAGCGCTCGGCGTGCTCGGTCCCCCAGTTGTGGCCGATCATCCCGGGCCAGCCGGAGAGCTCGAACGGTTCGTCGTCGACCACCAGCCGGCCCTGGAAGCGGGCGTCGGGAAAGGGCGCGAGGAACTTCGTCTTCGGCAGCGGCGCCTTGTAGAGCCAGTCGGCCGGCAGGTACTTGCAGGGCTCGGCGTCGCCCTCGAAGGTGAAGGACCAGGAGGCGGTGAGGGCGTCGGTCTCGACCGAGCCCTCGGCCCGGCCCGGCCCGATCTCGGCGTCGGCGACCCGGATCCAGTCGCCGACGGGCGCCTCGAGCTGCGAGGCCGGGACCGTCACCTTCGTCGCCCGCGGCCCCGCCGCCTCGCGGTCGAAGAGGCAGAACCAGATCGAGCCGTTGGGCTCCGCCCCCGGCCGCTTGTGGACCGTGTGGCGGATCCAGACGCCTTTGCCCCCGCCCGGCTGACAGGCCTTGATGTAGAAGCTCTCGTAGTGGCCGGCCTTGGCGGCGACCTGCGGGAACCGCGCCCGTTCCTCCATCGCCAAAGCCTACGTTCATGTCGACTTTTGCGTCCATATGGGCGCAAAAGTCGACACCTCAGTCGTCGCGCAGCGGCGGCGGAGGCGGGGACTCGAAGCCGAGCATCCCGACCGTCGCCGGCACGACCTTCTCGCCGGAGGCGGCGAGCCGGTCCTTGGCGTCGTGGCGGATCTGGGTCAGTTCGCCGAAAGCGGTGGCGAGGGTGGCGGTCACTTCTTCCCAGCCGCGCTCGTCGAGCTGCATCGGCATCCAGGTCAGGTGGCGGTCGGCGCGGGCGTCGAAGGTGTCCTCCCAGATTGCCCGGTCGGCCCGCGCGATCAATCCCTGCAGGGAGATCCGGGAGAGGTCGCGGCGGTCTTCCTGCGAGGTCGCCTCGAACTCGGCGTCGTCGAAGAAGACACGGGCGAGGCCGCGGTAGACGTGCTCGACGGCGCCGCGCCGCGGGATCGATTCGACGACTTCCAGGCAGCCTTCCTTCTCCAGCTCGCGGAAGTGGTAGGAGGCGAGCGAGAGCGCCTGCTGGTAGGTGGTGAAGTGCTCCTTCGGGATCAGCCCTTCCTCGACGAACTGGCTGGGGCTGCGGGGGCCTTCGTTGAGGACTTCGAGGATGCGGACGCGGAGCGGGTGCTTGAGCACCGCGCAGATCGTCTCGACGCGCTTCTTCCCCTCGGCCTCGGTCCCCTCCATCCCACCAACCCTTTCGATTGATCGACTCAACAGGAGCGATCACGATAGGGCATAAATGCACGGACGATGCGGGAAAATGGCTAGGTAGAGCCCTTTACTGAGCCCGGTCGAAGTAATAGGAACCAATATGTCGCCGCGAAGGACGCTTCCGGCGCGGGAAGGAGGTGATGTGTATGCGGTTCAGCGAATGCGGGCACACCTACCCCGCCACCTCCATTCACAAGGGTGGCTGAGGCCTGACGGATTCCGCCCCGATGCAGCACCGATCGGCGGGGCGGTCAGGTCTCAGCCGGTGCTGCGCCCGGGGCTCAGACCTTGATCGTGATCACGTCGCCGTCGGCGACGGGGTAGTCGCGGCCCTCGATCCGCAGCTGCCCCTTGTCACGGGCGGGGGCGTAGCCGCCGGCCTCGACCAGCTGCTCCCAGCCGATCACCTCGGCTTTGACGAACGCTTCCATGATCTCGGTGTGAATGGTTCCTGCCGCCTCGAGCGCGGTCGCGCCGCGGCGCAGCGGCCGCGCCACCGCCTCCTTGCCCTCGCCGGCGGTGAAGAAGGTGATCAGCTCGAGGAGGTCGTAGGCGGCGCGGACCAGGCGCGCCAGGCCCGAGCCTTCGACCCCGTAGCTCTCGCGCATCTCCGCCGCTTCGGCGGGGTCGAGCTCGGCCAGCTCGGCCTCGATCCGGGCGCTGACCGCGACCACCCCGGCGTGGACCGAGTTGGCGTGGGAGACGACCGCTTCCGGCGCCTCGGCGTCGCCCTCGTCGACGTTGGCGACATAGAGGATCGGCTTCGTCGTCAGTGCCTGGAGGTTCTGCGCCGCCAACGGCGCGCCTTCGGGCACCGGGATCGAGCGCGCCGGCCGGCCGGCGGCGAGCGCCTCGTGCACCGCCTGCAGCCACTCGTGCTCGACCTGCGCCTCTTTGTCGCCCGACTTCGCCTGCTTGGCGACGCGGGGAAGCCGCCGCTCGACCTGGTCGAAGTCGGCGAGGACGAGCTCGGTCTCGATCGTCTCGATGTCGGCGAGCGGGTCGACGCGGCCGTCGGGGTGCGGCACGTCGGACCCGGTGTGGCAGCGGACGACGTGGCAGATCGCGTCGGTCTCGCGGATCGAGGCGAGGAACTGGTTGCCGAGGCCCTCGCCTTCGGAGGCGCCTTTGACGAGGCCGGCGATGTCGTGGAAGTCGATTTTGGCCGGCACCAGCTCCGAGCTCTTGACCGTCGCCGCGACCTTCTCCAGCCGCTCGTCCGGGACCTGGGCGACGGCGACGTTGGGCTCGATCGTCGTGAACGGGTAGTCGCCCATCTGCGCCCCGCCCTTGGTCAGGGCGTTGAAGAGGGTCGACTTGCCGGCGTTCGGCAGCCCGACGATCCCGACCTTCATCGAGCGGCCGCCTTCACGAGGGCAGGGGGACGATCAGGCCCAGGGCGACACCGAGGACGGCGCCGGCGAGGACGTCGGACGGGTAGTGCATACCGAGGTAGGGGCGGCCGAGCGCCAGCGCCCCGGCGACGAGGAAGGTCGCCGCCATCGCCGGGTCGACCCGGACCATCGCCGTCGCCACCGCGAAGGAGGAGGTGGCGTGGGCGGAGGGGAAGCTGAGCGAGCTGGGGGCGCCGCCGAGCGGCGGCAGGCCCTCGAGGACCGGGCGCGGGCGTTTCACCAGCAGCTTGATCGCGTAGTTGAGGCCGATCGCGACCGGGCCGAGCAGGGCGCAGACGAGCCACTGCTCCCAGCGCGAGCTGTCGAGGATCGCGAGGGCGGCGCCGAGCAGGAACCAGACGAGGCCGTTGTTGCCGGCCTTGCCGAGGGCGACGGCGGCGTCCTCGATCGCCGGCGCGTGGCCGTGGGTGCGCATCCAGCGCAGCAGCTTCAGGTCGAGATCCTGCATGGCGCGAGAGACTATTGGGCGATGGCAACCGTCCCTGGCTTCGTCCACACCCCCGGCAACCACTGCGGCTCCACCGCGCTGCGCAACCTGCTCGCCTTCCACGGGGTCGAGATCAGCGAGGAGATGGCGTTCGGCCTCGGGGCCGGCGCCGGCTTCTACTACCTGGCGCTGGAGGACGGCTCGCCGAGCCGCTGGTTCAACGGCCGCACCGCGCGGCTCGAGGAGAGCTTCCGCGAGCTGACCGGGGCGGCGCTGGAGCTGCGGACCTTCGCCGAGGAGGACGGCGAGGCCGCCTGGGAAGCGGCGCGGGCCGAGGTCGACGCCGGCAGCCCGGCGCTGCTCCTCACCGACATCTACTACCTCGACCACTACGGCAACTCGGCCCACTTCCCCGGCCACGCGGTGGTGCTGGCGGGCTACGACGAGGAGGTCGCCCGGCTCTCCGACACCGGCTTCGAGGAGCTGCAGACGACGCGGCTGGAGAACCTGGCACGGGCCCGCCACAGCGGCCATCCCGCCTACCCGCTGGAAGGGCACATGTTCACCGTCGCCGGCGACGTCGACCGGGCGCAGCTGGACGCCGCGGCGCCGCGGGCGGTCGAGCGGGCCGTCGCCGAGATGCTGGAGCCGCCGTTCGGCGAGTTCGCCGGCGTGCCGGCGCTGGAACGGCTGGCGGCCGAGGCCGGCTCCTGGCCGCAGGCGGTCGAGGACTGGCAGTGGTGCGCCCGCTTCGCCTACCAGGTGATCGAGCGCCGCGGCACCGGCGGCGGCTGCTTCCGGCTGATGTACTCGCGCTTCCTGGCCGAGACGGGCTACGCGGCCGAGGCGCCGCTGGCGGCGGAGGCGGCGGCGCGCTGGACCGGGCTGGCGGAGGCGTTCCGGGCGGCGAGCGAACGCGACGAGCCGGACCCGGCGCTGTGGCGAGCGGTCGGCGAGGGCGCCGAGGCGGTGCTCGAAGCCGAGCGTCGCCTCTGGACGTCTCTCCGATAGCCGATCCGGTTTGTCGATCCAAACCCGGGGTATTCAGCCGCCATGACTATCGGAGCAGGCATCTTCCTCATCGCTGTCGGCGCGATCCTCAAGTTCGCGACCAACTTCCACATCCAGGGCGTCTACGTCGACACGATCGGCGTGATCCTGATGATCGCGGGCGCCGCCGGCCTCCTGATCGGCCTCTTCCAGGAAATCGTCTGGTCCCGCCGCGCGCGGCCCCTCGCCCCCGGTGAGGTGCCGGTGGAAGAACGGCGCGAAGTGCGCGACCCGGCGTACCGCGAGCAGCCGCCGCGCTACTAGAAGAGTTCGGTGCCCTGACATAGCCCGACGGCGTGGCCGAGATCGTCACCATCGGCGTCTACGGCTTCGACGGCCCGGCCTTCCTCCGCAGCCTCAAAGAGACAGGGGTGACGCTGGTCCTCGACGTACGCCAGCGGCGCGGGGTGAGGGGCAGCGAGTACGCCTGGGCGAACGCGCGGCGCCTCGAAGCCGCCCTGGAGGAGGCGGGAATCGCCTACAGCCACCTGCCCGAGCTGGCGCCGACGACCGAGATGCGGCAGCTCCAGTACCGGGAGGACGAACGGCGCGGCGAGGGCAAACGCTCCCGCACGACCCTCGCCCCCGAGTACGTGCGCCGCTACACCGAAGAGGTCCTCGACCAGGTCGACCTGGAGCCGATCGTCAAGTGGGTCGGCGCGAAACGCGCGGCGCTGCTCTGCGTGGAGAGGGACCCGGAGGCCTGCCACCGGTCGCTGATCGCGGAGAGGCTGGAGCGAGAGTTTGACTTCGAGGTGGAGCACCTGAAGCCGAGCGACGGCTAGCTGTAGTTCCTCACAACGTTGTTCATCCGGGCCTCCTTGAAGGCTGGGGGTGCGACCCACCCAGATCAAGGAGGACACCGGATGAGAATCCACGCTAACGCCCGCACCTGCCCGAACAGCCGCAAGCTGCTCGTGCG
>DASTZP010000047.1:0-11457 GCA_035764245.1 Solirubrobacterales bacterium
ACGCCCGGCGGCGAGGCCAGCGAGACGTTGGCGGCGATCAGCGTCACCTCGGCCCCGCGCTTCGCCGCCGCGGCGGCCAGGGCGATCCCCATGCGGCCGGAAGAGCGGTTGCCGATGAAGCGGACCGGATCGATCGGCTCGCGGGTGCCGCCGGCGGTGACCAGGACCCGCAGCCCGTCCCAGGGGCGGTCGCCGCCCGGCAGGGCAGCTTCGACCCGGGCGAGCAGCTGCTCGGGGTCGGGCAGGCGGCCGCGGCCGTACTCGCCGCGGGAGGCGAGCTGGCCCTCCCCGGGCTCGATCACCTCGACCCCGCGCTCGCGCAGCGTCGCGAGGTTCGCCTGGGTCGCGGCGTCGGCGTACATGCGGTCGTTCATCGCCGGCGCCACCAACCGCGGCGCGGTGCAGGCGAGGAAGGAGGTGGTGAGCATCGAGTCGGCGCTGCCGCTCGCCAGCTTCGCGATCGTGTTCGCCGAGGCGGGGGCGACCAGGTAGGCGTCGCAGCGGGCGGCGAGCTCGAGGTGGCCGATCGGGTCGTGGCCGGCCTGCTCTTCGCCCGGGAAGGCGCCGCGCATCGGGTCGCGCTCGAACTCGGAGATCAGGACCGGGGCGCCGACGATCCCCTCGAAGGAGGCGGCGCCGACGAAGCGGGTGGCCGTCTCGGTCATCACCACCCGCACGCCGTGGCCCGCGAGCGTGGCGAGGCGAGCCAGCTCGAGGGCCTTGTAGGCGGCGATGCCGCCGCTGACGCCTAGGAGGATGCGGGCCATGGCCCTCTAATGAAAGCGCCCCGCGGCTGGCGGGGCGCTGAAAGGACTAACTGCGGTACTCGTATTTCAGCTTGCCCTCGGCGAGCTCTTCGAGCGACATCGTCAGGTAGTTCCGCTCGGCGTTGGTCTCGACCATCGGCGGCGGGTACTCGCCGAAGCCGCCCTCGCCGAGGTTGTGGAAGTAGCTGTTGATCTGGCGAGCGCGCTTGGCCGACACGACTACGGCGGCGTAATGGGAATCTGCGTGCTCGAGAAGCTTGTCTACGCGTGGTTTGATCATTCGGTGGCGGAGTCTAGCTCACGGCGGACGACGCCCACCAACTGGGCGGCGGCGCGGTCGACCTCGTCGTTGACGACGCAGTGGTCGAAGTCCCCCTGCACGGCCAGCTCCTGCTCGGCGACCTTCAGCCGCTCGTCGATCGCCTCGGGGGAGTCGGTGCCGCGGCCCGCGAGCCGCTCCCGCAGCACCGTGGGATCGGGCGGCGCGATGAAGATCTGGACCGACTCCAGCTCGGCCGCCCGGACCTGCTGGGCGCCCTGCACCTCGATCTCGAGGACCACCGAGTGCCCCGAGGCCAGCCGCCGTTCGACCTCGCTGCGCAGGGTCCCGTAGCGGTTGCCGCTGTAGGTCGCGAACTCGAGGAAGTCGCCTTCCTCCTTGCGCTGCTCGAATTCCTCCGGGGTGAGGAAGTGGTAGTCGCGACCGTCCTCCTCGCCCTCGCGGGGGGAGCGGGTGGTGGCCGAGATCGACAGCTCCAGGTTGGGCACCGCCTTCAGCAGCTCCCTGATCAAGGTGCCCTTGCCGACTCCCGAGGGTCCGGTGATGACGAAGACTTTGCCGGCCATGCGGCCGCCGATATTGACCGCTGCGGCGGTCGCTATCGACGCAGCTGGGAGATCAGCTCGGTGCGCTGACGCTCGGAGAGGCCGCCGATCGTCTTCGACGGCGAGATCCGGCACTGGTTGAGGATCCGGTTCGTCTTCACCCGGCCGTACTTGGGGACCGCGAGCAGCATGTCGAAGACCTTGGCGGTGAGGACGTACTCGGGGGGGTCAAGCAGGATCGTCTGGATGCTCGCCCGGTTCGCCTTCAGGTCCTTCTTCAGCTTCGCGCGGGCGGTGCGGATGTCGTTCGCCCGCCTGAGGGCATCCATCCTCTGGTCGAGGGAGCGTTCGGGCGCCGCGAGCGAGGATTTGACCTGGGGGGCCGTCATGTGGGCGGCGAGTATAGCCGCGGCTCGGGGGCGTGCAAGGTGACTGGGGCCAAAAGCCCCAAAATTCGTCTCAACCTCTAGTCGAGGTGCAGGGCCTCCATGCGTGAGGGCGGCGGCGACACGGCGGTTTCCAGGTCATTTGCGATCCGGGCGCCCGCTCGCGGATCGCGGAAGCTCTCGGTCCCGACGGCCACCAGGGTCGCTCCGGCGGTGAGGAATTCGTCCGCGTCGGCACCGCTGCGGATCCCCCCCATCCCGATCAGCGGCAGCTCCACCGCGGCGCGAACCGCGCGCAGTTGCTGCAGGGCGATCGGCTTCACAGCCGGACCAGAGAGGCCGCCGTGCCCCGCGGCCAGAGCGGGCTCCCGCGTCAGCGGATCGATCGCGCTCGCCTTCAGCGTGTTGATCAGCGAAACAGCGTCCGCTCCCCCCTCTTCCGCACCGACCGCAACCGCCTCGGGCGCGGCGACGTTGGGCGTCAGCTTCACGATCAATGGCTTCTCCGTCAGCGGCCGCAAAGCTTCCAGCAGCGCCTCGGTCTCATCCGGGCTCTCACCGACGATCAGTCCGGAGTGGACGTTGGGACAGGACACGTTCAGCTCAATCGCTGCCACCTCGTCTCGCTCTGCCACGGCCTGGACCATCCGCGAGAACTCCTGGCGGTTCGTCGCCATCACGGAGACGATCAACGGCACAGGGAGCTCAGCCAGCTGCGGTAGGTCCTCCGCCAGGAAGCCCTCAAGCCCCTTGTTCGGCAACCCAATCGAGTTGATCATCCCCGCCGGCGTCTCCCAGATCCGCTGCGGGGCGTTGCCGGCACGGGGGTCAGGCGTGATCGTCTTTGAGACGAAGGCCGAAAAGGGGAAGTCCGTCAGCAGGTCGTCTCCAAAGACCTTCCGAGCAGCTATCGCGTCGTAGGTGCCCGAGGCATTGATGACCGGGTGGGTGAGCTCGATGCCACAGAACTCGGTCGTGGTTGGGCCGGCGGGTCCTGTCGCCGATTTGGTCCCACCATCCCTGCGCTGCAGTGGCTGCTCGGGATGGTCCCCCAAATCGGCGCCACCCCCCGGCAGGGACCCCAGAATGGGACCGTCAACGCACAGGCGGAGATAGCCGCCGCCCGGTTTCGGGACAGCGCAGCCGAAGCAGGCGCCGAAGCCGCAGGCCATAGGCGTCTCATCGGCGAGTTGGTAGCTGACTCCGTGGGCTTCGCAGAGGGCTCTGACTGCGTTAAGCATCGCGGGGGGTCCGCAGGAGTAGACGACGGCCGTTGCGGCGTCATCGCCGGCCAGCATCGTCGCCAGGAGGTCGGTGACGTAGCCCTTGTGGCCGGCGTGGCCGTCCTCCGAAGCGAGGCGAACGTCGGGGCAGAGATTGCCGCCTGAGCAGAAGAGCTCGTTGAGGCCGCCGGAGTGGGCTTCGTTGCGGAAGCCGAGGAGGACGCGGAGGGGGATGCCCTTCTCGACCAGGTGTCGGCGCCAAATCGCCATCGGGGCGATGCCGATACCGCCGCCGACGAGGATCGCCCCGGCGGCGTCGGGGTTGACCTCCTTCGGAGTCGAAAACGAGTTCCCGAGTGGGCCGGCAACCCAAACGCGCTCTCCGGGCTCAAGTTCGCAGAGCCGATCGGTGCCCGGTCCCACGCTCTCGACGAGGAAGTCGAGGCGAATCCCCTTCTTGGCAGTAGCGGCCTCGGCGAAGGAGATCGCGCGGGGCAAGTACGGGCGGCCTCCCTCCTTCCCCCACCCCTTCTCGGCGGCGAGCATGTAGAACTGGCCGGGCTCCGGGGTCGGCCCCTCGCGGTCGAGCAAGGAGAAGATTCGGTAGCCGCCGGAGACCTTGTTCTCCGCTACCTCGCAGAGCCGGCGGCCGAACGGCGCGGTCATCGCGCTCCCGCGGCCCTGACCTGACCGGCATGGATCTCCTGCAGTGAGCGGACCTCGGCGTCGACCTCCTTGCCGGCGGCGATCGCGCGGGCGGCGGCGGTGGCGCCGGTCATCGTCGTCACGCAGGGGATCCCGTTGCGGACGGCGGCGGTGCGGATCTCGTAGCCGTCGGTGCGGGCGCCCGAGCCGGTCGGCGTGTTGATCACCAGGTCGCATTCGGACTTGCGGATCAGGTCGAGGACGTGCGGCGAGCCTTCCTGCAGCTTGTTGATCCGTCGTACCGGCACCCCCATCCGCTCGATCGCCTGGGCGGTGCCGCCGGTCGCGATCACCTCGAAGCCGAGGTCGTGGAAGCGGGTCGCCAGCTGCGTCGCGGCGGCCTTGTCGGTGTCGGTGACGGTGATGAAGACCGCACCCGATTCCGGCAGCCGCACCCCGGCCGCGGCCTGCGCCTTGCCGAACGCGGTCGGGAAGTCGGCGGCGATCCCCATCACCTCGCCGGTGCTCTTCATCTCCGGCCCGAGGACCGAGTCGGCGCCGGCGAAGCGGGCGAAGGGCAGCACCGCCTCCTTGACGCTGACGTGATCGAGCGGGCCCTGCGGCAGCTCCTGGTCGGCCAGTTTCTCGCCGAGCATCAGGCGGCAGGCAAGCTTCGCCAGCGGTACCCCGATCGCCTTGGAGACGAAGGGGACGGTGCGCGAGGCGCGGGGGTTGGCCTCGATCACGTAGAGGCTGCCGCCGGCGACGCCGTACTGGATGTTGATCAGCCCGACGACCCCGAGCTCCAGCGCGATCCGCTCGCTGGTGGAGCGGATCCGCTCCAGCATCTCCTCGCCGAGGCTGAGCGGCGGGATCACGCAGGCCGAGTCGCCGGAGTGGACCCCGGCCTCCTCGACGTGCTGCATGATCCCGGCGACGTAGACCTCGGAGCCGTCGCCGAGCGCGTCGACGTCGACCTCGATCGCGTTCTCGAGGAAGCGGTCGAGCAGCAGCGGGTGCTCCTGGTCGGCCTTGACGTTGGCCTCCAGGTACTTCTGCAGGTCCTCGGTCGAGTAACAGATCTCCATCGCCCGGCCGCCGAGGACGAAGGAGGGCCGGACCAGCAGCGGGAACCCGACCTGTTTGGCGACCGCGACGGCTTCCTCGGCCGAGTAGGCGGTGCCGTACGGCGGCGCTTCGACCCCGAGCCGGTCCAGCAGCTCGCCGAACCGTCCGCGGTCTTCCGCCAGGTGGATCGCGTCGACCGGCGTCCCCAGCAGGGGCACCCCCGCCTCTTCCAGGGTCCGCGCCAGCTTCAGCGGCGTCTGGCCGCCGAACTGGACGATCACGCCCTCGGGTCGCTCCTGCTCGCAGACGGCGAGCACGTCCTCGGCCGTCAGCGGCTCGAAGTAGAGCCGGTTCGAGGTGTCGTAGTCGGTCGAGACCGTCTCCGGGTTGCAGTTGATCATCACCGCGTCGCGGCCGAGCTCGCGCGCGGTCATCGCGGCGTGGACGCAGCAGTAGTCGAACTCGATCCCCTGGCCGATGCGGTTCGGGCCGGCGCCGAGGATGACGACGGAGTCGTTGTCGCCGCGGCGGATCTCGCTGGCCGGGGGCGAGCCGTCATGACGGGAGCGCTCGTGGCCGGAGTAGTAGTAGGGCGTCGCCGCCTCGAACTCGGCGGCGCAGGTGTCGACCGCCTTGTAGGCGCGGGAGAGGCCATCGGTGCCGTCGCCGTCGGTGGCCAGCGCCTGCAGCTCGCGCAGGAACCAGCGGTCGACCATGCAGGCACCGTGGACGGCCTCGACGTTGAGGCCGCGGGCGAAGGCGGCGAGGACGAGGTCGAAGCGCTCGGCACTCGGGACCGCGATCGCCTCCAGCAGGTCCTCGTCGGACTCCGGGATCTCGGGCACGGAGTCAAGCTCGCGCGAGCGCATCGCCTTGGCGAAGGACTCGCGGAAGGTGCGGCCGATCGCCATCGCCTCGCCGACGCTCTGCATGTAGGTCGAGAGCCGGCCCTCGGAACCGGGGAACTTCTCGAAGGCGAAGCGCGGGATCTTGGTGACGACGTAGTCGATCGTCGGCTCGAAGGAGGCGGGCGTGGCGCGGGTGATGTCGTTGGGGATCTCCTCCAGCGCGTACCCGACGGCCAGCTTCGCCGCCATCTTCGCGATCGGGAAGCCGGTCGCCTTCGACGCCAGGGCCGAAGAGCGCGAGACCCGCGGGTTCATCTCGATGACGACGATCTCGCCGTCGGCGGGGTTGACCGCGAACTGGACGTTGGAGCCGCCGGTCTCGACCCCGATCGCCCGGATCACCTTGATCGCCTGGTCGCGAAGGTCCTGGTAGAGCGGGTCGGTGAGGGTCTGGGCCGGGGCGACGGTGACGGAGTCGCCGGTGTGGACGCCCATCGGGTCGACGTTCTCGATCGAGCAGATGATCACCACGTTGTCGTTGCGGTCGCGCATCACCTCGAGCTCGAACTCGCCCCAGCCGATCACCGACTCCTCGACCAGGACCTGGTTGATCGGACTCGCCGCGAGCCCCTCGCTGACGACCTGGCGCAGCTCGGTCTCGGTGCGGCCGATGCCGCCGCCCTGGCCGCCCATCGTGAAGGCGGGCCGGACGATCGCCGGCAGGGTGATGTCGCCGTCGGCCAGGCGGGTCTCCATCTCTCCCAGGCTTTCGACGGTGACCGACCAGGGAATGCGGATGCCGGCGTCGTTCATCGTCGTGCGGAACTTCTCGCGGTCCTCGGCGCGGCTGATCGACTCGGCGTTGGCGCCGATCAGCTCGACCCCGAACCGCTCCAGGGTGCCGTCCTCTTCCAGCGCCATCGCCAGGTTGAGCGCGGTCTGGCCGCCGAGGGTCGGCAGCAGCGCGTCTGGGCGCTCCTTTTCGATGATCTTCGTCACCGGCCCGGGCAGGAGCGGCTCGATGTAGGTGGCGGTCGCGAACTCGGGGTCGGTCATGATCGTCGCCGGGTTCGAGTTGACGAGGACGACTTCGTAGCCCTCCTCGAGCAGGACCTTGCAGGCCTGGACGCCGGAGTAGTCGAACTCGGCCGCCTGGCCGATCACGATCGGCCCCGAGCCGATCAGGAGGATCTTCTCGATGTCCTCGCGTTTAGGCACTGCCCACCTCCCGCGCCCCTGCCAGGCGCTGCTCCAGGTTTTGACGAACCGACGGCCACTCGTCGTCGACGACCGAGAAGTAGGCCGAGTCGCGGACGCCGGTGACCGGCATCAGCATGTGCTTGCGGAATATGCCCTCGAACTTGGCGGGGAGCGCTTCCATCGCCCCGCGCGAGCGCTCGTTGCGGGCGTCGGTCTTCAGCTCGACCCGCATGCAGCCGAGCTCGTCGAAGGCGAAGCCGAGCATCAGCAGCTTCGCCTCGACGTTGGCGCCGGTGCGCCAGGCCGACGGGGTGAGCCAGGTCCAGCCGACCTCGACCCCGTCGTGGATCGGGCGCGGCGCCAGATAGGAGGAGCTGCCGAGCGGGGAGCCGTCGGCGCTCAGCGTGGCAAAGGCGTGTTCGTCGCCCATCTTGCGGGCCAGGAGGCGGCCGTCGAACCATGTGTCGAATCCCTCGTCCGACTCGGTCACGCGCCGGTCCGTCCACTGCCAGACCTCAGGATGGTCGGACACCGACCGCAGCGGCTCGCGGTGTTCCTCGGTCAGCGGCTCGAGGCGGACGAGCTTCCCCTCGAGCGGGACCTCGGGCGGCGGCCAGATCACGCGGCGAGCTCCAGGAAGCGCTCGAAGAGGTGGCGGGCGTCGTGCGGCCCAGGGCCCGCCTCGGGGTGGTACTGGACGGTGGCGCCGGCGACGTCGCGCAGGACCAACCCCTCGACGGTGCGGTCGTAGAGGTTCAGTTGCGAGAGCTCGGCGACGCCGAAGTCGGTGTCCCAGCGGACCGGCTCGTCGCCCTCGATCTTCGGCTCCCCCCCGGGCCCGACGACGGCGAAGCCGTGGTTCTGGGAGGTGATGTCGATCCGCCCCGTCTCCAGGTCCTTGACCGGGTGGTTGGCGCCGCGGTGGCCGAACGGGAGCTTGTAGGTCTCAAGGCCGACGGCGCGGCAGAGCAACTGGTGGCCGAGGCAGATCCCGAAGACCGGCTTTTTGCCGATGACGCCGCGGACGGTGTCGACGACGTAGTCGAGCGCCGCGGGGTCGCCGGGGCCGTTGGCGAGGAAGACGACGTCGGGGTCCTCGGCGAGGACTTCCTCCGGGCCGCTCGTGCAAGGCAGCAGGGTCAGCCGGCAGCCGTGCTCGCGCAACTGGCGGACGATGCTGAGCTTGACCCCGGTGTCGATCCCGACCACGTGCGGGCCGTCGCCCTCGAAGCGGACCGGCTCCGGCGGCGTCACCTGGCGGGCGAAGTCGGCGCCGGCCATCGCGGGCTCGGCGTCGATCCGTTCCCGGGCCTCGGCTTCGGGCGTCTCGGCGGGGAAGATCCCGCCGCGCATCGAGCCCTGGTCGCGCAGGTGGCGGACCAGCGCTCGGGTGTCGATGCCACTGACCGCGGGGACGCCGCAGTCGGCGAGCCAGTCGAGCCAGCCGCCCTCGGCGGTGGCGACGTCTTCGCGGTTCTTGGCGTCGCGCATGACGACGCCGCGGGCGTGGACGCGGTCGGACTCCATCGCCGTCGCCGCCACCCCGTAGTTGCCGATCAGGGGGTAGGTGAAGACGATGATCTGGCCCGCGTAGGAGGGATCGGTGACCGACTCCTGGTAGCCGGTCATCGCGGTGTTGAAGACGACCTCGCCGGTGACCGCGCCCTCGGCGCCGCAGGCGAGCCCGTCGAGCCGGGTGCCGTCCTCGAGCAGCAGGTAGGCGCTCATGCGGCAACTCCGAGGGAGAAGGACCGCAGGCGGTAGGCGACTTGGCCGGCGGCGACGGTCATCAGGACGCGGCCGGTTAGCGCTTTAGCGGCGCACCAGGAGTTGGCCGAGCGGCTCTCGTAGCCGTCCTCGCCTACCGTCCACTCGGCACCGAGGTCGCAGAGGACGATGTTGGCCTCCGAGCCCGGCGCCAGGGTCGGGCGCTCGAGGTCGAAGGGCTCGGCGCCGCCGCCCATCCGCTCGACCAGCAGCGCCAGGTCGATCACCCCGGGCAGGACCAAGTCGGTGTGGAGGGCGGCGAAGGCCGTCTCGAGGCCGGTCACCCCCATCGCCGCCTGCTCGAAGGGGACGTCCTTTTCCTCCGGCTGGTGCGGCGCGTGGTCGGTAGCGATGCACTCGATCGTGCCGTCCCGAAGCCCCTCGATCAGGGCCTGGCGGTCGCGCTCTTCGCGCAGCGGCGGGTTCATCTTCGCCCGGTGCGGGTCGAGGCTGCGGACCGCCTCGTCGGTGAGGCAGAGGTGGTGCGGGCTCGCCTCAGCGCTGATCTGCACCCCGGCGGCCTTGGCGGCGCGGACGACCTCGACCGACTCGGCGGCGGAGAGGTGCTGGACGTGGATGCGGGCGCGCTCGTAGCCGGCCAGGGCGGCGTCGCGGGCGACCATCGTCGACTCCGAGACCGAGGGGATGCCGGCGAGGCCGAGCACGGCGGAGACCGCCCCCTCGTGCATGGCGCCGTCGCGGGAGAGCGCCGGGTCCTCCTCGTGCAGGGCGATGTTGCCGCCGCAGAGGTGCTGGTACTGGAGGGCGCGGCGCATGACGCCGGCATCGGTGATCGGCAGGCCGTCGTCGGAGAAGCCGATAGCGCCGGCTTCGCGGAGTTCGACCATCTCGGTCAGCTCCTCGCCCTTCATCCCCTTGGTCACGGTGGCGAGGAAGCCAACCGGGACCGAGGCGCCCGCCCGCGCCTGCTCGCGCAGGGACGAGATGTCGGCCGCGGTCGAGACCGGCGGCTCGGTGTTGGCCATCGCCAGGATCCCGCAGTAGCCGCCGGCGGCGGCAGCGCGGGTTCCCGTCTCGACGTCCTCTTTGTGCTCGTGGCCGGGGGTACGGAGGTGGACGTGCGGGTCGAAGAAGGCGGGGAAGGCGTGCAGGCCCTCGGCCTCGACCACCTCGGCGCTGTCGCCGTCGGCCTCTCCGGGGGAGGCGAGGGCGGCGATCTCCCCGTCGCGGACGACGACGTCGTGGACCGAGTTAATGCCGGCGACCGGATCGAGGACGGTCGCGCGCCGCAGGATCAGGTGCGCGGCCTCGCCGGCGCGGACGTCGAGGGTCTCGGTCAGGCTCATGCCGGAGTCCCGATCGGGGTCGGCTTCCCGGCCTCGCCCTCGCCGGCCGGGGTCTGGCCCTCGCTGCCGGCGAGCAGCTCGTAGAGGATCGCCATCCGCACGACCAGGCCGGCGGCGACCTGCTCGGCGATCAGCGACTGGGGCGAGTCGATCGCCTCGCCGGAGAGCTCGACGCCGCGGTTGACCGGGCCGGGGTGCATCAGCAGCTGGCGCGGCTGCAGGCGGCGGGTGTCGATCTGGTAGTTCGCCGCGTACTCGCGCAGCGAGGGGACGAAGCTCTCGCTCATCCGCTCCTGCTGCATCCGCAGCGCGTAGACGACCTCGGCTTCCTCGACCCCGTCGAGGCTGTAGGAGACCTCGCAGCCGAGCTCCTCGATCCCGCGCGGGATCAGCGTCGGCGGACCGCAGACGGTGACCTCGGCGCCCATCCGCTCGAAGGCGATCAGGTTGGAGCGGGCGACGCGGCTGTGAAGGACGTCGCCGACGATCCAGATCCGGACCCCCTCGAGGGAGCCGAGGCGGCGGCGCAGGGTGTAGACGTCGAGCAGCGCCTGGCTCGGGTGCTCGTGCTTGCCGTCGCCGGCGTTGACGACCGCGGCGGGGGTCCAGCCGGCGACCATCTGGGCGGCGCCCGCGTAGGGGTGGCGGATCACGATCGCGGCCGGGTCATAGGCGGAGAGGGTGGCGACGGTGTCCTTCAGCGACTCCCCCTTCTCGACCGAGGAGCCGGCCGCCTTGACCGAGACGAGGTCGGCGGAGAGGCGCTTGGCGGCGAGGTCGAAGGAGCTGGAGGTGCGGGTGCTCGACTCGTAGAAGAGGGAGACGACGGTGCGCCCGCGCAGGGTCGGCACCTTCTTGATGTCACGGCGGCCGACCTCGGCGAAGCTCTCGGCGCGGTCGAGGATCGCCTCGATCTCCCCGCGCGAGAGCTGCTCGATCGAGAGCAGGTGCTTCATGGGCTCACCTCCACGGTGCTGGGCTCGGAAATGGTCACCTCGTCGGTGCCGTCGACCTCCTCGAGGCGGACGTTAACCCGCTCCTCGCGGGCGGTCGGCAGGTTCTTGCCGACGTAGTCGGGGCGGATCGGAAGCTCGCGGTGGCCGCGGTCGCAGAGGACCGCCAACCGGACCCGCTGCGGGCGGCCGTAGTCGAAGAGCGCCTCGATCGCGGCGCGGACGGTGCGGCCGGTGTAGAGGACGTCGTCGACGATGACGACGGTCTTGCCGTCGGGGTCGAAGTCGACGTCGCTGGCGTGCACGACCGGCTGCTGGAGCCGCGTGCCGACGTCGTCGCGGTAGAAGCTGATGTCGATGCTGCCGGTCGGGACCTGCGCGTCGAGCAGGTCCTCCACGAGCCGGTGCACGCGCTGGGCGAGGAGCGCCCCGCGGCGGTGGATGCCGACGATGGCCAGCTCGCCCGCT
>DASTZP010000048.1:0-71482 GCA_035764245.1 Solirubrobacterales bacterium
GTCGAGGACAACCCCTACGGGCTGCTGCGCTACGGCGGCGAGCCGATGCCGCCGCTCTACCAGCTCGACGGCGGCGACTTCGTCATCTACCTCGGCACCTTCTCGAAGATCCTCTCCCCCGGGATCCGGCTCGGCTGGGCGGTGGCACCGCCGCCGGTGATGGAGAAGATCGTCCTCGGCAAGCAGGCCGCCGACCTCTGCACCTCGACCCTGACCCAGTACTTCGTCCGCGAGTACTTCGCCGAACGGCGCTGGCAGCGCTACGTCGACGACCTCGTCGAGATCTACCGCGGGCGGCGCGACACGATGGTCGAGGCGCTGCGGACCCACTTCCCGGCGGAGGCCAGCTGGACCGAGCCCGAAGGCGGGCTCTTCATCTGGGCGACCCTGCCCGACTACATCGACACCAGCGACCTGCTGGCGAAGGCGCTGCGCGCCGACGTCGCCTTCGTCCCCGGCCAGGCGGCCTACGTCGACGGTCGCGGCAGCCACTCGATGCGGCTCAACTTCAGCGGCGTCGACGCCGACGAAATCCGCGAGGGAGTGCGGCGGATCGGCAAGACGATTGCCGAGCAGGTGGAGCTCTACGGAACCCTGACCGGCGAGCGCCGGGCTCCCGAGCCGGCGGAGGAGCCGCAGCCGAACGTGCTCCCGTTCCGCAAGGCGGAGGAGGCATGAAGGTCGCGGTGCTGAAGGGGGGCCGCTCGCTGGAGCGCGGGGTCTCGCTTCGCTCCGGGGCCCGGGTCGAGGACGCGCTCGAGCGGCTCGGGCACGAGGTGCTGCCGATCGACGCCGGGCCGGACCTGGTCAAGCGCCTGGTCGCCGAGCGGCCGGAGGTGGCCTTCGTCGCCATGCACGGCGTCGGTGGCGAGGACGGGACCGTGCAGGAGTTGCTGGAGATCCTCGGCATCCCCTTCACCGGGCCGGGCGCCGCCGCCTGCTCCCGCTGCATGGACAAGGTGCAGGCGAAGGACGCGATCGACGAGGCCGGCCTCCCCACCCCGGACTGGTTCGCCTTCAACCAGACCGCCTTCCGCGAGCTCGGCGCCGCCGACGCGCTCGGTCGCCTGGAGGAGACGCTCGGCTTCCCGCTCGTCGTCAAGCCGAGTCGCGGCGGCTCCTCGCTGGGCGTGAAGTTCGCCCGCTCGGCCGCCGAGGTCCCGCAGGCCCTCGTCTCCGCCTTCAGCTACGACGACCGGGTCCTGCTCGAGAGCTTCGTCGACGGCCGCGAGCTCGCCGTCAGCATCCTCGGCGACGAGCCGCTGCCGGTGGTCGAGGCGATCCTGCTGGAGGGCGACCGCTACGACTTCGAGGCCCGCTACGAGATCGGCCGCACCCGCTTTGCCTGCCCGGCGGACCTGAGCCCCGAGGAGGAGCGGGCGGTGACCGAGGCGGCGCTGCAGACATACCGCGCCCTCGGCTGCACCGGCTTCGCCCGCGTCGACCTGATCCTCGGCGCCGACGGGCCGTGGCTGCTGGAGGCGAACGCGATCCCCGGCCTCACCGACACCAGCCTCCTCCCCCAGGCCGCCGAGGCGGCGGGGCTCTCCTTCGAGGACCTGGTCGAGAAGATCCTCGACCTGGCGCTCAGGCCCGCTGCGGCCTAGGAATCTCCCTGCGCGAAGTCCTCGGGCGTCACTTCGTCGAGGAACTCCTTGAATTTGTCGACGACCTCCTCGGTGTCCTCGACCTCGTGCTCGAACTCGATCGCGGACTCCTCGATCACCTCCTCGGCGGCGAAGATCGGGGCCGAGACCCGGACCGCGAGCGCCAGCGCGTCGGAGGGACGGGAGTCGATCTCGACTTCGGAACCGTTGATCGAGACCGTGATCGAGGCGTAGAAGGTGTTGTCGCGCAGCTCGGTCACGGCGACCCGCTCGCATTTGGCATCGAGGTTCTCGAGCACGTCGGAGAGCAGGTCGTGGGTCATCGGCCGCGGCGTCGAGGCCCCCTGCAGCTTCATCAGGATCGCCGCCGCCTCGGGGTGGCCGATCCAGATCGGCAGGAAGCGGTTTCCGTCCACGGTCTTCAGCAACACGATCGGCTGCTTGCCGACCATGTCGAAGCTGACACCGTAGATCTGCATCTGCTGCAAGTGAGGCTCCCGACCGTGGTTGACCGCGAATTATAGGTCGGGCCTGGATGGGCGATCCTGGATTCGAACCAGGGACCTCGTCCTTATCAGAGACGCGCTCTAACCAACTGAGCTAATCGCCCGCGGCTGGCGATGATAGCGACGGTTCCTAGCTGGAGCGCTTGCGGAGCCGGCGGGCCAAGGCATGGGCTTCGCGAACGTCGTCGAAGCGCAGCTCGGCGACGATCGCGTCGCCCTTGGGCCGGGTCGTCACCTCGTATCCGAGGGCTTCCTCGAGCGCCTCGGCGGCGTCGCGCAGGGCAGCCTGGGCGTCGGGGTCGACCGGCGCCCGTCGCGGACGAGTCTTTGGCTGGCCAGCCAGCCGAACCCTCTCCTCGGTTTCGCGGACCGACCAGCCGCCGCGGACGGCGTCGCGGGCGAGACGGCGGCGGACGTCGTTGCCGGGGACGCCCAGCAGCGCCTTGCCGTGACCCTCGCTGAGCTCGCCGGCCTCGAGCAGCTCGAGTGCCTCGTCGGGAAGCTCGAGCAGGCGAATCAAGTTCGAGACGGCCGGGCGGCTGCGGCCGACCCGCCGCGCCAGCTCCTCTTTCGTCAGGCCGAGCTGGCGGACGAGGGCGTCGCAGGCCTTGGCCTCCTCGACCGGGTTCAGGTCCTCCCGGACCATGTTCTCGATCAGGGCCGCCTGCAGGCGCTCGGCTTCCTCCTGGTCGCGGATGACCGCCGGGACCTTCTCGACGCCGGCCTGCTGGGCGGCGCGCCAGCGACGCTCGCCGGCGACGAGCTCGTAGCTGCCGTCGGGGAGGGGTCGGACGAGGAGCGGCTGGACCACGCCGGAGGCCTCGATCGAGGCGGCGAGGGCGGTGAGGGCCTCAGGGTCGAAGTTGGTGCGCGGCTGCGAGGGGTTCGGCTTGATCAGCGATACCGGCAGCTCCCGCAGCTCTCCCGCAGCCGCGGCCTCCGTCTCCGGCAGGATCGCCGAGAGACCGCGGCCGATCCCGCGGCGACTAGCCACGGCTCGCCAGCTCCTTCGCCAGGGCGCGGTAGGCGACGGCACCGTGGGACGAGGGCGCGTGCTCGGTCACGGGCAGACCATAACTCGGCGACTCGGCGACTCGAACGCTGCGGGGGATCACAGTCTCGAACACCATCCCGTCGAAGTGGTCGCGCAGCTCGGTCTCGACGTCCTGCGCCAGCCGCGTCCGCTCGTCGTGCATGGTGATGAGCAGACCCGAAACCTCTAGTTGAGGGTTCAACTCACGCCTGATCAAGCCCAGCGTTTCCAGGAACTGCACCAGCCCCTCGAGCGCCAGGTACTCGGCCTGGACCGGAACGATCACCCGGTCGGCGGCCGTCAGCGCGTTGACGCTGACCGGGCCCAGCGCGGGCGGACAGTCGAGCAGGGTGACGGCGAAGCGCTCGCGCAGCGGGCCGAGTCGTTCACGCAGGCGCGTCTCCGACCCCTCGACCCGCGGCAGCTCGACCGCGGCGCCGGCCAGGTCTTTGTTGGCCGGGACGAGCCAGAGGTTGTCGAGGCCGGCCGGCCTCGCCGCGGCGGCGACCGAGGTCTCGCCGGTCAGGCAGTCGTAGGAGGATGGGTGCAGATCGCGGTCGCCGCCGAGGGCGACGGTCGCGTTGCACTGCGGATCGAGATCGACGAGGAGGGTCTGGTTGCCCTCGGCGGCGGCGCAGGAAGCAAGGTTGACGGCGGTCGTCGTCTTGCCGACGCCGCCCTTCTGGTTCGCTACCGCGTAGACCTTTCCCATTTGCAGCCAGCCTAGTCAACGGCGCCACCGCACATTCCTCAGCGCGACGGCAGACGGTCGGATAGCCTGCTGCCCGTGTCCGAGAGCTACGACTGGCCCGACAACCCCGCGGAGCGAGCGCAGGAGCTCGTCGAGGGGGTCTTGGACGAGCTCGACCTCGACGGCGAGGTCGTGGTCGAGGAGGACGATGAGCGAATCCTGCTCACCGTCGAGGGCGAGGAGGACTACGGCCTCCTGATCGGCAAACGCGGCCAGACGATCGACGCCCTGCAGTTGCTCTGCTACCAGGCGGCATTCCGCGGCCTGCGGGAGCGCAAACGGGTGATCGTCGACGCCGCCGGCTACCGCGCCCGCCGCCGCGAGACCCTGGAGGGACGCGCCGATCGCGCCGCCGAGCAGGCGCTGAGCAACAATCGCGTCGTCGAGATGGACCCGATGAGCGCGCAGGAACGGCGGGTCGTGCACGAACGGCTGAAAGAGCGCGCCGGCGTCGAGACCTACAGCGAGGGCGACGAGCCCAACCGCTGCGTGATCGTCGCGCCCCTGCTGCCCGAGTGAGCGCCGATCCGCTCGCGGCGCTCGACGGCGCGGCGCGCGGCCGGCTCGAGACCGTCCTCGAACTGCTTGCGGCCGAGCGCGCCTCGGTCAGCTCGGTCGTCGACGAGCGCGCCTGGCAGGTGCACGTGGCCGACAGCCTCACCGGGCTCGAGGTCCCACGCCTGCGCGACGCGGGCCGGATCGCCGACCTCGGCGCCGGGGCCGGCTTCCCGGGCCTCGTCCTCGCAGTGGCGATGCCGGCGGCGCAGGTCGACCTGGTCGAGTCGGTAGGGCGCAAGTGCGAGTTCATGCGGAGCGCGGCCGCGGCGGCGGGCATCGACAACGCGCGCGTCCTCAACACCCGCTCCGAGGATCTCGCGGCAGGCGAGGGGCGGGAAGCCTACGACGCCGTCACGGCCCGTGCGGTCGGCCGCCTCTCGACCCTCGCCGAGCTCGCATCCCCGCTTCTGAAGCCAGATGGCGTCCTCGTCGCCTGGAAGGGGAAGCGGGACGCGGACGAGGAGCGGCAGCTGGAGAACGCGGCCGAGGAGCTGGCGATGGCCCCCGAGGAGATCCTCGAGGTCGGCGACCGGGCCGGCAGCCGGCACCGGCATCTGCACGTCGTCCGCAAGACGGGGCCGACCCCCGCGAACCTGCCCCGCAAGCCGGGGATCGCGAAGAAGCGGCCGAGGGGTTAGCGCCGGCGCTTCTTCTTGCGCGGCGGGGGCGGAGGCGGTTTCGCCGCCTGGATCGCCGCCGCTCCTTCAGGCGTGGCGGTGACCGGAGGCGGCACCACCCGCTGGATCACCAGCTGCTGGCCGATCGTCCAGACGTTGGTGGTGATCCAGTAGAGGATCAGCCCGGCCGGGAAGCTGAGGATGAAGGGGACGAAGATGAAGGGCAGTGCCATCATCAGCATCCGCTGGCTTTTGTCCGCGGTGATCGACATCACCATGCTCGAGATCAGCTGGGTGCCGACGTAGAGGACGATGAGGACGATGAGTTCGGTGCCGGTCGCCTTCGCCGTGAGGTCGTCGATGAAGAAGAATTCGGCTCCATAGGCGGCGCAGTGACCGGCGCTGGGGCAGCCCATGTCGCTCGGCAGCTCGTTTTTGAGCACGAAGAAGAGCGTGATGAAGACCGGCAACTGGGCCAGCAGGGGGATGCAAGAGGCAAAGGGGTTGACTTTGTTCTCTTTGTAGAAGCGCATCATTTCCTGCTGGAGGCGCTGTTTGTCGTTCTTGTACTTCTCCTGCAGCTCCTTCATCTGCGGCTGCAGAGCCTGGAGGGCGCGCATGCCTTTCAGCTGTTTGTAGGTGAGCGGCAGTAGTAGGGCGCGGGTGCAGATCGTCAGCGCGATGATCGACATCCCCCACGAGAAGCCGACGTCGTCGTGGAAGAACTGCAGGACGGAGCTGCCGATGTCGATCAGCGGCTGCAGAATGTTGGCGGTGAGGGGGCTCATCGGTGGGCTTCGTGGTAGTCGGCGGGGTGAACCGGGCCGGTGCGGAGCGTGAATCTATCGGGGACGGGGTCGAAGCCGCCGTGACTGAAGGGGTTGCAGCGGAGAATCCGCCAGGAAGCAAGGAGAAAACCCCTGACGACCCCGAACCTTTCGACCGCTTGCACCGCGTACGCCGAGCAGGTCGGCTCGTAGCGGCAGCGGCGGGGGAACGCGGGAGAGATCCAGCGCTGGTAGGCCCGGACCGGGGCCAGGAAGAGGCGTTTCACGTGGAACGGCTCCCGGCGAGGGCCTCTTCGAGGTTGGCGCCGACCCCGCTCATCCCCTCCCGCTCGATCAGGTCCTTGATCTCGGTGCGGGCGACGATCACGAAGTCGTGTCGCGGCGGCAGGCGGTCGGCGATGCTCCAGAATGCCTCTCGCAGCACGCGCTTGACCCTGTTGCGCTCGACCGCCCCCCCGACCTTCCTGCTGACGGATACCCCGAGCCGCACCTCGTCCCGCGACTCGTCCTTGCGCGGGAAGGTGTAGAGGACCAGATAGCGGGTCGCGTGCGAGGAGCCGTCGCGATAGACGCGGTCGAACTCGCCGCTGCGGGAGAGGCGCCGTCGCTTCGGCGACGCCATCAGATGGCCGGTCGCGGGGTCGCGTGCGACCGGGGGCGTCCACGGCCAAGCAGATCAAGGACGCAGGGTGACGCCTTTGGTGGAGCCAAAGGCAAGCCCGAGGACGCAGAGATGCGCAGCGCCGTGGACGTCATCCGGGCGTGCGGGACCCCGCGACCGGCCATCTCTAAGGAGTAAGGCGCTTGCGGCCTTTGCGCCGGCGGCGCTTGAGGACGGCGCGACCGCCTCGGCTGCTCATCCGGGCGCGGAATCCGTGGGTCTTGGCCCGCTTCCGCTTCTTAGGCTGGTAGGTGCGCTTCATTGCCGGCGGAAGTATAGGGACGCCGCCGAAAATCTTTTCTGCGGGATTTGCGAGGCGCCCCGGTTGGCTGCTCAGGCACGGCGCTATGGTCGCCGCGCAGTGCCCGACGACCCCCCGAAAGACGACCCCGGCGCCTTCTGGCGAGCCACGCAGCAGCGCCTGAGCGCGTCTGTCCCCGAGTCCACCTGGCGCCTCTGGCTAGAGCCGGTGGAGCTGGTGGGAGCTGAGGGAGACACCCTCTTCCTCGCCGCCCCCGAGGGGATCCGGGCCTGGACCGAGCGCCGGTACTCGACGCTGATCGCCGACGCGCTGCGGGAGACCGGCGGTCCCTTCCAGCAGGTCAGCTTCGCGGTGCCCCCGGAGGGCGGGGCCGGCGGGGCCGATCCCGAGCTGAACCCGAGCTACACCTTCGAGCGCTTCGTCATCGGCCCCGGCAACCGCCTTGCCCACGGCGCCGCGCTGGCCGTCGCCGAGGCGCCGTCGGAGGCCTACAACCCGCTCTTCCTCCACGGCCCGCCGGGGCTGGGGAAGACCCATCTGCTCGGCGCGATCGCCAACTACCTGCGCGACAACGCTCCCGCCCTCAGCGTCCGCTACACGACCGCCGAGTCCTTCACGAACGAGTTCGTCGCCGCGCTGAAATCCTCCGGCGCCGACGGTTTCAAGGCCCGCTACCGCGACATCGACGTGCTGCTGATCGACGACGTCCAGTTCCTGCAGGGGAAGCCGGCGACCGAGGAGGAGTTCTTCCACACCTTCAACGCCCTCTATGAGTCCGGGAGCCAGCTGGTGCTCTCCGCCGACCGCATCCCCAGCGAGCTCTCGACGCTCGCCTCGCGCCTGCGGGACCGCTTCGAGTGGGGCCTGACCGTCGCCGTCGAGCCCCCCAACCTGGCGACCCGCTTGACCGTCCTCCGCCGTCTCGTCGAGGAGGCAGGAGTCGAGATCGCCGATTCAGGCGCCCTCTCCGAGCTCGCCGGCCGCATCGACGTCAACGTGCGCCAGCTCCACGGGGCCCTCACCCGGGTGATCGCGCACGCCTCGCTGATGGCGAAGCCGCTCAGCTCCGAGCTGATCGCCGAAGTGGTCCCCAGCATCCGCCGCTCCCAGCCGACCTCGGTCGAGGAGATCCAGCAGCGGGTCGCCGAAGCCTTCGGCATCTCCCGCGCCGAGCTGATCGGGGCCAGCCGCGCCGCCGTTCCCCTTCGCGCCCGACAGGTCGCGATCTTCCTCACCCGCGACCTCACCGACCTCTCCCTGCCCCAGATCGGCCGCCTCTACGGGGGGCGCGATCACACCACCGTCCTCAACTCCCTGCGGCGGGTCGAAGCCGGCCTCGACGAGGACGAGGAGCTCGCCGCAAAGGTGCGCGAGTTACGCGGCGCAATCCACAACCCGGTCGGCGAGGAGCGCTGAGCGCCGCCGACGCTGCAAGAATCCCCAGCCTCCCACAGCGCCTTCCACACCCCGCAAACCGCACTCCGCCGCCGAAACACCGCTCGCCAAGACTTTTTCCACAAGTCCTAATCCAACTCAAGAAGGCAACCATCACTTGAAGCTCACGACCAAAAGGGAAGACCTCGTCTCCAAGCTCTCGATCGTCTCCAGAGCTGTCTCCACCCGCGCCGCCACCCAGGCGCTGTCCGGCGTTCTCCTCACCGCCAGGGAAGGGCGCGTCACCCTCGCCGCTACCGATCTGGACCTCGGCCTGGAGACGGCGCTCGAGGCAGAGGTGGAGAGCGAGGGCGCCGTCCTCCTCCCCGGCCGGTTGTTCGCCGAGGTTGCCCGCTCGCTGGCCGACGCGACGGTCGTGATCGAGTCGCGCGAGGCAGAGCACGACGTCGAGATCCGCAGCGGCGGCTCCAGCTTCCACCTGCGGGTGCTTCCGGTCGAGGACTTCCCGAAACTGCCGCAGCCGGAGGGGGACCCCGCGTTGAAGATTCCCGCCGCGGCGCTGCAGGAGAGCATCGAGCTGGTGGCCCGCGCCGCCTCCCGGGACGACATGCGCCCGGTCCTCACTGGCGTCTTCGTCACCGCAGGCGGCCGGGAGCTGACGATGGTCGCCACTGACTCCTACCGCCTAGCCGTGAAGCGGACGGAGCTCGAGGCCGACCTGGGCGGAGAGCTCGAGGCCAACATCCCGGCGCGCGCCCTGCGCGAGCTCGGCCGCATCCTCGCTTCCGAGGGCGCCGGCGAGACCTCGATCTCCCTGCTGACCAACCAGGCCGTCTTCGTCGCTGGCTCGATCCTCCTCTCGACGCGACTGATCGACGGCCAGTTCCCGAACTTCCGTCAGCTCCTTCCCGAGTCCTACGAGCACGACGTGCGGCTGCCGCGCTCCGACTTCCTCGATGTCACCCGCCGGGTCAGCCAGATGGCGCAGCGGAACGCCCCCCTGCGGCTCTCCTTCCGATCCGGCGAGCTGACGGTGGCGGCGGAAACGCCGGACGTCGGCGACGCGCGCGAGTCGATGCCCGCCGCCTTCGAGGGCGAGGACCTGGAGATCGGCTTCAACCCCGAGTTCCTCAAGGAAGGGATCGAAAGCGTCTCCGGCGACGAGGTGCTGGTGCGGCTGATCTCACCGCTGCGGCCGGGCCTGCTGGAACCGGTGGAGGGGGAAGACTTCCGCTACCTGGTGATGCCGATCCGGCTCAACGTCTGATCGTGGCGCCGCCGGTCGGCTGAGCTCGCCGTGCTCGTCACCGCGATCGAGGCGAACCCACTGCGCAGCCTCGAGCGGGTGCGGGTCGAGTTGGCTCCCGGGATCGTCAGCATCGTCGGCCCCAACGGCACCGGCAAGACGAACCTGATCGAGGCCCTCTACTTCGCCCTCACCGGGCGCTCGTTCCGGACCTCCGACCGTCGCGATCTGATCCCCTTCGGCGGCTCGCTGGCGCGGGCGGAGGCGACCGTGCTCGACGAAGACGGGATCGAGCACCGGCTGCTGGCGGCGGTGAGCAGGAGCGAAGGCCGGCGTCACCTCCTCGACGGGAGCCCGGCCGACCCGGCGACGATCGCCCGCAGCCGCCCGCCGGTCGCCGTCTTCGCGCCCGACCGGTTGACGCTGGTGAAGGGCCCGCCGGCCGAGCGCCGGGCCCACCTCGACGGTTTTCTCGGTGCTCGCTGGCCGGCGCGGGCGGAGCTGCGCAAGCGCTACGGGCAGGCGGTGGCGCAGCGAAACGCGCTGCTCTCCCGTCTGGCCGCGGGGTACGGCTCCCCCTCCGACCTGGGGATCTGGGACGCCGGCCTCGCCGACGCGGCGGCGCCGCTGGTCGCAGCCCGGGCGGAGGCGGTCGACGAGCTGGCGCCGCCGTTCGCCGGCGCCGCCGGGCAGCTGGGGCTGGAGGAGGCGAGGCTCGAGTACGCGCCCCGCGCGGCGGGCTCGGCGGAGGAGATCCGCGCCGGCCTCGAGCAGCGGCGCGAGCAGGACGTCCGCCTCGGCCGCAGCTCCTGGGGCCCCCACCTCGACGAGCTGAAGCTGTCCACCGCCGGGCGCTCGCTGCGCCGCTTCGGCTCGCAAGGGCAGCAGCGCGCCGCCCTCCTCGCCCTCCTCTTCGCCGAGCGCGAGGCGCTGCGGCAGGCCCGCCGGGTGATCCCGCTGCTGCTGCTCGACGACGTGATGAGCGAGCTCGACCCCGGTCGTCGCGAGCTCCTCGTCAGCCGCCTCGGCGGCGGCGGCCAGGTCCTGATCACCGCCGCGGACGAAGAGTCGGTCCCCGCTCCGGCTCTGCAGACGATCGTCTGCATGCCGCCGCCGCAGACAGAAGGTGCCGCGGCATGAGCCGCCGCCGCGCCCCCCGGCCGGCCGCCGGCGCCTTCAAGGCAGCCCTGCAGCGGGTCGCGCCGCAGACCCCGCTGGCGGCGATCCAGTCGGCCTGGCCCAGCGCCGTCGGCACCCAGCTGGCGTCGAAGGCCGTTCCCGTCTCCGAGCGCGAAGGGACGGTGACCGTGGAGTGCGCGGACGCGGTCTGGGCGCAGGAGCTGGACCTGATGCAGGAGGCCCTTTTGGAGCGCCTGCGGGAGCAGGTGGGGGACCAGGCACCGGAGAGCTTGCGCTTCCGCGTCAACTCCGAGCGGTTCTAGAAGATCCCCAGACACACTTTTTCCACGATTTGCAGGTGTTTTCCTAATCGGGGGCGCCTTGTCCGCGGGCCTGAACTGGTATTCTTATGGCAACTCGCATCATGCCCCGACGACCCTCTCCAGGGGTCGGGGCTTTGCGTGTCTGTGTGTCAATCGGAAGGGACTCATTGCCTGAGAAAAAAGCCAGCGGCGACTCCTACGGCGCTAAGGACATCACCGTCCTCGAGGGGCTGGAAGCGGTTCGCAAGCGCCCCGGCATGTACATCGGCTCGACGGGTCCCCGTGGGCTGCACCACCTGGTCTACGAGGTCGTAGACAACTCGGTCGACGAGGCCCTCGCCGGCCATTGCGACAGCGTCCGCGTCGTTCTCCACCCGGACAACAGCTGCACGGTCGAGGACAACGGTCGCGGCATCCCGGTCGAGACGATGGACAAAGAGGGGCGCCCGGCGGCAGAGGTCGTCCTCACCGTCCTCCACGCCGGTGGCAAGTTCGGGGACGGCGGCGGCTACAAGGTCTCCGGCGGTCTGCACGGCGTCGGCGTCTCCGTCGTCAACGCCCTTTCCGAGCGCCTGCACCTCGAGATCAGCCGCGACGGCTATGTCTGGAGCCAGGACTACGAGCGCGGCAAGCCGCAGGGGGATCTCACCAAAGGCGAGAAGACCGATGCCCACGGAACCAAGATCACCTTCCTTCCCGACCTCGAGATCTTCGAAGAGATCGGGTTCGACTTCGACGTCCTGGTCGAGCGTCTGCGCGAGACCGCCTTTCTCACCCGCGGCCTGAAGATCGAGCTGGTCGACGAGCGCGGCGAGACCAACAGCGTGGTCTTCAAGTACGACGGCGGCATCGAGGACTTCGTCCGCCACCTCAACGGCAACAAGGACGCGGTCCACAAAAAGGTCATCTACTTCGACGGCGGCAAAGAGGAGGGCCAGGTCGAGATCGCGATGCAGTGGAACAGCTCCTACCAGGAGTCGATCTTCAGCTTCGCCAACAACATCAACACCCACGAGGGTGGCTCGCACCTCTCCGGCTTCCGTTCCGCTCTGACCCGGACCCTCAACTCCTACGCGCGCAACAAAGGCCTGCTGAAAGAGAAAAAAGACGACAACCTCGCTGGCGAGGACGTACGCGAGGGCTTGACCGCGGTGATCTCGGTCAAGCTCCACGACCCGCAGTTCGAGGGCCAGACCAAGACCAAACTCGGGAACCCGCCGATCCGCGGCCTGGTCGAGGAGATCGTCAACCGCAAGCTGGGCGAGTACCTCGAGGAGAACCCCGCGGACGCCAAACGCGTGATCATGAAGGCGATCGACGCCGCCCGCGCCCGCTCGGCGGCGCGCAAAGCACGGGACCTCACCCGCAAGTCGGCGCTCGAGAACTCGACCTTGCCCGGCAAGCTCGCCGACTGCTCGGTCAAGGACCCGAGCCTGGCCGAGATCTTCGTGGTCGAGGGCGATTCCGCGGGCGGCTCGGCGAAGCAGGCCCGCGATCGCAACACGCAGGCGGTGCTGCCGCTGCGCGGCAAGATCATCAACGTCGAGAAGAGCCGAATCGACAAGGTTCTCGCCAACAACGAGATCCAGGCGCTGATCACCGCGATCGGCACCGGCGTCCACGACGAGTTCAACATCGAGGACGCCAGGTACCACAAGATCGTGATGGCGACCGACGCCGACGTCGACGGCGCCCACATCCGCACCCTCGTCCTCACCTTCCTCTACCGGCAGATGCCGGAGCTGATCAGCGAGGGCTACGTCTACATCGCCAAACCACCGCTCTACCGCGTCAAGCAGGGGAACCAAGAGACCTACCTGGAGCGCGAGTCAGAACTCGAAGAGCTGTTGCTGCGCGACAAGCTGGAGCAGTTCGAGCTGACCGATGCGAATGGCGAGAGCCGCAAGCTGACCCCGAGCCGCTGGCAGGCCTACATCCGTCGCTCGAAAGAGTACGAGGGCTGGGGCTCTTCGCTGCAGGCGGACTTCGGCCACGAAACGGTGCGCTTTCTCGAGGAGTCGAGCCTGCTCGACGAACAGGTGGCGAGCGTGGCCGCCGCCCGTGACCTGCTTCAGCGCGGCGGCGGCGAGAACGAGCCGTTCGACACCGAGGTACTGGGTAGCAGCGAGGACCTCGTCACCGTCAAAGCGATCGAGCGCAAGAGCGGCTTGGCGAGAACCCACCGCCTGCCGGCGACCCTCTTCGCCCATCACGACTACCGCAAGTTCGCCGAGGTCCACGCGACCCTGCTCAAACAGGTCGGCCGCCCGCCGTTCGAAGTCACGCGCGGCGAGAAACGAAGCGTCGCGCTCTCGTTCGAGGCGCTGCGCGGAGCGGTGCTGGAGCTTGCCCGTCAGGGCGTGCAACTGACCCGGTTCAAGGGGCTCGGAGAGATGAACGCCAAGCAGTTGCGCGAGACGACGATGGACCCGGCCTCGCGGACTCTGGCCCGGGTCACGCTCGAAGACGCGACCGCCGCCGACACGATCTTCTCGATGCTGATGGGCGACCAGGTGGCGCCGCGAAGGGAGTTCATCGAGGCTCATGCCAAAGAGGTGAAGTTCCTTGACGTCTAGGCGCGCCGGGAGCTTCGAGGAGGAGACGAACTAATGGCTCTTGACGCCCTGACGGGGAACATCGAGGACCGCGGCCTCGAGCAGGAGATGCGCTCGTCGTACCTCGACTACGCGATGAGCGTGATCGTCGGCCGGGCGCTGCCGGACGTCCGCGACGGGCTGAAGCCGGTCCACCGCCGTGTCCTCTACGCGATGCACGACATCGGTCTGCAGCCGACCCGGCCGTACCGCAAGTGCGCCTTCATCGTCGGTGAGGTGATGGGGAAATACCACCCCCATGGCGACTCGGCGATCTACGACACCCTGGTGCGGATGGCGCAGGACTTCTCCCTGCGCTACCTGCTGGTCGACGGGCAGGGAAACTTCGGCTCGATCGACGACGATCCCGCGGCGGCGATGCGGTACACCGAGGCCCGCCTCGGCCGCCTCGCCACCGAGCTGCTGCGCGATATCGACGCCGACACCGTCGACTTCGGGCCCAACTACGACGAATCGACCCAGGAGCCCCAGGTCCTGCCGGCGCGGTTCCCCAACCTGCTGGTCAACGGCACCTCCGGGATCGCGGTCGGGATGGCGACCAACATCCCTCCGCACAACCTGCGCGAGGTCGCCGGCGCCGTCTCCGCCTACATCGACAACCCCGGGATCGACCTCGCGGGGTTGATGGAGCACATCAAGGGCCCGGACTTCCCCGGTGGTGGGCTGATGAGCCGAGAGGGCATCCGCGACGCCTACGCCTCCGGCCGGGGCAGCATCAAGGTCCGCGCCCGCGCCCACGTCGAGCCGTTGAAGGGGGGCAAGGAGGCGATCATCGTCACCGAGCTCCCGTTCATGGTCAAGAAGGGCGGCGAAGGCGGGCTGATCACGAAGATCGCCGACCTCGCGCGCGACAAGAAACTCGAGGGCATCTCCGACCTCCGTGACGAGAGCGACGAACGCTCCGGGATGCGCCTGGTGATCGAGCTCAAACGGGGTGGACCGCCGGCCAAGGTCGTCCTCAACAACCTCTACAAAAAAACCGCGATGCAGTCGACCTTCGGCGCCAACATGGTGGCGCTGGTCGACGGTGTGCCGCGGACGCTGAGCCTGCTGGAGCTGATCGAGCACTACGTCGACCACCAGCGCGAGGTCGTCACCCGCCGCACCCAGTTCGAACTGCGCCGGGCAGAGGCCCGCGCGCACATCCTCGAGGGGCTGCTGGTCGCGCTCGACAACCTCGACGCGGTGATCAAACTGATCCGTGCTTCGACCGACCCCGACGCCGCCCGCGACGGGCTGATGGAGCAGTTCGAGCTCTCCCGCGAGCAGGCGCAGGCGATCCTCGACATGCGCCTGCAGCGCCTGACCGCGCTCGAGGCCGACAAAGTGCGGGCCGAGCATGCCGACCTGATGGAGCGGATCGGCGAGCTGCGGGCGATCCTCGGCGACGAAGCCAGGGTGATGGGCCTGGTCAAGGACGAGCTGGCGGAAATCGTCGAGGCCTACGGCGACGAACGCCGCACCGAGCTCGCCCATTTCGAGGGCGACGTCGGGATCGAGGACATGATTGCCGACCAGCAGATGGTGATCTCGCTGACCGCCTCCGGCTACGTCAAGCGGTTGCCGCTGGCGACCTACCGGCAGCAGCGCCGCGGCGGCGTCGGGGTGATGGGGATGAACCTGAAAGAGGACGACTACATCGCCCACCTCCACATCTGCTCGACCCACGACTTCCTGCTCTTCTTCACCAACCGCGGCAAGGTCTACCGGCTCAAGGTCTACGAGCTGCCGGAGGGCGCGCGCCAGGCGAAAGGGAGCTCGCTGAACAACCTGCTGCCCCTGCGCGAAGGCGAGCGGGTGATGGCGGTGATCCCGACCCGCGACTTCAAAGAGAACAAATATCTGGCGTTCGCGACCGCGCAGGGCCTGGTGAAGAAAACCGAGTTCCTCGCCTACAACACGCCGATCCGCGCCGACGGGATCATCGCGATCAAGGTCCGCGACGGCGACGAGCTGGTGCAGGTGCGGCTTACCTCGGGGGAAGACGACATCCTCATGGTCTCCCACTCGGGCCACGCGAGTCGCTTCTCCGAGAAGCACGTGCGGACGATGGGCCGCGACACCAGCGGCGTCAAAGGGATGAACGTCTCCGGCAAGGACAACCGCGTGCTGGCGATGGACGTCGCCCGGAACGACACCGAACTCTTCGTCGTCACCGAGAACGGCTACGGCAAGCGGACCCCGGTCTCCGAGTACCCGGTCAAGGGCCGCGGGACGAAAGGCGTCCTCACGGTGAAGCTGACCGAGAAGAAGGGCGGCCTCACCGGAGCCCTGATCGTCGGCGAGCACCAGGACCTCCTCTTCATCTCCCAGAACGGGATGGTCCAGCGCACCTCGGTCAGCGGCATCTCGCAGATGGGCCGCTCGACGCAGGGCGTCAAGGTGATGAACATCAAGGACGACGACCGCGTCAGCGCCGTCGCCCTCGTGGTCGAGTCGGAGGAAGGCGAGGCCGCCGCCCCGACCGCCGAGGACAACGGCCAGGGCGAGCTGGCCGACGGTTTACCCGACGACGTCTCGCCCTAGGGGGGCTTCAAGCCGCCTGCGGCAGATACTGCTGCCAGGCCGCCGGGATCTTCGGGCTCGCGACCTGAATGAAGACGGTGGGCGGCGGCGCCTTCGGCACCGTCGCCGGGTGCATGTGGATCTCGCGCGGCAGGCGGTTGCCCTTGCGGCGGTTGCAGGGCGGGCAGGCGGCGACGATGTTCTCCCAGACGGACTTGCCGCCGCGGGAGCGGGGGATGACGTGGTCGACGGTGAGGCCGGACTTGGTCGAGCCGCAGTACTGGCAGGTCCAGGCGTCCCGGGCGAGGACCGCCCGGCGGGTGATCTTGCGGCGGTGGGCCTCGCGCGGAATCCGCACGTAGTTGACGAGGCGAATCACGTCGGGGCGCTCCATCGTCATCCGCTCCGAGTGCAACGCGCCTCCCGCTCGCTGCTCCAGGAGTTCCGCCTTCTCCTTGAGAAGCAGGACAGCGGCCCGCCTCAACGTGCAGACGTTGATCGGCTCATACGTCGCGTTGAGTACCAGGACCCTGGCCATGGTTGCCGGAAATTGTAGGCATCTCGGCGCCGGTGCCTCATTACGCAGGAATTTTCCCTGTCTCAGCCGACCGGATAAGAGCCGAGGATCCTGACCGAGGCGGCCTTCGTCCGCAGAGCCGAGATCGCCTCGGCGACGGTCGCGTCGGTCTCCGCTCCCTCGAGATCGCAGAAGAACATGTAGCGCCCCAGGCCCTGGCGCAGCGGCCGCGACTCGATCCGGGTCAGGTTGATCCCGCGGGCGGAGAACTCACCGAGGCACTCGACCAGGGCGCCCGGGTGGTCCGCCCCGACCTCGGAGAAGACGAGCGAGGTCTTCCAGGCCCCGGCGCCGACCGGCTCGGTCCCCTGCGGGGCGATCCAGACGAAGCGGGTGACGTTGTCGTCGGAGTCCTCGACCCCTTCGACCAGCAGCTCGCAGCCATAGAGCGCCGCCGCCGCCCGCACCCCCAGGGCCGCCCAGGGGCGGGAGGACTCACTCACCATCCGCACCGCCGCCGCGGTGCTGCTGACGCTGCGCTGTTCGACCCCCGGCAGCCGCTCGCGGAGGAAGCGCTGGCATTGGGCCAGTGGCTGCGGGTGCGAGAGAACCGCCTCGACCTCGCCGACGGCGACGCCGGCGCGGGCGATCAGGTGGACCCGCACCCGGTAGTCGTACTCGCCGACGATCGTCACCCCGTCCACCTCGAGCGCGAGCGTGTCAAGAGTGGGGCGGACCGAGCCCTCGAGCGAGTTCTCGATCGGGACCAGGGCCCGGTCGGCCTCGCCGCGCTCGACGGCGAGGATCGCGTCGGGGACCGTCGGCGTCCGCAGCGGCTCGAAGCCGCCGCCGGGAATCGCCTCGCCGAGAGCGTCCTCGGTGAAGGTGCCGGCGGGTCCGAGGTAGGCGATCCTCATGGCCGGATCAAACCAGAGCGGCGCCGGCCGCCGCTATTCGACGACCAGCGAGAAGGTGCCTTCGTTGTTTTCGGTGACTTCCTCGCCGTCGACCGCTTCCACTTCGACTTCGAGCGTGACTTCGCCGCTCGGCGTCGGCGTCAGCGGGATCAGGGCGGTGCCGGTTTCGCCGGCGGGCAGTTCGTCGATTTCCCCTTTGACGGTGTTGCCTTCGTAGGTGACGGCGACGGTGACGCCGTTCTCGGTCGAGTCGCCCTGGTTCTGGACCTGGACTTCGACTTCGACCCCTTCTTCGCCGGAGACCGTCGCCGGCGCCCCTTCGACGAGTTCGGTTTCGTTCACGAACACCCCGGTCAGGCCGGTGCCGTGGAGACCTTCGACTTCGGTGGTGCTGCTGCCGCTGACCGCCGCGAGGGCGTCGCCGACGGTGCTCGCTTCGAGCCATTTCTCGTCCGGGAGGAAGGTGCTTTTCGGCAGGTCCGAGTCGGAGATGCCGTTCGCGGCGAGGACGCTGTCGACTTCGGGCCGGACCACCTGTTCGTAGACGACGTCGGCGGCGAGCAGCTTCTGCATCTGCCTGGCGATGCCTTCGACCGCCTTCTCGGCGCCGGCGTCGCCGAGCGCCGTGTTCATCTTCTCGGCGATTTCGTTCATCGCGCCGGCGCGCAGCGCGTAGGTGAGCTCGAGGTTCCCCTGCGCGCTCGACATGTCGCCGGGCGCGCTGAGATCGTCGATGCGGGTGGCGTAGGTGTCCATCGCGCTGCGGTCGGCGTTGACCTGGTCGACGAAGTCGGTGACCGAGGCGTTGCCCGGGTCCTCCAGCCGTTCGAAGAAGGCTTTGCTCGTTTGCTGGGTCTCTTCGACGATCTGGGTGACGTTGCGGGCGTAGTCGCTGAGCTCGCGGTTGGCGCGGGCGTCGAGGCAGCCCTTGACCCCGAGGACGACCAGGATCAGCAGGATGAGCCCGCCGCCGAGGGCGAGCGCGCGCCGCAGCATGATCTGCTGGCGCTCGGGGCGGCGACCGGGCCGCTCGCGCCGGGGCGAGCGTCGTGAGGTGAAGTCCTCCACGGGGGCGGAAGTATGACCTCTGCGCCAGCCGGAGCGCGAAGACAAGCCGCAAACGGTGTCTTTTTCCCAACCGGTGGGCCGATCCGCCGGGCAGCAGGAAGACATCCTTTACCGCCGAAGTCCTGGAGAGCCATGGTCGGCTCGCTCGTCCTCAACCGCTTTTTGATCGAGCGCCGCATCGGCAGCGGCGGCTTCGGCGTCGTCTACGAGGCCTGGGACGGCCGTCTCGAGCGACCGGTGGCCGTGAAGGCGATCGAGCAGCGGGGCGAGGCGGGCCGGCGCGTCCTCCGCGAGGCCCAGGCCGCGGCCCGGCTCAACCACCCCGGCATCGTCACCCTCTACGAGATGGGGGAGGAGGACGGCAACGCCCTGCTCGTCACCGAGCTGGTCGAGGGCTCGACCCTGGCGCGGCGCGCGAGCGCGGGCGAGCTCTCCGACCGCGAGATCGGCGAGATCGGCGCCGACCTCTGCGAAGCGCTCGACCACGCCCACTCGCGCGGCGTCGTCCACCGCGACATCAAGCCGCAGAACGTCCAGGTCGTCGAGGACTCCGAACCGCGGGCGAAGCTGATGGACTTCGGCGTCGCCCACCTCGCCGACGGCGCGGCGCTGACCGCGGCCGGCGACGTCGTCGGCACCCTCGCCTACATGTCCCCCGAGCAGGCGGAGGGCCGGCCGGCCGGGCCCGAGGCCGACGTCTACTCGCTGGCGCTGACCCTGTACGAGTGCTGGAGCGGCGAGAACCCGCACCGCCGGGCGACCCCGGCGGCGACGGCGCGGGCGATCGGGAGCCGCACCCGGCCGCTGCGCCGCCTCCGCCCCGACCTTCCCCGGGGCCTCGCCGAGACGATCGACGCCTGCCTCTCGTCCCGCCCGAACCACCGCCCCTCGCTGGAGGAGCTGGGGACGGCGATCGAGGAGTCGCTCGACGAGCTCAGCGACCACCTCCCCGGCGCCTACGGTCCCGGCCTCCTCACCCGCCTCGGCGCGCTCGCCGCCGCCGTCGCGGTCGGCGGCTTCCTCGCCTTCCACGGCGCCGCCCTGCCTTGAGCGCCGCCTTCCCTAGGATTTCGGGATCGGCGCTCTAAGTCGTCTCGAGTCGATGTTCGAAGGCCTCGTCGAGGGGGTGTTCAGCCGTGCCTTCAGCTCCGAGGTGCAGCCGGTCGAACTCGCCCGCAAGCTGGCGAAGGAAATGGACGCCCACAAGACCGCCTCGGTCCAGCGCGTCTACGTCCCCAACGAGTACACGGTCTTCCTCTCGCGCCAGGACCGCGGCAAGCTCGAAGGCTACGAGCGCTCGCTTGAGCAGGAGCTCTCCGGCTACCTCCTGGAGCACGCGCGGCGGCGCGGCTACGACCTGCTGACCCGGCCCCAGGTCGACTTCGACACCGACGAGCGGCTGCGCCTCGGCGAGTTCGGGATCCAGGCCCGCCTGGTGAAGCCGCCCGCTCACGAGGGCCAGGCGCCCGAACAGGGCGAAGAGGGTCACACGATGGTCTACTCGGCGGTGCGCGAGCGCGATCGCAGCCGCCCGAAGCGGCCGGAGCAGGCGGTCGGTGCGCTCGTCTCCACCCGCGCTGTCGTCTCGCTCGGCGACCGCCGCTATGTGCTCGACGGGCCGGTGGCGACGATCGGGCGCTCGAAGTCGGTCGAGTGCGTGCTTTCCGACCCCAACGTCTCGCGCCGCCACGCCGAGCTGCGGCGCGCCGACAACGGCGACTGGCAGATCGTCGACCTCGGCTCCACCAACGGGATCAAGGTCAACGGCCGCCGCGTCCCCTCCACCCGGCTCAGCCCCGGCGACCAGGTCACCGTGGGCACCACCACGTTCACCTTCGACATCGAGCAATAGCGGCGGCTGCCGCCCTCATTAAGGTGCTGGACGCGTGGACTACGACCCCATATCTGTAGCCCTCAAGTTCGGCTTTCTCGCCGTCCTCTACCTGTTCGTGCTCGTGATCGCTCGCGGCGCGCTCAAGGACCTGCGGCGGACCACCGCGCCGGCCCCCGACGCGACCGGGTTCCACGCCGCGCCGGCCTACTCCGACGCCCCCCGCGGCCCCGACGCCTGGCTGGTCGTCGAGCGCGGCGGCGGCCTCGAGCGGGACCATCGCTTCGACCTGATCGGCGGCCTCTCGATCGGGCGCTCGAAGGAGGCCGACGTCCAGATCGACGACCGCTACGCCTCGGGGCTGCACGCCCGCGTCTTCTCCCGCGAGGGGCGGTTCTTCGTCGAGGACATGAGCTCGACCAACGGGACGCTGCTGAACGGCGCCACCCTGCAGGGGGAGGCGGAGCTGATCGACCGCGACACGGTTCAGATCGGCGACACGATCTTCAGGTTCGAGGTGGGCTGATGGCGCTGCGGATCGTCGAGGAGGCCGTTCGCACCGACACCGGCCGCCAGCGCAACGCCAACGAGGACTCCTTCTACACCGCCGCGCCCCTCTTCGTCGTCGCCGACGGGATGGGCGGCGCCCAGGCCGGCGAGGTCGCCTCCAAGGCGGCGGCCGAGTCGTTCGCCGGCGAGCTGCCGAGCGCGCCGCCGGAGCGGGTCCTGGAGGAGACGATCGAGGGCGCCAACCGGACGATCCACGAGCTTGCCCGCAAGGACCCGGCCCTGGCCGGGATGGGGACCACGATCACCGCCGCGATCGTCGACCCGGAGGGGGAGACGGTGGCCATCGGCCACGTCGGCGACAGCCGCGCCTACCGGCTGCGCGGCGGCCGGCTCGAACAGCTGACCCGCGACCACTCGCTGGTCGAGGAGATGCGGCGAAAAGGGCAGCTCACCGACGCCCAGGCCGAGGACCACCCGCAGCGCTCGATCATCACCCGCGCGCTCGGGCCCGAACCGGAGGTCCAGGTCGACGTCCAGACCGTCCCCGCGCAGAACGGCGACGTCTTCCTGATCTGCTCGGACGGGCTGACGACGATGCTCGACGACGAGCAGATCGCCCGCGTCCTCGACCGCGCCACCTCGCTGACCGCCGCGGTCCGGGCGTTGGTCGACGAAGCCAACCGCGCCGGCGGGCGGGACAACATCACCGTCGTCGCCTTCCGCCTCGCCGACCCGGCGGCGCCCGACGCCGGCAACCCGGGCGCGGGGCCGGAGGAGGGCGCGACCCTGATCGGGTCGAGCGCCGAGGAGGCGGGCCTGACCGCGACCGAGGTCCGCCGCCGCGCCGCCGCCGAGGCCGCGCGCAAGCGCCGCGAGGAGACGGAGGGCGGGCCCGGGCGCAGGGGGCTGCGCCGCGCGCTGAAGGTGCTGGCCCTGCTCCTCGTCCTCGCCGCCGTCGCCTTCGGCGCCTGGTACGGCAACCGCCAGATCTGGTTCCTCGGCACCGACGACTCGGGCCGGGTCGCGCTCTACCGCGGCGCCCCCTACGAGCTGCCGTTCGGGATCGAGCTCTACTCCGAGCGCTACGCGAGCCCGATCCAGACCGAATCGCTGACGGCCCGCCGCCAGGACGCGGTCACCGGCCACAAGCTGCGCTCACGCGAGGACGCCGTCTCCCTGATCGAAGACATCGAAAAGTCCGAGGGGCTTCGTTGACGTCGGCCAGGAACCGGGAGCTGCTCGCCCTGGTTCCCGTCGCCGTCCTGCTCACCGCCGGCTTCGCCGGCGTCTTCTCCCAGGAGAACGAGCAGCTCGGCAACCTCAGCCTCATCTACGGCGCCTACTTCCTGGCGATCTGCCTGGCGACCCACGTCTTCCTGCGGATCCGCCTCCCGAACGCCGACCCCTACCTGTTCCCGCTGATGGCGACGCTGACCGCCTTCGGGCTGGTGATGATCTACCGGATCGACGAGGGGCTGGCCCGCGACCAGGCCAACTGGTTCGTCCTCGGCCTCGTCCTCTTCGCGCTGACGATCCAGTTCCTGCGCGACTACGAGGTGCTCGAGCGCTACCGCTACACGATCGCGATCGGCGGCCTGCTCATCCTCCTGGCGCCGCGCCTGCCGGGGATCGGCCAGCAGGTCAACGGCGCCTACCTCGGGGTGAAGATCGGCCCGATCGCCTTCCAGCCGGCCGAGTTCACGAAGATCGCGATCGTCGTCTTCCTCGCCAGCTACCTGCGCGAGCACCGCGAGGTGCTGATCGTCGGCGCCCGCCGCGTGCTCGGCGTGACGCTGCCGCCGCTGAAGCACTTCGGGCCGATGCTGGTCGTCTGGGGCGCCTCGATGTTCATGCTCGTCTTCATCCGCGACCTCGGCAGCTCGCTGATGTTCTTCGCCGCCTTCCTGGCGCTGCTCTACGTCGCCACCGGGCGCTTCTCGTTCGTCGTCATCGGGATGCTGATGTTCCTGCTCGGCGCCTGGTTCTTCGCCAGCACCGTGCCCCACGTCCACGAGCGGATCGAGATCTGGCTCCATCCCTACAACGACCCGCAAGACGCCGGGTACCAGATCCTCAACTCGATCTTCGCCCAGGCCGACGGCGGCCTCTTCGGCAAAGGCTTCGGGGAGGCGCTGATCGTCGTCCCCGGCACCGACAACGCGCTGCTGCCGGCGGCGCAGACGGACATGATCTACGCCCTGATCGTCAACGAGCTCGGCCTCTTCGGCGCCGTCGGCGTCGTCCTCGTCTACACCTTGATCGCGGCCCGCGGGTTCAAGATCGCGCTGATCGCCGCCGACGGCTTCTCGAAGCTGCTGGCGACCGGGCTGACGGCGGTCTTCGCGATCCAGGCCTTCGTCATCATCGGCGGCGTCACCCGGGTGATCCCGCTGACCGGCGTCACCCTTCCCTTCATCAGCTACGGCGGCAGCTCGATCGTCGCCAACTTCGTGCTGCTGGCGCTGCTGCTGCTGATCTCCGACCGCGCCCGGCGGGAGGCCGCTGAGCCGGCGGGGCGGATGGCCGCGTTGGGGGCGACGGCGTGAACCGGCAGATCGTCAAATTGTTCGCTTTCGTGATGGTCCTCTTCGGGGTCCTGATCGGCTTCACGTCCTGGTGGGCGGTCTTCGACGCCGAGGCCCTGAAGGAAAAGAACGCGAACAAGCGACCGTTGCTGGAGCAGCAGCAGATCCCCCGCGGCCGCATCCTCGCCGCCGACGGGACGGTGATCGCGAAGTCGGTGCCGAAGGGCAAGGGCTCGGCCAAGCGCTACGTGCGCCGCTACCCGGAGGGCTCCCTCTTCGGCCACCCGATCGGCTACAGCTTCGTCAAGTACGGCGACTCCGAGTTCGAGCAGTTCCACAACGAGGAACTGGTGGGCGAAGGCTCCGAGTTCAGCTCGATCGCCGACGAGCTGCTCGGCCGCACCCAGGAAGGGAACGACATCGTCACCAGCATCGACGCCGAAGCCCAGCGGCTGGCCCTGGCCGAGCTCGAGGAAGCGGGCTTTGGCGCCGTCGTCGCGATCGAGCCCAGCACGGGCGCGGTCAAGGTGATGGCCTCCAACGCGCCCTTCGACCCGAACCGGGTTCCCTACGACTTCGAAAAGTGGAACGCCGACGAGATCGAAAGGCCGCTGGTGAACCGGGCGACGCAGGGCCTCTACCCGCCGGGCTCGACCTTCAAGGTGGTGACCGCGGCCGCCGGGCTCGACAGCGGCGCGATCACGCCGGAAACGGCGATCGATGCCCCGGGCTCGCTCGAAGTCGAAGGGACTCCGCTCGAAAACGACTTCGGCGAGGACTTCTTCGGCACCACCCTGGACACCGCCCTGACCAACTCGGTCAACACCTGGTTCGGCCAGCTCGGCCAGCAGCTCGGCAACGACACCCTCTTCGAATACATGGAGCGGTTCGGCTTCAACTCGAAGCCGGCGATCGACCTGCCCGAAGACGAGCTGGAAGAGAGCGGGGTCTGGGACCTCGAAAATGGCGAGGTGCTGACCGCCGCCGACCCCGTCGACCTCGCCCGGCTGGCGATCGGCCAGGAGCGGTTGCTGGCGACGCCGCTGCAGATGGCGCAGGTGGCGGCCGCGGTCGCCAACGGCGGCAAGCTGATGAAGCCGCGGATCTGGAAGCGGGTGATCGACCCCGACGGGCGCACCGTCGACACTATGGACCCCTCCGTCTACAGCGAGCCGATCAGCGAGGAGACCGCGGCGGAGCTGACGACGGCGATGGAAGGCGTGGTCACCGAAGGGACGGGGACCAACGCGGCGATCTCCGGCGTCCCGGTGGCCGGCAAGACCGGCACCGCGGAAACGCCCGGCAACCTGGCCTGCGGCGGCGGCGTCGAGGAGAACCAGGCCTGGTTCATCGGCTTCGCCCCCGCCGACGACCCGCAGATCGCGATCGCGGCCTCGGTCGAGTGCACGGAACAGTTTGGAAACGACGTCGCGGCGCCGATCTTCGCCGACGTGGCGGAAGCGATCCTGAACGGCGAATGAGGAGGAACGGTGGCTGAGGTCAGCGAGGGAAGCATCGTCGACAACCGCTACCGGGTCCTGCGAAGGATCGGCAGCGGCGGCATGGCCGACGTCTGGCTGGCCGAGGACTCCCACCTGCAGCGGCAGGTGGCGCTGAAGGTCCTGCACCGCCGCTTCCTCCAGGACCGCGAGTTCGTCGGCCGCTTCCAGCGCGAGGCGGAGCATGCGGCGGGCCTCCAGCACCCGAACATCGTCGCCGTCTACGACCGCGGCTCCGACGGCGACGTCAACTACATCGCGATGCGCTACGTGCAGGGGCCGACGCTGAAGGAGTTGATCGACCGCGGCCTCGCTCCCGACCAGGCGGCGTCCCTGGTCCGCCAGGTGCTCGAGGGCGCCCGCTTCGCCCACCGCAACGGGATCGTTCACCGCGACCTGAAGCCGCAGAACGTGATCGTCGACGAGGAGGGCAAGGCGGTCGTCACCGACTTCGGCATTGCCCGCGCCGGCGTCTCGGAGATCACCCAGACCGGCTCGGTGATGGGCACCCCCCAGTACCTCTCTCCCGAGCAGGCGCAGGGCTTCGACGTCACCCCCGTCTCCGACCTCTACTCGATCGGGGTGATCCTCTACGAGGCGCTGACCCGGCGGGTCCCCTTCGAAGCGGATTCCGCCGTCGCGATCGCGATGAAGCAGGTCGCCGAGACGCCGCAGCGGCCGAGCTCGATCAACCCGGCGGTCTCACCCGCCCTGGACGCGGTGGTGATGCGGGCGCTGGAGAAGGAGCCGGGGCAGCGCTTCCAGAGCGCCGACGCCTTCATCGCCGCCCTCGACGCGGCGATGAAGGACCCCGGCGTGGCCCAGGGCACGGCGACCTTCGCCGCGGTCCCGCCGGTCGTCGAGGAGCTGCCGCCGGAGGACGAGCGCCGGCGCAACTGGTGGCTCTGGGGGCTGCTTGTCGCGGCGATCCTGATCGGCATCCTCGTCGGCCTCGCCCTCACCCGGGACAACACGACCAGGGTGCCCGCCGTCACCGGCAACCAGCTCGGGGTCGCGATCACCCTGCTCGAGCAGGACGGCTTCAGCGTCGGCGAAGTGATCCGGGTCGAGCGCGACGCGCCGGCCAACGAAGTCCTCGAGCAGGACCCCGCCGCCTCTCCGCCCGCCGACCAGGCGTCCGAAGACTGCGCCTTCCTCACCTTCTTCTGCTCGAAGCCGGAGGTGACCCTGACGGTCAGCTCCGGGCCGGGCAGCGGCAAGGTCCCGTCGCTCGCGGGCGAGACCGAAGAGGAGGCGACGCGGAAGCTGGAAGCTGCCGGCTTCGAAGCGGCGACTGAACGGGTGAACTCCGACGCGGTCGAAGCCGGGCTGGTGATCCGCTCCGAACCGGGCGGGGGCGAGACGGCGACCAAGGGCTCGACGGTGACCATCTTTGTCTCCCGCGGCCCGAAGCTGATCGCGGTGCCGGTGGTGGTCGGCAGCCAGCGCGAAACGGCGGTCCAGCGGATCCGCAGCCGCGGCCTTCAGCCGAGCGTCAGCGAAGAGGAAAGCTCCGAACCGAAAGGGCGGGTGATCCGCCAGGCGCCGGACGCCGGCAGCAAGGTCGAACCGGGGGCGACGGTGGCGATCGTCGTCTCCAGCGGCGAAAAAGAGGAAACGGCGAAGGTGCCGAACGTGATCGGCCAGGAACGGCGCGAAGCGGTGGAAGCGATCCGCGCCGCCGGGCTGACGCCGAGCGTCGAAGAAGAAGAAACCGAAGTCCCGAGCCAGGTCGGCCGCGTCCTCGACCAGTTCCCGCCGCCGGGCAGCGAAGGCGAACCGGGCGACACGGTGACGATCACGGTCGGCAAGCAGGCCGCCCCCGCGCCCGAAGAAACGGGCGAAGAATGAGGGTCGCGGTCCTCGGCGGCGGCCGCTCCTCCGAGCATGAGGTCTCACTGCGCTCGGCGGCGGCTGTTGCCGGCGGGCTGCGCCAGGCCGGCCACGAGACGGTCGAGGTGACGATCGGTCGCGAGGGAGGCTGGAGCGTGGCCGGTGGCACGGTCGAGCTGGTCCCCGGCGGCGGCCTGCTCGGCGCCGACGCGGTGTTCCCGGCCCTGCACGGCGCCTTCGGCGAGGACGGCAGCGTCCAGGGCCTGCTCGAGTGCCTCGATGTCCCCTACGTCGGTTCCGACGTGCTCGCCTCTGCGGTCTGCATGGACAAGCTGACGCTGAAGCGGCTCTTCGCCGAGCACGGTGTGCCGCAGGTCGAGTTCACCGCGGTCGAAGGCAGCGATTGGTGGGGGCGCTGCGAGCGGCTCGGCTTGCCGCTCTGGGTCAAGCCCTCGCGGATGGGCTCAAGCGTCGGCATCACCCGGGTCGAGCGGCTCGACGAGCTCGACGCCGCCGTTGAGCTGGCCCTGCGCCACGACCCGAGGGTGATCGTCGAGGCCTCGGCCGCTGGCCGCGAGGTCGAGTGCTCGGTTCTAGGCAACGCCGACCCGCAGGCCTCGCTGCCGGGTGAGATCGTCGCCAACGCCGCCTGGTACGACTTCGAGGCCAAGTACACCGAGGGCGGGATGGAGCTGCGGGTCCCGGCCCCGATCGGGGAGGAGGCGGTCCAGCGGGTGCGCGAGCTCGCGGTCTCCGTCTTCGCCCTCGCCGGCTGCTCCGGCCTCGCCCGCTGCGACTTCTTCGTCGAGCCCGACGGCTCGGTTCTCGTCAACGAGATCAACACCATGCCCGGCTTCACCGACACCTCGGTTTACGCCAAGCTCTTCGAGGCGACCGGGATCGGCTACCCGGAGCTCTGCGACCGTCTCGTCGAGCTCGCGGTCGAGCGTCACCGTGCGGCGCGCGCCTACGAGTTCTAAGGGTTAGCCCCCTGACCATCCGGGTACCCAAGGGGTACCGATCAGGTGCTTTTGACGAGCGCCGCAGGGGCAATCGAGGACGACTGGACACTTGGGGATCGACGAACTTCACCCATCCGAGCGCGAGGACGCCTGCGTCGCCGGCGGATCGACGGCCGACGTCCTGCGGTTGCTCGCCGCCGGCGCCGCCGGCGCGATCCTGATGGCGCTCGGCGAAGGACCGTTGCGGACGAAGACCTTGACCGAGCAGGTGCCGGGCTACACCCCGCGGACGATCTATCGCTACGCCGGCAAGCTAGCCGAACTCGAAGTCGTCGAGAGGGAGGAGGAACCCGGCGTCCCCTCCAAGGTCGTCCACACGCTCACCGACCCGTGCGGGACCGAGCTCTACACCCTCGTCGATCGCTTTGCCGACGCCTCGATGACGCGGCTCCGCGATGGGCGCGTCGACGCTCACGCCTGGGCGTCGCTTGGGCTGCTGGCCGACATGTGGGAGGCGGGGATGGTCGAGGACCTCAGCTGCCAGGCGCGATCTCCCACCGACCTGGCACGGGGCCGGCACGGGCTCAGCTACCACCAGGTCAACCGCCGCGCCGGCCTCTTCAAGACCGCCGGCCTGCTCGAGGAGTGGCAGGGCCCGGGCCGCCGTCGTTGCTACGGGCTGACGGAGATGGCACGCCGCCGGATGGGGCTCCTGGCCAGCATCGCCCGCTGGCGCCACCGTCACGTCGTCGCCGAGGACGAAGAAGGGATGACCGCGGAGGAAATGGCGACGGTGCTGAAAGTGGCGTTGCCGCTGGTTCGACTCGACGAGCACTGCGGCAAGTGCCTGCACCTGTGCGTCCTCAGCGGGGATGAAGCCGGCTCCGCGAAGGAGTCGCTCTGGGCTGCGGTGAAGGACGACGGAACGGTCGAAAGCTGTGCCGAGGAGCCGGCAGAGCCGGCCGCCTGGGGGCGCGGCAGGGTCGAAGACTGGATCCCGGTCGTCATGGACGGCCGCAGCAGCGGGGTCCTGGTCGGCGGCGACGACGGTCTGGTCGGCGACGCGCTGACCGCGCTCTTCGAGGCGCTGTGGGAGCCGCAGCGGGTTTAGGCGTCTACCCTCCTGCGCGAGGCGGGAGCCCGAAGGCGTGGAGAATCCAGAGAGAAGGGTCCGGCAGGCGACGGCCGAGGACGCGGGGGAGATCGCCCGTCTCCTCCACGACTTCAACCTCGAGTTCGAGGAACCGACGCCGGGGGTCGAGGCGCTGACCGAGCACTCGCGGCGGCTGCTGGAGGAAGGGGAGATGGCGGTGCTGCTCGCAGGCGAGGGCCCAGACGGGATCTCACTGCTGCGCTTCCGCCCCTCGGTCTGGACCGGCGAGCCGGAAGCCCACCTGCAGGAGCTCTACGTGGTGCCGGGACTGCGCGGCCGCGGGATCGGCCGGCGGCTGCTGGAGGAGACGATCGAGTTCGCCCGCGCCGCCGGCGCGACCGGGATCGACCTCAACACGGGGGAGACCGACACCGCCGCGCGCGCCCTCTACGAGAGCATGGGCTTCACCAACGCCGAAGGCGGCCCCGACGGCCCTCCCATGCTCTTCTACGAGCGCGAGATCTGAGCCGTCAGCTCGGCGAACCCGATCGCCGGGGGCGGCTCCACGCGGTCGGGGTGGAACAGATGGGCGAGGAGCTCGACCCCGTCGACCAGGCGCGGACCGGGCCGCGAGAAGGTGGAAGCGGCGTCGACCGCGAAAAGGCGCCCGGCGCCGAGCGCGACCAGCCGGTCGCGGTGCTCGAGCGCTTGAGCCCGGGAGTCGTCGAGGTACCAGCCGCAGGGCATCGCGACGACGACCTCGGGTCGCGTCTCGAGCAGCCGCCGCCACTCGACCTGCGGCGACTTCCGCCCGGCCTCGCCGAGGACGTCCTCGGCGCCGGCGAGCGCGATCATCTCCGGCACCCAGTGGCCGCCGACGAAGGGCGGGTCGAGCCACTCCAGCGCCAGCACGCGCGGTCGCGGTTCCCCCTCGACCGCGAGCCGCACCGCCTCCAGCCGCGCTTCCAGGGCCTCGCGGACCCGCCCCGCCCGCGCCTCGATCCCGGCCGCCGCGCCCAGCCGGGTGACGTCGGCCAGAACCTCGGCCAGCGTGCTCGGGTCCTGCTGCAGCACCTGCGGCCGGCTCGGCAGCCGCGCCGCAACCGCGATGACGTCCTCATAGGAGACGGCGCAGACATCGCAGACGGCCTGGGTGACGATCAGATCCGGATCCAGCTCCGCCAGCAGCTCCTCGTCGAGCTCGTAGAGGGCGCGGCCTTCGCCGACCACCGTCTTCACCGCGGCGTCGATCTCGCCGGCGCCGAGGCCGGGCGGCAGCACAGTCCGGGTCAGGTGCGGGAGGCCGGCCGCCGCGGGCGGGAAGTCGCACTCGTGGGTGACGCCGACCACGTCCCCTCCGAGGCCGAGCGCGAAGAGCATCTCGGTCGCAGAGGGGACGAGGCTGGCGATTCTCATGCCGCGACTATCTCACCGCCGCGAGAAGAGTGTTCGCGCCGCCCACCATCCCGGCTTTGTTGGGATGGATGGGAGCGGCCGCGTTGGTCGGCACCAGCGGCTCGACCCAGCGGGTCGAGCTTCCCTTGCAGGCGTCGTGGCCGATGCTCGCCCCGTACCAGTTGACCAGGGTCGCGCCGTTGGCCGCCGCCTGCGTCGCCAGCATCGAGTTGAGCCGTTTCTGCGTCGAGCGCAGGTACGGCACGTCCTGGAACCCGATCGGCATCTGCGGCCAGCAGCCGAACCCGGTCTCCGGGAAGATCGCCGGGTAGTTGACGACGTAGGTTTTCGCCTGCGGCGCGCGGGCTTTGATCCCCTGCAGCACCGCCGCCACCTTCGGCGCCGTCGCTTCGATCCGCGCTTTCAGCTGGTCGACCCCGCCGGCGTTGTATTTGTCGAGGCAGGGATGGCTGAAGGGGTTGACGGTGACGCAGCTTTCGGCGACTTCCGAGAAGCCGATGTCGTTGCCGCCGATCGTCAGCGAGACCACCGTCGTTTCCGCGTTCAGCGAGTTGAGCTGGGGTGGGTTCGGCCCGTCCGGGTCGACGTTCTGGGGGTTGGTCATGTCCTCGGTCTCGGCGCCGCTGCAGGTGGCGTCGCGCAGGGTCAGCCCGATCCCGGGCGCCGCCAGGTGCGGGTAGTTGTTGCTCGACTTGAGGCAGCCGAGCGGCAGCAGCGGATTCGGGATCAGCGGCCCCGCCGCGTAGGAGTCGCCGAGCGCGACGTAGTTCGCGGCGCGGGCAGCAGTGGCGGTTAGGGCAAGGGCCAGCGCAGCGATTGCCAAGAGGAGGAGCCACGTCGTGCGGGCGCGGCTCAGGATCGACTGATTCATACAGCACTCCTTCCCAAGAAGCTCAATTTTTCTTATAGTAACTTTTGGGTAGGGAGATGGGAAGCGGATAAAGGACGGAGGTTGCGATGAGGCGCAGGTTGGCGGTGCTGGCGATGGTGGGCTTGGGGATGCTGGCGACGCAGGCGGGCATCGCCCGCGCGGACCTGCCGGTGATCTGGAACGGCGTCTACGGCTACGCCCACACCAGCCCCACGGCCAGTCCCCCCGGCGCCAACGACTGGACCTGCAAACCGACCGCCGCCCACCCGCGCCCGGTGGTCCTCGTCCACGGCACCTTCGCTGACATGTCGAACAGCTGGCAGGCGATCTCGCCGCTGCTGAAGAACAACGGCTACTGCGTCTTCGCCCTCAACTACGGGGACTACAACGGCAGCGGCGCGATCGGCGTCTACGGAGTCGACGACATCCCGACCTCGGCCCAGGAACTGAACGCCTTCGTCGACAAAGTCCTGGCGGCGACCGGCGCCGCCGAGGCCGACCTCGTCGGCCACTCGCAGGGCGGGATGATGCCCCGGTACTACCTGAAGTACCTGGGCGGCGCGGCCGAGGTCCACACCCTGGTCGGCCTCTCGCCCTCCAACCACGGCACCACCCTCGACGGCCTCTTCGTCCTCAGCAACTTCTTCCCCGGCGCGAACCAGTTCACCGGCGCCCTCTGCCCGGCCTGCGAGCAGCAGCGCGCCGGCTCCGCCTTCATCACGACACTGAATTCAGGTGGAGAGACGGTGCCCGGGGTCAGCTACACCGTGATCCAGACCCGCTACGACACCGTCGTCACCCCGTACACCTCGGCCTTCCTCTCGGGCTCGAACGTCAAAAACATCCTGCTCCAGAACCAGTGCATCCTCGATCTCGGCGACCACCTCTCGATGCCCTACGACCACATCGTCGGCGCCGACGTGCTCACCGCGCTCGACCCGGCGAACCCGCGCAAACCGCTCTGTACCCCGATCGCGCCGATCGCGGGGGGCTAGGGCGGCCTAGAGGCCCGCGCCGTTCCCGTTGCTCTCCCCGCGGTAGGGCCCCGGCTTCGGTCGGGCCTTGCCGCCGGGGAAGGCCAGCCGCAGGATCGTCCGCTGCACCATCCCCAGTTGCTGCATGAACGGGCCGCTGTTGTAGGGGAGGCCGTAGCGCTCGCAGACGTCCTTCACCTGCGGGGCAATCTCGGCGTAGCGGGTGCTCGGCATGTCGGGGAAGAGGTGGTGCTCGACCTGGTAGCTGAGGTTGCCGCTGGCGACGTGGAAGAGCGGGCTGCCGTCGATGTTGGCCGAGCCGGTGAGCTGGCGGATGTACCAGCCGCCGCGGCTCTCGTTCTCGACCTCCTTCTGGGAGAAGGTGTAGGTCTGGTCGGGGAAGTGACCGCAGAAGATGATCGCGTAGGCCCAGACGTTGCGGACGATGTTCGCCGTGGCGTCGGCCTTGGCGGTCGCGCGGAAGGTCCTGCTACCGCTGTTCAGCGCGGCTTCGACCACCGGCGCCCAGCGACTCCGCCGCTTGCGCTTGACTCGACCGAGGATCCCGCGGGGCTGCTTGCGCTGCCGTCGCGTCTCCACCACGGCATCGACAGCCGTCGCCGCCAGGGCGCTGACCAGCGGCCAGGCGATGTAGTCCTTGACGATCTGGCTTTTCGCCTTGCCGGCGATCCCCTTCAGCTCCCGCTTCACCTGGGGCATCGGCTTGTGGCCCTTGCGGATCGCTTCGAAGTCGAGGTCGTGCAGGGCGACGCCCCACTCGAACAGCGCCGCCAGGATCAGGTTGTAGATCGGCTGTGCGAGGTAGACCGGGTGCCACTTCTGCGCCGGGTCGATCCGCATGATCTCGTAGCCGAGGTCCTTGTCTTTGCCGCGGATGTTGGTGTAGGTGTGGTGGACAAAGTTGTGGGAGTGCTTCCAGGCCTCGGCGGTCGAGGCCGTGTCCCAGTCCCAGGTCGAGGAGTGGATGCGCGGGTCGTTCATCCAGTCCCACTGGCCGTGCATGACGTTGTGGCCGATCTCCATGTTCTCGAGGATCTTCGCGGCGGAAAGCGCGGTGGTCCCCGCGGCCCAGGCGCCGCGGTTGCGCGAGGCGAGCAGCAGCACCCGGCCGAGGACGGCGAGGCGGCGCTGCATCTCGATCATGCTCTCGATGTAGCGGCGGTCGCGGTCGCCGAGCTCGGCAGCGACACGATCGCGGATCGCGTCGAACTCGCGACCCAGCTCCTCCAGCTGCTGCTCGGAGAGGTGCGCGAGCGGGTTCTCGATCGGGGTGTCCGTGGGTGGGGTGCTGGTAACAGTCATCTGGTCTTCATTCCCTCTCTCTCAGAGTGCAATCTCGACGTCGCCTTCAGGCGCGTTGACGCAGGTGCGGACCATTTCGTCCTCTTGCCCGTAGACCTCGCCGGTCCGCAGGTCCCTGACTTCGCCCGAGCAGAGCCGGCCGATGCAGGTGTGGCAGATCCCCATCCGGCAGCCGAAGGGAAGCTCGGCGCCGGCTTCCTCGCCGGCGACGAGGATCGGCGTGCGGCCGTCGGAGCTGGTCTCGATCCCGCTCTTGGTGAAGCGGATCGAGCCGCCCTCGCCGGCGGGGGTGTCGCCGCCGCCGATCACCGGCTGGAAGCGCTCCATCTCCAGCAGCTCGGGGTCGCCCTCCGCCCGCCAGTGCTGGACGAGCGCGTCGAGCATCTCGCCGGGCCCCGAGACGAAGGCGTGGCGCTGGCGCCAGTCCGGGCAGAGCTCGTCCAGGTGTGGGGGGGCGATCCGACCGCCCTCGCTGGTGATCCGGATGTGCGGGCGGTAGCCGGAGCAGCGGGAGTCGAGCTCGCGCAACTGCTCGCCGAAGATGACGCCGTCGGCGCTGCGGGAGGAGTGGACGTGGACGACGTCGTTCAGGGCGTCCTCGCGGTCGAGGCTGCGCAGCATGCTCATGATCGGCGTGATCCCGCTGCCGGCGCTGATGAAGAGGAGCTTCTGCGGCGGCGGGTCCGGCAGCACGAAGGTGCCTTCGACGCCGCCGAGCCGGACGATGTCGCCGGGGCGCGCCTGGTGGGTGAGGAAGGGCGAGACCTTGCCCGCGTCAACCCGCTTTGGGGTGATTCCGATCAGCCCGTCGGGCCGCCCGGGGTCGGTGGTCAGCGAGTAGGCGCGCCAGTGGTGGACGCCGTCGACGACGACCCCGATCCGCAGGTACTGGCCGGGGGTGTGCCCCGTCCACTCGTAGCCGGGGCGGATCAAAACCGTGACCGCGTCAGGCGTCTCGCGCTCGATCCGCTCGATCCGCCCGCGCAGCTCCTGCGTTGACCACAGCGGGTTGATCAGTTCGAGGTAGTCATCCGGGAGCAACGGCGAGAACAGCGAGCGGACGGCGTCGAGCGCGCGGCGGCGCGCTTTCGGGACGTTGGGGACGGCGCCTCGCTCTGCCATTGTCAGATGCTACACCGATCGATGTAATGGTTATGTGACATCTGGCCGCTTCTATACCCGCGTGGCCGAGTCTCACCCCGCTTGCAACGGCGCTTTGCTCGACTACTCTTGTGTACTCGATGGGAATCACGATCGTCACCCTGGGCCCGGAGGGGACCTGCCACGAGCGGGCCGTGCGCCGCTACATGGCGTTCCAGGGGGTCGAGGACTTCGAGATCGACTACATCGCCGACTTCCTCGACGGGCTCGAGCGGATCCGCGGCCGCGACGACGCCTTCCTGGTCCAGTGCAGCGCTCATCCCAAAGTCCACGAGGTGACGGAGCGCTACTGGAAGGAGGTCTTCGTCGTCGACACCTTCATCTTCCCGACGAAGCACCTGGTGGTGCTGAGCCGGCGCGAGGTCGAGCGGCCCCGATCGCTGGGGATCGTGCCGGCGACCAAGGGGTACGTCGACCTCTCGCAGTGGGACGAGATCGTCGACGTCGTCTCCAAGCCGGTGGTCGGCGAGGAGCTGCTCGCCGGTCGCTATGACGCCGGCCTCACCCACATCGAGCATCTGGAAGAGCACGAGGACGAGCTGCGGCTCGACCTCGACATCGGCGAAATCGACACCACCTGGCTCGTCTACGGGACGAAGAAGCGCTTCGAAGGCGAGGTGATCGGGATCCCTTCCCGCTCGCTGTTCGGCGACCGCGCCGGAGCGGTCGCCTAGGGAGATCCCCTAGCGGTCCTTCTCCAGCTGGCGCCGCTCCTCATGACGGTGACGGCGGACCAGCGGCGCGACGTACCCGATCAGCATCCCGATCGCCGCGGCGAGGAGGATGATCACGATCAGCGGCGCCTGGAAACTGGCGGTGAGGAGGTCGAAGCTGACCTCCTGCGAGTTCTGCAGGGCGACGATGAGGACGAGGGCAGCGAGGGCGCCGACGAGCCAGGCGCGCCAGTTGACCGGTTTCTTCTCCCGCTGGGGCATTGTCCGATCCTAATCCCCTGGATGCGAAAGACTTAGTCCGTGGGCACCGCACAGAGACCCGATCCGACCGAGTCGGTCCGCCATCAGCTGCGTCCTCTCTTCGACCAGGTCGTGATCAAGGAGCTGGACACCGACCGGGTGCGGCGGTCCGGCCTCGTCGTGCCGCCGGGCACCCACGAGCCGCCGCCAGAGCAGGGAATCGTCCTCGCGGTCGGCCCGGGCCTCGACTGGTGGGCCGGCGCCGGCGTCGAGATGCCGGTGCAGCCCGGGGACCACGTCGTCTTCCCCTCCAGCGCCGGGGCCTGGGTCGAAGTCGACGAGGAGCGCCTCCTCGTCTGCCGGGTGACGCAGCTGCTCGGCGTCCTCGAGTCGGCTTCGCTCGCGCGCGACTAGGAGCCGTTCAGGCGGGGCTAGGGGCGCTCTTGCGCTTGCGGTCGAGCATGCGATCGTCGGCGGCGCGGATCAGGCTCTCGAAGTCGGCGCCGTCCACCGGGAAGACGGACCAGCCGACCGAGACGCTGGGCGCCGGCGTGCCCGAGTCCGAGTAGTGGGTGCTGATCGCGCTTGAGATCGCCTCTCCCATCAGCCGCGCGCCTTCGCCGTGGGCGCCGGGGGCGATGACGGCGAACTCGTCGCCGCCGATCCGGGCCAGGGTGTCGGAGGAGCGGAGGATCGACTGGGCCCGCTCGGCAACCTGGCGGAGGACGGCGTCGCCGACCGGGTGGCCGTGGTTGTCGTTGATCCCCTTGAGGTCGTCCAGGTCGAGGACGAGCAGAGCCAGTGGGCTCCGGTCGGTGTCGCGGCGGCCGCCGCGAGGCTGGGAGCGGCGCGCCAGCTCGCGCTCCAAGGTCTCGTCGAACTGGCGCCGGTTGGCGACCCCGGTGAGGGCGTCGCGGTAGGCGATGTCGCGCTGGTGCAGCTCGGCGGCAAGGAGCCGCTGCCGCAGCCCGACCAGGACCCAGGTGGCGGAGAGGAAGCCGACGACGAAGGCGACGTAGCGGGGGAGGAAGGCGTCCCCGATCGCATTGCCGTCGTAGAGCAGCGGCAGCCCGGCGACGAGGACCAGCTCGATCGCCAGCGGCCAGGCCCATTGCGAAGGGAAGAAGAACGCCGCGTAGAGAAGGAGGGTGACGAGCAGCGGCTGCACGAAGCTCGCGGCGCCGCCGGTCAGGTAGATGGCGAGCCCGACGACGGGCGTCGTCACCACCATCCCGATTCCCAGCGTCCGCATCGACGCCCTGTCCCAGGCGAGCCAGCCGACCGCGGAGGCGACGCCGTAGAGCAGGATCAGGGCGCTGAGCCCGAAGACCCAGCCCATTGCGGCGTGCTCCGCCCCCGGCAGGTAGCAGCCGACGACGCCGATGATCGCGGCGGCGATCCACAGCACCCCGGAGATCTTCCCCATCCTCGCTCGCTCGTCCGGTGCTTCGGCGAAGGCCGGCATCGTCGTCGAGGCAAGGGAGGGATGTCGCATACCTCCCTCATCGGCCGCCGCCGGCCGGCCTTTAACTCTTGCTGAGTATTCGGCTCAAGCGGCTTCGGAGAGGGCGGGCTCGGGCTCGCCCTCCTGCGGCACCGGCATCTCCTCCGGCCGCGGGTCCCTGAGCACGAAGACCGCGATCGCCACCGCGATCGCCGCCAGCCCGGCGCCGATCAGGTAGGCGACGTGGTAGCCGGAGGTGAGCGCCTGCAGCTGGCCCTCGCCGTCGGCGAGCAGCGAGTTGGTCCGCTCGGTGGAAAGCGTCGCCAGGACCGCCAGGCCGATCGAGCCGCCGACCTGCATGCTGGTGTTGACCAGGCCGGAGGCGAGACCGGCGTCCTCGGGGGTCGCCCCCGACATCGCCAGGGTCATGATCGCCGGGAACGAGGTGCCGACGCCGATCCCGATCAGCAGGAAGGGCGGCAGCAGGTCGGTCGCGTAGTTGCCGTCGACGGGCGTGCGCGCGAAGAGCAACAGCGCGACGACGACCAGGCAGACGCCGGGGATTAAGGTCGTGCGCGGGCCGAAGCGCATGATCAGTTTTTCGGAGAACCCGAGGGAGAGACCGCCCATCACGATCGTCGTCGGCAGGAAGGCGAGGCCGACCTCGAGCGGGCTGTAATCGAGCACCCGCTGCAGGTAGAGCGCCCCGAGGAAGAACATCCCGAACATGCCGGCGACCAGCAGCGCCTGGAGGACGTTCGATCCGGCGACGTTGCGGGAGCGGAAGAGCCGCAGCGGCATCAACGGGTTCTCGATCCGCGCCTGGCGGAAGATGAAGAGCGCCAGCAGCACCGCCGAGATCGCGCTGAGGACGAGCGTGCGACTGTCTCCCCAGCCCCAGTTCTCGATCTGCAGGATCGTGAAGACGCCGAGCATCAGCGAGCTGGTCAGCAGCAGCGCGCCCGGAAAGTCGGCCCCCTCGCTGAGCCCGATCCCGTCGGGGTTGGCGACGACCCGTTTCGCGAGGACGGCGACGGCGATCCCGATCGGCAAGTTGATGAAGAAGATCCAGTGCCAGCTGATCGCGTCGGTGAGGACGCCGCCGAGAAGCAGGCCGATCGAGCCGCCGGCGGAGGCGACGAAGCCGTAGACGCCGATCGCTTTTGCCTGCGCCGCGGGCTCCGGGAACATCGTCACGATCATCCCCAGGATCACCGCCGAGGCGAGGGCGCCTCCGAATCCCTGGATGAACCGCGCGCCGACCAGCATCTCCTGGTTCTGCGAGGCGGCGCAGAGGAGCGAGGCGGCGGTGAAGATCGTCAGGCCGACGAGGAAGACGCGGCGCTGGCCCAGGAGGTCGCCCATCCGGCCCGCCAGCAGCAGCAGCCCGCCGAAGGGGATCATGTAGGCGTTGATCACCCAGGCGAGGTTGTTCTGGGAGAAGTCGAGGTCGTCCTGGATCGAGGGCAGGGCGACGTTGACGATCGTCGCGTCGAGGACGATCATCAGCATCCCCGCGCAGAGGACGTAGAGGGCGAGCCAGCGGGTGCGGTCGTTATCGATGGTGTTCATGTGAATAGGGACTCCTGGACTGGCGGAAAGTAATCGCCGTCGGCGCCGATCGACGTGATCTCCATCAATCGACGTGGTCCGGCAGGCCAAAACGCCGGAAGACGGCCTCCACGCGCCGGGGGTCGGCAGCGCGGTCGGGCCACCGAGAATAACCATCCGCGGTGTCCGCCGGCCTGACGACGAAAGCAGTCACTTCCTTGATCCGCTCGCCCTCCAGGGTGAGGACATCGAGGGAGAACGGAACGTGCGTCTTCTCCCCCTCCATCCAGGTGTAGGTGCCGACCGCGAGTTGTCCGTTGGCGCTGGTCGGACGGTGCCGCCAGCGCCACTCGCCAGAGAGCGGCTTGGTGGCGAGGAAGACCTCGACCTCGTCGATCCCCCCGTACCAACTGGCCAGCGGCGGCATCGACCAGGCGACGTCCTCGGTCAGCATCGAGACCACGCGCTGGACGTCGCCACCCCGCATCGCCTCCATGTAGCTCTCGACGATCTCCTTCATGCGGGCGTCGCCGAGGGAGCGCAGCGTGACCTGCTGGCTGCGCTCCGGCAGGCGCTCCTCGACGATCCTGCGGGCTCGCTGGAGGGCGCTGTTGACGGATGGGACGGAGGTCTCGAGCGTCTCCCCGACCTCCTTGGCGGAGAAGCCGAGCACCTCGCGCAGGATCAGGACCGCGCGCTGGCGCGGCGGCAGGTGCTGCATCGCGGCGACGAAGGCGAGCTCGACCGCCTCGCGCTCCTCGTAGCTGGCGTCGGGTGAGGCATAGCCGTCCTCGACCGCGAGCATCTCGTCCGGGTAGGGCTCGATCCAGACCCCCTCGGCGACCGGCTCGCCCGGCGGGGCGTGGGGGTCGGCCTTGGGCCCGTACTCCTCTGGCAGCAGTCGCCGCTTGCGCCGGGCGATCGCGTCGAGGCAGGTGTTGGTGGCGATCCGGTAGAGCCAGGAGCGCAGCGAGCTGCGCTCCTCGAAACGGTCCAGCCCGCGCCAGACCCGCAGCATCGCCTCCTGCATCGCTTCCTCGGTGTCGTGGAGGGATCCGAGCATCCGGTAGCAGTGCGCGTGCAGCTCCCTCCGATAGGGCTCGAGGAGCTGCTCGAAGGCGGCTTCGTCGCCGTTGCGGGCGGCTTCGAGTCTGGCCTGCTGCACCCGCCGAAGCTAGCAATGGGGTGACCTTCGGGTGACAGATGTCACTCGATGACGAAGTCACTCATCTGCCCGAAACACCTACAAAAAACCCGACTATTCTCGCTCGACCAGTCTTCAGAAGTACCGGACCAGACAAGGTGGGGAAAGTTGACGGTTGGGGAACCTGGGGCAGAGGACCACGTCTCAGACGACATCGACGAGCAGGCGGCGGAGCTGACGACCCCCGGCGTGCTCCGCATCCTCGGCGCCGGCGCCAGCGGCCCGATCCTGATGGCGTTGAGGGCGGAGCCGCTGCGGACCAAGGAGCTGACCGAACGGGTTCCGGGCTACGCGCCGCGCACCATCTACCGGTACTCGGGCAAGTTGGCGGAGCTGGGGATCATCGTCCGGGAGGAGAGGGTCGGCGTTCCCTCGAAAGTGGTCCACACGCTCACCGAGGGCCGGGGGAGGGAGTTGGCCGAGCTCGTCGACGCTTATGCGGATGCTTCGCTGCGGCGACTGCCCAACGGGGAAATCGGCGCCCACGAATGGGGCTCTTTCGCCCTCGTGGCGGACCTCTGGGAGTCAGGGATGATCAAGGCGCTGGATCAGGGCCCTCGCTCGCTGACGGAGCTTGCGCAGGGAGAGCACGACCTCAGCTTCCATCAGGTCAGCCGTCGCGCCAGCTTGTTCGCGATCGGTGGGTTCGTCAGGGAGATCGCCGAGTCGTCCCGGCGCCGGCGCTTCGCCCTGACCGATAAGGCGCGCCGGGCGATGGCGCTGATCGCGGGCATCGGCCGCTGGCGCCGGCGGCACGTCGTCGCCTCCGGCTTGTCCGGGCTCACCGCGGCGGAGGCGGCGGGGTTGCTGCGCACGGTCCTTCCCCTGGTCTCCCTTCCCGAGCACGTCGGTAAGGCGCTCGAGCTGACGATCGTCCCGTCGCCCGGAAGCGGATTCGAGAAAGAGCAGGTCTGGGCGGAGGTCGGGGTCGACGGCGTCGTCTTCGCCTCTTCGGCCCCGGGCCTGGAGGCCGACGGCTCAGCTCAGGGAGACGTCGCCGTCTGGGTGGATGCGGTTCTCGACGGGCCGGGGCAGGAGCTCAGCAGAAGGGGTGACGTTCGACTGCTCGACGAATGCCTGCGACGGCTGCATGCGGTGCTGTGGGGTCGGATGGACGATCCCCTGGCGGCTGCTTCCATCGCAGCGGCGCCAGCTCGCTGACGACGACGTTGACCGTGCCGTCGCGGCGCTCGAGGCGACCGCGGGCGCGCAGCAGGGGAGCGGTGCGGACGAGGGAGCGGTGCCGGTCGTAGACGGGCGGAGGCACGATCAGGTTGACCGAGCCGCGCTCGTCCTCGAGCAGGAGGAAGGTGATGCCGTTGGCGGTCTCCGGGCGCTGGCGGGCGGTGACCATGCCGCCGATTTCGACCGCCGAGCCGTGCGCCAGCCGCTGCAGCTCGGCGCTGCGGACGAGCTGCGGGTCGAGGCCCGGTCGCAGCAGCTCCAGCGGATGCTCGTCGACGGTCATCCCGGTCGAGCGGTAGTCGGCGAGCAGCCTTCCCCACTCGCCCAGGGGCTTCAGCGCGGGCGGCTCGGGCGGCTCCATCGGCAGTGCCAGCTGGGTGCCGTTGCCGCGCGTCTGACCGGCGCCGGTGACGCCGATGCGCCAGAGCGCCTCGCGCCGGTCCCCCTCCTCGCCGACCGGGATGCCGTCGAGCGCCCCGGCCCAGGCGAGGCGCTCCAGGCTCGGCAGGCCGGCGCCCGAGCGCGAGGCCAGTTCCGCGATCCCCTCGTACGGCCCGCCGCGCTCGCGCTCGGCGACCAGCGCCTCCATCTCCTCCTCCTTCACCCCCTTGACGTAGCCGAGCCCGACCCGGACCACGAGACCGCCGCGCACGCCGTCTTCCGAGCGCGGCGATTCGACGTGACAGAGGACCTTGCTGTGGTTGGCGTCCGCCGCCGCCACCCGGATCCCCCGCCGCTGCGCCTCGTGGACCAGCGAGTCCGGCGGGTAGAACCCCATCGGCTGCTCGTTCAGCAGCGAGCAGAGGAACTCCGGCCCGTAGTGGATCCGTAGCCAGGCCGACTGGTAGGCGAGCAGGCCGAAGGCGGCCGAGTGGGCCTTGGGGAAGCCGAAGCCGGAGAAGCCCTTGATCTGCTCCCAGACGCTCTCGGCGACCTCCTCGGAGACGCCCTTGGCGGCGGCGCCGGCGACAAAGCGCCGGTGGTGCTCGGCGATCGCCTCCTCGGAGCGCTTGCGGCTCATCGCCCGCCGCAGGCCCTCGGCCTCCGAGGAGGTGAAGCCGGAGAGCGCCATCGCCACCTCGATCACCTGCTCCTGGAAGACGATCGTCCCCAGCGTCTCCTCCAGCACCGGCTCCAGCAGCGGGTGGGGGTAGGGAATCTCGTAGTCGGGGTCTTCGCGCCGCAGCTTTCGCCGTTCGATGTAGGGATGGATCGCGCCGCCCTGGATCGGCCCCGGCCGCACCAGCGCCACCTGGACGACGAGGTCGTCGAGGTCGCGTGGCCGGGTCCGCGGCAGCATCTGCATCTGTGCCCGGCTCTCGATCTGGAAGACGCCGGTGGTCTCGGCGGCGCGGATCGATTCGAAGGTCTCCTCGTCGTCGAGCGGGATCCGCGAGAGGTCGAGCCGCTCGCTGCGGGCGCGGCCGATCTCCTCGACGCAGCGCTCGACCGCCGAGAGCATCCCCAGCCCCAGCAGGTCGATCTTGAGGAAGCCGGCGTCGGCGCAGGAGTCCTTGTCCCACTGCACCGTCTGACGGCCCTCCATCGCCGCCGGCACGACCGGGCAGACGTCGATCAGGGGCCGGGTCGAGATCACCATCCCGCCGGGATGCTGGGAGGAGTGGCGCGGCAAGCCCATGACCTCCTCCGCCAGCTTCAACAGGACCCGCCACCGCGGCTCTTTCGCCCGCTCCGCCCCCAGCGCGGCGACGACGTTGCGCTCGAGCTCGGCGGCGCTCTCGAAGAAGCCGACCGTCTTCGCCACCCGGTCGATCTCCGCCGCCGGCAGCCCCAGCGCCTTGCCGAGGTCGCGGACGGCGCCCTTCGGCCGGTAGGTGGGGAAGGCGGCGACGAGGGCCGAGCGGTCGCGGCCGTAGCGCTCGTGCGCGCGCGGGATCAGGACCTCGCGGATGTCGCGGGGGAAGTCGAGGTCGATGTCCGGCATCGAGGTCGTTTCCTCGTTGAGGAAGCGTCCGGAGAAGAGGTCGGCCTCGACCGGGTCGACGTGGGAGAGGCCGGTCAGGTAGCAGACGATCGAGCTGACGCTGGAGCCCCGGCCCCGGCCCGGCGGCAGGATCGACCGCGCGGAATCGAGCCCGCGCACCTCGGCCGCCACCTCGCGCGCCAGCTCGAGCAGGTCGCGGTGCAGCAGGAAGAAGCCGGAGAGGCCGAGCTTACGGATCGTCCCCAGCTCCTCCTCCAGCCGCCACTGAGCCTCCAGCAGGCGAGCGCTGCCGGCGTAGCGCTCGCCGAGGTGGTGGTTGCAGACGCGGGCGAGCTCACCGTCGGCATCCGGGTCCTCGCTGCCGGGATAGCGGTAGCCGAGCTGCTGGGTGAGGTCGAAGCGGAGGCGCTCGGCGATCCGCTCCGTCTCAACGACCGCCTCCGGGTATTCGGCGAAGCGGGCCGCCATCGCCGCCGGCGAGGTCAGGGCCGAGGTGGAGTTGCCGCGGCGGTGGGGCTCGGACTCCTCCAGGGTCTCGCAACGCCCGATCGCGACGAGGGCGTCCTGCAGCGGTGCCCGGCGACGATCGTGGGCGTGGACGTTGCCGGTGGCGACGCAGGGCACCCCGAGCCGCTCGCCGAGCAATGCCAGCCACCTGATGCGAGCCCGGTCCCGGCGCCAGTAGGGCCGCTGCAGCTCAACCCGAAACCGCTCCCGCCCGAAGGCCCCCAGCAGCCGCCGAGCAACCTTCTCCCCACCCGAGGTATCCCCTCGCTCGAAGGCCCCGGCGACAGCCCCATCACGTGCACAGCCCGAGAGACAAACCAGCCCCTCAGCGTGCTCCTCCAACTCCTCGAGAGTCGCCCAAGCCTGAGACAAGGTCCGCCCCGCGCTGTCCCGCGTATGCGAATGGGCCGCGGTAAGCAACCGACACAAGTTCCGGTATCCGACCTCGCTTTCGACCAGCAGAGTGACATGCACGTATCTGCCGGGGGGTGGCGTCGTAGGGGGGACCCCCCCTTGCGCAGTTGCAAGGGGGGGTGGGTCCCCTGCGGCGACAGGACCCGCCGGCCCAACCCCAACCGTCAACTCCGCTCCCGTAATAGGTCGGATCCCGAACCCCTTACACGCATGGGCAAACTCCATAGACCCCCACACCCCGTCATGGTCGGTAAGCGCGAACGCCGGATACCCCTGGGCGGCAGCAGCAGCGGCCAGCTCGGTCGGAGTCGAGGCGCCATCAAGGAAGGAAAAGGCGGAGTGCGCGTGCAGCTCGACGTACATCAGGCTCGCTGCCGGTACCAGCGCTGGGCGCGGGCGGTGCGGAAGACGGTGAGGGCGCGGCCGTCACGCAGCGCCAGCTCGAAGTAGTGGCGACGGACCGGCTCCGGCGTCCACCAGCGGTCCTCGACCAGCCACTCCTCGCGGACGGACTCGACTGTCGTCCCGTCGACCGCTGCCGGCGCGCCGCCGGGATCGGTCTGGACCGCCACCCGCTGGGGGGCGTAGAGCCGGCGGAGGCCGGGCATCAGAGCTCGGGGTAGGGAGTCAGCATCGCCCAGCGCTCGGGCACCCGGGAGCCGCGGTCGACGGGGAGGATCTTCAGCAGCGCCTCGGCCCCCTGAGTCGCCCGTACCTCCCGCACCGCGACCCCGAGCCGTCGCCGCCGCGGCTCCGCGCCCCCGACCGAGAGCTCGAGCTGGTCGCGGGCGGGCGGACCGAGACCCACCGCCCGCAGCCGCAGCGCCGTCGCCGGGCCCGGGAGGTCTTCGAGGCGCGGGGCGAGGACGTTGCGCAGCACCTTCGCCGAGGCGCTGGGACGGCCCAGCCCCTGCTCGACACTCCAGCTGCCGCCGCCGGCGAGCCGGGCCCCGAGCCGGAGGCCGAGCAGGGTCCTGCCGTTGCGCCGCGGCGCCGCCAGCAGGCGGTCGACGAGGAGCTCGAGCGCGCGATCGAGCTGAGTTCCCGCCGTCCCTTCCGGCAGCTCGACCTCCTCGGCCAGCTCCTCGTGCGGAATCCGCGGCCGCAGCGGTTCCTCCCGGCCGCGACATAGCCCCAGGGCTTCGACGCCGAGCGGCCCGAAGCGATCGGCGACCTGATCGGCGGAGAGACGGGCGAACGCCTCCAGGGTCTCGATCCCGAGGCGGGCGAGGGCGTCGACCAGACCCTCGGCCTCGCGTCCGGAGACCCGCAGCCGCGGCTGCAGCGCCGCCACCGGGACGGGCTTGGGCCAGCTACCGGCGGCGAGGAAGGCGGCGAAGCGGGTGCGGCCGACGGCGACCCGTCTCTCCGCGCCCATCGCCTGCTTGGCCGCGGCCAAGACGCCCGCCGTCGAGCCGCCGTAGAGGCCGCGGAGGCCGTCGACGGCGAAGAACGCCTCGCCGGCGCGCTCCGACTCGACCGCGGCGCCGATCGCCTCCAGCGCCCGCACCATCGCCTCGCTCAGCTCGGCCGCTTCGACCGGGTCGGGAAGGTCGGCGCGCCCGGACCGAGGCCCCCCGGCACGATCCGGGCGCGGCGGAGTCGCCAGTCGTTCGTCGATGACGCAGGCGATCTCCATACGAACGTATGTTCGTATCCAAGAGAGAGTAACTCCATAGAGTCAACTGCAAGTTTTCGGCCCCCCGGCTCTTCAGCTCGCGCGAGCGACCTTGGCCGCTTCGGCGCTGCCGAGATAGGGCGTCAGCGTGAACTCGACCAGATCCGGCAGCAGGGATTCGAGCTCGTCCGTGCGGTCGGCGAAGACGCGCCGCGAGATCAGCGACACCATCCCTCCCACCAGCGCCTCCTCCGTCGTCGAGGAGAGGCCGGCGAGGATCTCCTCCGAGCGACCCTCCCGCCCCGCCTGGAAGTAGGGGACGAGACTCTGGATCGCGTCGTCGTAACGCTCGATCACGACCGGTCCGGCGACCAGCGCCTCGACCATGCTGAGACGAGCCAGGTGCGGCTCCGCGGTGAGGAACTCGAGCATCGCGGCGATGCCCGCCCGCACCGCCTGCGGCCACGCATCCTCCTGCTCGAACGCCTCCCCCACCCGCTTGCGCAGCTCCGCCATGACCACGTCATAGGCCTCGACGAAGCACTCGTCCTTGCTGTTGAAGTGCTCGTAGAAGGTGCGGCGGGAGACCGCCGCGTGGCGGGTGATGTGGGCGATCGTCGTGCCGGCGTAGCCGTTTTCCGCAACGGCCTCCGCCAGCCCCGCGATCAACCGCTCCCGCTGGTTGTGGGCGACGAACTCCCGGGGCAGCCCGTGGCGTCCCGGGGGCAGCCGAGCCAACTCGGGCGGGTACTCGGGAGATTCGACGGACGGGTTGCCTGGTTCGCTCAAGAGAATCGACGATACCGATCTGGACGGGTTGGTCCCTGACTGGCCGACTGGCCAGTTTTTAGGTCCCACCCCGTCCTACCCGGCCGGCGCGACCTCTACGCCGGCGTCCTCCTCGGCGATCGCGACCCGATGCGCCTCCTCGGGGCCCAGATAGGGAGCGAGGGCGAACTCCACCAGCTCCGGGAGGAGCTCGGAGATCGCCTCCGGCCGGGAAGTGGTCAGCCGCTGGTAGAGGATCCAGAAGACGCCGCCGATGATCGCTTCCTCCAATGTCTCCGGCAGGTCGGGTCCGTGCGGAGAGACATCGCGTCCAAGTCGGAAGAGGGAGACGAAGGCCTGCTGGGACTCCTCGTAGTGCCGGACCGCCGCCGGCCCGGCCGAGAGCGCCTCGACCATGCAGGTGCGGGCCAGCGCGGGTTGCTCCGCCACGTAGTCGAGGAAGGCGCCGAGGCCGGCGCGGACGCGCTGCGGCCACTCGTCGAGCGAGCCGCCTGCTGCCACCACCCGCTCCAGAGCAGTGGACATCGCGTACTCCTGCGCGGCCAGGAAGCACTCCTCCTTGGAGCCGAAGTTGTCGTAGAAGGTGTTGCGAGCGATTCCGGCGCGTTTGACGACGTCGGCGACGGTCACCGCGCGGAAGCCCTGCCGAGAGGTCTCCTCGGCCAGCGCGGCGATGATCCGCGCGCGCTGATGCTGGGCGATGAACTTGCGCGGTAGCGGCTGCTGCCCCGGAAGTGGACGCCTTGTTGAGTTTCGAGTCACGAACGAAACAGTACCGAAGTCCGATCGCGGGTAGGTCGAGACCTGGAACCGGATACCGTTTAGGTACCAAAACCAGACAATCTGTTTTACCAATCAATCGAAACCGGGCGGGGACTTTGACCGGAAAGCGGCAGCGCATCCTCCAGGGGATGCTCGAATCAGTAGGCAGGCAAGGGTACGAGCAGACCACGGTGCAGGATGCGATCGAGGCCGCCGGGCTCTACCGGCAGGCCTTCTACGACAACTTCAGCGACAAGGAAGACTGCTACCTGCAGGCGCTGGACGCCGGATCTGCCTGGATCGAGCTGGCGATGAGGGAGACCGCAGTCGGCAGCGAGACCTGGCGCGGCCGCCTGCGGGGCGCCCTGGCGGGCCTGCTGAGCTTCCTCGAGGGTCAGCCCGAGGTCGGGCGGGCGCTGCTGGTCGAGGTTCATGCCGCCGGGCCGAAGGCGGTCCAGAAGCGAACCGAGGCGATGGAACGGGCGGCGCTCCTGATCGACCTGGCGCGGGAGGAAAGCGACAATGAGGCCCCCGCGATCTCCGCCGAGGCGGTCGTCGCCGGCATCCTCGCGGTTCTCCACGGCCGTCTCTCCTCGGGCCGGACGCTCGGGTTCAACGGCCTTCTCCCGGAGTTGGTGTACCTCGCCGTGCTCCCATACTTCGGGGCGGAGGCGGCGGCGGCTGAGCTGCAGGGGGACCCTTAGAGCCCCTCGCCGTGCCGCCCCTCGCCGGCGGCGAACCGGGCCGCTCCGCGCGCGGCCACTTCGAGCACCTCGCGACCGAGGCGATGCTCGAGCTCGAGCCCCGCGGCCAGGGGCAGGCCGGCTCCCTCGATCGCGGCGCGACGGTCGCTCAGCACCGTCTCCTGCGGGAAGGAGGCGATCCGCTCCGCCCACTCCAGCGCCCGCTCGAGGTGGCGCCCCGGCTCGGTCAGCTCGTTGAGGAGCCCTATCCGGTGCGCCTCCTCGGCCTCGACCGCCCTGCCGGTGAGGATCATCTCGAGCGCCCGCCCGAGCCCGACCACCCGCGGCAGTCGCTGGGTGCCGCCGTCAATTAGGGGCACTCCCCAGCGCCGCTCGAAGCAGCCGAAGACGGACGCCGGCGTCGCCAGCCGCAGATCGCACCAGAGCGCGAGCTCGAGCCCGCCCGCCAGGCACCAGCCATCGATCGCCGCGATCGTCGGCTTCGACGCCGTGCGCCGCGTAAACCCCATCGGGCCGCCGGGGTCGTCGACGTCGAGGTCGAGCGCCTTGAGGTCGGCCCCGGCGCAGAACGCCTCGCCCCCGGCGCCGGTGAGGACGAGGACGCGCGCGGACTCGTCCGCCTCGAACTCCTCCAGGCCCTCGCGCAGCCGGGCGGCCGTCGCGCCGTCGACCGCGTTGCGGCGTTGCGGCCGGTCGATCGTCAGCACGGCGGCGGCTCCCGTCCGCTCGTAGCGCACCTCGCTGCCCATGGCGCGGATCGTCCCACAGTGGAACGGGAGCGGGCGGGCTAGTCGCAACGCGGATCACGGGGTTCGCAGCGACGCCCGACTCCCAGAGGGTGCGCCCCGGTCGCCGGCCTGGGAAGGGCAGGTCTCCCAGAGGCCGACCGCAACGGTAGGCACCGCGCCGGACGAGAAGGCAGAAAAAAACGACCGGGGGTGACGCTCGATGCCTGCCGTGCGCGTAGCCTTCGCGCTCAGAAGCTCGTGGCGTCACCTTCGAGACCCTGCTCCTGCCGGCTTTCGCCGGAGCCGGTCCCTCTCGGTCGCAAAATCAACTTACTCCCCGGTCTTCCCGCGCGCCAGGGGTGCCGCGGCGACCTTCCCGCAAAGAGCGATCGAAAAGAGTCCTCTCGGGGCGATAGCTTCCTCTTCCGATGACGGGATCTGAGGCGTCCGCGCAGCGGGCGCGGCGCAACGTGGTCCTGACCGCGGCGATCGCCGGGCTCGGCGGCCTCCTGTTCGGCTACGACACCGGCGTCATCGCCGGCGCCCTCCTCTTCATCAAGACGGACTTCGACCTCGGCAGCTTCGCCCAGGGCCTGGTCGTCGCCGCGGTCCCGATCGGGGCCGTGGTCGGGGCGGCGATCGCCGGTCCGGCGGCCGACACCTACGGCCGCCGGCTGATGATCCTGGTCGCGGCCGCCGTCTTCATCCTCGGCGCCCTGGCCTCCGCCGCCGCCCCAGGGGTGGAGGTCCTGGTCGTCGCTCGCATAGTCATCGGCGTCGCGATCGGCCTCGCCTCCGCCGCCGCGCCGGTCTACATCTCCGAGGTGGCGCCGCCGGAGAGCCGCGGCCGCCTCGTCAGCTTCTTCCAGCTGGCGGTGACGATCGGGATCCTCGTCGCCTATCTGGTCGGCCTCGCCTTTGACCACGTCGAAGGCTGGCGCTGGATGCTCGGCCTCGGCTGCGTCCCGGCGCTGGCCCTCGCCTTCGGGATGGTGCGGATGCCGCAGAGCCCGCGCTGGCTGGTGATGAGCGGAGACGATTTCGCGGCGCGGGCGACGCTGGCGAAGATCCGCGTCGACGACCCGGACACGATCGACCGCGAGCTGGAGGAGATCAAAGAGAGCATCGACGAGAAGCCGGGGGCATGGAGTGAGCTGCTGGACCCGGTGGTGAAAGCGGCGCTGGTGGTCGGCGTCGGGCTGGCGATCCTGCAGCAGGTGACCGGCATCAACACCGTCATCTACTACGCGCCGACGATCGTCGAATTCACCGGCGTCAACTCCTCGGCCGGCTCGATCCTGGCCGCCGTCGGCGTCGGCGTCATCAACGTCGCGATGACGGTGGTCGCGCTGCGGTTGCTCGACCGCGCCGGCCGCCGCACGCTGTTGATGGTCGGGGTCTCGGGGATGGTCGTTTCGCTCTTCGCCCTCGGCCTCGCCTTCGAGGGCGGTGGCGACAGCACCTTCGACTCGGCTCTCGCGATCGTCAGCCTGATGACCTACGTCGCCTCCTTCGCGATCAGCCTCGGGCCGATCTTCTGGTTGCTGAACGCCGAGATCTACCCGCTCAGCGTCCGCAGCAAGGCAGCCGGCATCGGCACGATGGCGAACTGGACCTTCAACTTCATCGTCTCCCTCACCTTTCTGCTGCTGATCGAAGCCCTCGGCCGCTCCGGCGCCTTCTGGTTCTACGGCGCGGTCGGCGTCCTCACCCTGGTCTTCTGCTGGAGGCTGGTGCCGGAGACGAAGGGGAAGCGGCTGGAGGAGATCCAGGCTTACTTCGCCGCCCGCGCCAAGTCCTGAGCCGGCGACGCGGGCTACCCTTCCGGGGTGCAGATCGATCGAATCATCTCCGAGCGCCCCCCGACCTTCTCGGTCGAGTTCTTCCCGCCGAAGACGGCGGAGGCGACCGAGCAGCTGTTCGCGACGGCGCGTGAGCTGCGGGCGCTCGAGCCCGACTTCGTCTCGGTGACCTACGGCGCCGGCGGCTCGACCCGCGACGGCACCGTCGAGATCACCAAGGCGCTGAAGGACGAGCTCGGGTTCGAGACGATGGCCCACCTCAGCTGCGTCGGCGAGACGACCGAGGGTCTGGCGACGACCCTCGACCGGATCGAGGCGGCCGGGATCGAGAACGTCTTCGCCTTGCGCGGCGATCCCCCTCGCGGCCAGGAGGACTTCGTCCAGCCCGAGGGCGGGCTGGGGAGCGCCGCCGAGCTGGCGGAGTTCATCGCTTCCGGCTGGAGCTTCGGCATCGGCGGCGCCTGCTTTCCGGAGGTGCACCCGGAGGCGCCCGATCTCGACACCGATCTCCGCTACCTGAAGACGAAGGTCGACTCCGGCGCCGGCTTCCTGATCACCCAGCTCTTCTTCGACAACCAGGTCTATTTCGACTTCGTGCGGGCGGCGCGGGCCCGGGGGATCGAGGTGCCGATCCTGGCCGGGGTGATCCCGGTCGCCAGCTTCGCGCAGACGAAGCGGATCTGCGACCTCTGCGACGCCTCGATCCCACCCAGCCTCGAAGCTGCCTTCGAAGCCGCCGCCGGCGAGCCCGAGCGCGAGTTCGAGCTCGGCATCGCCTACGCCGCCCAGCAGTGCGCCGAGCTCCTGATCGCCGGCGCTCCGGGGATCCACTTCTACGCCCTCAACCGCGCGCCGGCGACGAAAGCGGTGTTGGCGGCCCTGCGGGCCTCGCGTCCCTGGGAGCGGGTGCGGGGTGACGCCGCCGAAATCGAGCGTGCGGAATAATCTCCTAGACCATGGGAAAGGGAGAGCGCGAACGAGAGCGTCTGCGGCAGGAGCGGATCGCCGCTGAAGAAGGCGCGAAGCAGTCGGGGCGCAACCGGCTGCTGATCGGCTACGCGGTCGTCTCGACGTTGGTGATCGCGGTCGCGGTCGTCGTCTTCCTCCTCGTCAGCGGCGGCGACGACAGCAGCAGCGCCGGTGGCAACACCGACGACGGCGGCGCCCACATCAACCTCGACGAATCGATCGGCAACACCAACGGGATCCAGCCGGACGAGCGGGCGGGGATCGTCCCGGCGGCGGCGAAGGAGACCGACCTGAAAGCGGCCGCCCGCAAAGCGAACTGCGAACTGCGCCTGAAGCTGCCGAACGAGGGGAAGACGCACATCCCCCCCAATTCGCCCACGCCCGAATACAAGACCAGCCCGCCGACCTCGGGCAACCACGTCGAACCCCCCTTCCAGCAGGCCGACGGCGCCTACAGCGAGGAACCGAATCAACTCGACGTCGTCCACTCACTCGAGCACGGGCGGCTGGCGATCGAGTACTCGCCGGACCTGCCGGAGCAGGCCCAGCTCGAACTGAAGGGGCTCTACGACACCATGTATGGGGCGGCGCTGTTCTTCCCCTACGAGATGGTCTACGACGTCGCCGCCGTGACCTGGACGAACTTGCTCACCTGCCGCGAATACAAGGGCCAGGCGACGCTCGACGCGATCCGCGCCTTCGGCAAGGAGACCTGGGGCAAATACGGCGGCGAGCCCGTCCAGGGCTTCGCCTTCACCGGCCCGACGCCGGCCGAACCCGAAGAAGGCTGAGCAGAGGGCTTAGGCGCGGTAGGCGGGGAAGTACCCGCCCGCGTCGTGGCCGTTGCTCAGTTCCTCGTAGCGCTGCCGGTCGCAGATCAGCTCCGAGGTCAGCCAGGTCAGCTGGCGGTTGGCGAAGCCGCGCTTGAACTCCTCGAGCGCGTCCCCGGGTGAGATGCCGCCGCCCAGGTTGAGTGGCAGGCCCAGCTCGTCGGCGTGCTCGACGAGGCGGGTGACGACGTTCTTCATCGGCGAGTCGCGGAGGTGGGAGTCGGCGCTGCCGCTGAGGTAGTAGTGGAGGTAGCCGTCGCTGACGGTCGCGATCGAGGCGGCGGCGAGGGCTCCCCCCGGGGCGTTGGCGAGGGCGAGCCAGGTCCGGGGCGCCCTCAGGATGCGGTCGAAGTAGTCGGTCCCGAAGAAGTAGTGGTCGGCCGCGCCGGCGCGGCGCATCGTCTGCTCGTAGACGTCGAGGAACCCCGCCCGCTGCCCTGCATCCGCGTTGGTACCGGGGATCAGCTCCAGCTCGTACCCGGCCTCGAGGTTGCGCCGCACCTGGCGGCGGTCGCTGGGTCGGCTTTTCGGCGGCAGCGAGGGATCGGCGATCTGCACGACGTTGCGCTCGCTGGCGCCGGTCAGTGGCGAGGGGCCAAGAGCGTGGCGGACGAAGACGCTGACGAGCCCGGTCCCGCTCCAGTCGATCGAGGCCGGGTCGAGGGAGGTGAGGGAGCCGACCAGCCCGGGATAGCCGTAGGGCGAGGTGGCGTCGCGGGCGTCCGCGCCGGGGATCTCGCGGACGACCAGCGGACCGACGAGCTCCCCCTCCTCGCTGGCGATCCGCAGCGAGTGGGTGACGCCCTCCGCCTCGAGGAAGGGCGGCGAGCGAAAGAAGTGGTCGTCGGCCGCGGCCTCGCCGCGGTCCGCGATCAATTCGGCCTTGGCGGCGGGCGGGCTCACCTGCGACCGTCGCTCACTTCAAGAGGTCCGCCGCGGCGGCGCGGAACTCGTCCGGCAAAACTCCCCAGACCTCGCAGTCGTCCGGTGACCCGTCGGCGCGGGCGAGGTGGGCCCGCATCGTCCCCTCGTGCTTCCAGCCGAGGCCGGCGACCGTCTTCTTCGCCACCTCGTTGCGGGCGGGGATCCGGCCGTAGACGCGGTGGGCGCCGTACTCGTCGAAGGCCTTGGCGATCGTCATCGCCTCCGCTCGCCGGCCGACCCCCTTGCCGCGGACGTCGTCGCCGATCAGGGCACCCAGCTCCGGCGCCGTCTGCCGGAAGAGCCCGTAGAGGGCGGTGAACCCGACCGGCTCCTCGTAACCCTCGACGACGATCGCGAACTTGCGGTCCTCGCCCGAGTCGTCCATCGCCCGCTGCGTCCACGCCTCCGCCTGCGCGAGCGTGAACTCGTCCCGCTGCTCCATCAGCGAGGCGACCGCGGCGGGGTTGTTGAACCAGCGGTGGACGGCCGCCGCGTCGCCGGGCTCGAACGGGCGCAGGTTGACCTGGGGGCGGTCGGTCACGGCCGAAACCCTATCCCGCTCAATCCGGGGCCAGGCCGCGGCCGGTCAGGACCAACCACAGGGTCTTGCCGAGGATGCGGGCGTCGAGGGCGAGGTTGCGGTGGTCGACGTACCAGACGTCGAGCTCGATCCGCTCCTCCCAGGGAATGCCGGCGCGGCCCTGGACCTGGGCCCAGCCGGTGATCCCCGGCAGCACCTCGTGGCGCCGTTTCTGGCGTGGGGTGTAGTCGTCGACCTGCGCTTTGAGCGTCGGCCGCGGGCCGACGATCGCCATCTCGCCGCGGAGGACGTTGACGAGGTTGGGGATCTCGTCGAGCGAGGTGCGGCGGAGGAGGCGACCGGGGGCGGTGACGCGGGGGTCGTCGCGATAGACGACCTTGCCGATGCCGACGGGGTCCGAGCCCTGGACCATCGTCCGCAGCTTCCACATCTCGAACTCGCCGCCGCAGCGGCCGACGCGGCGCTGCCGGTAGACGACCGGGCCGCGGCTGGTCAGCTTGATCGCGATCGCCGCGACCAGCAGGACCGGGGAGAGGATCGCCAGGGCGAGGGTGGCGACGAGGACGTCGAAGGCGCGCGGCATCAGCGGGTCCCCTCGGCCTTCTCCCAGCGCCCGCCGGCGCCGTGGCGGAGGCGATCCCAGAGGCCGGCCGCAATCGAGGCGGTGGTGAGGACGTAGTAGCGGGCGATCCGGAAGGGGGCGAGGGGCAGGAAGCGGCCGACCCCGGCGGCGGCGAGCAGAGCCAGCTGGAGGACGAAGGTGAGGACGTAGAGTCGGCCGTCGTCGAGGAGGAAGGCGTTGGCGAGGAGCGCGGTCGCGTGCAGCAGGGGGCTGAGGTAGCGGAGCACCCGGTGGGAGAAGATCTCGAAGGCGAACAGAGGCGGGTAGCCGCGCGGGGAGAGCATCCCTTCCCCGGCGACGATGTCCCAGATGCCGACCATCATCCGGCGTTTGCGGGCGAACTCTCCCTCGACGGTCGGCACCATCTTCTCCTCGGCGCGAGCGGCGGTGGCGTAGAGGGAGCGGAGGCCGCGCTTGGCGAAGGCGAAGGGGAAGCTGAGGTCGTGGCTGCCGGTGGGCGCGAGGGGGACGTAGGCGTCGCGGCGCACCGCGTAGATCCCGCCGTTGCCGGCGGTGACGCCGGCGAGGGTGGACTCCATCTCTCGCACCGCCATCTCGTAGCGCCAGTAAGCGCCCTCGAGGTTGTCGCCGACCGGGTCGAGGAAGCGAACCTGGCCACAGACGTAGCCGACCTCCGGGTCGGCGAAGGGGGCGACGAGCTCGCGCAGCGCGGCCGGCTCCCAAATGCTGTTGGCGTCGGAGAAGGCGAGGATCTCCCCGCTCGCCTGTTCGGCCGCGGCGTTGAGGGCGGCGACCTTGCCGCCGGCGGGCAGCTCGAGGACGAGGTCCGCGCCCGCGGCGCGTGCCCGCTCGGCGGTCGCGTCGTCGGAGCCGTCGGAGGCGACGACGATCTGCATCCGCTCGCGCGGGTAGTCGAGCGCGAGCGCGTTCGCGACTTTCGCCCCGATCACCTCCTCCTCGTCATAGGCGGGAACGATCAGCGAAATCGTCGGCAGGACCCCCGCGTCATTTCCAGATTCTCCGGTGCTATAGCCCGGGTAATCCTGGAAACGACGCCCACGGGTCAGCGCCCAGAGGAGCAGCGGGTAGCCGAGATGCGTGTAGACGAGCAGGCCGGCGCTGAGCCAGAAGAGGATTGCGGCGACGCTCGTCACGGGCGGGCCTCGATCAGCTCGCGGTAGAGGTCGAGGTGCAGACGGGCGGACTCGCCCCAGGAGTACGGGCCGGCGGCGGCGCGGGCGGCGGCGGCCCCCAGATCTGCCCGCGCGGCCTCGTCGGCGACTAGCTCTTCGAGCGCAGCAGCGAGGGCGACGACGTCCCCGGGCGGGACGAGCCGCGCTGCACCCGTCTCCGCGACCTCGGGGAAGCCGCCGACGGCGCTGAGGACGAGCGGCTTGCCGAAGGCGAGACCGGTGTAGAGGACGCCGGAGTGCTCGGCGTCGAGGTAGGGGAGGACGACGAGGTCGGCACGGCGGAAGATCGCCGGGATCTCGGCCTCGTCGACGAAGCGGGTGACGAAGCGGACCCGACCGCCGGCCTCTGCCGCCCTTCGACGCAGCGGCGCGACGTCCATGCGCGGGTTGCCGACGATCCAGAGCTCGGCACCGGTCTTGGCGAGGCGACCGTATGCCTCGATCAGGTTCTCGATCCCCTTGTAGGGGCGGAGCAGGCCGAAGCAGAGGATCACGGGTCCCTCGGCCCCCTCCAGCTCGGGAGGCAGCGGCTTCTCCTCGGGCAGCTTGGCCAGGTAGTCGAAGGCTCCGTGGGGGATGACGCGGACGCGGCCCGGGTCGACGCCGACCTCGTCCCGCAACCGCGCGGCGCTGTGCTCGGAGTGGGCGACGACGGCGTCCACCGCGCCGAAGACCCGACGGGCGGAGCGCGTCTGCCGGCGGCTCGGCCGCGGCGGCAGGATGTAGTGGGCGGTCAGTACCCGAGGCCGCCGCGGGGGCAGCAGGTGGACGTCGAGCGAGGGGATCGTCAGCCACTGGTAGTGGACGACGTCGGCGTCGAGGGCCCGACGGAGCCGCAGCATGTCGGGGAGGTGCTCGGCCGCCTTGAAGGGGAGACGGGCTCGGGCGCCGAGGCCGCGGGCGGAGGTACGGCGATAGAAGCGCTCGTCGACGCGGTATCCGTCGGCGGGCGGCACCGGCCCGTGGAGGAAGGCGCTGGTCAGCAGTTCGACCTCGGCGCCGCCGCGCGCGAGCGCGGCCGCGAGGGCGCGGTCGTAGGGCGGCGTGAACGCCGAGGGGTCGACGAGTTGAACCTTCATGGGGCCGGGCGGATTATCGTGATCGCCTTGCCGCCCACGCTCTCCTACTGCGTCGTGAACACCAACGGCCGCGAGTACCTGCTCGCCTGCCTGGCCGCGATCGAGCGCACCCACCCCGAGGGAGTCGAGCGCGAGGTCCTCGTCCTCGACAACGCCTCGGATGACGGCTCGGCGCAGGCGGTGCGGGCGCTCGGCGGCGGCATTCGCCTGATCGCGCTGGAGCAGCGGACCGGCAAGGCCGAGAACGACTCGACCCTGATGCGGGAGGCGCAGGGGAGGTACTGCCTGCTGCTGAACGAGGACTCCGAGCTTCGGCCCGGTGCGACGGCGGCGCTGCTCGCCGCCCTCGACGCCGACCCGAAGGCCGCAGCTGCGACCCCGCAGCTGCTCGACTCGAGCGGCAACCCGGTCCCCTCGGCCTGGCGCTTCCCGGGAATGGGCACGGCGGCGATCGGCGCCCTCTTCCTCCATCGCCGCTTCACGGTGCAGAGCAAGGGCGACGCGACCCGGCCCGTCGACTGGGCCCAGTCGAGCGCCCTGATGGTTCGCCGCGAGGCCGCGGCGGCGGTCGACTATATGGACCCGGACTTCTTCGTCTACTACGACGAGTGCGACTTCGCCAAGCGGCTGAGCGACGCCGGCTGGCACTCCCTCTTCGTTCCGGACGCCGAGGCCGTCCACCACGACCAGCTCTCGACCGACCTCGCCAAGGGCCTCCCCCGTATCGTCGAATTCCACCGCAACCGCGACCTCTACATGCGCAAGCACCACGGGCCAGTCGCGGGGTTGGCGGTCCGTGTGCTCACCGCCTGGACCTACGCCTTGCGGGCGATCGCCGCCACCGTCATCCCGGATCGCTCCGCCCGGATCATGTGGGCGCACGCCCGCCAGGCGCTTTTTCCCGACCGCGGCGAATCTCTGCGCGATCGAGCGGCTAGTTCCTGAGGTCCTCGTCCATTCGCTCGACTTCGTAGACCTCCGGGATGCGGCCATCGACGGCAGGCTCGGCGCGGAGGGAGGCGATCACGGCGCGCGGTTCGCGCAGGCGCGATATCCAGCCGCGCTCTTCCTCGCTGAAGAACCGGGTCGCCCAGAGCAGCAGCGGGTAGGCGAGGAGGAGGACGGCGCGAAGCATGAGGCCGTCGAGGCCGTCGGTCGGCACCAGCAGTTCCGCTGCGCCGACGAGCACGGCCACCGTCAGCACCACCCGCAGCAGGCGCCCCCACTCGTAAGGAACCGGGAACAGCCGCTGGGTGAAGACGTACATCAGCCCCAGCACGACTACATAAGAGGCCACTAGAGCCAGCCCCGCCCCGACGATCCCCAGCGGCGGCACGAGGACGAGGTTGAGGACGACGTTGACGACGAGGGCGCCGAGCGCGGCGGGGAGGTTGAACTCGGTGCGGCCGGTGCGGCCGAGAATCACGACGAGGACCAGGTAAAGGGCGTAGAGGGTGACCGCGGTGGCGATCAGGCCGATGACTTCGTAGGAGTCGAAGAACTTCGGGTCCGCCAGCGCGCGGACGATCCAACGGGAGAACAGCCAGAGGCCGAGGACGACGAAGGCGCAACCGGCGACGAAGAGCGTGACGACGGTGGCGTAGACCCGACGCGCCTCCTCGTCGTCGCGAATCGAGTAGGCGAGAGGCGGCCAGGCGAGCTGGAAGCCGCGGACGAGGACGTTGACCGCCTGCGCGAACTTGACGGCGAGCGAGTAGAGGCCGGCCTCGGCGGCGCCGACCGAGCGGAGGATGATCAGGCGGTCGACGAAGTTGAGCGCGTAGAGGGAGACCTCGGCCGGCATCGTCGGCAGACCGAAACGGAAGAGGCGACGAAGCAGGGCGCGGTCGAAGCGGAGGGAGAGACGGCGCCACTGCAGGGCGACGAGGACGACGACGAAGGCACCGCCGGTCACGTAGCTGCCGAGCAGGAGGCCGCGTGCCCCCTCGTCGAGGCCGACGACGAGGACGACCGTGAGCGCGATCGCCGCGATGACGTTGAGGATCGTGGTGAGGAAGAACGCCCGTGCTCGCTCTTCGAGCCGGAACAGAGTCAGCATGAACTCCCACATCGTCAGCACCCAGAGGCCGCCGATCGCGATCCGCATCAAGTCGGGAGCGGATTCGTCGACCAGCAGCTCGGAGAGGGGGCCGGCGAACGGAAGCGCCACCAGGGCGCCGATCGTCGAGAGCCAGAAGAGGCCGGCGAAAGTGCTGGCGACGACTTTGTCCGCGTCCTCGTCCTCGCGGTAGTAGAAGCGCAGGATCGCCTCGATCAGCCCGAAGCGGACGATGATGCTGGCGAAGACGACCGCGGAGAAGAGAACCTCGGCGATCCCGTAGTCCTCCGTGCTCAGGTACCGCGTGTAGAGCGGCAGCAGGGCGACCGCGATGACCTTGCTGAAGATGCTGGCGGCCGTATACGCGGCACCCGTCGTCGCCAAACGGCGCAGGTATCCCGACATGGCAGAACCCTAGGCGGGGCGGCGGATCACGGGATCGTCCCCCGCTGCTGCATGGGCCAACGAGGCCCCCACCGCCAACAACACCCACGTAATCGGGTCCTCGAAGAACCCGGCATAAGCCAAGGTATGTACGAGAAGCGCGACGAACGCAGCTAGGACTGCGGCACGGGCCGCTCGGCCGGCGGGTCCTGTCTCCGATACGTCCCCGCCGCCAAAAGGCGGCGGTCCCGCATCGTCGCCACCCACCGGACGGGCGGAGAACATTCCTCGGCCCAGGGTTCCGAGCGCCACGATGATCAGAGCGACGTAGGCGATCAAACCGATCAAGCCCTGCTCGGCCGCCACGGTGACAGGCTCCGTGTGGGAGACGGTTACCGGGGCGTCTTTGTTCTCACGATGGTCGCGGTAGGCGGCCTGGAACGAACCCGATCCGTAGCCCTGGACGGGCTTTTCGGCGAAGAGGTCAAGCCCGCCCGAGACGAGGCTGCCGCGGCCGCTCAAGTCGACGTTCAAGCGGTCGCTGGTGACCTTGCCCGAGCCGCCGACGAAGAGGACGGCGAGGACGGCCAGTACGAGGCCGACAGCGACCGCGGCGAGCGTCCACTTCGGGCTCCAGCGGATCGCGGCGAGGAGGGCGAGGCCGGCGAGGAGGGCGAGAAAGCTCGACTGCGAGAAGGTCGGGACGAGACCGATCCAGAGGACAGCGATCAGGCCGGTGAGGAGCCAGAAGGTCTCACGCGTCCGCGCCCACAGCATCGCCGCGGTCGCGATCGTCGTCACCAGCGCCAGGTAGCGCCCGTAGACGTTCGGGTCCCAGAAGACCGAGTTGACGCGGAAGTAGGTGTGGAATTCGTTCGAGCGGATGATCTGGTCGTTCCAGATGAGGCTCTGGGTCAGGTACTCGACGCTGCCAATGAGGACGAAGGCGCTCGCCTCGACCCCGATCACGACCAGCGCCCACTTCAGCAGCCGCCCGTCCCAGTCCACCTCGCGCAGCAGCCGGTAGGCGATCGTGAAGGGGACGAAGAAGAAGCAGACGTTCTGCAGCCCCTTCGAGAAGTCCTCCGAGTAGAGGGCCTGCAGCGCATAGAGGACGACGACCGCGGCCAGCAGCCAGGCGAGCGCTCGCGGCGCGTGCCCGGGCGGCGGGTCCTGCCAATCCCGCAGCAGCGTCGCTACGACCGCCGCCGCGATCACCAGGTACAGGGGCACCAGCAGGTTGGCGGTGTCGCCGCCGGCCTCCAGCGGCACCCGGAACGGGATCGCAAAGACGATCGCCAGCGGCATCAGGATCGGCCAGCGGCGGAAGGCGTAGGCGAGGCCGGCGATCACTGCGACGGCGATCACCAGCAGGGCGACGATCCGCCCCTCGCCGTGGCGGAGGTTGACGATCTGGGCGGTGTGCCACTGGTCGCCGACGATCAGCACCGGGAAGAGCGCCATCGCCGCCACCATCAGCAGCGCCCGCGGCCGCCCCGGGGGCAGCAGGATCGCCCCGGCGCTCGCCCCCGCGGCGACCACGAGGCCGGCGCCTGCCAGGAAGTCACTCAGCATCGCCTGCTGTCCTTCTTCGACGCCCGGTGCAGCTTGATCGCCCCCGGCGTCACCAGCGTCCGCTCACTGCCGAGCCGGACCCGCAGCTTGTAGCGGCCCGGGCGCGCGGTGCCGCCGCCGCGCTGGCGCCCGTCCCAGTAGTAGGTGTGGAACGTGTAGCGCTTGAGGTAGGTGTCGCGGGCGAGGGTGACGACGACCCGGCCACCGGGCTTGATCACCTGCACCGTCCCCTCATCGCTGATCGTCGTCCGGAAGCGGATGCGGACCCGGTCGAAGACGCAGTCCCCGTTCGGCGTGAAGCTATGGATGGGTTCCTCGGGATCGAGTACCGGGGCGCCGACGAAGCTGACTTTGTCCAGCACCAGCGGGTCACGCTTCACCCGCTGTGAGTAGTCGAACGCCCCTACCGTGGCGAGGACTAAGAGCGCGAAGACGACAGCCGCTGGGGAAAAGCGTCCCCGCCGGTCATTCCGCCGCTTCGGCATCGTCCTCGCCGACGATCACTGCGACGTCGGCTCCGGCCGAGACGGATTCGATTTCCCCACTCATCAGCTGTAGCTTCGCGATCCCGAGCTGCTTCGCGACCTTGCGCGCCTCCATCTTGTGCCCGCGCTTGAACATCACCACGCTTTCTTCGAAGCTCGAGCTGCTGTTGGTGACGGCGCCGAGGTCGAAGCCCTTGCCCTCGACTTTGTCGCCGAAAGTGGCGGCGAGGCCGGGGACGGAGGTGCCGTTGAGCACGGTGACCTCGATTTCCGCCGGCTTCACCTTCGCCGCCGCCTGCTTGGAGCCGTTTCCGCCGCCGCCTTCGTCGTCGCCGCTCAGCAGCAGGTAGGCGCCGCCGCCGACGATCGCCAGGACGACGACGAAAAGGGCGATCAGGCTGCTCGGCCGCGAGGCCGTCTCGCCGAAGCCGGAGAACCAACCGCGCAGTCGTTCGCCGCGGCTCTGTTCGGGCAGGCCCTCCTCGCGCCGGCGCCGCCGTTCCTCGCGGCTCGACACGGCCTGCTGTTCCGCCGTCCGCGCCTCCTCCAGCGCCCGCAGCTCCTCCGCCCGCTGGGCGGCGATCGTCGAGGTCTGCTCCTTGCGCTCGGCGTCGCGCTCAGGGGCCGACCCCGCCCACTCGCGCAGGCGGCGGATGTCGCGCCCGTGGGTGAACGAGAGGAGCGCGAGGACGGCGAGCCCGAGGAACGCGGCCAGCCCGGCGAAGGCGCCGATTTGTTCGATCGCGTGGACCAAGGTGGCTGCGAGAGGCTATTCGTTGGGGACGACCGTCGCAGCGTCGCCGCCGGGAGAGGCGATCATCTCGACCACCCGCTCCGCCAGGTTGGCCTCGTCGCCGGCCATCACCAGGTGTTCGAGCGAGTTCAGGGTCGACTCCACCCACTCCTGGTCGATCGCCGTCTTGCGCACCGCCCGGTTGATCCGCCGCGCTGCGGTCGGCTGCACGTCCTCGCCGTCGGAGAAGAGCGTCTCGTGCAGCTTCTCCCCAGGTCGCGGCTGCGTGAACTCGACCGCGATGTCCTGCTCCGGCTCGTAGCCGGCGAGCCTGATCATGTTGTGGGCGAGGTCGACGATCTTCACCGGCTCGCCCATGTCGAGGACGAAGACCTCGCCCTTGCCGGCGCCGATGTCGCCGGCGCGGATCACCAGCTGCACCGCCTCCGGGATCGTCATGAAGTAGCGCGTCATCTCCGGGTGGGTGACGGTGACCGGGCCGCCGCGCTCGATCTGGCTGCGGAAGATCGGGACGACGCTGCCCGAGGAGGCGAGGACGTTGCCGAAGCGGACCGAGGCGAAGCGCGTCTCCGGGTACTTCTCCCCCGCCGCCTGGACGATCCACTCGGCCATCGCCTTCGAGGCGCCCATCACCGTCTGCGGGTTGACCGCCTTGTCGGTGGAGATGAGGACGAAGCGCTCGACTTTGGAGGCGGCCGCGGTCTCGGCGGTGACCCGGGTCGCGATCGCGTTGTTGCGCACCGCCTCTAGCGGGTTGGACTCCATCAGCGGCACGTGCTTGTAGGCGGCGGCGTGGAAGACGACGTCGGGCTTGAACCGCTGCATCACCTCGAGCATCCGGTGCGGCTCCTTGCAGTCGGCGAGGACCGACTCGCAGCTGGCGAAGTGGCGCTCCTCGACCATCTCGCGGTCGATCTCGAAGAGGTTGTCCTCGGCGTGGTCGAGCATCACCAGCAGCCGCGGTTTCACCTGCGCGATCTGGCGGCAGAGCTCGGAGCCGATCGAGCCGCCGGCGCCGGTGACGAGGACGATGCGGTCGCGCAGGTAGGCGCCGACGCGGTCGAGCTCGCGGACGATCGGCTCGCGCCCGAGCACGTCCTCGACCCGGACCTCGCGCAGCTGTTTGTTCAGCTGGACCCCGCCGCGCAGCAGCTCGAACACGGTCGGCAGCGTGCGGACGGCGATCTCGCGCTCGCGGCAGGCGGCGACGATGCGGCCGCGCAGGTTCCCCGGCGCCGAGGGGATCGCGATCACCACCTCGTCGGGTTTGGTCTCGTCGAGGATCTTGTCGATCTGCTTGGTCGAGCCCAGCACCTTCAGGCCCAGCATCCGCATCCCCCGCTTGCGCGCGTCGTCGTCGACGAAGCCGATCGCGGTGGCGCCGAGGTTGGGGTTGAGCTGCAGCTCGCGGACCACCATCTGGCCGCCGGAGCCGGCGCCGACGACGAGGACCTCGTGCTTGGGCAGGCGGGCGCCGCGGCTCGGGCGTTCGACGATCAGCCGCACGGCGAGGCGGGCGCCGGCGATCAGGATCAGGGTGAGGACGAAGTCGATCACCTCGACCGAACGCGGCAGCGTGTGCTCGAAGGGCTTGGCGACGGCGAAGACGACGACCAGCAACGCGCTCGCCACGGCGACGGCGCGGAAGATCAGCATGAAGTCGCGACCGCTGACGTATCGCCACCACTTCTGGTAGAGCCCGAAGGCGGCGAAGACGATCAGCTTGCCGGCGACGACGAAGCCGACCGACTGCGCGAACAGGACCTCGTAGCGGTGCGGCCAGCCGTGCGGCTGGTCGAGGAAGCGCAGCTGGAAGGCGAGGTAGTAAGCCAGCGCGACGAGGGCGGCGTCGGCCGCTACCTGAAGAACCCGGTTGCGATAGACAGGGTGGTTCAACCGGCGCATGAACCCGCGAGTTTAGTTGCTGTTCAGGTTCGTCCCTACAATCCCGCCTTCACGAATGCCGCCCCTCGTCCTCGCCAGCGTCACCGATTTCTTCCTCGACCCGATCGTCAACTGGGGAACCGACTTCATCAGCAGCACCGGCCTTCCCGCCGTGTTCATCCTGATGACGCTCGAGTCCGCCTGCCTGCCGGTCCCGAGCGAGGCGATCATGCTCTTCGCCGGCGCCAGCGTCGCGGCCGGTGACCTCACCCTCTTCGGGGTCGTCGCCGCCGGCGTCCTCGGCAACCTCGTCGGCTCCTGGATCGCCTACGCGGTCGGCTACTACGGCCGCATCGACTTGCTGGAAAAAAACAAGCTGATCCACATCAGCCCCAAGCACCTGAAATGGGCCGACGACTTCTTCGCCCGCTACGGCGACGCGACGATCTTCTTCTCGCGGATGCTGCCGATCATCCGCACCTTCATCTCGCTGCCGGCCGGAGTGGCGAAAATGCCGTTCTGGCGTTTCACGGTACTGACCACGTTGGGTTGCATTCCCTGGGTCCTGATGCTGGCCCTGATCGGCAAGAGCGTCGGCGAGAACTGGGAAGAGTGGCGCGACCACCTGCACTACCTCGACTACCTGGTCGTGGTCGCGGTGATCGTCGGCGTCGCCTACCTGCTGGTCAGGCGCCGGCGCGGCGGCGGTCCCGGCGAGGACGAGGACGAGGTCGGCAGCGAGCCCACCCCCGGCGCGCCCGAGCCCGCCGGCAGCAGCGGCGCTTGAGCGACGGCCTTCCCCGCCGGCGCGCGGTTGCGCTCGGCCTCGTCCAGGGCCCGGCCGAGCTCCTTCCCGTCTCCAGCTCGGCCCACATCGTCCTCGTCCCCTGGCTCGCCGGCTGGGACTGGGACGGGATCGACCCCGAGCTGCGCAAGAGCTTCGAGGTGGCGCTTCACACCGGCGCCGCCGCGGCGCTGCTGATCGGCCAGCGGCGGGCGATCGCCGAGGAGATGCGCCAGTTCGACGGCCGCCGGGCGCTGCTGCTGGGCCTCTCCTTCCTGCCGGCGGCGGTCGTCGGCTACACGCTCGAGCGGCCGATCGAGCGCCGGCTCGGCGGCCCCCGGGCGACCGCCTACGGCCTGCTCGCCGGAGCGGCGGCGATGCTCGTCGCCGACCGGCGACCGCAACGGCGGGGACGCGGCGACGCCACCCCGACCGATGGCCTGGCGCTGGGCATCGCCCAGGCGGCGGCGCTGGCGCCGGGCGTCTCCCGCAACGGCGTCACCCTGGCGGCGGCGCGCTGGCGCCGCTTTTCCCGCGACCAGGCGAACCTGCTCTCGCGGACGATCGCGCTGCCGATCATCGTCGGCGCGACGGCGCTGAAGGGCACCCGCCTCGCCCGCCGCGGCACCACCCCGGAGCTGCGCCGCTCCCTCGCCGTCGGCGTCGCCGCCTCCTTCGCCTCCACCCTCGCCTCGCAGCGTCTGATCGAGCTGGTCGAGCGCGACCGCGCGCTCTGGCCGTACGCGGCCTACCGCGTCGGCTTGGCGGCCGTCGTTCTTGCAAAGCTAGGGCGCGAGTGAGCGCGAGCGACGCCTACGCGAAGGCCGGAGTCGACCAGGGCGCGGCCGATTCGGCCGTGGCCGGTCTGGTGCGGGCGCTGGGGGCGATCGACCTCGGCCGACCCTCGGCGCAGGTGCCGCTGCCCGGGCACTACGCGAGCGTGATCAAGCTCGACGAGCGGATCGGGATCGCCCTCTCGACCGACGGCGTCGGCACCAAGCTCGTCCTCGCCGAGCAGCTCGGCCGCTTCGACACGGTCGGGATCGATTGCGTGGCGATGAACGTCAACGACGTGATCTGCGTCGGCGCCGAGCCCCTGGCGATGCTCGACTACATCGCGATCGAGAAGGCCGACCCGCAGGTCTGCGAGGAAATCGGCGTCGGCCTGGCGCGCGGGGCCGAGAGGGCGGGGATCGAGATCCCCGGCGGCGAGCTCGCCCAGCTCGGGCAACTGGTCCGCGGCGTCGACGTCTCCGGCGCCTGCTTCGGCACCGTCGCCCTCAAGGAGATCGTCGACGGTTCCGCGGTCGAGCCGGGCGACGTCGTCATCGGCCTCCCCTCGACCGGCCTGCACTCCAACGGCTACACCCTCGCCCGCACCGCCCTCGCCGACGTACCACTCGACGACGATCGCCTCGGTCGTCCCCTCGGCGACGTCCTCCTCGAGCCGACCGAGATCTACGTCAAGCCCGTCGTCGAGCTGTTGCGCTCCGCGGTCGACGTCCGCGGCCTCGCCCACATCACCTCCGGCGGCACCAAGAACCTCCTCCGCCTCGCCGCCGAGGTCGCCTACGAGATTGACGACCCGCTGCCGGTGCCGCCGGTCTTCGAGCTGATCCAGGAGCGCGGCGGGGTCTCCGAAGAGGAGATGTACGAGGTTTTCAACATGGGCTGCGGCTTCTGCGTCGTTGTTCCGGCGGGCGACGAAGCGGCTGCCCTGGAGCTGCTGCGGGCGCACTATCCGGCCGCGAAGCGGATCGGGCGCGCAACCGACGGACCACCGAGGATCCTCTAAGCCGCCTCACAGGGCGCGGCGTCGTAACGTTGGCGGCCTAAGTGAGCAACCGCCCCTCGACCAGCTCCCAGATGATCGGCACCGTGCTCTCCGGCCGCTACAAGCTGGAGGCGAAGCTCGGCAGCGGCGGGATGTCGACCGTCTACCTGGCGCGCGACACGACGCTCGACCGGCCGGTCGCGGTCAAGGTGATGCACCGCGAGATGTCGGAGCAGGCCGACCAGCTCGAGCGCTTCCGGCAGGAGGCGCGGGCGGTGGCGAAGCTCTCCCACCCCAACGTCGTCGCCGTGATCGACGCCGGCGAGGACGGCGGCCACCCCTACATCGTCTTCGAGTACGTCGAAGGGGAGACGCTGAAGCAGCGGATCAACCGCGTCGGCGCCCTCGACCCGCAGGAAGCGCTCGCCTACGCGATCGAGGTCGCCCGCGGCCTCACCGTGGCCCACAACCGCAACATGGTCCACCGCGACATCAAGCCGCAGAACGTCCTCATCGACTCCGAGGGGCGGGCGAAGCTGACCGACTTCGGGATCTCCCGTCAGCTCGAGCAGGACGGGATGACCGCGACCGGCCGCGTCCTCGGCACCACCGACTATGTCGCCCCCGAGCAGGCGATGGGCCACCCGGTCGACCAGCGCTCCGACATCTACTCGCTCGGCGTCGTCCTCTACGAGATGCTGGTCGGGCAGGTGCCCTTCCACGCCGACAGCCAGGTCGGGGTGGCGATGAAACACGTCAACCAGGAGCTGCCCGACGTCCAGCAGCGCCGGCCGGAGCTCTCGGCCGCGGCGGCGATGGTCGTCGAGCGGGCAACCGCCAAGGACCCCGACCGCCGCTATCAGCAGGTCGGCGATCTGATCGACGACCTCTCGACCGCGCTCGAGGTCGAGGCGGCCCGCGCCGGCTCGACCACCGGCGAGGCGACCAGCGTCCTCGAAGCGGTGCCGCCGGCCGAGCGCAAGCTCGGCGGCGGGCGCGGTCGGCGCTCCTGGCTGGCGATCGCGCTGCTGGCGCTCGCCGCCGCGGCCGTACTGGGGGCGGTGCAGCTGATCGGTAGCGGCAACGGAGGCGGCGGCGGGGCCCTCGAGGGCAAGGGCTCGACGATCGCCCTCGCCGGTGCCGCCGACTACGACCCCGAGGGAGACGGGGAAGAGGACCCCGAGACCGTCAGCTTCGCCGTCGACGGCGATCCCACCACCACCGCCTGGAGCAGCGAGCACTACGACACCGACACCTTCGCCGGCACCAAGAGCGGCGAAAACCCAGGAGTCGGCCTCTACGTCACCGCCAAGTCGACGAGCCGCGCCGCCGAGATGATCGTCAAGACCCCCACCCCCGGCTGGGACGCGCAGATCTTCGCCGCCGCCTCCGGACCGCCGGAAGAGCTCTCCGAATGGGGCGAACCGGTAGGCGACGTCATCGACGCCGAGGAGACCCAAGAGGTCGAGCTCCACCTCGCCTCCCCCGTCAAGTACTTCCTGATCTGGTTCAACAAGGCCGCCCCCGCCCGCGACCAAGAGGGCCGCTACCAGGTCGAGATCAGCGACGTGAAGCTCGTCGGCTGAGCAATCGCCCGCCTCGATTCACTTCTCCTCTGCAACAGAGAGAACTCCGGGCCTAGAGCAGTAATCCCAGGAACACACGAATGACTCCTGCTACTCGCACCGTGTGTCACCCTAGCCCCGACCTAAACCATTGTCACAACCTGTCACTCGAAGAATCTTGATCGCTCAATATTCCTTCTGGTACTGATTGATCTCGCAGCCTATCCGGCTGCATTCAATTCAAACCCGGCGCAACCCGCCGGATCAAGGAGGAACGATGAAGTTGACCAAGATCGCGATCGCCCTTGTGGCGGTTCTGGCGATGTCGGCCCTGACGGCTTCCGCCGCCTCGGCCAACTACCAGTCCAGCGCCGCGACGGTGGACCTCGAAGGCAATCAGAATGGAAAACACGCCTTCAAAGTCGACGGTCAAGCCGTCGAATGCAATGTGGCCAAATTCACTAGGAATGGGCTCGAAACGCCGGCAAATGAAGTCAGCAAAGTGGTTGCGTCCTACAGCAATTGCACCGCCTTCGGCTTCGCCGGGGCGAGTGTGACTATGGGCTCCTGCACCTACAATTTCGATGCGACCACCGCCGGCCCAATGGCCAATGTCGATTTTGCATGCACCAACAATGCAAACGATAATGAAGGGGAAAACACTGGCGACGCCAGGATTTTCTCGACGGTCTTCGGCTCCGAATGCGAGGTCCACGTCGACTCGGTGGAAAGAGAAGATCCAGTCAATAAAGTCAAAGGAATCAACACCAACCTGTCGACACTGAATTTCTCGAATAATGAACCGGGCGGAGGCGATGTCCGCGTCGGTGCGGCAGTCACCGGTATCGTCGCGGAAAAGACCAAAGACAATGGACTCTGCCCGCTGAGCGGCACCGGCGTCACGGTCAATGCCACTTACAATGGCAACACGGATGTCACCGGTGATGGTGCTAAGACCATTTCGGTGAATTGATCCGCCCGCAAAGACCCAGCCAATAGGTTCGGCTTGAGAAGGGCCGGGAGGAAATCCCGGCCCTTCTCTTGCGGTTGTTGTCACTTGACAAGTAGTCGGGTCTGGATTTAATGGCCCGAAGGGGTTTCGAAAAGGGGGGCACCAGGCAGTTAGCCGCCCGAGCCCAGGGAAGGCTAGTAGCGGGGGGATCAAATGCGAGAAAGGTCGCCGGTCGTCGTGGGGGGATGCACTCTCGCCCTGATTTGTTGCGTTTTCGCTTTCTGGTGCATGATTTCGCCGTCTGCGGCCTCGGCTGACCTGCCCCCATTCTTCACGGATATCGGAGAAGCAGGCGACGGCGCGGGTCAGATCGGCTGGGTTCATTCGGTTGCCGCGGATCCGGAGAATGGCCACATCTACGTGGTCGACTCCATCCCGGGGGAAAATCTGGCCAAGGGTGTTAGCGAGTTCACGGCGTGGGGTGAGTTCGTGAAGTCGTGGGGCTGGGGGGTTCGAGATGGTTCCGCCGAATTGCAGACCTGTGGGCCTGGCGCCGCCCCCCCCTCAACCGGCTGCGTTCTCGGTCCGGAAGGTCCTGGAGCAGGTCAGTTCGACGAGCCGACCGGAATCGCAATCGACTCGGCTGGGAACGTCTATGTCCACGAATCCAGTAACGCCCGAGTCCAAAAATTTTCCCCTTCCGGAGACTTCATCCTTATGTTCGGCGGCAACGTGAACGCGACCAATGGGGGGAATATTTGTACTGCCGCCTCCGGCAACATCTGCCAAGCGGGCACTATGGGAACCGGTGATGGTGAGTTTGCTGACATACCGGGGGAACGCGTTCTTCTTGCCCAAAACGACTACATCGACGTAGGTCCCGACGATGTCATTTACGTTGCAGACGAAGATCGTATTCAGGAGTTCGACGTATCAGGGGCTTTTATTAGAGACATTCCCCTTCCGGAGCCCGGCTCACCGGGGCATTTAGCTGTGGACCCGGTTTCCGGCGATCTCTACTTTGACTTCAGCTCGGTGATCGAATTCCAGAAAGCCGTCCAACCGAATGTCTATCGCTTGGATCCAGAAACGGGTGGGGTCCTTGACGTACTTCCCGTCCCAATTCCAGGAGCGTTAGCCACTGATGCTGCCGGCAACATGTACGCCGTCAACGAATACTATGTCGATAATCTGAACTATTCTGAGATCGTCGAGTTCGACCTTTCAGGCGAACCGGTTATCCCCTTAGGGAGCCATTTTGCACCCCCCTTGGCAAAAGCAAAGGGAGAAATCACGGCATTGGCGACCAACACTGTGACTGCCGCCGGGGGTGTGGATCTATACGTAGCGTTCCAAAATAGCCTCAATGATGTGAGGGTCCGGGTCTATGGCCCGGCACCGATCAAATGGCCGCCCCCGCTGCGACCCCCTCTGATCGCCGCCCAGTACGCCGATGAGGTCGGGACCGAAGACGCGACCCTGAAGGCGAAAATCAACCCGCTCTTCTGGGCCGACACCAAATACTTCGTCGAATACGGCGAGGAGCCGTGCTCGCTCGGGGGGTGCACCAAAGTCCCTGCCCCGCCAGGCCTCCTCCTCGAGACCGGCCAGGTGAACGCGATCTTCACCACCGAGGGGATCGAGCTCTCAGGGCTGAAAGCAGGCACGACCTACCACTACCGCTTCGTCGCTAAAAGCGGCGGCGGCGGTCCCTCGGTCGGTGTCGGAGGCGGCGAGGGCGAATCCACCTTCACCACGCGGACCTTCGAAGAGCTGCCCTCCGACGGATGCTCGAACCAAGCCTTCCGCACCAGTGCCGGCGCCTTCCTCCCCGACTGCCGCGCCTACGAGATGGTCTCGCCGGTCGAGAAAGAAAACGGCGACATCCTCACCCAGTGCAACGCCTCGTGCTTCCCGGCGCGTCGCAACCAGGCTGCGCTTAGCGGCGGCCGGGTGACCTACTCCTCCTACCGCGCCTTCGGCGACGCCGACAGCAGCCCCTACTCGAGCCAGTACCTGGCGGTGCGGGGGGCGAATGGCTGGAGCAATCGGTCCCTGAACGTCCCCCAGGAAGGCCCGCCGAACCAGGGCCCGAAGATCCTCGACACCCTCTGGCAGAATTTCTCGGCGGAGCTCGACTACGGCTGGTTCCTCAAGCACAACCCGCCGATCCTCGAAGAATCGGCAGTGCCCGACTACTCCAACCTCTACCAGGTCGGGTTGAACGAAGGAGACGCCTACCGCGCCTTCGTCACCAGCAAACCGACCGATACCTCGGCCTTCGACTTCGATCCCGAACTGCAGGGCATCTCCGATGACGGCTCCCGCGCCGTCTTCAAGGCCAACGGGAAACTGAACGGGAAAGCCTCGGCCAAAGGCCTTGACCAGCTCTACCTCTGGGACGAGGAAGGCGGCCTGCAGCTGGTGAGCATCAGGCCCAACAACACGGCCGCTCTCGCCAGCTCGCAGGTCGGGATCGCCACGACGCCGGACCCCAGCAACGCCCGCTCTAGTCTGCAGAACGCTCTGTCGGCAGACGGGACGCGAGTCTTCTGGACCGAAGCGTCTTTCGATTCTGGCCCGCTCTACGTCTGGATCGAGGGCAAAGGTTCCCAGTTGATCGCAGGAAAAGCGGAATTCATTTCCGCCGATCCCGCGGGAACCTCTGTCCTCTACAGGATCCCAGAAGCAGAAGACCTCGGAACCCTCTTCGAATACGACGTCGACGCCAAGCAGGTGACGCCCATAGCTTCATCTGTTCGAGCAGGCGCGGGTGCCAGCGAGGACGCATCGGTCGTCTACTTCGTCTCCCCTGCCGTATTGGCAACGGGCGCCATCGCTGGCCAGCCCAACCTCTACGTCCACCAGCAGGGGGAGGCGACCAGCTTCGTGGCGACTCTTGACCCTGACGACTTGAAAACCGATTTCGCCGCGGCAGCGATCGCGCCAAACCAGCGCGGGACCCGGATCACCCCCGACGGCAAAGCGCTCGTCTTCATGTCGCAGGCCCGTCTGACCGACTACGACAACACCGACGCGGTCTCCGACGAACCCGACGCCGAGGTCTACCGCTATGAGCTCGGGACCCCGGGCG
>DASTZP010000049.1:0-6675 GCA_035764245.1 Solirubrobacterales bacterium
GATCCTCCGCAGAGCGCACCGCGGCCCTACCCGGCTGGCTCGACCACTACAACTTCAGGAGACGACATGGCTCCCTTGGCCACAAGGCGCCCGCGGCTCGACTCGCCGAGCTGGAACAACGTCATGGGTAACTACAGCTAGGCGCCTGGGTAAGCTGGCCGTATGGCCAAGCCCGACGTCGGCGATCAAGCCCCGGATTTTGAGCTGCCCGGGACGGGCGGCAAGACCTACCGGCTCTCCGACTACCGGGGGCGCAACCTCGTCCTCGCCTTCTACCCCGGCGACGCGACCACGGTCTGCACGAAGCAGTTCTGCAACTACCGCGACGAAGGCGACCGCCTCGACGCCCTCGACGCCGAGGTGCTGGGGATCTCGCCCCAGTCGGTCGATTCGCACGAGCACTGGGTCAAAGAGCAGGAACTGAACGTGCCACTGCTCGCCGACGAGGACCTCGCAGTGGCGAAGAGTTTCGGGGTCACCGGCTGGATCGGGCCGCTGACCCGCTTCACCGAGCTGAAGGACGCCCCCGGGGGGCGCTACGTGCAGCGGGCGATCTTCATCGTCGACGGCGACGGGGTGGTCCGCCACAAGTCGGTCTCGCGGACCGGCAGCAGCTACGAGTCGGTCGGCGACCTCGAGCGCGCGGTCGCGTCGCTCGGCTGATGCCGCGGGAGGAGCGCCCGTTCACGGTCGAGCCGGCGCCGCGACTGCTCGGCGAAGAGGTGGGGGAGGGGCCGCCGATCGTCCTCTGTCACGGGATCACGGCGACGCGGCGCTACGTCCTGCACGGCTCGAAAGCGCTGCCGCGGGCGGGCCACCGGGTCCTCACCTATGACGCCAGGGGGCACGGGGAGTCCGACGCGGCCCCGGCGGGGGAGGGTTATGGATACCCGGAGCTGGTCGCCGACCTCGAGCGGGTCGTCGCCGATCGGCTGGGCGAGGAGGAGCGGTTCCTCCTCGGAGGTCACTCGATGGGCGCCCACACCGCGATCGCCTATGCGCTGCGGCACCCCGATCGCCTCGCGGGCCTGGTCGTCGTCGGACCCACTTACCTGGGGACGATCGAGCAGTCCTCGCTCGACTACTGGGACGGGCTGGCGGCGGCTCTGGAGAGCGGCGGCGTCGAGGGCTTCGTCGCCTATATCGCTGAGAACCAGGGAATCGACCGACGCTGGCGCGACTCGGTCGCGCGCTTCACCAAGGAGCGGATGCTGCGCCAGCGCCGTCCCGAAGCGCTCGCCAGGGCGCTGCGCGAGGTGCCGCGCTCGCGGCCGTTCGGCTCGCTGGATGAGCTGCGGGACCTGCGGCTGCCGGCGCTCGTGGTCGCCAGCAGCGACGATGCCGACCCCGGCCACCCCTACGAGGCGGCGGCCGCCTACGCCGCGGCGCTGCCGCAGGCACGGCTCGTCAGCGAGGGAGAGGGCGAGTCGCCGCTGGCCTGGCAGGGCGGAAAGCTCTCGCGCGCCTTAGCGGCCTTTTACGCCGAAGCCTTATCTTCCGCCCGATGAATTACCCGAGCGAGTCGAACCTGCGGCGGGCGATCGCCTTCGTCGCCACCCTCGGAGTCGGCGTCGCCACCTACATCGCGGTCGAGGCCGCCGGCGGCGACGCGCCGACCTGCCTCGCCGGCAGCACCGGCTGCGCGACCGTCGCCAAGAGCTCCTACTCGCACGTCGCCGGCGTCAACATCGCCGTCTTCGGGATCGTCGGCTACGTGCTGCTGCTGGCGAGTGCCTTCTTCGCCAACGACCTGGCGCGCTTCGGCGGCTTCGTCGTCGCCCTCGGCGGCTTCGGCTACAGCGTCTTCCTCACCTACGTCGAGCTCTTCAAGATCGAGGCGATCTGCCAGTGGTGCATCGCCAGCGCCGTCCTGATGACGATCCTCTTCCTGCTCAACGCAACCCGCCTCGTCGGCTATGCGGGTACCGAGACCGGGGCCCTGCCGGAGCGGGCATGAACGAAGCCGACCGCAGGACGCAGCTGTTGCAACTGGCCGCGGGAGCGGTCTTCCTCGCCGTCGCGGTGGTCCTGGTCCTAATCGTCCTCAATGCCTCCGACAGCGGCGACGGCGGCGACACCAAGCTCGAGGGAGCCTCCGAGGTCAACCGGAGCCTGGCCGGGATCCCGCAGCAGGGGATGGTCCTCGGCGACCCCGCGGCGCCGGTTGAAGTCGCCGAGTTCGCCGACCTCCAGTGCCCGTACTGCAAGGCCTTCACCGAGGAAGTACTGCCGCCGATTATCGAAAACCAGGTCAAGAATGGCCGGGTGAAGCTCTCTTTCCGCAACTTCACGATCCTCGGCGAGCAGTCGCCGCCCGCCGGAGCAGCCGCGTTGGCGGCCGGAGCCCAGGGACGCGGCTGGAACTACGTCGAGCTCTTCTACAGGAACCAGGGCACCGAGAACAGCGGCTACGCCGACGACGCGTTCCTGGAAGCCGTCGCCAAGGGAGCCGGCGTCAAGAACCTCGACAAGTGGAACGCCGACCGGGCCAAATTCCTCGCCGACGTCGAAGCGAGCACCGCCGAAGCCGAGGAGCTCGGCTTCGAAGGCACGCCGTCCCTGGCGATCAAGGGCCCGGCAACCGACGGCCTGGAACCGATCGGAACCCCGAGCTCTACGGGGGACCTGGAAAAGGAGATCGAGAAAGCGGGTTAGGAGCGCTCGTTTCGGCGTTTTCCCCGGCTCTCTCGCCTCAGGTTTACATAACCACCATTATCGTGCGTTCTGTCTGAGGTAAGGGGCGCATCAGAGATTTCTCGCGCCTCCTTTCCTCGACTGGCCTCGCCATAGCGAGGAAAAAGGCGGAAACGACACCTGCGCGGCACGCATCAGCGCAATCCCACTATGGTGCTGATTCGTTTACAAGTGTGGTTCTGCTGCGCCCCTATGCCTTGAATCAATCGGTGCCCCAGTCTGAGTCGCTGCCGCAGCAGGAGCCTGATACCGGGCCATGGTTCAGTTCTCTCCGTAAGGCCGCCGGCTGGCTACTGGAGCACTACCTGCCCCTGGGAAGCCTGACGGCGATCGCGGTGACGGCCTTCTACGGTCTCGCCTACGCCCGGATCTACGACTCTCTCGGCGTTACGCCAGAGGAAGTCGGGTTCACGCCCGCCTCAATTCTCACCCATGCAGCCGTCGGCGGGTTGGCGCTGCTTCTCCTCAGCTGCCTTCTCGCCTTCTGCACCTTTCTTCCCGTCGTGCCCCTGCGCGACGACCTGATTGCTCGTGCGGAAAAGGGATCCTGGCGGCAGGTCGTCGCAAACGCAGCCCTCACCCTGGCCGGTGTCGCTGCCATGTACGCCTCCGCCACCGTTACCGGCTTCTCCTGGGCGGCAACTCTCCTGGCTCCCTCGGCAGTCATGCTGTTTTTTTTGACCAGCTTTCGACGTTCCCGCCAGAACACAGGCGGCCCGTTAGAGCCGCGACCTCTGAGCTTCCGCCTGTCGCGCTACCGGGTGATGTTCGTCGCCCTGGCCTTGCCGCTCGGCCTGCTGGCCACCGGCGCCGTGACCTTCATAGCCGCCGACCAGGTTGGCAAGAGCATCAAGAAGGGCGAAGGCCTACTCGGGGTCAAGTTCGCGGGAGTTCCGTTCCTCAGAGCGCAAGCGGAGCCGGCGACCGTGAGCTGGTTTGCGGAGCCGTCAAACGTAGACATGCCGGACTGTGTCTTGTATCTAGGGGAATCTGAAGGGGAGGCGGTCTTTTACGACGCCCGCTCCGACAGCAGCTACCGAATACCTGCGTCCGAGGTCGTCATTCGCCGCAGTCTGGATCAGTCGCGCTGCAGAGGCGGTGATTACCGGACGCCAGCGCAATCACCCGGCCCGTAGCACGGCGGTCCCCCGTTCAAGCGGCCGCACGATCGGTGGCGCCTTCGGCAGCTCGCCCCGGTCCACCTCATCCACCTCGAACCCTGCCGCCCTGATCCCGGCGACGGTGTCGCGGTTGCAGTGGCAGCCGTCGCCGAGGAAGCGCCAGGGCTTTTCGAGGCGGTCCTGCCACTTGGCGAGCCCCGGGTCTTCGGCGCGGACGTGCTCGAGGAAGAGCAACTGGCCGCCCGGTGCGAGGACGCGGGAGATCTCCCGCAGCGCTGCGGGCTGATCGGGAACCGTGCAGAGGACGAGCGTGACGACGACGGTGTCGAAGCTGTCGTCGTCGAAAGGAAGCTTTTCGGCGCCGGCTTCCAGCAGGTCCGCCCCCGGACATTTCTCCTTGGCGCGCTCCTGCAGCTGCTTGAACATGTGCGGGTCGGGCTCGGTCAGGGTCAGGCTGTCGAGGCCCTCGCGGGGATACAGCTCCAGGTTGAGGCCGGTTCCCGAGCCCAGCTCCAGCACCCTCCCCCGCGCCTGCCTCAGCAGCTCGGCACGCATCTGTCGCAGCCCGGCTTCTTCGGTCGCCGCGAAGGCGCGGTCGTAGAAGGCCGAGAACATCCGGCCCCAGGTGGCGTCGTAGATCTTTCCCATCAGCTCGTTTGGTGAATTTACGTCCCTATAGGGACCAAAGTTCACCAAGCGCCGAAATCAGGCCGCGTCGCGCTGCGGCTCGGGCGTCTTCTCACCCTCGGCCTGGCCCGGCTCGCTGGCCGCGGCCCGCTCCTCGTAGGCCTGGCGGGCGCTGTGGTCGACCTCGATCATCAGCTTGTCGACCTTCATCGCCCGCCCGATGGCCTCGCGCCAGCTGCGCGGCAGCGGGTTGAGCACCTTGTAGAGGACGCCGTTGGCGCGCGGGACGAAGACGTCGAAGCGGGGCACTTCCATCGCCTCGACGATCTCGTTCGCCACGTCCGCCGCCTCGACCGGTTTCACCCATTTCTGGCCGACGCCGCTGGTCAGCTCGGTGTTGACCACGGTCGGCATCACGCAGAGGACCTCCACGCCGCTCCCGCGCAGCTCCGCCCGCACCGCCTCGCTGATGCCGACGACGGCGTGCTTGGTGCCGGAGTAGGTGGCGATGCCCGGCACGCCCGATTTCCCGGCCTGGGAGGCGATGTTGACGATGTAGCCGCTGCCACGGGGCCGCAGGCGCTTGATCGCCAGCTGGGTGCCGGTGATGACGCCGTGCAGGTTGATGTCGATCTGGCGGCGGACCGAGTCGGCGCTCTCGTCCTCGAACGGGGTCACCGGCATGATCCCGGCGTTGTTGACGACCGCGTCGACCGGGCCGAGCTGCCGTTCGGCCTCGTCGAGGAAGTGGGCGAAGGAGGAGCGGTCGGTGACGTCGAGCTGCAGCGCGACGGTGCCGCCGCCCAGCTCGGCCGCCGTCTTCTCCGCCAGCTCGAGGTCGAGGTCGCCGATGGCGACGCGGCACCCCTTCGCGACCAGCGCCTTCGCCGTCGCCTTGCCGATCCCGCGGGCACCGCCGGTGATCGCCACGACCTTGCCGCTGAGTGAACGCCGCTGCTTCGCCATCGTGCTCCTCCTACCCCGTGAGGCGACCTCTCAGGCCGCCGGTTTGTAGACCGTGACCACGGCGGCTCCGCCGAGGCCGATGTTGTGCTGCAGCGCCACCTTGGCTCCCTCGACCTGGCGCTTGTCGGCTTCGCCGCGCAGCTGCCACGTCAGTTCCGAGCACTGCGCGAGGCCGGTCGCCCCCAGCGGGTGGCCCTTCGAGATCAGGCCTCCGGACGGGTTGACGACGACCTTGCCGCCGTAGGTGGTCGCCTCTTCCTCGACCAGCTTGTGCGCTTCGCCCTCGCCGGCGAACCCGAGCGCTTCATAGGTGATGAGCTCGTTGGCGCTGAAGCAGTCGTGCAGCTCGCAGACGTCCACTTCCTCGGCCGCGACGCCCGCTTCGGCGTAGGCCGCGTCGGCGGCGGTCTTCGACATGTCGGAGCCGACGATCGTCATGCAGTCGGCGTTCTCGTCGAAGGTGCTGCTGAGGTCGGTGACCATCGACTGGCCGGCGATCTCGATCGCCTGCTCCCAGAGCCCGTGCTTGTCGACGTAGGCCTCGGAGGCGACGATCGCGCAGGCCGAGCCGTCGGAGGTCGGCGAGCACTGCAGCTTGGTCAGCGGGTCGTGGATCATCTTCGCCGCCTTGATGTCCTCGATCGTGTACTCGTCCTGGAACTGGGCGTAGGGGTTGTTGACCGAGTGCTTGTGGTTCTTCCAGCCGATCCAGGCGTAGTGGTCGGGTTCGGAGCCGTACTTCTGCATGTGGTCGCGGCCGGCGTTGCCGAACATCTGCGGTGCCGGCGGCGACTGCTCCGGGTCGCGGATCTCGAACATCCGCATCGCGTGCTTGTCGAGCGCGTTGGTGCGGTCGGTGTACTTGACCCCGAGGCTACCCGGCTCCATCTTCTCGAAGCCCAGCGCCAGCGCGCACTCGGCGACGCCGCCCTTGACCGCCTGCCGGGCGAGGAACAGCGCCGAGGAGCCGGTCGAGCAGTTGTTGTTGACGTTGACGACCGGGATCCCGGTGAGGCCGAGCTGGTAGAGCGCGCGCTGCCCGTAGGTGGAGTCGCCATAGCAGTAGCCGGCGTAGGCCTGCTCGACGTCGTCGTAGGGGATGCCGGCGTCGGCGAACGCCATCTCGCCGGCCTCCTTGGCCCAGTCCGGGTAGTCGCCCTCCTTGGTGCCGGGCTTGTCGAACTTCGTCATGCCGACGCCGATCACGAATGTCCTGTTCATCGTCTGCTCCTCATCTGGTTGGTGCTGTCTTGCCCGGGATCGCCTC
>DASTZP010000050.1:0-17171 GCA_035764245.1 Solirubrobacterales bacterium
GATCCTCCGCAGAGCGCACCGCGGCCCTACCCGGCTGGCTCGACCACTACAACTTCAGGAGACGACATGGCTCCCTTGGCCACAAGGCGCCCGCGGCTCGACTCGCCGAGCTGGAACAACGTCATGGGTAACTACACCTAGCTCTCCGGGCTACGCGCGGGCCGGGTGCTCGGTGCCCGCAGCGCCGTGAAGCCGATGTTCCCCGGCGGGTCGACCAGGTCCGGGTGGAGGACGTGCCCCAGCAGCTCGACCCCGTCGACCAGGCGCGGGCCGGGCTCGGCGAAGGTCGTCCCGTCGACCGCGTAGAGGCGGGTTGCGCCGAGCACCGCCAGCTGCTCCCAGAGCTCCATCGCCTGCGCCCGGGCGCTCTCAACCGTGACCGCGGGCATGACCACGACGACGTCGGCGCGGAGGCTCGCCAGCTCCCCCCAGCCGACCGCCGGCGGGTTCAGGCCGGGGTCGCCGGCGACGTCCTCGCCGCCCGCGATCGAGATCATCTCCGGGATCCAGAAGCCCCCGACCCGCGGCGGGTCTAGCAGCTGCAGGGCGACGACCCGGGGTGCCCCAGCCCCCGCCACCGCCGCGCGGACGGTCGCCAGGCGTCCCTCCAGCTCGCCGCGCATCTCGTGCGCGTGCTCTTCCATCCCCGTCGCCTCGCCCAGCCGAACGATCTCTTCGAGCATCTCGCTGAGCGTGGCGACTCTCATCGTCCGCTCAATATCGCACCTGCGTCGAGGCGCCTGGAGCAATGACGCCGCAGCGGGTAGCTATATTCACGGTGCCGAATGGCCGAGGACGTCCCAGCCCGAAGTACCGGGTCATATAACCGATGAGCGTCCTGCTGCTCGTCCTTCTGCTGCTGTTGATCGCGGTCAACGGCTTCTTCGTCGCGGCGGAGTTCGCGATCGTGCGCTCGCGCCGGTCCCGGCTCGAGCAGGCGCGCGACGAGGGCGACCGCCGCGCCGCTACCGCGCTCGAGCAGATCGACCACGTCGACCAGTACGTCGCCACCTCCCAGGTCGGGATCACGCTCGCCTCCCTGGGCATCGGCTTCCTCGGCGAGCCGGCGCTGGCTGCGCTCCTGGAGCCGCTCCTCGGCGAGTTCCTCTCGCACGCGGTGGCGGTCGGGGTCTCGATCGCGATCGCCTTCACGATCGTCACCTTCCTCCACGTCATCCTCGGCGAGCAGGCGCCGAAGATGCTGGCGATCGGCAGCGCCGAGCCGGTGCTGCTGCGGCTTTCCGGGCCACTCGCCTTCTTCCGCCGCATCCTTCACCCGTTGATCGTCGCCACCAACGTCCCCGCCAACTTCCTGGTCGAACGGGTGCTGCGGGTCGACATCGACGAAAACGAGGAGACCTCGCCCGAGGAACTGCGGCTGCTGATCTCCCGCGGCGCCCAGCGCGGCCGGCTCGACCCGGGGGAGGCGGGGATGCTCGGCGGCGTCTTCCATCTGCACGAGCAGGAGGCTCGCGAGGTGATGACGCCGATCCCGGCGGTCGTCACGGTCGACGCCTCCGAGACCGTGGAGGCGGCGCTGCGCCGCTGCGTCACCTCGGGCCACACGCGTCTGGTCGTGATCGAAGACGAGAACCCAGACCGGGTCAAAGGCGTCGTCCACAACAACAGCCTCGCCCGGCTCTACATGAGCGAGGGGCCCGAGGCCGGGCTCGACACGGTCATCCGCGATGCCCTGATCGTGCCGGAGACGCGGCCTCTCGACGACCTCCTGCACGACCTCCAGGTGCAGCGCACCTCGCTCTCGGTGGTGGTCGACGAGTACGGCCGCACGGTCGGGATCGTCACCGTCGAGGACATCCTCGAGGAGGTGGTGGGGGAGATCGAGGACGAGACCGACCCCCGCGCCGCCGCCGTCCGCAAGCTCGCCAACGGCGACTGGTTCGTCCGCGGGCACGTCTCACTGGGGGACCTCGCCGACGCCGGCATCGACCTCCCCGTCGACACCGAAACGTACAACTCGGTCGGCGGCTACGTCTTCGGCGAGCTCGGCCGGCTGCCCAAGCGCGGCGACTCGATCGTCACCAACGGGTACACGATCCGAGTCGAGGCGGTGCGGGAGAACCGGATCGAGGCGGTCCGGATCAGCGGCGGCAGCGGCGATTCCGTCCGCACCCCCGCCTAACTTCATCGAGCAACCCGCGACCGCTCGAATCTTGGAGGTACCGCATGTGGGTTGTTCGCCTGACCGACAAGCAGCTCGAGGTCCTGAGGGCGCTGCTGCGCTCCGAGGAACACCTCGGCCCGGCGCTGAAGGGCGCGATCGAGGCCCTCGACCTCGCGCGCTGGGATGACCTGCCCGAGGCCGAGCTACCCTGGGGCGAGGTAGAGAACGTCGCCCGGCGCCAGGGGATCAGCGAGGCCGACGTAATCTGGGACATCGGCGGGAGAAAAGCCGCTTAGGGCGTTGAGGTAAGGGGGTCCGGTCACCGGACCCCCAAGCCACACGCAATTTGGGATGGCCCGAGGTCCAGCAGCTCTTTAAAAAGCTGTCCGGGTCTGGGGCGTCGGCGAGAGCTCGCTTGTGGGGAGGGTGTGTGGGTACCCCGAGGCGGGAATGTTCGGCGATATGCAATCTGGTTCTTGCGCGCCGAAGGCGCGCTCTTCGATTGCAGCTAAGCCGCGAAGCGGCGTGCTGCGCAATTCCCGGGGAGGGGTACCCACACACCTTCCCCTACCAACAACCCCCCTCAGTCGTAGCTGTAAAAACCCGCCCCGGACTTCCGGCCCAGCTTCCCCTCATCGACCATCTTCACGATGATCGGCGGTGGGTCGTGGGTCGGCTCGTTCGATTCGGCGTAGAGGGCGTCGCCGATCGCCTTCGAGACGTCCATGCCGACGAAGTCGAGCAGCGCCAGCGGGCCCATCGGGTGGCCGGCGCCGAGCTTCATGCAGGTGTCGACCGCGCCGGGCTCCATCCCGGTCCGTTCGACCATCCGGGCGGCGTCGAAGAGGTAGGGGAAGAGGAGGCGGTTGACGACGAAGCCGGCTTCGTCGGGCACCTCGACCGCGGTCTTGCCGAGCGCCGCGCACCAGGCGAGCGCCTTCTCGCGCGAGTCGGCGGCGCCGTCGGGGACGCAGACCTCGACCAGCTTCATCCGCGGCACCGGGTTGAAGACGTGGAAGCCGAAGAGCTTCGGAGTGCCGGCCGCCTTGGCGATCTCGGCGATGCTGAGCGAAGAGGTCGTCGTCGCCAGGTCGGCGTTCGGGCAGGCCTCGGCGATCGTCCGCAGCAGCTCTCCCTTGGGCTCCACCTCCTCGACGATCGCCTCGACGATGACGTCGCAGTCGGCGAGGTCCTTGGGGTCAGTCGTGACCCGCAGTCGCGAGGGATCGCCGCCCTCGATCTTGGCGCAGGCCGCGACCACTTTCTCCTCCGCGCGCCAGGCCGAGGCCTCGCTGCGGGCGAGCAGGATCGTGTCTGCGGTGGTGGTCGAGACCGCGGCAAGGCCGGTGGCTATCGCCCCGCTGCCCGCGATCCCCGGACTCGTGTACCCATGGTTAGCGCTCATTGGCCGGGTTCCTATCACGCCTCCCCGCCGGGATGACGCGCGGGTTCGGGAGCCCCGAGGCCTGGCTGACTGACCAGTCAGTCAGCTACCCTGGAAGGGAGGCTGCGCACGGGCGCGCCGTGATCTTCAGAGGAACGGAGGCTGGCGATGGACAACGGGAAAGGCAAGTTCGGCGGCCGCGAGGTGGTCATCGTCGAGGCGGTCCGCACCCCGATCGGCCGCGGCCATCCGGAGAAGGGCTACTACAAGGACCTCCATGCCTCCAACCTCCTCGCCCGCACCTACGGCGAGCTGGTCGAGCGCGCCGGGGTCGACCCGAACGAGGTCGGCGATGTGATCGCCGGCTGCGTCCAGCAGTTCGGCGAGCAGGGCCTCAACATCGGCCGCAACGCCTGGCTCGAGGCCGGGCTGCCGCAGGAGGTCCCGGCGACGACCGTCGACCGCCAGTGCGGCTCCGCCCAGCAGGCGGTCAACTTCGCCGCGGCGCTGGTCGCCTCCGGGGTCCACGACGTCGCCATCGGCGGCGGCGTCGAGCACATGGGCCACATCTCCTTCGCCGACTCCTACAAGGTCATGGAGGAGCACGGGCTGGCCTTCTCGCCGGAGCTGATGGAGCGCTACGACCTGATCCCGCAGGGTCTCTCGGCGGAGATGATCGCCGACCAGTGGGAGATCCCCCGGGCCGAGTTGGACGAGCTCGGCGTCCGCTCCCAGCAGCTGGCCAAGCAGGCGACCGACGAGGGCCGCTTCGAGCGCGAGATCCTGCCGATGCAGGTCAACGGCGACACCTACGTCACCGACCAGGGCCTGCGCGAGACGACGCTCGAGGGCCTCTCGCAGCTGAAGCCCGCCTTCAAGGAGGACGGCAAGATCACCGCCGGCAACTCCTCCCAGGTCTCCGACGGCGCCGCCGCCGTCCTGCTGACGACCCGCGAGAAGGCCGACGAGCTGGGCCTGAAGCCGCGGGCGCGGATCTTCGACCAGACCACCGTCGGCGTCGACCCCGTGATCATGCTCACCGGCCCGATCCCGGCGACCCGGAAGCTGCTCGAGCGCAACGGGATGACGATGGACGACATCGACCTGGTCGAGATCAACGAGGCCTTCGCCTCCGTCGTCGCCGCCTGGCGGCGGGAGCTGGAGCCGGACATGGACCGGGTCAACGTCAACGGCGGCGCGATCGCCCTCGGCCACCCGCTCGGCTCGACCGGCGCCCGCCTGATCACCACCCTGCTGCACGAGATGGAGCGCTCCGACAAGGAGATGGGCCTGGTGACGATGTGCTGCGGCGGCGGGCTCGGGACCGGCACCCTGATCCAGCGGGTCTAGCCCGGTTGGGGGACCGGGGCGGGGGGTAGCTTTCCCTCCCTCGTCCACCCCGAGTCATAGGAGACAACTTGAACAAGGCATTGCTAGCGGCGGTTGCCGTGCTGGTCGCGCTCGTCGCCGGTTGCGGCGGCGGCGACGAGACCACCGACGAGACCGTGACCCTGACCAAGGCGGAGTTCATCAAGCAGGGCGACGCGATCTGCGAAGAAGGCAACGACCAAAGCGAAAAGGAAGCCGAAGAATTCGCCGAGGAGAACGGCTTCACGCTCGAAAAGGCAAGCGACGAGCAGCTGGAAGAAGCCGTCGGCGAGGTCCTCGTGCCCAGCCTGAATCAGCAGGCCGAAGAAATCGACGCGCTCGGCGCGCCCGAGGGCGACGAGGAGCAGATCGAAGAACTGGTCTCCTCGCTCGAAACGGCGGCCGACGAAATCGAAGGCGACCCGGGTCTCGTCTTCGAGGAAGAGGTGCTCGTAGAGCCCGAAGAACTGGCCCAGGACTACGGCTTCAAGGTCTGCGGCGAAGAATGATTCCTAGAGATCGCCTGGCCAGCCGGCCAGGCGATCTCTATATGCTGGCCCTCGATGGACCTGACGCTGTCGCCATCGGAGGAGGAGTTCCGCGACGAGGTTCGCGCCTGGCTGCAGCAGAACCACCCCGGGCCTGAGCCCGAGGCGGGGCTCGACGAGGTGATGTCCTTCCGGCGCGAGTGGCAGCTGAAGCTGCACGCGGCGGGCTGGGCGGGGATCTCCTGGCCGCAGGAGTACGGCGGCCGCGGCGCGACGATGATCGAGCAGGCGATCTTCGCCGCCGAGGCCTCGCGCCAGGAAGCGCCGGCGCCGGCCAACGTGCTCGGCCTGGCGATGGGCGGCCCGGTCGTCATCGCCCACGGCACCGAGGAGCAGAAGGCGCGCTACCTGGAGCCGATCCTGACCGGCGAGGAGATCTGGTGCCAGGGCTTCTCCGAGCCCGAGTCGGGCTCCGACCTCGCCTCGCTGAAGACGCGCGCGGTCAAGGACGGCGACGAATGGGTCGTCACCGGGCAGAAGGTCTGGACGACCTTCGCCCAGTACGCGAAGTGGTGCATGCTCGTCGCCCGCACCGACCCCGACGCGCCCAAGCACCAGGGCCTGACCTACTTCCTGATGGACATGGAGCAGGACGGGGTGCAGACCCGGCCGCTGGTCCAGATCACCGGCGAGGGCGAGTTCAACGAGGTCTTCTTCGAGGAGGCGCGGGTGCCCGACGCGAACGTCGTCGGCGGCGTCGGCAACGGCTGGGCGGTCGCGATCACCACCCTGATGAACGAGCGCGCCGGCCTCGCCTTCGGGGCGATCTCCCAGATCCAGAACAGCCTCGGCCGGCTCGGCAAGTTGGCGCGGGAGACGCCCTCGAACGGCGGCACCGCGGCCGACGACCCCTACTTCCGCCAGCGCATCGCCCAGCTCCACATCGAGGTGGAGACGATGCGGCTGAACGCCTACCGCGGCCTGACGAAGACGATGCAGTCCGGCATCCCCGGCCCCGAGGGGTCGCTCGGCAAGTGGCAGTGGGCCGACCTCAACCAGGACCTGACCGAGCTGGCGCTGGAGATCGAGGGCGCCTACTCCGTGCTGGCGCGCGGTTCCGAGCACGCCGTCGCCGGCGGCGCCTGGCAGTACGGCTTCCTCCGCTCCCGCGCCAACTCGATCGAGGGCGGGACCACCGACATCCTCAAAAACATCATCGCCGAGCGGGTCCTGGGCCTGCCGCGGCTGCGCTAGGGCCCCCGCGACCCACCATGTACTTCGACCTCACCGACGAGCAGCAGGCGATCAAGTCGACCGCCCACGACTTCCTCGCCTCGCGCTTCAAATCGGAGCGTGTCCGCGAGATCGCCGACAGCGAGAGCGGCTTCGACGAGGGCGGCTGGAAGGAGATGGCCGAGCTCGGCTGGGCCGGCCTGGCGCTGCCCGAGGAGTGGGGCGGACAGGGCCTCGGCATCGTCGACCTGGCGGTCCTCTTCGAGGAGATGGGATACGCGCTGGCGCCCTCGCCGCTGCTCTCGAGCACCATCGCCGGGCTGGCGCTGGCAGCCGGAGGCTCCGACGAGCAGAAGGAGCGCTGGCTGAAGCCGCTGGCGGCCGGGGAGTTGCGCGGCGTCCCTGCCCTGCTCGACGCCGGGACCTCCGCCGAGCCGCTGCGGTTCGAGCTGGAGGCCGAGGGCGGGGGCGACGGTGTCGTTCTCAACGGCGAGAAGACGCTGGTGATGGACGCGGCGAGCGCCGACTTCTTCCTCGTCGCCACCGCCGACGGCGCCCGCCACGTCGTTGAGGCCGGCGCCGCGGGGGTGACGGTCAGCCCGGAGGAGTCGATCGACCCGACCAGGCGGCTCTCCTCGGTCAAGCTCGAAGGCGTCGAGGTGGCCGCGGAGAACACCCTGCCCGGCGCCGGCGAGGACTACCTGCCCGTCTTCCACCGCGCCTGCGTCGCGATCGCCGCCGAGTCGACCGGGCTGGCCCAACGGACGCTGGAGATGTCGGTCGCCTACGCCAAAGACCGCCAGCAGTTCGGGCGGCCGATCGGCGCTTACCAGGCGGTCTCCCACCGCTGCGCGCAGATGCTGCTGGAGACCGAGAACTCCCGCTCGGCCGTCTACGGCGCCGCCTGGGCAGCCGACGCCGAGCCCGAGTCGCTGCCGCTGGCGGCCTCGATGGCGAAGGCGTATGCGTCAGACGCCGGCTGGCGGGTCCCCGACATGGCGATCCAGGTCCACGGGGGGATCGGTTTCACCTGGGAGCACGACCTTCACTTCTTCCTCAAGCGCGGCCGCGCCAACGCCGCCAGCTTCGGCGACGCCAAGTGGCACCGCGAGCGGGTCGCCGAGGCCGTGCTGGCCGGCGAGACCGCGCCCGCGAGCGCCTGAGGCAGAGCACGGCGATGGGCGCGCTCGACCGCATTTCCGTCGCCGCGATCGGTACCTCCGTCGCCGATCTCGAGGCGGAGACGCTGCGCGCCGAGGCGGCGGGGGTCGAGTGTGTCTGGGCGCCGGAGCTGTTCCGCAGCGCCGTCACCCAGGCCACCTACCTGGCGGCGAAGACCGAGCGGATCGGGGTCGCGACCGGGATCGTCTGGGCCTTCACCCGCAGCCCCTTCATCCACGCGATCAGCGCCCTCGACGTCGACGAGATGTCGGCCGGGCGCTTCCGCCTCGGCATGGGGGCCGGGGTGAAACGGCTGAACGAGACCTGGCACAACGCCGACTACGGCAAACCGGCTCCGCACCTGCGGGAGGCGATCGAGGCGACGCGGCTGATCATGCGCCAGGCGAGCGCCGGCGAGCCGATCCGCTACCAGGGCGAGTACTACGACATCGACATCAAGGGCTGGGTGCGGCCGCACCCAGCGCCGCGTGAGGCGGTGCCGATCTACACCGCCGCCGTGCAGGCGGGGATGGGGCGGATGGCCGGCGACGTCGCCGACGGCCTGATCGGCCACCCGATCCAGAGCCTGCGCTGGATCGACGAGGTGATCGTCCCCGCCTTCGAGGAGGGCCTGCGGCGCTCGGGCCGCGAGCGCTCGGACTTCGACTACCTGCCGACCGTCTGCTGCGCGATCGACGACGACGAGGGGCGCGCGATCGAGATGGCCCGCCGCACGATCTCCTTCTACGCCACGGTCAAGACCTACATGCCGCTCTGGGAGCTGCACGGCTTCGCCGACAACGCGGTCGCTGCGGGCGGGGCGTTCCGCCGCGGCGACCTCGCCGCCGTCCCCGCAGCGATCAGCGACGAGATGGTCGAGGCCTACTGCGCCGCCGGCCCGCTCGACAAGGTCCGAGCCCGCGTGGAGGCGACGGCCGAGCGCGCCGACGGCCTCTTCCTCACCCCGCCCACCTACTTCATCTCCCCCGAGGAGCTGAGCGAGTTCCAGAACCGCATCATCGACGCCTTCGGTCCCGGCGCGTGAGCGCCGAGACCGCAAACGAAGCCGATAATCGACCTCGTTCGCAGTCTCGCGAGCTGGAAGTGCTGGAGCGGGTGCGCTCGATCCCGGTCGGGTTCGTCAGCACCTACGGGGACGTGTCGCCGGGTGCGCCCCGGTTCGCCGGGACCGTCCTCTTTCAAGTCGACGAGCCGGATCTGCCCTGGTGGCGGGTGGTCCGCGCCGACGGCTCTCTGGCCAAGAGCGACCGGCAGCGGGCGTTGCTGCAGGCCGAGGGCGTGCCGTTCCGCGGCGAGCGGGTCGACATGACCCGCGCCCGCGTGGCCGCTTAGCCCCTTTCCATCTCCCGCTGGACGTCGGCCTCGGTGATCCGGTTGCTGGGGCCGTAGGCCTTCCAACCCTGGCTCATGGCCGCGATCCCGATCCCGAGGATCACCCAGATCGGCCAGAAGTAACCGCCGCCACCGAGCGCCCAGATGACGATGCAGACGAGGACCGCAAAGGCACCGCCGGCGGCGATGCCCTTGAAGTCCTGCTTCATCTTCAGGCGCTGGATGGCGAGCTCGCGCGCGTGCTCGGGCTTGTCGACGCCTTCCTCGACCATGCGGCGCATCCTAATCGGCCCGCTAGGGGCAGATCACGATCAGGTGGAAGTCGGCGTCCTCGTTGTTGCCGTCTTTGCCGCGGGTGCGGACCTCGATCGCGTTCGGGTTCGCCGCCGAGCTGTTGGTCTGCGCGTAGCCGGAGTTCGGCACCGAGGTGCCGGCGTTGTTGCGGCCGGCGACGTTGGCACAGCCGGCGACGTTGAACGGGAAGGTGACGGTGACCGCGCCGCCGCCCTCGGTAGCAGTGACGTTGGGGCCGCTCGAGCGGGAGAGCGCCGCGTTGCCCGGGCTCGCCGGGTTGTCGACGACCGCCCAGAAGGTGTGGGTCGCGACCTGCGCGAACGGCACCGTGCCGAGCTTGTTGGTGTTGATCTGGAATCCGGTCAGGGTGTCCTTCTTCAGCTTCCCGCCGCCGATCGTCTGCTTCTTGATCGCGCCGCCGTTGATCGTCTGGGCCGCGTAGGCGGTCCCCGCCAGGGCGACGGTCAGGGCGATCATCGCGACGACCATAGCCGGCGACGGACGCCTCTTCGCAAGCTTCCTCATCCTCGACTCCCCTCCGTTCGTGGCCGAATACCTCAAATTGAGTAACCCGCCCGGGGGCGGATCGCTGCGGTGGGGTTACCCGGGCAGGGCGGCGACGAAGCGCTCGAAGGCGGCGATGTCGGTGACGGCGGGGCCGTGGCCGGGGAGGATCAGCGAAGGCTCGAGGTCCGCGAGCTTGCGGATCGAGCGGCGGTTCTCGGCCGGGTCCGGGGTGAGTTCGGCGGGCGGCTCGGCGAGCTTGGTCCGCAGCGTCACGTAGGTGCAGTTGCGGATCACGTCGCCGCAGATCGCGACCCGGTCGGAGTCGCGGAAGAAGATCACCTCGCCCGGGGCGTGGCCGGGAGCGTGGACGACGCGGAAGCCCGCGACCTCGTCGCCCTCCCGGAGCACCTGGTCCACTTTGTGCGGCGGGCCTTCCCACATCCGCGCGAAGGCCTTGGCGCCGGGGTTATTGGTCGCCGCCACCGGCCGCCGGCCCTCCATCGCGTCGACGTCGTCGGCGTGGCAGGCGAGCGGCACCCCGCGCGCCTCGCAGATCGCCTTGGCGCAGCCCTGGTGGTCGGGATGGACGTGGGTCAGCGCCACCATCGAGATCTCCCGTCCCTCGAGCTCGGCGAAGATGCGCCGCTTGTCCCAGCGCCGGCCGGCGTCGATCAGCACGTCCTCGGCGAGGTAGACGTTGATCAGCGGGCGCGGGAGCTCCTTGAAGCGCCAGACGCCGGGGGCCAGGTACTTCAATGGGAGATTCCCAGCCCGTCGCGGGGCTCGCCGCTGTGACGGGCGAGCTCCTCCAGCCGCGCGATCTGGCGTTCGCCTTCGACCCGGGCCGGGTGCCCCTCGGGCAGCGGCTCGATCAGGCGGCGGATGCGGTTGCGGACCTGGAGGGCGAAGTGCGGGGTGACGGGCCCGGCGAGGGCGCGGATGTCCTCCGGCACGACCTCCTTGCCGCCAAGCAGTTGGGGGTTCTCGGCTTCGCTCATCCTTCGCCCCCGATCTTCGCAAGCTCGGCCAGTTCGTTGACTTCCGCCTGTTGCTCGATGCCGATTGCCTCCTGATCGCCGATCACCCAGACGTGGTTGTAGAAGGCGCGGGTCGGGTCGTTGGTGTAGCCGGGCTTGACGTCGAGGAGGTAGTTGCGGACCGCGGTCGGCAGCGCGGCGGCGTCGTCGGTGAGGAGCAGCGGCCCCCAGGTGCCGGAGGCCGAGAGCGGCGCCGCCGCAGCCGCGTCAGCGGGGGAGTCGCTGCGGGTGAGGACGAAGCCGTGGCCGGGGTCGTTGACGTTCCAGCCGAAGCTGCCGTCGCGGTAGCGGGCAAGGGCGAGGGCGTTGGCGACCGGGTCCTCGCCGGAGACGCGCTTGACCCGCGGCGAGATCTTGGCGATCTCGCGGACGACCTCGGAGGAGATCGCCGAAGAGGGCCCGAGCACGTACACCGGCGCCTTCGAGTGCTGCCGCAGCGCCGCCGCCGTCGCGGCCGGCAGCTCGTCGGTCTCGGCGAAGAGGACCGGGTCGCCCGAGCGCGCCGCCCAAGCGGCGGCCGGCATCGCGAAGTCCGGGCGCGAGCTGGAGGCGACGACGACGTGCTTCGGCGCCTCGCCGACGAGGCGGTCGCGCAGGTCGGCGATGCGGGCGGCGATGACGGCCGGGTCGCCGGCCTCGACCGGGGCCGCCCGGCCGGGGTAGGCGACCGCGCCGATCGCGAAGAGGGGTGCCTCGCCGGTCGCGGGACCGCCCTGCGGGTCGAGGGCGTCGAGAGCTTCGTCGGTGACCTCGGGAACCTCGTCGGCGGTAGAGAAGAGGATCGGGGCGCGGACGGGCGGCGCCATCAGCACCGCGCCGGCGATCGCGCCGGCCCAGTCTTCCTCGCTGACCACGGTGACCGCCTCGGGCCGCTGCTCCGGCGTGGTCGAGGGGAAGGCGGCGAGCGCCGCGCCGGCCGCGTTCGCGACCGGGTCCGAGCCGCCGATCCGGGTCGTGTTGTTGGTGGCGAAGCCGGGGTATCCGAGCGCCTCGGTCGTCTGATCGGAGGCGGCGCCCGCGTCTCCCTTGCTCACCGGGGCGGGGGCCGGCGCCTCGCTGCCGCTGTCCTCGCCGCTCGTCCCCCAGACGATCGCGACGACGATGAAGAGGAGGGCGAGGACGACGAGGGCGATCAGCGCCTTCGGCGCCCCGGGACCCGATCTACGCTCGGCGTTCGTCCTTGGACCGGTATGTCCGTCCGAAGGACGAACGCCGGCGGTGGCGGGCTTGTCCGCCTTCGGCTCCTCGGCGGGCGCCGGCTCCTCGGGCGCCTGCGGCGCCTCCTTTGCGGCCTTCTCCTCTTCCGCCGGGACGTCGGCGTTGATCGGCCGCTTCGGGATCACGCCCGAAACGTAGCTGAGCGCCTGCCGCGGGGAGGAGTAGAGTTCCGACTGGCTGACTGACCAGTCAATCGGTAGGCGCGGCAGAGAGGAAGAGATGGACTTCGCAATCAACGAGGAGCAGAAAGAGTTCAAGGAGCGGTGCCGGAAGTTCGCCCGTGAGGTGATCCGGCCGGCAGCGCGCAAGCACGACGAAGAGGAGAGCATCCCCTGGGAGGTGATCAAGGAGGCGCGGAAGCAGGGCTTCGGCACGCTCGAGTCGATCCAGCGCTCCGCCGCCGACCCCGAGGGCCAGTTCCAGGTGATCTCCGCCGAAGAGTTCCACTGGGGCTGCGCCGGCACCGCGCTGGCGATCTCCGGCTCCGGCCTCGCCGCCGCGGGCATCGCCTCCTCCGGCACCCCCGAGCAGATCATGCGCTGGGTCCCGGAGTGCTTCGGGACCGAGAATGAGATCAAGCTGGGCGCCTACGCCGTCACCGAGCCGCAGGCCGGCTCCGACGTCAAGAGCCTGAAGACGACCGCCAAGCGCGACGGCGACGAGTGGGTCCTCGACGGGACCAAGGTCTTCATCACCAACGGCGGCATCGCCGACGTTCACGTTGTCGTCGCCACCGTCGATCCGGCGCTCGGCACCCGCGGCCAGGCCTCGTTCGTCGTCCCCAAGGACACCCCGGGCCTCTCCCAGGGCAAGAAGGAGTCGAAGCTCGGGATCCGCGCCTCGCACACGGCCGAGATCGTGCTCGAGGAATGCCGCGTCCCCGGCGACTGCCTGCTCGGCGGCGACGAGAAGCTGGAGAAGAAGCTGCAGCGCGGCCGCGAAGGGAAGAAATCCCGCGGCGCCGACGCACTCGCGACCTTCGAGGTGACCCGGCCGCTGGTCGGCGCCTCAGCGCTCGGCATCGCCCAGGCCGCCTACGAGTGGACCCTCGAGTACCTCGACGGCCAGTCCTACGAAGGCGTGCCGATGCTGCAGGCGCAGCGGATCCAGCAGACGCTGGCCGACGTCGCCACCGAGATCGAATCGGCGCGACTGCTGGTCCAGCGGGCCGCCTGGATGGGCCGCAACGGCGTGCCGATGACCGGCGGCCAGGGCTCGATGTCGAAGCTGAAGGCGGGCGACGTGACGATGTGGGCGACGACGACGCTGATGGACCTCGTCGGCCCCTACGCGCAGAGCACCGAGTGCCCGCTGGAGAAGTGGTTCCGCGACGCCAAGATCTACCAGCTGTTCGAGGGCACGGCCGAGATCCAGCGGATGGTCATCTCCCGGATGCAGGCGCGCGAATACGCCGAGCGCCTCGGCTACGCCGCCGAAGTCGCCGAGCAGGCCCAGAAAAAGGAGCCGGTCGCGGCCTGATCCGGGCTTATCCTCGGTCCGTGCACGGGCCCGGACACAGCCACAGCCACGCCCTCGACGCCCGCCGCGCCGACAGCCGGCGGCGGATGTGGTGGGCGCTCGGGATCAATCTCGGCCTCCTCCTGGCCGAGGCGATCGGCGGCGTCATCACCGGCTCGCTGGCGGTGCTGGCCGACGCCGGCCACGTCCTCTCCGACGCCGGCTCGATCGTCCTCGCGCTGATCGCCGTGCGGCTGGCGGCGCTGCCGGCCGCCGGCCGCCGCACCTTCGGCTACCAGCGCTCCGAGGTCCTGGCGGCGCTGGTCAACGGCGTCCTTCTCGTCGTCGTCAGCATCGCCGTCGCGGTCGCCGCGATCGGCCGCTTCTCCGATCCGCCCGAGATCGACGGCTGGGGGGTCCTCGCCCTCGGCGTCTTCGGCCTCGCCGGCAACGTCGCCGCCACCATCGTCCTCGCCCGCGGGCAGCGGGAGGACATCAACCTCGAGGGGGTGCTGCGCCACTCGGCGGCCGACGCCCTCGGCTCGGTCGGCGTCGTCGCCGCCGGCGCCTTCGTCCTGCTCGGCGGCTCCCCGGTCGTCGACCCGATCGTCGGTCTCCTGATCGCGGTCCTGATCCTCGCCTCCTCCTGGCGCCTGATCAAGGAGCCGGTCGACGTGCTGATGGAGGCGGCCCCGGCCGGCATGGACGTCGACCGGGTCGGCGAGGCGATCTGCAGCGAGGAGGGGGTGCGCTCGGTCCACGACCTCCACGTCTGGACGGTGACCGCCGGCTTCGGCGCGATCGCCGCCCACGTCGTCGTCGCCCAGGCGGCCGACCGCGACCTGATCCGCCGCCGCCTCGAGCTGACCCTGCGCGAGGCCTTCGGGATCGAGCACACGACGCTGCAGATGGAGGAGGAGGCGAGCCAGGAGCTGCTCCACGTCGAGGGCGCCGAGCGCCCGCCCGCGTAGGCCGACTCGGGCACGTGTCTACTTAGTTTTAGTACTTCCTCTTGCCGGCGGGTGTGGGGCGCCCTAGGTTGGGTAGCGCGAGGCTTGAATGGTCAGGCAGGCGAAGAACTACATGGTGGGAGCGATGTCGGGCGCGGGCGTGATCGCCGTCGCCGTCGTCGCCTTCGTCGTCTTCGTCTCGGCCCTGGTCTTCGAGGATCTGCCGGTCGTCGGTCTGGTCGGAGGGGGCGACGAGCCCTCGGTCTCGGCTGCCAGGCCGGCGGCGGCGGGCGCAGCGGTCGCCGGGGCGGTTACCGCTCCCGCCGCGGCACAGAACGGAGCGGGCGCGGGCGCCGGCGCGGGCAAAGGCGGCGGCGGCCCGGGCGCGCAGGGGGTCGAAGGCGGCGGCCAGCCCTCGGCGGGCGGCGGCGGCGACACCACCGGCGGCGGTTCCGGCGGCGGCTCGACCCCCGCGGGGACGACCGGATCCGGCGGCGGCTCGGGAAGTGGGGCGACCGGCACCGCCTCCAGCAACGGCGGCTCCGGCGGCGGTTCGGGCTCCGGCGGCGGCGGCGCGGAAAGCGGCGGCGGCACGACCACCTCTTCGACCACCGGGAAAGTCACCAGCACCGTCAATGAAACGGTCAACCAGGTCGACCAGACCGTGACCGGTGGGGCGCTGGAAGCGACCGGCGTCACCGAGGTGACCGAAGAAACCGTCAACGGCGTCGCCGGCCCCGAATCGCCTGTCGGCCAAGTCGTCGACGAAACCGTGAAGACGGTCGAAGGCATCCTCAAACCCAAATAGCCCGAAAAAGGCGAGCGTTCCGCCTGCGCAGGGACTAATCGTCAAAATGCCCGTCCTATGGCGGAGCGAGGACAGGCGGGTTCGATCGCCGGCGATCCGATCGCGGGCTCGGCGGTCCTCCCGCAGGGGAGCCGCGTCAACGAGGAGGGGCACCTCGAGATCGCCGGCTGCGACGTGGTCGAGCTGGCCGCGGAGCACGGCACCCCCGCCTACTTCTACGCCGAGGACGACATGCGCGCCCGCGCCCGCGCCTACCGCGAGGCGTTCGCCGGGCGCACTGACGACTTCGAGATCCTCTTCGCCAGCAAGTCGCTGCCCTGCACCGCCGCCTACCGGCTCTTCGCCGAGGAGGGGCTCTCGGTCGACGTCGCCTCCGGCGGCGAGCTGCACATGGCGCTGAGCGCCGGCTTCGACCCCGGCCGCATCCACATGCACGGCAACAACAAGTCCGACGAGGAGATCCTCTTCGCCGCCCGCGCCGGGATCCGCCACCTGATCCTCGACTCCTTCGACGAGATCGAGCGCTGCGAGCGGTTGCTCGACGAACCCCAGAAGGTGCTTATCCGGGTCACCCCTGGGATCAAGCCCTCGACCCACGACTACATCACCACCGGCCAGCTCGACTCCAAGTTCGGCTTCGGGCTCGAGGACGGGCTGGCGGCGCAGGCGGTCGAGCGCGTCCTCGCATCCGAGAAGCTCGAGCTGGTTGGGCTGCACGCCCACATCGGCTCGCAGATCTTCGAGCTCGAGCCCTACAAGCTGGCGATCCGGGCGCTGGGGGAGCTGGCCGGCGAGTGGTGCCGCGTCGTCAACGTCGGCGGCGGCCTCGGGGTCGCCTACACCGCCGAGGACGAGCCCCCGTCGATCGACGCCTACGTCGAGGTCAAGGTCCGCGGCGTCGCCGAGGTCTTCGGCCCGGACGTGCGGATCCTCGTCGAGCCCGGGCGCTCGCTCGTGGCCAACGCCGGCATCACCGCCTACCGCGTCGGCACCGTCAAGGAGATCCCCGGGGTGCGGACCTACGTCGCCGTCGACGGCGGCATGTCGGACAACCTGCGGCCGATGCTCTACGGCTCCGTCTACGAGGCGCTGATCGCCGACCGCGCCGCTGCCTCCCCCGACACCCTCGTCACGGTCGCCGGCATGCACTGCGAGTCCGGCGACGTGATCGTCCGCGACACGATGCTGGCCGAGCCCGCCGTCGGCGACGTCCTGGTCACCCCGGCGACGGGCGCCTACGGCTACGCGATGGCCAACAACTACAACGGGGTGCCGCGGCCGCCGGTCGTCTTCTGTCGCGACGGTGAGGCGCGCGTAGCGGTGCGGCGCGAGACCTACGAGGACCTGACGGCGAGGGACGTCTAGGACGTGGCCGCCGAGGGATCCAAACCGGTTCGGATCGGGCTGCTGGGACGCGGCACGGTCGGTGCCGCCTTCGCCGACCTCCTCGCCGAGCGCGCCGACGCGGTCGAGGCGGCTACCGGGCGGCGGCCGGAGATCGCCGGGGTTCTGACCCGCAGCGAGGGCGACTTCGACGCGATCCTCGCCGGGTCGGACCTGGTCGTCGAGCTGATGGGCGGGACCGAGCCCGCCCGCGACCACGTGCTGGCGGCGCTGCGGGTCGGCAAGCCGGTCGTCACCGCCAACAAGCAGCTGCTCGCCCGGCACGGCGACGAGCTCTTCGACGTCGCTCGCGACGCCGGGGTGCAGATCCGCTTCGAGGCCGCGGTGGCCGGCGTGATCCCGATCGTGCGCGTGATCCAGGAGAGCTTCGGCGCGACCGAGAT
>DASTZP010000051.1:0-43430 GCA_035764245.1 Solirubrobacterales bacterium
ATTGAGCCAGAAGGTCCGCCCGGTGCGCTCGGCGAGCCGGGCGAAGACGTCGGCGTGCGGCTCGCGGCCGTTGGTGCGCGCGTCGCCGAGCACGATCACCGTGGAACGCGGGCCGAGGTCCTCGGAGATCTCCTCGTAGAACTCGAGCCAGACGCGGCCGTAGTCGGTGTAGCCCGAGACGTCGGCGACCCCGCCCTCCTGGCTGATCTTCTGTGAGATCGCGCGGAAGTCGCGCTCGCGCTCGAAGACCTCCGTGACCTCGCTGATCCGCTCGATGAAGACGAAGCTGCGCAGCTTCCGGAACGAGTCGTGCAGCGCGTGGAGGACGGACAGGAAGAAGACGCTGGCGGAGGTGACGGAGGTCGACACGTCGCACAGCACGTACATCTCGGGCCGGCGCGGGCGCTTCGGCCGGTACTTGAGGCGCAGCGGCACGCCGCCCGTCTCCAGCGAGGCCCGCATCGTGCGGCGCATGTCGACGTGCGTGGCGCGCTTGCGGCCGCGCTGCTCCTGGCCGAGCGTCGCCAGGCGGCGCTTGAGCTGCGTGACGGCGCGGTGGATCGCGGCCAGGTCCTGGGTCGGGCTGGTCGGCAGCGCCCGGTCGAGCTCGGCCAGGGGCCGGGAGGGGGGAAGGGTCTCGGTGCGCTCGATCAGGTCGCGCTCGAGCTCGCGCCGCAGGTGGCGCTCGAACCCGGTCAGCTGGTCGCGGTCGATCGGCGGCCGCTCGCTGCCGTCCTCGGCCGGCGGCTGCTGGCCGGCGGTGAGGCCGAGCGTGCGGCGGATCCGCTGCACGTCGACGCCGACGACGCCGGAGCCCTCGCCGCGGCCGAAGGCGGAGATCGCCAGCCGCGCCAGGTCCCGCATCGCGTCCTCGTCCTCGGCCGCGATCGCCTCGCGGATCGCCTCGGAGAGCTCGTCCATGTCGAAGCGCTCGCCGTCGCCGGCCGGGGGCCCGCCCTCGGCGTGCTCGGTGACGCCGCGCTGGACCGCCTCGGCCTCGGCGCTGCGGAAGAAGTAGCGGTCGAAGATCAGCTCGAAGACGCGGCGGTCGTCCTGGGACTTGGCGATCGTCGTCGCCAGCGCCTCGCGGAAGTCGGCGCGCGAGGTCCAGTCGACGTGTTCGAGGGCGGCGAAGGCGTCGAGCAGCTCCGAGGTCCCGACCGCGACCCCCTCGCCGCGCAGCTCCTCGCAGAACCCGAGCAGCTTCGCCGCCACCCCCGGCGGCCCGGCGTCAGCCTTCGGTCCGTAGGGGGTCGGCAAGTTTCACCCCGACCCGCTCGGCGACCAGGTCGATGTCGGTGCGGTGCTTGACGATGATCGACATCGACTGGGTGAAGGTCTCCTGGTCGATGTCCTCGGCGCCCATCAGCAGCAGGGTCCGCGCCCAGTCGATCGACTCGGCGATCGAGGGCGGCTTCTTCAGGTCGAGCGAGCGCACCATCCGGATCACCTCGACCAGCTTCCGCGCCAGCGTCTCGGAGAGGTCGGGGGTGTGCAGCCGGACGATCTCCATCTCCCGCTCGATGTCGGGGTAGTCGAGCCAGAGGTAGAGGCAGCGGCGCTTCAGCGCCTCGGTCAGCTCGCGCGAGTCGTTCGAGGTGAGGACGACGATCGGCATCGTCTTCGCCTCGATCCGGCCCAGCTCTGGGATCGTGATCTGGAAGTCCGAGAGGAGCTCGAGCAGCATCGCCTCGAACTCCTGGTCGGTCTTGTCGATCTCATCGATCAGCAGCACCACCGGCTCGGGGCTGGCGATCGCCTGCATCAGCGGCCGCTCGAGCAGGAACTCGGCGCTGAAGATGTCGTCTTGCACGTCGTCCCAGCCACCCTGGGCGCCGCCGGCCTGGATCCGCAGCAGCTGCTTGCGGTAGTTCCACTCGTACATCGCCTTCGCCTCGTCGAGGCCCTCGTAGCACTGCAGCCGCACCAGTTCGCGGCCGCTGGCGCGGGAGAGCGCCTTCGCCAGCTCGGTCTTGCCGACGCCCGCCGGGCCCTCGACCAGGACCGGCTTGCCCAGCTGCTGGGCAAGGAAGGAAACCAGCGCCGCCGGCTCGTCGGCGAGGTAGCCGACGTCGGCCAGGGCCTGCTTCACCTCTGCGACGGAGCCGTCTGCCATCGCCGCCGATGATAATCCCGTCCCGTGCTCGACCTCGCATCGCTGCCCGCTGCCCTCTTCCCGCACAGCCCGACGCCCTACATCACGATGATGCTGGTGGGCTTCGCGATCGGCATCCTCGGTCACCTGACGCGGGCCCGCTGGCTCGTCGCCGCCGGCGTGATCCTGATCTTCCTCGGCGCCCTCCTCTTCCCGCTCCTGGCCAACGTCACCAGCGAAGAGCGCCCGCCGCCGATCGAGGAATCCCGCGGCGACAGCGGCGAATAGGCGCGGCGTTCGTCCTTTCCGCGATATGCCTCATGAAAGGACGAACGCCGGGTAGGTTGAGGCCGTGGGACGCCTCGACGAACTCGACCTTTCGCCAAAGCTCAGCCGCGAGGAGGAAGGGCGCGGGCTGAAGGAGCACGGCGAACGGCTGGCACAGCTGCGGCTGACGCTGGGCGGGCTGATCGGGGAGTGCCGGCTGGGGCCGCCGCTGGTCGTCGTCTTCGAGGGCTGGGACGCCTCCGGCAAGGGCGGCGCGATCAAGCGCCTGGTGGCGCCGCTGGACCCGCGCCACGTCCGCGTCGCTCAGTTCGCGGCGCCCAGCGAGACCGAGAAGCGCCACCACTTCCTCGGCCGCTTCTGGCCGGCGCTGCCGGGCTGGGGCGGGATGACCGTCTTCGACCGCTCCTGGTACGGCCGGGTCCTGGTCGAGCGGGTCGAGGGCTTCGCCAGCCGCGAGGAGTGGGGCCGCGCCTACGAGGAGATCAACTCCTTCGAGCAGTCGCTCGCCGACGAGGGCTCGATCATCGTCAAGTTCTGGATGCACGTCTCCGCCGACGAGCAGCTGAAGCGGTTCGAAGCCCGCGCCGAAGACCCGCTGAAATCCTGGAAGCTGACCGATGAGGACTGGCGCAACCGCGAGAAGCTGCCGCAGTACGCCGAAGCCGTGGAGGAGATGCTGGAGCGGACCGACAGGCCGCATGCCCGCTGGCGGCTGGTCCCGGCCGAGTCCAAGCGCTTCGCCCGGGTCGAGGTGATGCGCCTCGTGATCGAGGAAATCGAGGCCGGGATGAGGCGCGCGGGGCAGGAGCCCCCGCCGCCGCCCTAAACTCCCGCCCTGCCCTGTTCTCCGAACACGAGGAGTCCCATCCCTTGAGTCGTTTCCGAATTCTTGCCCTGTTCGCGACCGTCCTCGCCCTGGCAGGACTGCTCGCTGCCTGTGGCGGCGGCAGCGACAGCACCAGCAGCAGCGACCAGAGTCCACAGCAGCTCGTCGACGACGCCGGTCTCGAAGGCGTGAAGAGCGGCGAGCTCGACCTGACGATGCAGGTCACGGTCAAGGGAGAGGACCCCGACGAGTTCGAGATCAATCTCTCGGGGCCCTTCGAACAGGGCGCCGAGGGGGACCTTCCGCAGCTGGACATGACCGCCGAAGCGAGTGGTGATGGCGAAGACCTCGCCGCGGGGATCACCCTCCTCACCGACCGCGCCTTCATCGAATACGAAGACACCGCCTACGAAGTCGACCCGACTACCTTCGGGTTCCTGAAGGCGGCTCTGGAACAGGGGCAGCAGCAGGAAAGCAAGGGAGACCTCGGCGCCTGCCAGAAGGCGGCGGAAAAGATCAAGTTCTCGCAGTTCGGCGACAACCTCGAGAACGAAGGGGGCGCCGACGTCGACGGCACCGAGACCACCAAGGTGAGCGGCGACTTCGACATTGCCACTTTCATCGACGCGGTCTTCAATCTGGTCGAAAGCCCGGTCTGTGCTTCGCAGCTGGAAGCGGCCGGGGCGCCGGAGAAGAGCGAACTGAACGAGGCCCGGGAAGAAGTCCTGGATGCGGTCAAGCGGTCGCACATCGAGTTGTATGTCGGCGAGGACGACATCGTCCGCAAGGCGCTCGTGGAAATGACCGTCGCCCCCAAGGACTCGGACGGGGAAGTGGAAGCGGAGATCGAAGCGACGCTGACCGGCGTCAACGAGAAGCAGAGCTTCAACTCGCCCTCTGACGCGAAGCCGCTGGAAGACCTTTTCCAGCAGCTCGGCGTCAACCCGCTCAAATTGCTGGAAGCCGGCCAGGAAGAAGGCCTGGAAGGGCTGCTGGAAGGGTTCCTCGGCAGCTCGGCGATGGGCGGCTCTTCCTCGGGAGGCTCGTCCGGGGGTGGGGCATCCACGGGGGGAGGCGACAGCGCCGCCCAGAAGGAATACGTGGAATGCCTGCAGGAATCGAAATCGCCGGCCGACCTGCAGAAATGCGCCGGCCTGCTCGAATAGCCGGGTAGCGGCACCGACGTGAACGAGCAGGGGCCACGCCTCGACGCGTCCTTCTTCAGGACGCCGACGGGCTGGCCCTACCTGCTCACGCCGCTGATCCCGGTCGCGGTCCTCCTCGAGCTCCTCCACTCGCCCGCCACCGTCGTCTTCGCCGCCTCGGCCCTCGGGATCATCCCGACGGCGGCGCTGATGGGCCGGGCGACCGAGGAGCTCGCGGCGAAGTCCGGGCCCGGGATCGGCGGCTTCCTCAACGTCACCTTCGGCAACGCGCCGGAGCTGATCATCGCCCTCTTCGCCCTCGGCCAGGGCCTGCAGGAGGTGGTCAAGGCCTCGATCGTCGGCTCGATCCTCGGCAACATGCTGCTGGTCCTCGGGGCGGCGATGCTGGCCGGCGGGCTGGGGCGCGAAAAGCAGACCTTCAACCGGACCAGCGCCGGCATCCAGACGACGATGCTGATGCTCGCGGGCGGGGCGCTGCTGATGCCGGCGATCTTCGAGCTGGTCGAGGGCAAGGGCCTGCCGTCGCCCGGGGCGGAGTCCGTCAACTACGGGGGCACGGTCGAGCACCTCTCGCTCGCCGTCGCGATCGTCCTCATCGGCACCTACGTGATCGGCCTCTTCTTCTCGATGAAGACGCACCGCGCGCTCTTCAACCCCGAGTACGAGGAGGAGGACACCTGGGGCTGGTCGATCCGCACCTCGGTGATCGCGCTCTCGGTGGCCGGCGTCCTCGTCGGGTTGATGTCCGAGGTGCTGGTCGGCTCGATCAGCGAGGCGTCGGAGACGATCGGCCTCTCCGAGTTCTTCGTCGGGGTGATCGTCGTCGCGATCGTCGGCAACGCCGCCGAGCACTGGGTCGCCGTCCTCGTCGCGGTCAAAGACAAGATGGACCTGGCGGTCAACATCGCGGTCGGCTCCAGCGCCCAGATCGCGCTCTTCGTCGCCCCGGTGCTCGTCATCGCCTCCTTCTTCCTCGGCCCCTTCCCGCTGGCCCTGGTCTTCAACGGCTTCGAGCTCGGCGCGATCCTGCTGGCGATCCTCGTCGGCAGCCAGGTCACCTCCGACGGCGAGTCGAACTGGTTCGAGGGAGTGCAGCTGCTGGCGCTCTACTTCGTCCTCGGCCTGGCGTTCTACTTCGCCTAGGTTGCCCGCCAGATAGCCTGCTCCGATGGAAGCGCTTCTGCTGCTCGTCAGCTTCGCGATCGTCCTCACCGGGGCGCTGATCTTCACCAACGCGGTCGAGTGGATCGGGCACCGGCTTGAAGTCGGGGTCGGGGCGGTGGGGAGCATCCTCGCCGCGGTCGGCACCGCGATGCCGGAGACGCTGATCGCGATCGTCGCCCTGCTGGGCGTGAAGGAGGGTTCCGAAGACGTCGCCATCGGGGCGATCGTCGGCGCGCCGTTCCTCCTCGCCACCCTGGCGATGGGCCTGGTCGGGCTCTTCGCCTACCTCTACCGCGATAAACGCGACCAGGGCGTCCAGCTGAACGTCCACCGGCCGACCCTCGAGCGCGATCTGGTCTTCTTCCTCATCCTCTTCGCGCTGGCGGGGCTGCTCGCCTGGGGGCCGCCGGCGGCGGTGCGGGTCCCGGTCGGGATCGCGTTCCTCCTCGCCTACGTCTTCTATATCCGCCTCACCCTGCGGGGCGGGGGAGAGGTGCAGAGCGAAGACTCCCTCAACCCCCTGATCTTCGAGCGGCGCGCCGAACGGCGAGAAGACCCGGCCCTCGTCCTCTGCGTGATCCAGCTCCTGGTCGGGCTGGGGGCGATGGTCGGCGGCGCCCACCTCTTCGTCGAGGAGCTGCTCCACATCGCCGAGGACATCGGGGTAGAGGCGTTGGTGCTGGCGCTGATCCTGGCGCCGCTGGCGACCGAGCTGCCGGAGAAGGTCAACAGCTTCTTCTGGGTGCGGGAAGGGAAGGACGCCCTGGCGCTGGGGAACATCACCGGCGCGATGGTCTTCCAGTCGATGATCCCGGTCGGGATCGGCCTGATCTTCACCGACTGGGATCTGAGCTGGACCGCGATCCTCTCGATCGGCCTCGGCCTCGCCGGCGGCGTCCTCGCCTACGAGAGCCTGCACCTGGCGCGGCGCTTCAAACTGCCGGCGGTAATCGGTTGGTTCGTGCTCTACGCGTCCTTCATCGTGGCAGTAGCGGTCAGCGCCTGATCAGGCTGCTGCGAGCTCGTCCAGCGCCTTCAGCACGAGGTCGTCGTGCTTTTTCGGCTGCACCTTGGGGAAGACCCTCGCGATCTTGCCCTTCGGGTCGATGATGAAGGTCGCGCGGGCGACACCCATGTACTTGCGCCCGTACATCGACTTCTCGACCCAGGTGCCGTACTTCTCGGCGACGGCGTGGTCGGCGTCGGCGAGGAGGGTGAAGTCGAGGTCGTATTTGCCGGCGAACTTGTCGACGTCCTTGACCTCGTCGGGGGAGATCCCGATCACCCGGGCGCCGGCGGCCGCGTAGTCGGCCTTGCGGTCGCGGACGCCGCAGGCCTGCGTGGTGCATCCCGAGGTGTTGGCCTTCGGGTAGAAGTAGAGGACGACGGTCTGCCCCTTCAGGTCGGACAGCTTCACCTTCTCCCCGTTCTGATCGGGCAGCGTGAAGCTCGGAGCCTTGTCTCCCTCGGAGAGCACCTACTCCTCCTCGGGGTCCGGATCCGGTTCGGGGCGCTCGTCCTCTTCTTCGAGGTCGTCTTCGCTCTCGTCGAGGTCGTTGGCCGCGAGCGACGCCCCACCCTGGTTGCTGGTCTCGAAAGCCTCGAGCGCGCGGTCCCGTCCCTCTTCGTCGACCGGGACGTCGTCGGAGACGCGCACCCACTCGGCGCCTTCGTAGCCCTCGAGGTTGTTGAAAACCTCTTGGTCGATCGAGGCGGAGTCATCGACGACCACGACGACCTCGGTCTGGGGGTTGAAGTAGGTGCCCGGCTGGTTGAGCATCTCCTCGACCTCGTAGACGTTCTCCTCTGGCCCCGCCATCAGCCCGATCCTATGAAATCGGCCAGTTGCCGTTCCGTCTCCGCCTCGACGTCGAGCGGCTCCAGCCCTTCGCGCAGCCGGCGTTCGTTGCGGGCGACGACGAGCTGCCGCACCTCCGCCCGCAGCTCGGCGTCCATCGCCTCCTCGGCCGGCGGCCGCTCGGCCGCGGCGAGCAGGCGCGCGGCCTCGGCCTCGACGTCGAGCGGGTCTTCGCCGCGACGGCGACGGCGCTCCGACTTCGCCTCCAGCATCTGCCGCACCTCGGCGGCCTGGATCGCGGGGTCGACCTGCTGCCCGCCGCCGACCTGCTTGCGCGGGCGCTCGTCGAGGATCGCGAACGGGCCGCCGCCCATCGTCTCCCAGCCACCGACGACCCGCTTTAGCAGCAGGCCGATCAGCGGCGCTGCGACGCCGGTGAACGCGAGCACAATCGCCCCCTTCTGGAGGGCGGTGAGGGCGATCGGCAGGTCCATCGACCAAGGGTAGAGCCCGCTTCCCGAACCGGATCGTCCGGCCCGATTCCCCCTCGCATCCGGCCCCGTCCGCTAACCTGTGGAACCGGTTGACTGACCAGTCAATCGGTGGAACGTCAGGCTGCCGCCGGCGCTCCCGCAGACTTCAAGGAACCGCGAAGAAAAGGAGCACCGACCGGTGGTCGACTTCACCCTCACTGACGAGCAGAAAGACCTGCGCGAGCTGGCCCACAGCTTCGCCGAGAAAGACATGCGCACCGTCGCATGGGAGTACGACAAGGACGGCACCTGGCCGCAGGACGTGATCGACAAGGCCTGGGAGGTCGGGTTGATGAACACCCACATCCCCGAGGCCTACGGCGGTCCCGGCCTCGACTACCTCTCCGGCTGCCTGATCGAGGAGGAGTTCGGCTGGGGTTGCTCCGGCATCGGCACCTCGCTCGCTGCCAACGGTCTCGCCTCCGCCCCGATCACCCTCGGCGGCTCCGAGGAGACCAAGAAGAAGTACCTGGGGATGCTGTCCGAAGCCCCGAAGCTCTGCTCCTTCGGCCTGACCGAGCCGGACGCCGGCTCCGACGTCTCCGGGATGAAGACCAAGGCCGTGAAGAAGGGCGACAAGTACGTCGTCAGCGGCTCCAAGTGCTTCATCACCAACGGCACCTACGCCGACTACTTCACGGTCTTCGCCAAGACCGACCCTGAGGCCGGCCACCGCGGCATCAGTGCCTTCGTCGTCGACGCCGACCTCCCCGGGGTCACCGTCGACAAGAAGGAGGACAAGATGGGTCAGCGGGCCTCCAACACCGCGACCATCTCCTTCGACGAAGTCGAGATCCCGGCCGAGAACCTCCTCGCCGAGGAAAACAAGGGCTTCAAACTGGCGATGATGACCCTCGACCGGACCCGTCCCGGCGTCTCGGCGATGGCCGTCGGCATCGCCCGCGCCGCCCTCGAGTACGCCACGGACTACTCGAAAGAAAGGGTCCAGTTCGGCGTCCCGATCGCGATGCACCAGGCGATCCAGTTCATGATCGCCGACATGGCGACCAAGGTCGAGGCCGCCCGCCTGCTGACCTGGAACTCGGCCTTCCTGCTCGACCAGGGCGTCCGCAACTCGAAGATCTCCTCGATGGCGAAGCGCTTCGCCGCCGACTCGGCGATGGAGGTCACCACCGACGCCGTCCAGGTCTACGGCGGCTACGGCTTCATCAAGGAGTACCCGGTGGAGAAACTGATGCGGGACTCGAAGATCATGCAGCTCTACGAGGGCACCAGCCAGATCCAGCGCCTCGTGATCGCCAAAGAAGTGCTGCTCCCGCGCCAGGCCGAGCCCGCGGCCCCCGACGCCAAGGCCCAGGCCTCCGAGCAGAGCCAGTCCGAGCAGGCCGCCGCGACGGTCTAAGCGAGACAAGCCGCAACGAAAAGCCGCCGGCCCACCTCGGGCCGGCGGCTTTTTTGCGCTCGGAGCGGAGATAAGGGACAAACAGCAGCGGGGTAGGGGGGCGAGACAAAGGTCCGCCGGACCTTTTCACCGCTATGCGGGGCAAAGGGCAGGCGCACTCCTCGGGTGAGGTCAAATCGCTCCCGGATTTGGCGAAACGGCAGCATGGTGTCGTCTCGATCCGGCAGTTGACGGGACCCCTGGGCTATTCCCGAAGCGCGGTTGACCGTGCCGTTGGCGCCGGCTATCTACACCGTCTCCACCGCGGAGTCTTCGCTGTCGGGCACACTCGCATCTCGCCGTACGGCGAATGCTTGGCGGCGGTTCTCGCTTCTGGCCCCAATGCGCTTCTCAGTCACCTCTGCCGCCTGGCTGTGGGACCTCTCCGGTTCCTCGCCTGCTCCATTTGCGGTCACCACGCCGGTGCGACGGAAGCCGCGACCGCCGATCCGCCTCCACGAGGCTCGCTTGATGACGGCTGACGACCGCGCATTGCGGGAGGGAATTCCAGTGACCGCCTTACCGCGCACTCTCCTCGATCTCGCTGCGACGGTTCGCTTCGACTGGCTGGAGAAGATGGTCGAGCGCTCCGAAGAACTGGGGCTGTTCGAACTGCGGGCGGTCGAAGAGCTGCTCGGCCGGACCGTGGGCCACCACGGCCACAAACGACTGCGCAGCGCAATCGCGCTTTACAAACCCACCAGCTTCACCCGATCCGGGCTGGAGAAGCGGTTTCTCGAGCTCGTGATCGAAGCGGGGCTGCCGCAGCCCCGCACCAACTACGTCGAGCACGGGTTCGAGCTCGACTGTTATTGGCCCGAGTATCGGTTCGCGGTCGAACTCGACGTCTTCGAGACCCACGGCACGCGTGCGGCCTTCGAGCGCGATCGCGAACGGCAGGAGGATCTGCTGCTAGTCGGAATCGCAATGACGCGAGTGACTGGACCGCGCCTGGAGCGCGAACCCGAGGAGGTGCTCCGGCGGGTCGCCCGCCTGTTGGAGCAGCGGAGGCCCGGCTAGCGCGCCGGCGCCGTGTCGCGTCGCTTCGAGGCCTTGAGCCGCGCCGTTTTGTCGAGCTCGACCTTGCGCAGGCGGATTGCCTCCGGGGTGATTTCGACGCACTCGTCCTCGCGCACGAACTCGAGCGAGCCTTCGAGGGAGAGGCGGGTCGGCGGCGCTAGCCGCACCAGCACGTCGGCGCTGGCTGCGCGCATGTTGGTCTGCTGTTTGGCCTTGGTCGGGTTGACGTCGAGGTCGTCGGAGCGGGCGTTCTCGCCGACGATCATCCCTTCGTAGACCTCCTCCCCGGAGCCGACGAAGAGGCTGCCGCGATCCTGCAGGTTGAGTAGCGAGTAACTCGCGGTCTGACCGCGGCGGTCCGACACCAGGGAGCCCGTCTGCCGCGTCCGCAGCTCGCCCGCCCAGGGCTCCCAGCGGTCGAAGACGTGGTGCAGGAGCCCGCTCCCCCTGGTCACCGTGAGGAACTCGGTGCGGAACCCGATCAGGCCGCGCGCCGGCACCAGGTAGTCCATCCGCACCCACCCGGTCGAGTGGTTGACCATCTGCTCCAGCCGCCCCTTGCGCGCCGCCAGCATCTGGGTGACGTCGCCGACGTGCTCCTCGGGCACGTCGATCGCGAGGCGCTCCACGGGCTCGTGGATCGTCCCCTCGATCTCCCGCGTCACCACCTGCGGCTGACCCGCGGTCAGCTCGTAGCCCTCGCGCCGCATGATCTCCAGCAGCACGACCAGCTGCAGCTCGCCGCGCCCCTGGACCTCCCAGGCGTCGGGCCGCTCGGTGTCGTTGACCCGCAGCGAGACGTTGCCGACCAGCTCCGCGTCGAGCCGGGAGCGAATCTGGCGGGCGGTCAGCTTGTTGCCGCCCTGCGTCCCGGCCAAGGGCGAGGTGTTGATCCCGACCACGACCGAGAGCGACGGCTCGTCGACGGTGATCACCGGCAGCGGCCGCGGATCCTCGGGATCGGCCAGGGTCTCGCCGATCGTTACCTCTTCGATCCCGGCGACGGCGATGATTTCGCCCGGCCCCGCCTCCTCGGCGGCGACCCGCTCCAGTCCCTGGGTGACGTACAGCTCCGAAACGGCCGCCCGCTGGACGCTGCCGTCGGCGCGGCACCAGGCGATCTGCTGTCCGGAGCGGATCGAGCCCTGGTGGACGCGGCAGATCGCCAGCCGCCCGACGTAGGGGGAGGCGTCGAGGTTCGTCACGTGGGCCTGCAGGGGCGCCCCCTCCTCGAACTGCGGCGCCGGGATCTTCTCCAGCATCAGGTCGAGCAGCGGCGTCAGGTCCTCTCCCTCGACGCCCTCCTCGAGCGCGGCCCAGCCGGCTTTCGCGTTCGTGTAGACGATCGGGAAGTCGATCTGATCGGAGTCGGCGTCGAGGTCCATGAAGAGCTCGTAGACCTCGTCGACCACCTCGGCGATGCGCGCGTCGGGTCGGTCGACCTTGTTGACGACGAGGACGATCGGCAGTTTCCGCTCCAGCGCCTTGCGGAGGACGAACCGGGTCTGCGGCAGCGGTCCCTCGCTGGCGTCGACCAGCAGCAGCGCCCCGTCGACCATCGTCAGCGCCCGCTCCACCTCGCCGCCGAAGTCCGCGTGCCCCGGCGTGTCGACGATGTTCAGCTTCACGTCGCCGTAGGTGACCGCCGTGTTCTTGGCGAGGATCGTGATCCCCTTCTCGCGCTCGAGGTCCATCGAGTCCATCACCCGCTCGGCGACCTCCTGGCCCTTGCGGAAGGTGCCGGTCTGCCAAAGCATCGCGTCGACCAGGGTCGTCTTCCCATGGTCGACGTGGGCGATAATCGCGACGTTTCTGAGGTCTTTTCGGGCTTTGCTCATGACGAGGGAGAGGGTAGGGAACTGGTGCGGCTCGCTCCGACCAAGAAGAAGCCCGCCAGTTGGCGGGCTTCGTACTGCGAAGAGCGTTGAGCGAACTTACTGCTGCTGAACGCTCGCGGCGGCCGGACCCTTCGGGCCTTCCTCCGACTCGTAGCTCACTTTCGCGCCCTCGGTCAGGGACTTGAAGCCCTCGCCCAGGATCGCGGTGTGATGGACGAAGACGTCCTTCGAGCCGTCATCGGGAGTGATGAACCCGTAGCCCTTGTCGTCGCTGAACCACTTGACAGTTCCAGTCGGCATGCATTGCCTCCACTTCATGTGCTGCGAACGCGGAGGATGCGATGAAGCAACGACTGCGAGCGCTACGCACAACTTTCGCCGGTACTTACCGGCCCTAACGGAGGGGACCGTAGCAGGATCGCCCCTCGTCGCAGCGCTAAGTTGAAGTCAGGGCGACTACTAAGCATCGGTCGCCCGCTGCCGATAGTGAGAAAGAGGATGCACCTGGGATTCGGCTCCAAAAGCCTCCTTTCACGCTTGCTCGCGGCCGCGGTCTCGCTGACGCTGGCGGCGCCGACGGTCGCTGCCGCCGCCGTGGCGGAGCACGACGGCACCGGCAAGCTCTCGCCGCCGCTCGCGGAACTGGCCGCGCCCGCCGCGGCCGAGAGCCCTCCCGCGGCCCAGGCCGAGCGGCTCGGCATCCCCGCTGACGGGCCCGGCAGCCTGGTCCGCGAAGGCGACCGCGTCCTCGTCACCGCCCGCTTCGAGCGCGGCGTCGTCTCCGCCCTGCCGCGGTTGCAGGAGACCGGGGCGGAGGTGGTCAGCGCCAGCCGCCGGACGCAGACGGTGACCCTGAGCGCCGACCCGACCCTGCTGCCCGCGATCGCCTCGGTGCCCGGACTGCGTTCGGCCTGGCCGGTGCGGGAGCCGCTCGTCCTCGAGTCCACCGGCTCCTGCGAAGGCGGTGCGGCGATTTCCGAGGGGCTGACCCAGCTGCGGGTGGACGAGGCTCGTCAGGCCTTCGCGCTCCGCGGCAGCGGTCTCACCGTCGGCGTTCTCTCCGACTCCTACGACACCGCCAGGCTGGGATCGGACCCGGCCGTCACCGCGGCGCAGGACGATGTCCTCAGCGGCGACCTGCCGGGCCCGGCCGGGTCGTGCGTCGGCCAGCAGCTGCCGGTGAACGTCCTCGACGAGGGCCCGAAAGGGGAGGGCGACGAGGGGCGGGCGATGCTGCAGATCGTCCACGACCTCGCCCCGCGCGCGGAGCTCGCTTTCGCCACCGCCTTCGAGAGCGAAGAATCGTTCGCGCAGAACATCGAACGGCTGGCGCGGCCCGCCTCCGAAGGCGGGGCCGGCGCCGAGGTGATCGTCGACGACGTCGTCTGGTTCGAAGAGCCCTTCTTCCAGGACGGGCCGGTCGCGGTCGCGGTCGACCGCGTCGCCGCCGCCGGGGTCAGCTACTTCAGCGCCGCCGGCAACAACAACCTCTTCGACTCCGGCGGGCGCGAGATCGCCTCCTGGGAAGCACCCGCCTTCCGGGACTCGGCCGCCTGCCCGGAAGCGATCGCGAAAAAGCCGGGCTTCAACGGCGCCCACTGCATGGACTTCGACCCGGGCGGCGGTGTCGACCGCACCTTCGGCATCACCGTCGGCCCGAAACAGACCCTGACCCTCGACCTGCAGTGGGCGGAACCGTGGAACGGGGTCGTCACCGACCTCGACGCCTTCCTGCTCTCGGCCGGCGGCCAGCTCCTCGCCGAATCGCCGACGGACAACGTCAGCCCGACCGGCACCCAGCGGCCGGTCGAGATCGTGCAGTGGGAAAACGATTCGAGCTCGGCGAGGACGGTGCAGCTGGCGGTCAACCGCTTCTCCGGCCTCAGCCCGCGCCTCAAGCTGATCCTCCTCCAGAACGGCGGCGGGGTAAGCGCCACCGAGTACCCGCAGTCGAGCGGCGGCGACGTCGTCGGCCCGACGGTGTTCGGGCACGCCGGTGCCGAAGGCGCGGTCGCGGTCGCCGCCGTCCCCTTCGACGACGGCGCCGAAGCCGAGTCCTACTCCTCGCGCGGGCCGGTGACCCACCTCTTCGGGCCGGTCGAAGGACCGCTTCCCGCGGCTTCCCTGGGGTCGCCGCAGGTGATCCAGAAGCCGGACCTCGCCGCCACCGATTGCGGCGCCACCACCTTCTTCGCCTTCCTCTCCGGCGGGACCTGGCGCTTCTGCGGCACCTCGGCGGCGGCTCCGCACGCCGCCGCGGTGGCGGCTCTGGTCCGCCAGGCGGAACCGACGCTGTCCGGGCAGCAGGTGCGGGACGCCCTGACCGACACGGCGGCGCCGGTCGGCTCTGAGACGACCGCGACGGTCGGCGCCGGCCTCGTCGACGCCTTCGCCGCGATCGACAGCCTGCCCGGCCCGATCGACGGCGGCGACGGCCCCGGCGAAACCGGGACGCCGCTCGAAAGCTCGACCGCCGCGACGACCGCTCCGTTGGCCCCCGCGCCGGGCTCGCCCCAGCCGCCCCCCGCGCCGTCGCCGTCCCCGCCCGGCACGCAGATCCTCAGGCACCCGCCGAAGCTGGTTCGCACCGGCGCCCCCTCGGTCCGCCTCGTCTTCCGCTTCGGCTCCGACCAGCCGCAGGCCGCCTTCCTCTGCAGCGTCGACCGGGCCCGCTTCCGGGTCTGCCCGACCAGCTTCGCCCGACGCTACGCGCCCGGCCGTCACCTGCTCCGGGTCAAGGCCCGCGGCGCCGGCGGGCTCCTCGACCCGACCCCGGCCGCCTTTCGCTTCCGCGTCCTCGCCGGCTGAGCCTCAGGCCGAGGAGCGCCGGGTCTGCCGCCGCATCACCCAGTGCCCGGCGCCGAGCAGCGCCACCAGGGCGAGGGCGCTGCCCAGGACCAGCGGGTCGGTCAGCGAGAGCCCTTCGAGCCGGGTCCCGAAGTAGACCGAGATCGCGGTGATCGGCAGGTAGCCGACCATCGTCGTCCAGACGAAGCGCCAGAGGGGCACGCGAGCCGCGCCGGCGGCGTAGGAGACGATGCTGAAGGGGAGGATCGGGATCAGCCGCATCGCCAGCAGCAGCGTCGGCCCGCCGCGCTCGATCGAGCGCTCGACGCGCTCGAACCGCTCCGCCCCGAACCAGCGATCGAGCAAGGGGCGGGCGATCGAGCGCCCGATCGCCCAGCAGACGAGCCCGTTGAGGAGCCAACCGGTCATCACCAGCGCCATCGCCGGGAAGAACCCGTAGGCGAAGCCCGCGGCCGCGTCGACGATCTCGGCCGGATAGAAGACGACGGTGTGGAGGAGGGCGAGGGCAAGGATCAGCAGCGGCCCGGCGAGCCCGAGGCTGTCGATCTCCTCCCGCACCTTGTCGTGGTCCCCCTGGATCAGGGCGGTGACCGAGTCGCGCAGCGGGTCGACCGCGACCACTATCGCCGCCATCACCGCGATCCCGGCCAGGGTTATGCCGATCTCCGCCAGCGGCAGGCGGTTCTTCGTCTCCACCGGCCTAGGCTAGATGGCTCTCAGCGAGCGGCGCTCAGCCGCTCGGCCAGCCCGGAGTGGCGGCCGCCGCTGTCGTCGCGCCGCACCGCCGAGGCCAGCGAGGCCTGGTCGCCGACGAGGACGCAGCTGTTGCGGGCGCGGGTGATCGCCGTGTAGAGGAGCGGCCGGTTCAGCATCCGCGAGTGCGAGCGGTGGCAGACGCCGACCACGACCGGGACCTCGCACCCCTGCGCCTTGTGGACGGAGATCGCGTAGGCGAGGCGGAGGTTGCCGGTCTCGCCGTAAGGGATCAGGAGGCTGCCGCCGTCGTCGGTATCGACGCGGATCGCCTCCTCGTCGGGATCGTCGGCGCGGAGGAAGACGATCGAGCCGTTCATCAGCCCCAGCTCGTGCGAGTTGCGGGTCTGGATCAGGCGGTCGCCGATCCGGAAGCGATCGGCGAGCGCGCGCCTGCCGTCGGGGTTCAGCTCCGCCTGCAGGCGCTCGTTAAGCGCGTCGATCCCGACCGCCCCCCGGTACATCGGCGCCAGGACCTGCACCTCCCGGATCGGGTCGACGCCGAATTTGGCCGGCGCCCGCTCGGCCACCACCTCGACCACGGTCTCCAGCGCCCGCTCCGGCGTGCCCCGCTCGATGAAGAAGAAGTCGTGGTCCTGCTCGTCCCCTGGCTCGAGGTGGGGCGGGCGGCCCTGGTTGATCTCGTGGGCGGCGGTGGTGATCATCGACCGCGCCGCCTGGCGGAAGATCTGCGTCAGCCGCACCACCGGCGCCGCCCCGGAGGAGATCAGGTCCTCGAACGGCTTGCCGGCGCCGATCGGCGGCAGCTGGTCGGCGTCGCCGACGAAGACGACGTGGGTGCTCTCGGCGAGCCCGCCCAGCAACACCTCGCAGAGGCGCAGGTTGAGCATCGAGGACTCGTCGACGATCACCAGGTCCGCCGGCAACGGCCGCCCGGGCCGGAACGCGGGCTCCCGGCCCGGCATCCACTCGAGCAGGCGGTGGATCGTCTTCGCCTCGTGCCCGGTCGCTTCCTCCAGCCGCCGCGCCGCCCGGCCCGTGGGAGCGCAGAGGGCGATCGTCGCGTTGGCGGCTTCGGCCTCGACGACGATCTCCTTCGTCGCTTTGGTCTTGCCGACCCCGGGGCCTCCGGTGAGGACCGAGAGCCGCGAGGCGAAGGCGCCCCGCACCGCCGCCCACTGCTCGTCGGTGAGGTCGTCGCGGGGCTCGTCGCCGGGATCGTGGTCGAGGTGGGGGGGAGCGGCGGCGCGGACCGCGAGCGTCGCCGCCACCGCCAGCTCGCTCGCGTGCGTGCCCTCGCGGTAGATGCGGCCCTCGTCGTCGACGACCCCCCGCGCCTGGGCCAGCACGTCGGGATCCGGCACCAAGCCGATCAAGCGGGCGGTGCGACGGCACAGCTCCTCGAGCGGCAGGTAGCTGTTGCCCTGCTGCTCGGCCTCGATCAGCGCGAAGAGCGCCGCCGCCTGCGCCCGCTTGTCGGACTCCGGCGCCATGTCGGCCGCGAGCGCGATCTTGTCGGCGCGGACGAAGCCGACGCCGGGCACCTCGGTCAGCCGGTAGGGGTCCTCGTGCAGGATTGCCATCGACCGCTCGCCGTAGCGGGCGTGGATCGGGGCCGCCAGGTGGGCGAGGCCGTGCGGCGCCAGCTGCACGTGGAGGTCGCGGATCGCCCGGCTCGCGAACCAGGACTGGGTCGCGGCCGCCGCCTGGTCGGCGCTGACCCCGCGCAGGGAGCCGAAGACGCGCTGCGGGTCGGCGGCGATCGCCTGCAGCACCTCCTCGCCGTGCTCGTCGCACAGCCTCTCCGCCCGTTTGACGCCGATGTGGCGGAGCGAGCTGAGGTAGGCGATCTGGCCATCGCGATCGGCCGGGTCGAGCGGCAGCGCACCCTGCGCCCGCAGCTGGCGCCCGTAGCGGCTGTGGGTCTGCCACTCGCCGCTGACTTCGGCCCGGTCGCCGGCGTCGAGGTGCGCCACAGGCCCGACCAGGGCGAAGCCTTCGCCGGAGTCGGTCTCCTGTACCTCCAGCACCGCGTAGCCGTCGTCCTCGGCTTTGTAGATGACGCCGAGGACCTCGACCGTGCCGGTGTAGGAGGACGCGTCCGCGTCGAAGAGGGTCGCCGTTCTCATCGTCCACCTAGGCTAGGCACAGGCAAGGCGGGACTCGCCGCCACCGAGCCCGCAGTTTGCGCCGAGAAGATGTTCTAGGTTCGGGGGATGGCGAGCTCCCGCCCTCCCGCCGGGCTCTGCGACAGCTGCGCTCATCAGCGGCTGGTGCCGAACACCCGCGGCTCGGTCTTCTCCCTCTGCGAGCGCTCGCGCGAGGATCCCGCCTACGCGCGCTACCCGCGCCTGCCCGTGCTCAGCTGCCCGGGCTGGGAGCGGGCTGGGGCCGATCCCGAGCGGCCCCGATAGCAGCGCCGATCAGCCCGAGGCCGAAGATCCCGGCCGCCAGGCCGACGACGAGGCCGAGGACCGGGATCAGGGCGAGCAGCCGCAGGACCCCGAGGCCGGCGAGGAAGGCGAGGAAGTGGTTGCGCGGCGGCTTCACCAGGCGGCGCCCGAGCACCCAGGCGGAGACGCAATAGGCGATCGCCCACAGCGGCGCGAGGGCGAAGAAGATCGCGAAGGACAGCGGCAGCCCGACGAGCGTGACGGCGGCGATCGCGGCCGCGACGGGAAGGGCGATCGCCACCGCGAACCCGATCGCGATCAGCGGCCCGATCCGTTCGTGCGAGCGCTCCTCGATGGCGGCGGCGGCCCGGGGAGCGATCAGCAGGAGCAGGAGGCCGAGGATCGCCATCGAGACGCCGATCGCCAGCCAGAGGAAGAACACGCTGATGAAGGGGAGGAGGTCGAGGGAATCGAGCCCGTCCTCCCGGGAGATGTCGCCGCGGACGATCGCCTCGCCGGCGACTACCGGTCGCTCGTCGGCGTAGTGGACGTTCCCGTCGACGTGGGCGCTGGGGAGCAGTCGGGCCTGACCGCCGATCGTGACCAGGCTGCCGTCGATGCTGCCGCTGACCAGCGCGTCGCCGGAGACCAGGACGACGTCGCCGTCGACGTGCCCCGCCAGCCGCACGTCGCCGCTGATCACGACGATCCCCTCGACGGTGTGGCCGCGGGGGACGGTGACGTCGCCCGAGATGACGACGATCGCGTCTTCGGCGTGCTCCGAGGTCTGCGCCGCACCCGCCGCCGGCAGGGCCAGGGCGAAGAGGGCCAGGAGGACGACCAGGGACGGGACGCGCAGCATCACGCCCCCAGCCTATCCCGCCCGGTCAGGTCCGCATCGGGTCCGGTTCGCCGAGCTTGCTGCGGTCGGGCGCCTCGTAGACGCCGCCGGGGACGCCGCCGATCACCACCATCCGCATCCCCTCCGGTCCCGGCCAGACCTTCCGCTTCGTCGCCGGCGCGACCCGCGCCATGTGGTCGGGGTCGAGGGGGAAGCGCTCGCCTTCGATCTCGATCTCGCCGCCGCCGCGGATCGCCATGAAGACCTCCTCCTGGCCTTCCTCGGCGTGGTCGTGGTCGGGGTAGTCCGGGTAGTTCGGCGGCAGGTCGATTACCTGCAGGCCGAACGCCGTCACCCCCAGCTCCGCCCGCGCCCGTTTGTAGCCGCCGAGGAAGATCGCCTCCATCTCGTCGATCTTCTTCACGGTGTAGTCACTCATCTCTCGCCTCCGCGTAGTCGTCCCGGCCTCTCGGCCGCCTAAAACGAACGTTCGTGCTTTTTTATACCCTGTGTCTGTGAGCCCCGTCACCCAGAAGGGCGCCTCGACCCGGGCCTCGATCCTCGACCGCGCCGTCGACCTCGCCTCGGCCGAGGGCCTGGAGGGCTTGACGATCGGCCGCCTCGCCGCCGAGCTGCAGATGAGCAAGAGCGGCCTCTTCGCCCACTTCGGGTCCAAGCAGGAGCTGCAGCTGGCGACCGTCGAGGCGGCGGCGGCGCGGTTCCGGGCGCGGGTGATCGCCCCGGCGCTGGAGCTGCCCGACGGCGCTCCCCGCCTGCGGGCGATGGCCGAGCGTTACCTCGACCAGCTCCAGGACTACTCCGGCGGCTGCTTCTTCGCCGCCACCTCGGCCGAGTACGACGACCGCCCCGGGCCCGTCCGCGACGCGATCGCCGCCTCCCTCGAGGCCTGGCTGCGGGAGCTCGAACGCCAGGCGCGGATCGCCGGCGTCGACCGCCCCGAGCGCTTCGCCTTCCAGCTCTACTCGCTCGTCATGGGCGCCAACTCCCGCTACCGCCTCAGTGGCCGGGCGGCGGTCTTCGACTACGCCCGCGAAGCGATCGACCGCCTCCTCGCGGAGCTGCCCGGCCAGGCCGATGCCGACGCGGCGGGGTTGTAGTCGCCTTGCCCGACGAGCTGCCGGTCCTTCTCTTCGCTGGTCCCGACGAGCTGGAGGCGTGGCTGGCGGAGAACGGAAATTCCGACGGGGTCTGGCTGAAGATCGCCAAGAAAGGGGCGCCTGAGCCGAGCGTGACCTATGCCGAGGCGCTGGAGCTGGCGCTTTGCTTCGGCTGGATCGACAGTCAGAAGCGAGGCTTCGACGAGACCCACTTCCTGCAGCGCTTCACGCCTCGCCGCCCGCGCGGGCGCTGGTCGAAGATCAACCGCGAGAAGGCGGAAGCGTTGATCGAAGCGGGGAGGATGCGCCCCGCCGGCCTGGCCGAGGTCCAGGCGGCGGAAGCGGACGGTCGCTGGGAGGCCGCCTACGCGGGTCAGCGCACCGCCGAGGTGCCGCCGGACCTCCAGCGAGAGCTCGACGCCAACCCGGCCGCAGCCGAGTTCTTCGCTTCTCTCGACAGCGCCAACCGCTACGCGATCCTCTATCGACTGGAGGAGGCGAAGAAGTCGGAGACGCGCGAGCGCCGTTTGCGCAAGTTCATCGACATGCTGATTCGCGGCGAGACGGTCCACGGCTAGATCGGCGCTCCGTACACTCGCCCCATGGACCGCGAGCTGCTGCAGACGACCCTCGCCGAGACCGGCGAGCCCTCCTACCGCGCCGACCAGGTGTGGGAGTGGGTCGCGCGCGGCGCGCCCTCCTATGAGGAGATGACGAACCTGCCGGCGGCGCTGCGCGAGCGGCTCGCCGAGGCGGTCCCGCTCTCGACCCTCACCGTCGCCGCCGAGGCGAAGTCGGACGACGGCACGGTCAAGGCGCTGTTCCACACCGGCGACGGGCGACCGCTCGAGGCGGTCCTGATGCGCTACCGCGACGGCCGCCGCTCGGTCTGCCTCTCCTCGCAGTCCGGCTGCCCGCTCACCTGCACCTTCTGCGCCACCGGCCAGATGAAGTTCGGCCGCAACCTCACCGTCGACGAGATCCTCGACCAGGCGCTCCACTTCCGCCGCGTCGAAGCGATCGACCACGTCGTCTTCATGGGGATGGGGGAGCCGACGATGAACGTCGACAACGTCCTCGCCGCCTGCGAACGGCTGCCGGACCTCGGCGTCACCCACCGCCGCACCGCGATCTCGACCGTCGGCTGGGTGCCGGGGATCGACCGCCTCGCCGAGTGCGAGATGCCGGTCGGCCTCGCCCTCTCCCTGCACGCCCCCAACGACGGTTTGCGCTCGCAGATCATGCCGGTGAACGAGCGCTACCCGATCGCCGAGGTGCTGGCCGCCTGCGAGCGCTACCGCGCCGCCCGCCGCCGCAAGGTCTTCGTCGAGTACGTGATGCTCGACGGCGTCAACGACCATCCCGAGCACGCCCGCGAGCTCGCTGCGCTGCTCGACCCGCGCGGCTACAAGGTCAACCTCATCCCCTACAACCCGACCGGCGCCTACGACGGCTCCTCGCCGGAGCGGATCGAGCGCTTCCGCGCGATCCTCGCCGAGCACCGCGTCGCCGCCACTGTCCGCCTCACCCGCGGCCGCGACATCGACGCCGCCTGCGGCCAGCTGGCTGCCAACGCGGCCTGAGCTCAGCTTTCGCGTGCCTCATCGAGGCGCTGAACATCAGCCAGATCCTCGGGCCGGCCGGCAAGTTTCTTCAACGCCACGAGGTCCTCGTAGCTGACCATCTTGACCCGCAGGCCACTAACTTCGTCCTCGATCGCGGCCGGCGACAGACGCCCCCACAGTGCTTCGTCTCCGATCCACTGCATGATGTCCAGGCGACCGAGTCGGGTGGCTAGCACCCAGTTCCCACCCTGGCCCAGGACGGCAGGATCCAGCGGGTCGGCAAGCTCATCGACCTCGAAGTCATCGGCGCCCTCGACTTCGGCTTCGAGCCGAACCAGTACCCGGGCCAAGCGCTCCAGGTTCGCCGCATCAGGCGCTGGCACGACGTCCACATCCTTCGTTGCGCGTACGTGACCGTGGTAGCCCACGGCAACGCCCCCGATGATCAAAAAGTCGACTTCTTCGGCGACCAGCTCTTGCAGCAGGCCGCGTATGTCCAGCTCAGCCACCGCGCCGACGACGCCCCGCCTGCGAAACCTGTGACATGAACTTGGAAAGCTCGAAGACCTGTTCGGCGCGTTGAGCCGGGGTCAGCTCGCGGAAGTCGCGTCGCAGGGCGGCTCGCTCAGCCTTGCCGTCGGGGGTCCAGTTTCCCTTCCGCTGGTTGCTCACAGCGCCAAGGTACACCGGCCCGCGGCCGATCGCCACGTCGTCGTAGGCTCCCTCCCGCCTGAAACTGGCCAGCCAGCCAGTTACGATGCCGGGGATGGCCACGGTCGACACGACGACGCCGGTTGCCCGGCCGCCGGAGATGTCCGGTAACCCGGTCCGCCGGGTGGTCACGGACTTCGTCGACGAGTGGCGGGGGAGAGGGAAGTTCCCGCCGGGCCACACCGACTTCAGCTGGGCCCGGACCCACCAGATCGCCCACGACCCGCTGCCGCTGCTGCTCGGCGCCTACGAAGAGTTCGGCCCGATCTTCAGCCTGCGGCTGCTGCACTCGCGGGTCGTCTTCATGCTTGGTCCCGAGGCCAACAACTTCGTCACCGTCGCCCACCCGGAGAACTTCCACTGGCGCGAGTCCAGCTTCGGCGACCTGATCCCGCTCCTCGGTGACGGCCTGCTGACGGTCGACGAGGACTACCACGACCGCGCCCGGGCGATCATGATGCCGGCCTTCCACCGCGAGCAGGTCGAAGCCGCCGCCGAGGCGATGACGATCGAGGCCGACGAGGCGATCGCCGCCCTCCCGGTCGGCGAGGTCACCGACGTCTACGAGTGGATGCGGAACCTGGCGATGCGGATCGCGATGCGGGCGCTGCTTGGGCTCGACCCCGACGAGGCCGGCAAGGGCGCGACCGCGGCGGAGCACTTCGAGCGCGCTCTCGCCTACTACGGGATCGACTTCCACCTGCGCCTGGTCCGGGGGCCGGGATCGCCGTGGCGGAGGATGAATCGCTCCCGCGAGGTCCTCGACGAGATCGTCTTCGGCGAGATCGCCCGCCGGCGCGCCGCGCCCGACCCGGGTCGGCGCGACATCCTCACCCTGCTGGTCGGCGCCCGTGGGGCCGGCGGCGAGGAATTCAGCGACCGCGAGATCCGCGACCAGGTGATGACCCTGATGTTCGCCGGCCACGACACCTCGACCTCGACCCTGACCTTCATGCTGCACGAGCTGGCGCGCCACCCGGAGGTGACGCGGCGCCTGCACGAGGAGCAGGACCGGGTCCTGAAGGGGGAGACGCCGACCGCGCTGCAGCTGGAAAAGGAGATGCCCTACCTCGACATGGTCCTCGACGAGGTCCTCCGCCTCTACCCGCCGGCCTGGATCGGCCCCCGGCGGGCGGTGCGCGAGTTCGAGTTCGGCGGCTACACGGTGCCGCAGTGGGCCTACGTCAACTACTGCTCCTGGGCCAGCCACCGGCTGCCCGAGATCTTCCCCCAGCCCGAGGCGTTCATCCCCGAGCGCTTCACCCGCGACCGCAAGGCGGCGCTGCCCCGCGGCGCCTATGTCCCCTTCGGCGGCGGCTCCCGCATCTGCATCGGCAAGCGCTTCGGCCAGACCGAGGTGAAGCTGGTGGCGACCAAGCTGCTGCAGCGCCTGCGGATCGAGTCCCTCCCAGGGAGGACGATGACGATCCGCCAGATGCCGACGCTCTCGCCGCGCGGCGGACTGCAGATGCGAGTCCAGCCGCGCGGCTGAGCGGACCTACTTGATGAACAGCATCTCCTCGTACTTCGGCAGCGGCCAGAGGTCGTTGGCGACGACGCCCTCGAGCTTGTCGGCGGCCTCGCGGACGTTGGCCATCGCGGCCAGCTGCTTGTCGCGGGCGTGGATCGCCATCTCCAGGCCCTCCAGGCCCGGGTCTGCGTTCGCCGCCTCGAGTTCGCCGAGGGCGGCGACCAGCTCGTCGACCAGGCCCCGGACCTCGCCCTCGACCGCGGAGACGCCGGACGAGCCGATCAGCGCCAGGTGGCGCAGGGCGGCGGGCAGGATCATCGTCTTGGCGATCGCGAAGGCGGTCTCCGCCTCGATGTTCGCGCGCAGCCAGTACTGCTCGACCCAGACCTCGTAGCGGGACTCCAGCTCCTGCTTGGAGAGGACGTTGTACTTCTCGAACGCCTCGACCGTGCTGTCGGCCAGCACCTCCGGCAGCGCGTCCGGGGTCGTGCGCAGGTTCTTCAGCCCGCGCTGCTCGGCCTCCCGGTGCCACTCCTCGGAGTAGTTGTCGCCGCCGAAGCAGACCTGCTTGTTGGCGAGGTAGCTCTCTTTGACGATCTCGATCACGGCCTGCGGCATCTCCTCGCCGCCGCTCAGCTTCGCCTCCAGCTTGCCGGCGAGCTCGTCGATCGCCTCGGCGGCGATCGTGTTCAGGACCGTGTTCGGGAAGCCGAGCGACATGCTCGACCCCAGCGCCCGGAACTCGAATTTGTTGCCGGTGAAGGCGAACGGGGAGGTCCGGTTGCGGTCGCCGCCGTGCATCGGTAGCGGCGGCAGCACCGTCGCCCCGAGGTCGAGGAACGAGGCCGGGGTGTTGGGATCGCCTTCCCCGGTCGAGATCGCCTCGAACACTTTCTCCAGCTCGCCGCCGAGGAAGATCGAGATGATCGCCGGCGGCGCCTCGTTGGCGCCGAGGCGGTGGTCCTGGCCGATGTTGGCGACCGAGGCCCGCAGCAGGCCCTGGTGCTTGTTGACCGCCTGGATCACCGCCGCGCAGAAGAACAGGAAGTGGATGTTGTCCGCCGGCGTCGCGCCCGGATCGAGCAGGTTGAAGCCGGTGTCCGTCCCCATCGACCAGTTGTTGTGCTTGCCGGAGCCGTTGACGCCGGCGAAGGGCTTCTCGTGCAGCAGGCAGACGAGGCCGTAGCGGCGGGCGACGTTTTCCAGCGTCTGCATCAGCAGCTGCTGATGGTCGGAGCCGACGTTCGAGTTCTCGAAGATCGGCGCGATCTCGTACTGGGCCGGCGCCACCTCGTTGTGACGGGTCTTGACCGGGATCCCGAGCTTGCGCATCTCCAGCTCCGACTCGAGCATGAAGGCCAGCACCCGCTCCGGGATCGAGCCGAAGTAGTGGTCGTCGAGCTCGTGGCCCTTCGGCGGCTTGGCGCCGAACAGGGTGCGGCCGGTCGCGATCAGGTCAGGCCGCTCGAAGAAGTACTGCTCGTCGATCAGGAAGTACTCCTGCTCGGGGCCGACCGTGGTGAAGACCCGCTGGCTCTGTTCGTCGCCGAGCAGGCGCAGCGCTTTGATCGCCGAGCGCGAGAGCGCGTCCATCGAGCGCAGCAGCGGGATCTTCGCGTCCAGGGCCTCGCCGGTCCAGGAAGCGAACGCGGTCGGGATGCAGAGCAGCGCCCCGTTCGGGTTCTCGAGGATGAAGGCGGGGCTGGTCGGGTCCCAGGCGGTGTAGCCGCGGGCCTCGAAGGTGGCGCGGACGCCGCCGGTCGGGAAGGAGGAGGCGTCGGGCTCGCCCTGGATCAGCTCCTTGCCGGAGAAGCCGGCGATCGCCTCGCCTTCGCCGCCGGGCTCGAAGAACGAGTCGTGCTTCTCGGCGGTGGAGCCGGTCAGCGGCTGGAACATGTGCGTGTAGTGGGTGGCGCCGTTCTCCAGCGCCCACTCCTTCATCGCCTCGGCGACCGCGTCGGCGAGGCTGGGGTCAAGGGCACCGCCCCCGTCCAGGGTCGTCTGCAGCTTGTCGAAGACGTCCTTTGGCAGCCGTTCTTTCTGCACGGTGGCGGAGAAGACGTTCTGCCCGAACGGGTTGTTCTCCGGCAGGGTCAGGTCCTGCGCGCCGAGGGCCCCTCCGTTGGAGCTCCACTGCGCTGCGGTCACGTTTTGCTGGCGAATGCGAGTCATCGGTTCGGGTTCTCCCCCACTATGCGCGCGCCCGATTCCGGAGGCGCGATCGATTGCAAGTCTTGTCCCTCGAAAAGAGCATCACAGAGCCTAATAGGGCCTTCGGGATCGCGCTTTTGTACCGCCGTATAAAGCTGGCCCTCAGGTGCTTATCCCGGTTGTCGGGGGCCGCCGCATGACGTGGAGGACGCCGCAGGTCTCGAAGCCGAGCTTCTCGTACAGCAGGCGCGGCCAGTCGTCGGCGTCGGCGACGATGAAGGTGTGTTCGTGCCCGGCCAGCAGGGACGCGGCGAGGGCTGCCCGGATCACCGCCCTCGCCAGCCCGCGCCCGCGCGCCGACGCCAGGGTGCCGACGTCCTCGACTTGCCCGATCTTCCCGTCGGCGAGCAGGCAGCAGGCGGAAGCCGGGCCCTGGGACGGGGCGACGAACCAGCGATCGCCGCCGGCTTCGCCGGTGCGGCGGCCCATCTCCAGCAGCTGGTCGACCGTCTCCTCGAGGTTCTCGGTGTCGGCCGGGAACTCGCCGCGGATCAACTCCCGCCGCAGGTCTTCGCACCCGGCCAGGGGCATTTCGGCGACCTCGCTCTCCGGTTCGCCCGCGCCGGCTCCGCACCACAGCATGTAGAGGTTCCGCTCCGCTTCCCACCCCGGCACCGCCCCCAGCTCGGACGCCAGCCGCTCGCCCTCGGCTTCGTCGCGGATCGCGACCGCGCGGTGCGCGCAGCCGGCAAGGCTCTCGTCGGCCGCGGCCACCACCTCCGCCGCGCTCATGCCTGGGCGCTCGACGAGCGCCCAGTTGGCGTCCCAGGCAAGGGGCAGGGCGGGGGAGAGGAAGGCCTCGCCCCACTCGTACGCGCGGACCTCTTCGTTCGAGCGCCGGTCGATCTCGAGCTCGAAGTTCAGCAGTCGGTCGCGCATCTGCGCGAGCCTAGCTGGAGCGCTCAGCCGAGCGGCGTCGCGCTGAAGAGGCCGAGCGGGTGGCGGAGCCGGAAGCCGCCGGTCGGGCGCATCGCTTCTGACCAGCCCGGGCCGCTGCGGTCGCCGTCTTCGCTGTAGGAGGTGTCCCAGCGCAGACCCGCGATCACCGCGAAGACGTGCTCCTTGTTGGCGTAGATCCGCACCCAGGAGCCGGCGCCGCCGCCTCCCCAGCGCATGAACCCGGTCGAGTCGAGCGGCCATTCGAGCAGGCCGGCGGCGTGCATCACGTAGCTGACCGACCCGGAGCAGTCGTAGCCGCGGTCGTTCCAGGAACGATGGCCACCGCCCCACCTGTAGGGCCGGTGGCGGATCCGGTTGGCGGCTTCGATCATCGTCTCCACCGCGGGCGGAGCGGACGGGGGCGCGATCGCCCGCCCGTCGGGCAGCAGCTGCGCCTGCGGCACCGCCGCCGAGGCGGCCGGCCCAGTGGCGCTCAGCACCGCCACGCCGCAGAGCAGCGCGCAGACGGTTGCCGACAGCTTCCCCCACCTTCGCATGAAGGGCCTGTATCGACAGGTCGCTCAGGCGACTTGAGCGGGGTCCGGCGGTGAGCCGGCGGCGATCAGCGCCCCCATCAGGACCCCGAGCAGGAGGTCGCGCAGCTCCTCGCGCTCGACGTCGCGGTGCTCGATCCAGTTGAGGCAGGCCCCGTCCATGAACCAGAGCCAGCCGCTGACCGCGGTGCGTGCCTTCGGCGGCGCCCCGTCGGGGTAGAGGCCGTCGAGGATCCGCTGCGCCGTCGCCCGCCGCACCTCTTCGACGAGGTCGCGGATCTCCGCCACCGCGGTCGCGCTCTGGATCAGGTTGCGGTAGGCGACCGAGTTCTCCTCGACCATCGCCAGGAAGGCGTCGAGGCTGGCCGTCAGCTGCTCGACGGGGGAGAGGTCGGGGTCGGGTTCGGTCTGGACCCGCAGCCGCTCCGCCCAGGTGCTCAGCGTCTCCTCGAAGAACGCCTGCTTGCTGGGGAAGTAGTGGTACAGCAGCGCCTTCGAGATCCCAACCTCGCGGGCGATCTTCGCCATCGAGAGTTCGTCGTAGCGGTGGCTGGTGAAGAGCTCGGCGCCGCGCTCGAGCAGCTGCGCGCGGCGCTCGTCGACGTCCATCCGGCGGTAGGCGGGCTCGTTCATGTGTCGGAAGTGTAGCGCCTTGTTGACCGATGGTTGACAACATTGCTACGGTGTTGACCGTCGGTCAATAACGGATAAAGGAGAAGCTGATGAACGACGACTACGTCCCGCCCGCATTTCGTCCCCGCTCAGAGCCCCCGCCGGGGCACCAGCCCCCGCCCTCACCGCCGCCGGTGAACCCGATCTCGAGGATCGAGTTCGAGCGCGTTTTCGGCGGCCGCGTCTTCGCCTGGATGGGCGGCCTCGCGATCCTCCTCGGCGTCGTCTTCTTCCTCCGCTCGGCGGTCGACAGCAGCTGGTTCACCGAGGAGGTCCGCACGCTGATGGGGGGCATCGGCTCCTTGCTCCTGCTCGCCTTCGGCGTCTGGCTGCACGAACGCAGAGGCCACCTCGAGGTCGCCCGCGCCGCCGTGGCCGCCGCGATACCGGGCCTCTACGCGACCACCGTCGTCGCCACCCAGGCCTACGACCTGATCTCGCCCCTGCTCGGACTCGAGGCGGCGGCCCTGGTCGGCGCCGTCGGCGTCTTCCTCGCCGTGCGCTGGTCCTCGATCCTCGTCGGCAGCGTCGGGATGCTCGGGGCGCTGGCAGCTCCGATGATGGTCGGCACGGCGACCGACAGCAGCTCGATCGCCTTCGTCGCCATGGCCCTTGCCGCCAGCGTCGGCGTCCTGCTCTGGCAGCGCTGGAACTGGCTGGCGCTGGGCGCCTTCGCCGTCTCGGCGCCGCAGCTGATCGCCTGGGTCGCGGAGAGCGGCTACATCACCTTCGAGAGCTCCGGCGATCCGAGTGAGCCCGTCCTCCTGGTGCTCGCGGTCCTCGCCGGGTTCTGGGTTCTCTACGCGGCCGCCGCCTTCGGCTACGAGCTGCGGAGCCGCGGGGAAGAGAAGCTTCCGGTCTCCTCCTGGCTGTTGCTGCTCAGCAGCAGCGTCCTCGTCGTCGGCGCCGGATGCGTGGTCATCGACGGCGACTCCGCGTCGTCATTCGCCCTCGACGCCTGGATCTTCGGCTTCGCCGGCGCCCATCTCCTGCTCGGCGAGATCGCCCGGCGCTCGGGCATCCATCGCGAAGTCGGCTCGCTGCTGACCGGGGGCGGGATCGGGTTGGCGAGCTTCGGCGTCGCCAACGCCTTCGACGGCCCGACCGTCGTCGCCGCCTGGGCCGCGCTGGCCGCCGCGCTCGCCTTCCTGGCGACGCGGGCCGACGACTCGCCCTCGCCGGCGCTCTCCAACGCCGAGCGGCTCTGGCTCGTCGCGCTGGGCTTCCTCACCCTCGCGATCGCCCACGTGCTCGTCGTCGAGGCACCCCTGACCGCGATCGCCGAGGGCGTCGAGAATCTCGGCGAATCGCTGGCCGCGATCGCCTGCTGCGCCGGTGCGGCGCTCGCCTGCAACCGCTTCGGTCGCTCGGTCGAACCGCGGACGGCGACGGTCGTCGGCTTCATCAGCGGCGCCGCCTTCGTCTACCTCGGCTCGGTTGCGATCATCGACGCGATCGGGGTCAACGCCGCCGGCGAAAGCGGCGAGGTCGGCCAGGCCTGGATGTCCGCCTTCTGGGCGGCGACCGGCCTCGGGGCGGTCGTCTGGGGGATGGTGCGGCGGGCGCCGAGCGTCCGTCTCGGCGGCCTCGCCCTGCTGGCGATCGCGATCGTCAAGGTCTGGACCTACGACCTCTCCGAGTTGGAGGACATCGCCCGCGCGATCTCCTTCATCGGCCTCGGGTTGCTGCTGCTGGGCGGCGCCTTCGCCTACCAGCGCTTCAAGCCCGAGGACGACGAAGAGGAGCGGGGGCTCGACCGGCCCGGCGAGCGGGCGCCGCAGGCGTCCGCGTAGGGCCGACCGCGGGAGCCGCAGGCATCCGTATAGCCTGCGGTCTCCCGCGGCCCCGCCGCACTGCCAAGCCGAAAACCGGAGGAAACCTCAGCCAATGTTCGTCTCCAAGGCCGCCGTCGTCGGCGGCGGCACCATGGGCGGGGAGATCGCGCAGGCGATCGCCGCCGCCGACATCCCCGTCGTCGTCAAGGACATCGATCAGAAGTTCGTCGACGCCGCCGTGGAGAAGGCCCGCGGCGTCACCGAGGGGCAGCTCGCCCGCCTCGTCAAGAAGGAGAAGCTGACCCAGGAGCAGGCCGACGCCCGCCTCGCCGAGGTGATGGGCAACGTCATCGGCACCACGAGCTACGAGGAGTTCGGCGACGTCGACTTCGTGATCGAGGCGGTGCCGGAGAAGATGGAGATCAAGCGGGCCGTCTTCCGCGAGCTCGACGCGGCCACCCCGGGCCACGCGATTCTCTCCTCCAACACCTCCTCGCTCTCGATCACCGAGATCGGGGAAGCGACGTTGCGGCCCGACAAGGTCGTCGGCTTCCACTTCTTCTACCCGGCCTCGATCATGCCGCTGGTCGAGGTGATCGTCGGCGAGGACTCCTCGCAGGAGACCGCGACCGCCGCCTACAACTTCGCCCAGACGATCAAGAAGCAGCCGATCGTCTGCGGCGAGGTCCCCGGCTTCGTCGTCAACCGCATCCTGATGGCGACGATGGGTGAGATCTGGCGCGCCCAGGAGGAGAAAGGGCTGTCGCTGAAGGCGATCGACGAGGCGATCGCCGGCGCTCAGCTGGCGCCGATGGGCCCGTTCTTCCTCACCGACCTGCTCGGGCTCGACACCGTCTTCCACGTCGCCGAGCACCTCAACGAGTCCTACGGGGAGAGCTTCTACGTCCACGAGGGCCTGCGCGGCCTCGTCGGCGAAGGCAAGCTCGGCGCCAAGACCGGCGGCGAGGGCTTCTTCAAGGACGGCGAGCAGAACGTTCCCGGCGACGCCGAGCCCGACGCCGAGGAGCTGGTGGCGATGTTCTCAAGCCGCGCCCTGATTGAGGCCTGCCTGCTGGTCGAGGAGGGGATCTGCTCGGTCCGCGACATCGACCTCGGGATGATGGCCGGCGCCGGGCTCGACCCGCGGAAAGGCCTGCTGCCGCCGTTCTGGAAAGCCGACGTCACCGGCCTCGACAAGGCGCTGGAGACGATGGAGAACCTGGAGGAGAAGTACGGCGAGCGGTTCGCGCCGCCGATCACCCTGAAGCGGCTCGTCGCCCAGGGTCGTTACGGCCTCTCGACCGGCCAGGGTTTCTACCCCTACCCGCAGGCCGACGAGGGCGAGCAGGCAGAGACGGTGAAGCTGGAGACCCGCGGCGACGTCGCGATCGCCTGGCTCGCCAACCTGCCGATGAACTCGCTCTCGCCGCAGGTGATCGCTGACCTGGAGACGGTCTGGAACCGGGTCAAGGAGAGCGGTGAGATCGGGGCGATGGTCGTCGCCTCCTCAGTCCCGGTCGTCTTCTCGGCCGGCGCCGACATCAAGGCGTTCACGACCCTCGACGAAGCGAGCGGGGCGGATCTGATCAACCGGGCGCACGCGCTCTTCCGCGACTTCGGCCAGGCCCGGGTCGTCACGATCGCCGCGGTCAACTCGATCGCCTTCGGGGGTGGCTGCGAGCTGGCGATGGCCTGCGACGTGCGGATCGCCGCCGAGGCCGCCGTCTTCGGCCAGCCCGAGGTGAAGCTGGGGATCATCCCCGGCTTCGGCGGCACCCAGCGGCTGCCGCGCCTGGTCGGCCAGAACAAGGCGCTGGAGCTGAACCTGGTCGGCGACGCGATCCTCTCCGAGGAGGCGTTCGAGCTGGGGCTCGTCAACCGCGTCGTCCCCGACCACGAGCTGTTCGAGACGGCGCTGATGTGGGGCCGCAAGCTCGCCGCCCAGGCGCCGGTCGCGGTCGAGCAGATCAAGGCCGTTTCCGCCAACGGCGACATCGACGCCGGGATCGAGGCCGAGAAGGGCGGCTTCGCCACCGCCTTCGGCAGCGAGGACGCGAAGGAGGGCATCAGCGCCTTCCTCGGCAAGCGGACCCCGAAGTGGAGCGGCAAGTAGCGACCCGCAGCGAGGTGGAGTGCCTGGCCGAGCTGCTCGGCCAGTCGCGCTCCGCCGTCGCGCTGACCGGGGCGGGCGTCTCGGTTCCCTCGGGGATCCCCGACTTCCGCACCCCCGAGACGGGGTTGTGGGAGAAGGTGAACCCGATGGAGGTCGCCCACATCGACGTCTTCGAGCGTGATCCGGAGCGTTTCTGGTCCTACTACCGGCCGCGCTTTCAGTCCCTTGGCGACAAAGAGCCGAACCGCGCCCACGAGGCGCTGGCTGAGCTCGAGCGCCGCGGCCTGATCGAGGGCGTGATCACCCAGAACATCGACCGCCTGCACCGGGCGGCCGGGTCGGAGAACGTGATCGAGGTGCACGGGTCGATCGAGACCTCCTCCTGCCGGAAGTGCATGGCCGTCTTCGAGCTGGCGGAGGTCGATGGCCTCTTCGACGAGCGTGGGGTCGCGATCTGCGCGACCTGCGGTGGTGCCGTCAAGCCGGACGTCGTCCTCTTCGGCGAGCTGCTGTCCGAGAGCACCATGGCCCGCGCGACCGAACTGGCCGAGCGCGCCGATCTGATGCTCTGCGTCGGCTCCTCGCTGGCGGTTCACCCGGTGGCGGGGCTGCCGCAGCTGACCCTCGACCGCGGCGGCCGCCTGGCGATCGTCACCAAGGGTGGGACCCCCTACGACGGCGTCGCCGAGCTCAGGCTCGAGGGCGAGGTCGACGAGGAGCTGGCGGCGCTGGTGGCGGCGCTCGGGTGATGCCCCCCGGTCTGCCAGACGCGGTCGTCTTCGACAACGATGGCCTCCTGCTCGACACCGAGTCGGTCTGGACGCGGGCCGAGGAAGACCTCTTCGAGCGCCGCGGGCTCGAGTTCACGCCCGCCGACAAGCGCGAGCTGGTCGGCACCTCGGCCGAGATCGCCGGCGGCATCCTCGAGCGCCGACTGGGCGAGCCGGGGCGGGCGGCGGAGCTGATCGAGGAGCTGAACGCCCTGGTGGTGGCCGAGCTCGAGCACGGGGTGGAGGCGATGGTCGGGGCGCGGGAGGTGCTGGAGCGCCTGCGAGAGCAGAAGATCCCGCTCGGCCTCGTCTCCAACTCGCCGCTGCGCTTCGTCCGGCGCTCGATCGAGATCGTTGGGTTGGGCCATCACTTCGACGTCGTCCTCAGCGCTCACGAGGTGGCGGCGCCGAAGCCGGCTCCCGATCCCTATCTGGAGGCCTGCCGGCGGCTGGGAGTCGAGCCGGGGCCGGGGGTGGTCGCGCTGGAGGACTCGCCGACCGGGGTGGCGGCGGCGCGGGCGGCCGGCCTGACGGTGATCGGGGTCCCCTCGATCGAGGGGATCGCGCTGGAAGAGGCTCACCACATCGCCGAGTCGCTGCTCGACGAGGTCGTCATGCATCACCTCAGTATCTAAGCCTCTACTTGAGGGTTAGCCTCGGAGGACGCGGCGGCGGCGCAGCACTCGCTCGCCGATCTCGAGCAGCTCCGCGACGGCGTGGCGCTGATCTGCGGTGAGGTCTCCCTGAAGTGCGGCGTTTGCCGCCTCCCCGACCTCGCCTTTGCGCGCGCTGAGGCTGCCCATGTCCTCGTCGTGGCCGGGGTCGGCGAGGGCGTCCTTGAGCTCGACCAGCAACGCCTCGATCCCGACCCGCAGCTGCAGGGCCGCCTCGCGGTCGCGGCCGGCGTCGAGGTCGGCGCGGGCGCGGAGGAGCAGCGTCTCGCAGGCGTCGAGCTTCTCGCGGCCGCCGAGCACCCCCGCCACCCGTTCCTGGGGCCGCAGCTCTTCGTCGCGGCGACGACGGCGCGAGGAGCCGGTGCGGACGTCGACTCGCCTCGCGTCGCGAAAGCGGCCGGCCGCGGTCTCCTCTCCGCTGCCGTACCCGATCGCCACCCGCTCGGCGTCCTCGGCGGCGACCTCGTGGCGGGAGCTCGGGTTGGCGGTTGCGACCGCTTGCGCGTGGAGGGCCCGGTTCAGCAGCGCGACGCCTTCGCCGACGAGGACGTCGACCGTGTCCTCGGCCTCGACCGCCTCGTCGAGCCACCGGGCCGCGTCCTCCTCGTTCGCGAACGGGGCGAAGGCGCGGATCGCCGTCACCCGGGCGAGGGACACCTCCTCGGGCTCGGAGCCCTCGGCCCGACGGGCGCGGCGGCGTCGGCGCGGCGCCGCGGGGGGAGCGCCGAGGCGCTGGACGACCAGCACGCTCTCCTCCGCGGCCGAATCGGGCGAGCGAACTAGGTAGCGACCCTCGGCCAGCGGCAGCCCGCCGGCGAAGTCGAGTTGGACGAAGCCGAACAGCTTCAGTCGCCGCTGCCGGCGGCGAGGCCGCCGTTGGCCTGGTCTGGTTCCGAGTACTTGGAGGGCCGCACCGGCACGCTCGGGTTTTCGATCTCGCCGAGGCGGTCGACCAGGCGTTGCCACTGGCTCGGTTTCAGCAGAGCGGCGAATTTCGCTTCCGCGTCGCCGGCAGTGGCGTGGTAACCGACGTGGACGTGGTCGTAGTGGTCGGCCATCGCGAAGCTCGTCGGCCCCGGCAGATCCTCAAGCGAAATCACCTGGTGGGGGTGCATCGTCCCCTGCAGGCGCAGAACCGCGCGGATCAGGTCGTCGGTTGGAGTTCCCGGTCCCTGGTTCCCGGTCACCGGCTTGCCGTTGATGATGGCGATGTCTACCGCGTCGCCGGTGCTGTGCTCGGAGACGTTGCCGGAGGTGGTGAGGAGGCCGTGGCCGCACTGCATCGAGGTGATCGTCAGCTCGTAGCCGTTGGTGCTCAGGTACTCCAGCATCGCCAGGATGCGGCGGTCGATGCGCCCGCTGGCGACGTCTTCCCGGCCGCATTCGTAGATCTCCAGGCCTTTGTCGGCGAGGACCCGTTTGATCAGCGCCTCCTTCGAGAGCAGGAGGACGCCGGCGCCGCTCAGCTTCGCGAACGGGCTCTTGCCCTTGGCGCGGTAGATCGCCGTCGCCTCGAGCAGCTTCCAGCCGTCGAGGATCGGCTTCGGGTCGATTCGCGGCGCGCCCTTGCCGGCCGGGCGGATCGAGAAGTTGATGTGGGAGTCGATCCCCCCCTCGCTGCCGGCGACGCGGGCGAGGACGGTGCCGGCGATCACCTTCGAGCCGACCTTGAGGGAGCCCTTGCCGCTGGCGGCGACCGCGGCTTCGACGGCGTCGCTCGCGGTCTCGCGCTCGCTGCCGGTGCGCTCCGGCAGGGCCCGCAGGCGGGGCCGCAGGTTCTGGCTTTCGACCGGGACCCGCTTCTCCTTGCCGGTCGGCTGCACGACCAGGCGCCGGTTGCGGACCAGGTGGCCGAGCTCGGCGTAGGTGTAGCGGTTGCCGTAGGTGTCTTCGAGGACGACGAAGTTGCCGAGCCGGTCGGAGTGGCCGAGCTTGCGGATCACCCCATCGTTGACGGCGACGACGGGTGCCCCCTCCTTGCTGAAGATGTTGATCCCGCGCGGGGTGGGGGAGGAGGAGATGACTTCGGCGGCGTTGCCGTAGTCGGGGCTCTCGCCGTTCTTCAGTGCGGTCCGGGCGGCGACGTCGTCGGCGTAGCGGGCGTCGGCGGCGATCGGGAAGTGGGCGCCCTCGGTGAGGCCGGTCAGCGAGCCGACCAGATCGGAGGGGAGGCGGCCGTAGGCGCGGGCGTAGAGGAGAACCTCCTGCACGTACCAGTCGGCGTGGTTGTAGGCGAAGATCGCCTGGTAGAGGTCATCGTGACCGCCGGCCAGCTTCAGGTAGTGGGCGGCGGCGCAGATCGCGTCGACCGGGTTGTAGGGGTCTTTGCGCCCGTCGCCGTTGGCGTCGAGGCCGAATGCCTCCCAGCTCGAAGGTAGGAACTGCATCCAGCCGACGGCGCCGGCGCTGGAGACATTGAGGTTGGTCCCGAAGCCGGTCTCGATTTTGTTGATCGAGGCGAGCACCTCCCAGGGGATCCCGTATTCGGTGCCGCAGGCCTGGTAGATCGGCAGTAGGAAGGGCGGGATTTCGAAGCTGTCGATGACGAAGTTGGGGACGCCGATCGGCGCCGGCCCGAAGGGGGCGATCGTCGTCGTCGGGTTGAGCGCGGTGGGGGCGCCGCCGGGGGAGTATTGGGAGCCGCCGTCGGGGCCCTTCGGGGCCGGCTGGTCGCCGCCGCCGTTGGCGCTCGGGGCGGTGACGCCGCCGTCGCTACCGCCGCCGCTGGTGTCGCCGAGCGAGTCGTTGCGGGCGACCCGGCCCTTGCCGCCGGAGCCGCCGTCGATCGCGGCTCCTTCCTCGACGTCCCCGCCCTTGCCGGTCTCCTGGTCGGAGGGCGGGGCGGGGGACGGAGCCGGAATCGGCGTCGCCTCCTCTTCCTGCGGGGCGGGGGCGGGTGCGGGCGCCGGAGTCTCGCTGGTGTCCTCGGGGCTTTCGCAGTCGGGGTCTTCGTCGTCGACGAGGCCGTCGCCCTCGTCGTCGAGGCCGTTCGCGCAGATCGGCGCCGTCAGCGAGGGGACCGCCGTGGTGGTGGTCGGGTCGACCGCGGCGCTCTCGGAGACAGGTGACTCGGCGCCGGCGAGGGCCGTGCCCAGCGCGGTCACCGCCAGGAAGCTGGCGAGAGCGAGGAAAATTGCGAACTTGATTCTCATTCCAAAGCGTCCTCTGCCCACGCTCGGATACCCCTCCCTGGGCAGTTGCTGGAAGCTAGCCACTAGTACGAGCGTCCGCAACGTAAAAAGTGGCCCCCAACAAGGCCTTAATCAACATCTGCAACATCGTTGTAACGGCAGATTTTCAGCTGAGGCGGATGCGCTCGTTAAGCTGCTGTCAACGCGAGCGGGAAAGGCGATCTGCGTGACCTACGACGAGTACGAGCAGGACGGCGACGGGCTGCGCGCCCGGGCCGAGCAGGCGCTGGGCGAGCTGGCCCAGGCCCTGATCGAGAATCCGACCCTGCACGACGCGGTGACCGCCGCGCTCGGGGCGCGGGAGAAGGCGCTGGAGGCGCAACAGGCGGCGATGAGCGCCCTCAACCTCCCTTCGGCGACCGACGTCGAACGGCTGGAGCGGCGCCTGCGCTCGTTCTCGCAGCGGCTCGAGGACGTCGAGGAGGCGATCGACGACCTCAGCCGGGAGCTGGGGGAGTTGCGGCGCGAAAATGCGAAAAAGGCGCCGAAAAAGGAGAAGTCTAACTCTCAACCTTAGGGTGAGAGTATGGCCGCGGCGGCCGAGCCGGCCCGTTTCGCCGCCGCCTCCAGTTCCTCGTCTCGGAGCTGCCCCGAGTCGCTCTTCTCGGAGACGATCAGGAGGGCCGCGACGGCGACCTCGCGCTCGGCGGCGGCCGCCAGCAACCCGGCCGTCTGCATGTCTGCGGCCTCGGCGAGGACGGAGGGCAGGTCCCGCTCCGGCCGGTAGAGCGTGTCGAGGCTGACGACCTTCCCGCGCAGGGCATCCGGCAGGGCCGCGGCGAGGGCGGCGGTCAGCTCCTCGTCGGGCCGCGCGTCGTTTGCCTGCTCGACCACGAGGAGGGCGCCGAGCTCGAGGTCGCCGAGCGAGGCGCAGGTGCCGACCCGGACCGCCCGTCTCATGCCCAGCTCCGCCAGGTCGGCGAGGACGACCGAGGCGCTGGGGCCGCCCATGCCGGTCGACTGGATCGTCAGCTCGCGGCCGGCGTGAGTGACCCCGGTGTAGCCCCAGAGGCCGCGGGCGTGGTTGCTCATCTTCGGCTGCCGCAGCAGCTCTTGGGCCAGCATCAAGGCGCGGCCGGGGTCGCCGACGAGGATCGCGTCGGCGGCGACGAGGGCGGTCGGGCGCAGGCGGGCGGGCATCGGCGCCGTCGAATCTAGCCGCCCAGGCACGGCGCCGACATCGGGGAGAAACGGGGGTCGGCGAATTTGCTCCAGCCGTCCAAAGACCCTCGGCGCCCCCGTTCATAGCTTGGGATCGAGTAAATCCCAACGCGACCGGCGGGGCTGTGAACCCCGGCGGGCTAGGAGGAATGGAATGAAAAGGAGGTTGATGATCGCCGCTCCGGTGGCCGCGATCGCCTCGCTGGTGCTGCCGGGTATGGCCTTCGGCGCCGAAACGCCGATTCTGGAAACCCCAGAGGCCAGCATCAACGCGATGTGGGTGATCGTCGCCGCGGTTCTGGTGATGTTCATGCAGGCCGGATTCCTGCTCTTGGAGGTCGGGTTCTCCCGGGCCAAGAACGCGGGCGCCGGCGTGGCGAAGGTATTGGTGAACTTCTCGATCGCCTCGCTCTGTTACTGGGCGTGTGGCTTCGCGCTGGCGTTCGGGGGGCTCGGTGAGATCGCCGGGACCCACGGGTTCTTCCTCGACGTCGGCTCCTCGGTCGAAGAGGCCGGCGCCAGCATCCCCTTCGTCGAAACGTATTCGATTAGTCCCGCCGCGTTCATGTTCTTCCAGTTCGTGTTCTGCGCGGTCTCGCTGGCGATCGTCTGGGGCGCGACCCTGGAGCGGATCAAGTTCGGCGCCTACGTCATCTACGCGATCATCTTCAGCGCCGTCCTGTACCCGATCCTCAGCCACTGGATCTTCGGTGGCGGCTGGCTGCAGGTGAACGTCGGCATGCAGGACTTCGCCGGCTCCACGGTGGTCCACCTGATCGGCGCGACCGGAGCCTTCGCGGCGCTGTTGCTGCTCGGGCCGCGGATCGGCAAGTACACGAAAGACGGCAAACCGCGGGCAATCCCGGGGCACTCGATGCCGCTGGTCGGCCTCGGCGTGCTGATCCTCTGGCTCGGTTGGTTCGGGTTCAACCCCGGTTCGACCCTCGGCGCGATCGGTGGCCGCTTCGCCGAAGTCGTCGTCGTCACCAACCTCGCTGCCGCCGCCGGTGTGGTCGCCGCGGTCGCGGTCATGTTCCTGAAGACGAAAACGATCGACATCGGCATGGCCGGCAACGGCGCGATCGCCGGTCTGGTCGCGATCACCGCGCCCTCCGGCTACGTCGAGTACTGGGCCGCGCCGATCATCGGTGCGATCGCGGGCGTGATCGTCGTCTACGGCGTCCTCGCGATCGAGAAGATCATCGACGATCCGGTCGGCGCCCTCTCGGCCCACGGCCTCGCCGGGATCTGGGGCACGCTCTCATGCGGGATCTTCACCTCCCCGCGGCTGGCCGAATTCAACGAAGTCGGCGATCCGGGCCTCTGGTACAGCGGCTCGTTCCATCAGCTCGGCGCCCAGGCGCTGGGCGTCGGCGTCGCCTTCGTCTGTGTGTTCGTCGTCTCCTACGCGATCTTCTTCCTGATCAAGAAGACGATCGGGCTGCGGGTAACGGCGGAGGAAGAGGATGCCGGGCTCGACATCTCCGAGCATGGGATGTACGGATACCCGGAGCAGTTCATTCCCCAGCCCGAGTACTCGACGGGCGCGCCGCGCGCCGGCATGCCGCCGGCTCCAGTCCCGGCGCCGTCCGTGGCGACCCCGATGACCAGCGAGTCCTAGGAGGCTTGAGCGCATGAAAAAAATAGAGGCGTACATTCGCCACGAGGCGTTCGAGCCGATCCGGGCCGAGCTGCTCGACAAGGGGTTCCCCTCCCTGTCGATCATCGAGGCCAAGGGTTCGGGCCGCCAGAAGGGCATCGTCGAGCGGTACCGCGGCTCGACCCTGACCGTCAACGTCCGGCCGAAAATCAAGCTGGAGGTGGTGATCGAGGACAAGGACAAGGACATCGTCGTCGAGACCATCCTCAAGCACGCTCGCACGGGCGAGGTCGGCGACGGCAAGATCTTCGTGCTGCCGGTGGAGGAGGCGATTCGCATCCGCACCGGGGAGGACGGCCAGTCCGTGCTCCAAGTGCACGAGGAGTCGGAGATCCCCACCTAACGCCGATACGGCACTCCGACAACCCCCCAGAACAAGAGCCAACGGGGCGGCCTTCGGGCCGCCCCGTTTGTCGTCTGGGGTGAGAGCGCTCCACCCCGCCTACTACACGGGTTAGCCTCGCTTTGTGCCTGATCAGAGGATTTCGCTCTCGGAGGCGGCTCGGCGCTCCGGCGTTCCTTCGTCGACGCTGAAACGGTGGGCGGCGGAGAAGGTGGTCCCGGTCCGCAAGGGTCGCTGGACCGCGGCGGCGGCGGCGCAGGCGCGGGTGGTGGCGCGGATGCGGGAGCGCGGCTACTCGCTCGAGGACCTGAAGAGCGCCGGCAAGGAGGGGCGGCTCGCCTTCGGCTTCACCGAGGAGCTGTTCACCGGCTCGCAGGAGACCTACTCGATCGAGGAGGCGGCGGCGGAGACCGGACTCGAGCCGGAGCTGGTCGAGCGCATCCTCGTCATCCTCGGGACCCCGGCCGGTCGCCGCGAGGTGAGCAAGGAGGACCTGGCCGCGCTACGCCACTGCGGTCGCGTCCTCGCCGCCGGCTTCCCTCTCGTCGCCTTCCTGCAGCTGGTCCGCGTCTACGCCCAGTCGATGCGGCGGATCGCCGACGCCGAGGTGCGGCTCTTCCACCTCTACGTCCACGAGCCGATGATCCGCGACGGCGTCCCCGAGCTGGAAATGGCCGAGGAGATGGGAGAGCTCGCCGCCGACGTCTTGCCGCTGGCGGCGCCGCTGACCGAGTACCTCCACGAGCGCTACCTGCGCTTCTTCGTCGAACAGGACGTGGTCGGCCACATGGAGGCCGACCAGGCGATGGACACCGCCGAAATCGAGCTCGGCCACGTCAACGTCACCCTCTGCTTTATCGACCTCACCGGGTTCACCCGCTACACCGAGGAGGAGGGGGACATCGAGGCGCTGGACGTGGTCGAGAACTTCGTCGTCAACGTCGAAGCGACGCTGCCGCGGGAGGCGACGATCGTGAAGACGATCGGCGACGAGGTGATGGTCGTCTCGCCGGACCCGGCCTCGCTGACCGAGTGGGCGGTCGACTTCCTCTCCCGCTTCCCGCAGCGGCCGCAGCCGCGGGTGGGGATCCACTACGGGGACGCGGTCTACCGCGACGGCGACTACTTCGGCAGCCAGGTCAACCTCGCGCACCGAATCGTCAACCGGGCCCTGGCCGGCGAGGTGCTGGTCACCGACGCCGTCTGCACCGCGATCGCCGGCAGCGACCGGCTCGAGCTGGAGGAGATCGGCGAGGTGAAGCTGAAGGGGTTCCCGACGCCGACCGAGCTCTTCGTCGTCCGCTCGGTATGAGCGCCGCCGAGCTGCTCGAGCGGGTCGAGGCCGGCGGTCTCCTCGGCGGTCCTGAGCCGCTCGTGGCGATGCTCTCCGGCGGCCGCGACTCGGTCTGCCTGCTCGACCTCGCGGTCCGCCTCCGCGGCGCCGGGGCGGTGACGGCTCTCCACGTCAACTACCGGCTGCGCGAGGAGGCGGACGAGGACGAGCGGCATTGCGCGCGTCTCTGCGAGCGCCTCGGCGTCTCGCTCGAGGTCGAGCGCCCGCGCCGCCCCGAGGGGCCGGGCAACCTCCAGGCCTGGGCGCGGGAGGAGCGCTACGCGGCGGCCGCCCGGCTGGCCGAGCGCGAGGACGCCCTCGTCGCCACCGGCCACACCGCCGACGACCAGGTCGAGACGATCCTCTACCGGCTCGCCTCCTCGCCGAGCCGGCGGGCGCTGCTGGGGATGCGGCCGCGGGCCGGCCGCCTGGTGCGGCCGCTGCTCGGTGCCACCCGGGCCGAGACCACCGCCTATTGCGAGGAGCGGGGGCTCGAGTGGCGGGACGACGTCGGCAACGAGGAAGCGGACTACAAGCGCAACCTGATCCGGCGCGGCCTGATCCCGGAGCTGGAGCGGGTCCACCCGGCGGCGAAGGAGAACGTCCTGCGGACCGCGGCCCTGCTGCGCGAGGAGGCCGAGCTGCTCGACTCCCTGGTCGACGCCGAGCTGGAGGCGGGGGAGGGGGCGATCCCGCAGCGGCGCTTCGCGGAGCTGCACCCGGCGCTGCGCCGGCTCGTCCTGCAGCGCCTCGCCGACGAGGCCGCCGGTCGCCCCGTCGCCGGCGCCGCCCGCTTCGCCGACCAGGTCGCCGGCCTCAGTCGCGGCGGCTCCGTCCTCGACCTCGGCGGCGGGGTCCGGGCCGTCCTCGAGGGCGGCGTCCTCCGCGCCGAGCGTTCCTAAAAGCGCCGGTGGGCTTCGCCCCCCGGCATATATCTAGACTGCGCGCCGTGTCGGATCCCGCGATCGGCGAGACCCTCGTCGCCAGAGACGAGCTGCAGGCGCGCATCGCCGAGCTGGGGGCGGAGATCAGCCGCGACTACGGGGGTCGGGAGCTGGTCCTGATCGGGGTGCTGAAGGGCGCCGTCCTCTTCCTCGCCGACCTGATGCGCCACCTCGAGGTCCCCTGCGAGATCGATTTCATGGCGGTCTCCAGCTACGGGTCCCAGACCGACTCCTCCGGGGTCGTCCGCATCCTCAAGGACCTCGATGCGCCGATCGAAGGGCGCGACGTCCTCATCGTCGAGGACATCATCGACTCTGGCCTCACCCTGCAGTACCTGATGCGCAACCTCAACGCCCGCAACCCCGCTTCGCTGCACGCCTGCGCGCTGCTGACCAAGCCCGAGCGCCTGCGGGTCGACCTCTCGCCGCGCTACGTCGGGTTTGAGATCCCTAACCGGTTTGCGATCGGCTACGGCCTCGACCACGCGCAGAAGTACCGAAACCTGGATTTCGTCGCGGCACTCGCCGAGTAACGCGGAAATTCCGCCCTGGTACGCTGATTCTCACCTTTGAGGCGTTTCTTCAAAAGCGCGGCGTTCCCGATCCTGCTGGTCGTGATTCTGGCGTTCATCGCCCAGAAAATGATCAGCAACGGCGACGACACGCCCTCGCCTGCCTACAACGAACTGATCGCCCAGGAATCGGCCAAGGAACCGGGCCTGATCGTCCGGGGTCAGATCGATGAAGTAGACGTCAACACCAAGGACAACACGCTCGACGTCAAGCGCACCAACGGCGAGAGCTTCTCCACCGGCTACCCGCCCGACGGCGAAAAGCAACTGGTCAACCTCCTCCGGGACAACGGCGTCAAGACCGACGTCCACGGCTCCGGCAGCTCCGGGCTGCTCTCGCTGCTGACGCTGATCCTGCCCTTCGTCCTCTTCTTCGCCTTCTGGATCTTCCTGATGAACCAGATGCAGGGCGGCGGCAGCCGGGTGATGAACTTCGGCAAATCGAAAGCCAAACGGATGTCGGTCGACGCGCCGAAAATCACCTTCCGCGACGTCGCCGGCGTCGACGAGGCGGTCCAGGAGCTCGAGGAGATCAAGGAATTCCTCGAGAACCCGAAGAAGTTCCAGGCGCTCGGCGCGCGGATCCCCAAGGGCGTCCTTCTATATGGACCGCCCGGGACCGGCAAGACCCTGCTCGCCCGCGCCGTCGCCGGCGAGGCGGGCGTGCCCTTCTTCTCGATCTCCGGCTCGGACTTCGTCGAGATGTTCGTCGGCGTCGGCGCCAGCCGCGTCCGCGACCTCTTCGAGCAGGCGAAACAGAACTCGCCCTGCATCATCTTCATGGACGAGATCGACGCCGTCGGCCGCCACCGCGGCGCCGGCATGGG
>DASTZP010000052.1:0-62774 GCA_035764245.1 Solirubrobacterales bacterium
GGAAGGTGTCCGGCACGGCCGACCGGCCGAGGCTCGTCGTCTTCCGCTCGAACAAGGGCATCTTCGCCCAGCTCATCGACGACACCGCCGGGCGCACGCTCGTGGCCGTCAACTGGACCGAGTCCGAGTTCCGCAGCCTGCAGGCGATGGAGCAGGCCAAGCGCGTCGGCGAGGTCCTGGCGCAGCGCGCCAAGGAGGCCGGCGTCGAGACCTGCATCTTCGATCGCGGCGGATACCGGTACCACGGCCGGATCGCCGACCTCGCCGAGGGCGCCCGCGAGGGCGGCCTGCAATTCTGAGAGCTTCGACGCACGACTGATTAGGACGGAATGAGCACCACTGACGTAGAGAGAGTGAGCCCGCAGGGCCTGGACCTCCAGGAGCGGGTCATCGAGATCAACCGCGTCGCCAAGGTCGTCAAGGGCGGCCGCCGCTTCTCGTTCACCGCGCTGGTCGCGGTCGGCGACGAGAACGACGTCGTCGGGATCGGCTACGGCAAGGCCCGCGAGGTCCCGCTCGCGATCCAGAAGGGCGTCGAGGACGCCCGCAAGAGCCTGATCCGCGTGCCCAAGTACGGCCAGACGATCCCGCATCGCCACATCGGCCGCTACGGCGCCGGCCACGTCATCCTGCGCCCGGCCAGCCCCGGTACCGGCGTCATCGCCGGCGGCGGCGTCCGCGCCGTGCTCGAGCTGGGTGGGGTGCGCGACGTGCTGACCAAGAGCATCGGGACCCAGAACCCGATCAACCTCGTCAAGGCGACGATGGACGGCTTGATTCGTCTGCGTCGGCCTGAGGAGGTTGCCGAGCTGCGGGGGTTGACGGTTACCCAGGTATTGGGGATGGACGGCAACGGGAACGGGAACGGGGCCGCTGAGACTTTGTCTGCTGACGAGGACGCTGGGGCCGCGGGTCCTGTCTCCGATACGCCCCCCGCGCCAACTGGCGCGGGTGCCGCATCGTCGCCACCCGCGGCAGACGCCGCTGGGTCAGAGGCTGGGGAGCCGTCCGAGGACGTTCAGCCGTCCGAGGAGGAGCAGAGTCCTTCGTCTGAGACCGCTGAGGAGTCCTCGTGAGCAAGGTGAAGGTCCGGCAGATTCGGTCTACGGCTAAGACGAATCCGAACCAGAAAGCTACTTTGAAGGCGCTGAAGCTGGGGCGGATCGGTAAGTCGGCTGAGCTCAAAGACTCCGAGCAGCTGCAGGGTCAGCTGCGCGTCGTCTCCCACTTGGTGGAGGTCGACGGTGGCTGAGAAAGCCAAAAAAGCTGAGAACGACGGCTCGCGCGCTGAGGAGATCGGGCTTCACAACCTGAAGCCGAAGCCCGGCTCGAAAAGGCCGCGCAAGCGGATCGGCCGCGGCGAGGGCAGCGGTCTCGGCAAGACCTCTGGCCGCGGCCACAAGGGCGCCGGCTCCCGTTCAGGCCGCAAGCGCAAGGCCGGCTACGAGGGCGGGCAGAACCCGATCCACATGCGGATGCGAAAGCTGCGCGGCCCGCACAAAAAGCAGTCGATGCCGTTCGAGAACTTCCGTACCAGCACCCAGCCGGTCAACCTCGCCGACCTCGAGGAGCGCTTTGACAGCGGCGCCGAGGTGACTCCCGAGAGCCTGAAGGAGAAGGGTCTGGCGACCAGGAAGGACCCCGTCAAGATCCTCGCCCGCGGCGAGATCAAGAAGAAGCTCGAGGTCCACGCGCACGCCTTCAGCGCAGCCGCCAAGGAGAAGATCGAGGCGGCCGGCGGTTCCTGTCACACTCTGGAGCCGTAATGCTCAGAACTATTCTCAACGCGTTCAGCGTTGCCGACATTCGCAAGAAGCTTGCGTTCACCGCGGCGATCCTGTTGCTGTACCGGCTCGGCGCCTACATTCCGGTGCCGGGGGTGGACGTCGACGCGGTGAAGGAAATCTCCTCCAACTTCGGCGGCTCCGGCGTCCTCGGCTTCCTCGACCTCTTCTCCGGCGGCGGCCTCTCGCGGATGAGCCTGTTCGCGCTGGGGATCATGCCCTACATCACCGCCTCGATCATCCTGCAGCTGCTGACGGTGGTCGTGCCCTCGCTTGAGCGCCTGCAGAAAGAGGGCGAGGTCGGGCAGCAGAAGATCACCCAGTACACGCGCTACCTGACCGTCGGCCTCGCCTTTGGCCAGTCGATCGGCTACGTCTTCCTCTTCAACTCCTTCGGCAACACGGCGGGGACCAGCGTCGTCGGCAACCTCACCTTCCCGAAGCTGATGCTGATCGTGATCTGCCTGACCGCGGGCTGCACCCTGCTGATGTGGATGGGCGAGTTGATCACCCAGCGGGGGATCGGCAACGGAATCTCGCTGATGATCTTCGCCTCGATCGTCTCCGAACTCGTGCCCGGCCTCTCGAAGTGGTGGAACAACCCGGATCAGGTCTTCGTGGTGATGATGCCGTTCATCGCCCTGGCGGTGATCGTCGCGATCGTCTTCGTCCAGGAGGGGCAGCGCCGGATCCCGGTTCAGTACGCGAAACGGGTCGTCGGCCGCAAAATGACCTCGGGCGGATCGACCTACCTGCCGCTGCGGGTCAACATGGCCGGCGTCATCCCGGTCATCTTCGCCGCCTCGATCATGGCCTTCCCGCCGACGATCGGGCAGCTGATCAACACCCCCGCCGCGCTCGACTTCGCCGCCTTCTTCGAACCGAACGGCTGGGCCTACGTGATCGGCGAGGTCTTCTTCATCATCGTCTTCACCTACTTCTACACGGCGGTCACCTTCAACCCCGTCGACCAGGCCGACAACCTGAAGAAATACGGCGGCTTCATCCCCGGCGTGCGCCCGGGCCGGCCGACCGCCGAGTACCTGGACCGCATCCTCTCGCGCCTGACCTTTCCCGGCGCCCTTTACCTGGGAGCCGTGGCGGCGCTGCCGACGATTCTGATCAGCCAGACGGCGGCCAACTTCTATTTCGGCGGCACCTCCATCCTGATTGTGATCGGCGTAGCGCTGGACACGGTCAAGCAGTTGGAGGCTCAACTCATGATGCGCAACTACGAGGGCTTCCTGAAATAGTCTCCCTCGATGGCTGAGCTGAACCTCGTCCTCTTGGGCCCTCCCGGATCGGGCAAGGGCACCCAGGGGGAGCGTTTGAACGAAGACCTGCGGCTGCCGTACTACGCGACCGGGGACATCCTCCGCGCCGCGGTCCGGGACGAAACCGAGATCGGGCGGGCGGCGAAGGAGTACATGGACCGGGGCGACCTTGTGCCCGACGACGTGATCGTCGGTGTCATCGCCGAGCGGATCGACTCCAGCGAGGCCCGCGACGGCTTCATCCTCGACGGCTTCCCGCGGACGACGCCGCAGGCTGAGGCGCTCGACGCGAAGCTGAGCGAGCTGGGCCGGGCGGTGACGGGGGTGCTGCTGATCGACGTCTCCGACGAGGAGGTGGTTCGACGGCTCGGCGGCCGGCGCACCTGCGAGGAGAACGGCCACGTCTTCCACGTCGAGTTCGAACCGCCGAAGCAGGAGGGGGTCTGCGACGTTGACGGCTCGCCGCTGATCGTCCGGGAGGACGACAAGCCGGAGGTGATCCGCAATCGGCTCGAGACCTATCACGAGAAGACCGAGCCGCTCGTCTCCTACTACGACAGTCGCAGCGTCCTGCGCCGGATCGACGGCGAAGCGGAGCCGGACGAGGTGGCGGAGCAGATTCGCCGCACCCTGGCGACGCTGCGGATGGAGCAGGACGAGACCGTCTGAGCGGCCCAGACCCCCGTGCGTCGACCACTAGCGTGTATCGGATGATCATCAAGAAGACCCCCGAGCAGGTGGAGAAGATGGCTGCCTCGGGCGAGATCCTCGTCCGCTGCCTGAAGATGCTCGCCGCGAAGGCGCGGGCCGGGACCACGACTCTCGAGCTCGACGAAGCGGCGGAGAAGTTCATCCGCTCGCAGGGGGCCGAGCCGGCGTTCAAGGGCTACCGCGGCTTCCCGGGGTCGATCTGCGCCTCGCCGAACTCGATGGTCGTCCACGGGATCCCCGGCGACTACGAGCTGAAGCGCGGCGACGTTATCTCGATCGACGTCGGCGTGATCAAGGACGGCTGGGTCTCCGACGCGGCGATGACGCTGCCGATCGGGCCGGTCGGCCCGGAGGCGCAGAAGCTGCTCGAGGTGACGAAGGCCTCGCTCTTCGCCGGCGTCGAGCAGATGCGGCCGGGAAACCACCTGGGCGACGTCTCGGCGGCGATCCAGCGCACGGTCGAGCTCGAGGGCCTCTCGATCATCCGCACCCTCGTCGGCCACGGGATCGGCCGCGACATGCACGAGGAACCGCAGGTGCCGAACTTCGGCGAGCCCGGCAAGGGGCCGGAGCTCGAGGCCGGGATGGTGCTGGCGATCGAGCCGATGGTCAACGTCGGCGGGCCGCTGGTGCGGATGGGGGAGGACGGCTGGTCGGTCTACTCCGAAGACGGGTCGCTCGCCGCTCATTTCGAGTTCACGGTCGCGGTTACCCCCGAGGGGCCGCGCGTCCTCACCCCCTGGCACGAGGCCGAGTAGCGGTCGACGAGTAGCCGCAGGCCGCGGCGGGTAGTGTTTCCCTTGCGGTGGGGCGCCGCAACGGGAAGGAGTAGTTCTGTGCGTCCTCATGTCCGCGTCCGCCACCGGCTCGCGCTGTTTGCCGTCCTCCTGACGCTTCTCGCGATCGCCGCCCCCGCCGCGCCGGCCGCGGCTCCGGAACCCTTCGGGGCCAACGACGCCGGCGGCTTTCGCAACGTGCTGCCGCCGGGGGCGAACGGGACCGCGGACTTCGCCGAGGTCCTCGCCTTCCGCGGGCCAGGGCTGCTGCCGCCCCACTTCGCCGACCAGCAGCCGCTCTACGAAGGCCTTCTCTACGGGAGCCCGACCCTGAGCGAGGAGCAGATCCCGAACTACTTCAAGGACGCCACCTTCGGTGTCCCGGCCGGCGAGGTCGAATCGACGGTCGAACCGCGGCCGGGGACGACGATCGTCCGCGACAAAGCCTTCGGCGTCCCCCACGTGTACGGCACCACCCGTGCCGACACGATGTTCGGCGCCGGCTACGCGAGTGCCGCCGACCGCCTCTTCCTGATGGACGTGCTGCGCCACACCGGCCGCGCCGAACTCGCCTCCTTCCTCGGCGGCGCCAACGCCGGCGCCGACGCCAGCCAGTGGCAGTTCGCCCCCTACACCGAAGCCGACCTCGAACGGCAGCTGGTACAGGCGCCGCAGCTCTACGGACAGGCGGGGCAGCAGGCGGTCGACGACGTCGCCGCCTACGTCGAAGGGATCAACGCCTACGTCGACGCGGCGAGGCTCGACCCCAAACTCAAGCCGGGCGAGTACACGCTCTTGAACAAGCCGATGGAACCGTGGAAGTCGACCGACGTGATCGCGATCGCCTCCCTCGTCGGCGGCATCTTCGGACAGGGCGGCGGCAACGAGCTGGGCTCGGCGCTGACGATGCAGGCCTTCGTCCAGCGGATGGGGAAGAAGGCCGGGCGCAGGGCCTGGCTCGGCTTCCGCTCGAAGAACGACCCCGAGGCGCCGACGACGATCTCGAAGCCGTTCCCCTATGAGACCCGCAGCGCCTTCGCCAAGCGCGGCCTGGCGCTGCCCGACCGGCGTAGCGTCCGCTTCACCCAGACCGCGACCGCCTCGACGGGCACCCCGGCGCCGGCGAGCGGGCTCGCCACCGTCGGCGCCCGCCTGCAGGCGGCGCTGGAAGCCGCGGGCCACGCCTCCAACTGGGAGCTGGTCTCGGCCCGCGAGTCGGCCACCGGCCACCCGATCGCGGTGATGGGGCCGCAGGTGGGCTACTTCGCCCCCCAGATCCTGATGGAGCTCGACCTGCACGGGCCCGGGATCGACGCCCGCGGCGCCGCCTTCCCCGGCGTCAGCCTCTACGTCCAGCTCGGCCACGGGCGCGACTACGCCTGGAGCGCGACGACCGCCACCTCCGACAACGTCGACACCTTCGCCGAGGTCCTCTGCAAGGACAACTTCCACTACCGCTACCGCGGTAAGTGCCTGGCGATGGAAAAGCTCGAGAAGAGCGAGAGCTGGACCCCGAACGCGGCCGACGACACCCCGGCCGGCTCGCAGACGCTGGTCGCCTACCGGACCGTCCACGGGATCGTCTACGCGCGCGGCAGGGTCGGGGGCAAGAAGGTCGCCTTCGCCCGGCAGCGCAGCACCTACTTCCACGAGGCCGACTCGGTAATCGGCTTCGGCCAGCTGAACGAACCGGGCGTGGTGACGGGGCCGGAGGGTTTCAAGCAGGCCGTCTCGAACATCAACTTCCTCTTCAACTGGTCCTACGTCGACTCCGAGCACATCGCCTACGCGCTCTCGGGCTGGATGCCGCAGCGGGCGCGGGGGACCTCACCCGACTTCCCGGTCCTCGGCACCGGCGAGTTCGACTGGAAGGGATACAAGCCCTCGACCCGGGAGGCGAGCTGGCTGCCGTTCGCCAAGCACCCGCAGGCGATCGACCCGCCCTTCCTCGTCTCCTGGAACAACAAGCAGGCGCCGCAGTGGGCGGCGGCCGACGACAAGTACAGCTACGGGCCGCTGTTCCGCTCGCAGATGATCGAAGACAAGGTGAGGGCGGCGACCAAGGGCGAGAAGAAGATCACGATCGTCCAGCTGATCCAGGCGATGGAGGAACCGGCCACCCAGGACCTGCGTGGCTACCGGCTACTGCCGACGCTCTTCAAGGCGATCGGCGAACCGAAATCGAAGCCGCTGCGCCAGGCGTTCGTGACCCTGCGGACCTGGCACGAACACGGCGCCCACCGCCGCGACCTCGATCGCGACGGGGTCTACGAGGAAAACGACGCGGTCGAACTGATGGACGCCTGGTGGCCGAAGCTGCTCGAAGGCGAGTTCAAGCCCGTGATCGGCGCCAGGGCCTACGACCAGCTGGAGGAGATGGTCCGCACGGGCTCCTACACCGGCGGCTCGCCGACCGAACCCGACTTCTCGGACGGCTGGTGGAGCTACGTCTCCAAGGACCTGCGCAACCTCTTCGGCCCGAAGCCGAAGGGCGCTTGGAGCCGGGTCTACTGCGGCAAGGGCTCCAAGAAGAAGTGCCGGGCGATGCTGCAGCGGACGCTGCGGGCGGCGCTGAAGACGACCCCCCAGCAGCTCTACGGCGGCGGCGACGGCGCCTGCGCCGCCAACCCGCAGCCGTCCTGCTTCGACCAGAACCGGCCCCAGGTGACCGGCGGCGTCGCGATGCCGCCGTTCCCGTTCCAGAACCGGCCCACGTTCCAGCAGGTGGCGACGCCGACCCAGAGGCTGCCGCGTTGAGGTGCCGAAGTCACTGCTCCGGGGCGAAGGAGATCCAAAACTTTTTGTCTGAGGTGTAGTTTTGTCTGTCGTGGCCTGGGACGATCTCGCAATGGAACTCGAGCGCAGGCAATGTGACTTCGACCGGAGGGTTGAGGAGGGTCGCCGCGAGCTTCGGAGTCGCTTCGACACGCTCGAACGACGCTGCAAGGAGGCCGAGGAGGTTCGGCGCCGCGAATGGGAAGCCGCCGAAGGACGGGTCATGACCGCCGCCGAGAAGCTGCAGCACCAGCATGATGGCTTCATGCGAATGCTGAGCAGCGTCACCGACCACTACGTCAAGGTCATCGATGCCCTTGGAGCGGATATGCGGGAGGAATTCGCCAAAGGGCGGGCGGAGGCCGAGGAAGGACGCGCGCAGCTCCGGGCCAACACCGAAGCCGTGATGCGCATGCTCGATCGCTTACCGCCGCCTGAGGATCGCTGATGGAGCAGAAGACCTTCGCCGCTGTCGATCGGTTCATCTCGGAGACCGTCGTGGATGAGGACGAGGCGTTGCGTAGAGCCGTCAGGGCCGCCGAGGAGGCTGGGTTGCCGGCGATCCAGGTCTCGCCGCCGCAGGGGAAGCTGCTGCAGTTGCTGGTCCGGTTGGTCGGGGCGAAGCGGGTGCTCGAGTTCGGGACGCTCGGCGGCTACAGCGCGATCCTGATGGCCCGGGCGCTGCCCGAGGACGGGCGGCTGGTCACGCTCGAGGCGAGGCCGGAGTACGCCGAGGTGGCGCGGCGGAGCATCGCCGCCGCAGGGGTGGGGGAGAAGGTCGAGATCCGGGTCGGGCCGGCGCTGGAGGCGCTGCCCACGCTGGAGGAGGAGGGGATCGGGTCGTTCGACCTCGTCTTCATCGACGCCGACAAGGTCAACACGCCGAACTACTTCGCCTGGGCGCTGGACCGGACCCGCGGCGGGGGCGTGATCGTGGCCGACAACGTCGTCCGCGACGGCTCCCTCGCCGACGCTGAGGACGTCGACGAGGCCACCCGTGCCCAGCGCCGCCTGCACGAGATGGTGGGCGAAGATTCCAGGGTCGAAGCCACTACCATCCAGACGGTCGGGGTGAAGGGCTACGACGGCTTCCTCATCGCCCTCGTCGAGGACGCCTGACCGGGCATCGCCGAGGCCCCGCCCCTGCTATCTTTCTCCGTCGGCCTAGTTGGCCGGTTGGTTCGTCCTGCCGTCCGATTCATGGGGCGCGTGGGAATCCTGTTGTCGATACGAGATCCGGAGCGATGAAGGTTCGAGCTTCCGTCAAGCCGATGTGCGAGAAGTGCAAGGTAATCCGCCGAAACGGGGCGGTTCTGGTCATCTGCCAGAATCCGCGCCATAAGCAGAGGCAGGGTTAGTCGTGGCGCGGATCGCGGGCATCAACATCCCCGTCAACAAACGGGCTGAAATCGGCCTCACCTACATCTTCGGGATCGGCCGGTCGACGGCGAAGAGGATCCTCGTCGAGACCGGGGTCGACCCCGATACGCCGGTCAAGGACCTGACCGAGGACGAGGTGATGAAACTCCGCGAGGCGGTCGAGAACCGCGAGGTCGAGGGCGACCTCCGGCGCGAGCGCTCGCAGAACGTCAAACGGCTGATGGAGATCGGCTCCTACCGCGGCCTCCGCCACCGCCGCGGCCTCCCGGTCCGCGGCCAGCGGACCAAGACCAACGCCCGCGGTCGCAAGGGCCCCAGGCGCCTCAGCGTCGCCGGCAAGCGCAAGGTGTAAGCGGAGATGGCCGAGAAAAAACCCGCCAAAGGTCGCCCCCGCCGCCGGGTGAAAAAGAACGTCACCTACGGGCAGGCGCACATCAAGACTTCCTTCAACAACACGATCGTCACCCTGACCGACACCGACGGCAACGTGATCGCCTGGGAGTCGGCCGGTTCGGCCGGGTTCAAAGGCTCGCGCAAGTCGACCCCGTTCGCTGCCCAGGTGACCGCCGACGCGGCCGCCAAAAAGGGCATGGAACACGGGTTGGAGCGGGTAGAGGTCTTCGCCAAGGGCGCCGGCTCGGGCCGCGAGACCGCGATCCGCTCGCTGCAGGCCGCCGGTCTCGACGTCACCACCGTCAAGGACGTCTCGCCTCAGGCGCACAACGGCTGCCGGCCGAAGAAGCGGAGGAGGGTCTAATGGCTCGCGACACCGCCCCGCAGTGCAAGCAGTGCCGGCGCGAGGGTCAGAAGCTCTTCCTCAAGGGCGAGCGCTGCTTCACCGACAAGTGCGGGGTCGAGCGCCGCTCCTACCCGCCCGGCGAGCACGGCCGCGGCCGCCTGCGCCAGTCCGAGTACCGCGTCCAGCTGCGCGAGAAGCAGAAGACGCGCCGCTACTACCAGGTGCTGGAGAAACAGTTCCGCGCCTACTACGAAAAGGCCGCCCGCCAGGAAGGCGTCACCGGCGAGAACCTGCTGCGCCTGCTCGAGTCCCGCTTCGACAACGTCCTCGTCCGCCTCGGCTTCGCCGCCTCGCGGCGCCAGGCACGCCAGCTGATCACCCACGGCCACTGGCAGATCAACGGCCGCCGGGTGAACATCCCCTCCTACCAGGTACGACCCGAGGACATCATCTCGATCAAGGCCGGATCGAAAGCCACCGACACGATCCGCCGGGCGACGGAACTCGTCTCCACCGTTCCCGCCTGGCTGCAGGCCGACCACGATGCCCTCACCGCCAAAGTCCTGCGCTACCCCGAGCGCTCCGAGATCTCGGCGCCGGTCCAGGAGCAGCTCATCGTCGAGCTGTACTCCAAGTAGCCGGGAAAGACTTCCGAAACACCCCAGAGCAAGGAACTCATGACCACCGATTTCCAGGTCCCCCGCATCACCTCCGAGAAAGTCGACGACCGCCGCGGCACCTTCACGATCGAGCCGCTGGACAAGGGCTTCGGCTACACCTTCGGCAACAGTCTCCGTCGCGTCCTTCTGTCCTCGCTTGGCGGCGCCGCCATCACCAGCGTCCGCATCGAGGGAGTCGCGCACGAGTTCTCGACCGTGCCCGGCGTCAAAGAGGACGTCACCGACATCATCCTCAACCTCAAGGACCTCGTCGTCCGCATGCACACCGACGCCGACGAGGTTGAGGCGCCCCTGGTCGCCACCGGCCCCGGCGAGGTGAAGGCGAAGGACATCGACCTTCCCTCCGGCGTCGAGATCCTCAACCCCGACGCGCCGATCGCCACCCTCGAGAAAAAAACCAAGCTCGAGGTGTACCTGACGGTCGGTCGCGGCCGCGGCTACTCGCCGGCCGAAGAGAACAAGTCCGACGAGCAGCCGATCGGCGTGATCCCGATCGACTCGATCTTCTCGCCGATCCGGCGCGCCTCCTACGCCGTCGCCGCCGCCCGCGTCGGTCAGCGCACCGACTTCGACAAGCTGACGCTCGACCTCGAGACCGACGGCTCGATCGAGCCCGGGGCGGCGCTGCGCGAGGCCTCCGAGATCCTGATCAAGAGCCTGGCGATCTTCACCGACGCCGACCGGGTCGAAGAGCTGACCGCCCGTGAGCCCGCGCCGCCCGTCCAGAGCGACGGCTTCTCGGCGCCGGGAGGCGACGGTGTCGCCGCGGCCAACGGCCTCGACGAGATCCTGATCGAGGAGCTCGAATTGGGCGTCCGCTCCTACAACTGCCTCAAGCGTGCCGGCGTGCAGACGGTCGGCGACCTGGTGCGCAAATCCCGCGCCGAACTGAACGCGATCCCGAACTTCGGTCAGAAGTCGATCGAGGAAGTGATCGAGACCCTGCACTCCCGCGGCCTCGACCTGCAGGCGGACTAGGGATCGGATCCAGGGGGCGGAGGAAGCAATGCGGCACAAAAAGAAGCGGAACAAGCTCAGCCGCGACTCCGCCCACCGCGAGGCCCTGCTTTCGAACCTCTCGAAGCAGCTGATCGAGCACGAGCGGATCCAGACCAGCCAGGCGAAGGCCAAGGCGGTCAAGCCCGAGGTCGAGAAGCTGATCACCCTCGCCAAGCGCGGCGACCTCCACGCCCGCCGTCAGGCGCTGGCCACCCTCCACAACGACAAGTTCATCGTCCACAAGCTGTTCGACGAGGTCGCGCCCCGCTACCTGGAGCGCCCGGGTGGCTACACCCGCATCGTCAAGCTCGGTCCGAGGAAGTCAGACTCGACCGAGATGGTCTACCTCGAGCTCGTCTAGTAGCTGACCGCCTCGAGGTAGAGGCCATGCGGTGGGGCGGTGTCGCCCGCCGCGGTTCGCGGTGCGCCCTCGAGTAGGGCGATGAAGCTCTCGACGGTGCGGCGGCCGCTCGCGACCTCCAGCTGGGTGCCGACGAGGACGCGGACCATGTTGCGCATGAAGGCGTCGGCGGTAATGCGGAAGGCGAGGACGTCGCCCTCCTGCTCCCAGGATGCGGCGTGGACGTCGCGCTCGAAGCGGACGTGGTCGGTCTGCGTCGGGGTGAAGGCGGTGAAGTCGTGGCTGCCGGCGAGGGCGGCGGCGCAGGCATCGAGCGCCTCGCGGTCGACCCGGTGCGGCCACCAGAGCGCCTTGCCGAGCTCGAACGGGCTCGGCGCGGAGCGCGCCAGGAGGCGGTAGCGGTAGCTGCGGGCCTTGGCGTCGCGACGGGCGTCGAAGCCGTCGGCCGCGACCGCGGCGGCGGTGACGGCGACGTCGTCCGGCCCGATCCCGTTGAGGCGGCGCATCAGGTCTCCCGGCGGCTCGGCTGCCGACTCGAAGCTCGCCACCTGCCCCAGCGCGTGGACGCCGGTGTCGGTGCGGCCCGCGACCGTCAGCTCGACCGGCTCCCGCAGGATGGTCGCCAGCGCCGTCTCCAGCTCCCCCTGGACGGTCCGCAGGCCCGGCTGGCGCGCCCAGCCCCGGAAGCCGGCGCCGTCGTATTCGATGTCCAGCCTCACGGTCGGCACAGCGGCAGTATCGCCGAGACCCGGCCCTGGCTCCCCGGCAGTTGACCCGGGGCCGGCCCACCTAGAATCGGGTTGGTGCGCATCCTCCTCACCAACGACGACGGCATCTCGGCGCCGGGGCTGCAGGCCGCCCGGCGGGCGCTGGTCGAGCTCGAGGGCGTCGAGGTCGACGTCATCGCCCCGGACTCCAACCGCAGCGCCATCGGCCGCGGCATCACCACCCGCTCGCCGCTAACCGTGGAGGAGGTCACCTTCGAGGACGGCCGCGTCGGCTACGCGACCGACGGCACCCCGGTCGACTGCGTCCGCTTCGCCGAGCTGGGCCTGGTCGGCGGCCGGCCGGACTTGATCGTCTCCGGGATCAACCACGGCGCCAACCTCGGCGACGACATCACCTACTCGGGCACCGTCGCCGCGGCGCTGGAGGGGATCGTGCTCGGGATCCCGGCGATCGCGGTCTCCCAGCAGTCCTCCGCCGGCGGCCTCGGCTACGTCAGCGGGAAGTTCGACTTCGGCGTCTCCGCCCCCTTCACCGCCCAGCTGGTCTCGCGGCTGCGGCAGGAGACGATGCCGGAGGCGACCCTGGTCAACGTCAACTGCCCCTGCACCGAGCCGACCGGGATCGAGGTGACGAAACTGGGGAAGCGGATCTACAACGACGAGCTGAAGCTGGTGAAGGAGAGCGACGGCCGCCGCCACTACGAGATCTACGGCTTCCAGCCCGGCTACGAGCAGATCGAGGGGACCGATCTGCACGCGGTCGCGGAGGGGCGGATCGCGGTCACCCCGATCCACTTCGACCTCACCGACCACGGCGGCCTCGAGCGCCTGCGCGGCTGGGGCTTCGAGGAGATGCTGGCGGCGAGCGCGGCCGTGAGCGCGGAGTGAGCGGCGGGGTCGAGCAGAGAGCGGAGGAGCTGCGGGAGCTCCTCGCCCACCACAACCACCTCTACTACGTCCTCGACGACCCGGAGATCGGCGACGACGACTACGACGAGCTGCTGAACGAGCTGCGGGCGCTGGAGGAGGAGCATCCCGAGCTGCGGACGCCGGACTCGCCGACGCAGCGGGTCGGGGCGCCGCCGCTGGAGCGCTTCGAGCCGGTCGAGCACCGTGAGCAGATGCTCTCGCTCGGCAACGCCCGCAACGAGGAGGAGCTGCGCGGCTGGGAGAACCGGATCGCCAACTACCTCAAGCGCCTGGACATCACCGCCTCGCAGTTCAGCTACACGACCGAGCCGAAGATCGACGGACTCGCGGTCACCCTCACCTACGAGGACGGGGTGCTGGTCCGCGGCGCCACCCGCGGCGACGGGCGGGTCGGCGAGGACGTGACCCAGAACCTGCGCACGATCGGCTCGGTGCCGCTGCGGATCGACAAGGCGCCGGCGCTGATCGAAGTCCGGGGGGAGATCTACCTGCCGATCGCCGCCTTCAAAGCGCTGAACGAGCGCCGCGCCGAGGCCGGCGAACCGACCTTCGCCAACCCCCGCAACTCGGCCGCCGGCTCGATCCGCCAGCTCGACCCCTCGCTGGCCGCCGAACGGCCGCTCTCGACCTGGATGTACGGGATCGGGGCGGTCAGGGGCCTCGACCTCGCCACCCACATGGACGAGGTCGAATGGCTGCGCGACCGCGGCTTCAAGGTCAACCCCGACACCGATCACCACGAGGGTGTCGAGGGCGTCGTCAAGCGCTGCCACTGGTGGGAGGAGCGGCGCGAGCAGCTCGACTACGAGATCGATGGCGTCGTCGTCAAGGTCGACGAGAAGGCACTCTGGCGCGAGCTCGGCGTCGTCGGGCGGGAGCCGCGCTGGGCGATCGCCTGGAAGTTCCCGCCGACGACGGCGACGACGAAGCTGAAGCAGGTCGTCTGGAACGTCGGCCGCACCGGCCATCTGGTCCCGTTCGCGATGCTGGAGCCGGTCCACGTCGGCGGCGTCACCGTCACCACCGCGACCCTCCACAACGAGGAGGACCTCGCCCGCAAGGACGTGCGCAAGGGCGACGAGGTGGTCGTGATGCGCGCCGGCGACGTCATTCCCCAGGTCGTCTCGCCGAAGCTGCCGCGCAAGCAGAAGGGCGCCCGTAGGGAGAAGCCGCCGACCAGATGCCCGGCCTGCGGCACGCCGACGATCAAGCCCGAGGGCTCGGTCTTCACGATCTGCCCCAACCGCTCCGGCTGCCCGGGGCAGTCGTTCCAGCACGTCAAGCACTTCGTCAGCAAGGGGGCGATGGACATCGAGGGGCTGGGGGAGAAGCAGGCCCAGACCTTCCTCGAAGGGGGCGTGATCTCAGACGTCGCCGACATCTACGACCTCACCGCCGAGCGCCTCGTCGAGCTCGACCGCTTCGCCGAGACCTCGGCGCGGAACCTCGTCGCCGCGATCGAGGCTTCGAAGCAGCGCCCGTTCAAACGCGTGCTCTACGCGCTCGGGCTACCCGGAGTCGGCTACGTGACCGCCGAGGCGCTGGCCGATCACTTCGGCTCGATCGACGCCCTGCACGAGGCCGACCCCGAGGCGATCGAGGAGGTCGAGGGCGTGGGGCCGATCATGGCGGTGCAGATCGCCGAGTCGCTCGCCGACGAGGCCACCTGGGCGCTGGTCGAGAAGCTGCGCGAGAAGGGCCTGCGGCTCGAGGCCGACCCCTCCGAACGGCGCCGCGAGGGCGGTCCGCTGGACGGCAAGACCGTGGTCCTCACCGGCACCCTGCCGGAGCTGACCCGCGAGGAGGCGGCGGCGCTGGTGAAGTCGGCCGGCGGCAAGGTGACCAGCTCGGTCTCGAAAAAAACGGATTACGTCGTCGCCGGCGACAACCCCGGCTCGAAGCTCGCCAAAGCCGAGAAATTCGGCACCGAGGTGCTCGACGAGGCCGGCTTGCGGGAGCTCGTCGCTCAGTAGCCGGCGACCGCGGCCGCGATCCGGTCCTGGTTCAGGTGGGCGAGGCTGAGATTGCCGACGCCCGCCATCAGGATCGAGAAGGCGATCACCCGGCCGCTGCGGTTGAAGCAGTAGCCGGAGAGGTTGCTGACGCCGCTGATCGTCCCCGTCTTGGTCCGGCAGCGGCCGTAGGCGGCGGTGCCCTCCATGCGGCTGGCGACGGTGCCCTCCTGGCCGGTCAGGGCGAGGTCCTGGATGAACTCCTCGCCGGCCGGGTCGCTCTGCATGCCGAGCAGCAGGTCGACGATCTCGCGTGGGCTCGAGCGGTTGGAGCGGGTCAGGCCGGAGCCGTCGACGGCGTCGACGGTGGAGCCGAGGCCGCGGGCGAAGTCCTCGACCACGCTCGCCCCAGCGGCGGTGGTGCCGGCGCCGCCGAAGCGCGCCCCGAGCAGCTTGATCAGCATCTCGGCGAAGTAGTTGTTGGAGTAGACGTCGGTCAGGTTGGCGATCCGGTCCAGGGTGGGGGAGCGGACGAGGGCGACCCGCTCGGCGTTCGGCGGGGTCGGGCGCAGGGCGGTCTGCGGGGGCACGACGCCGCGCAGCGATCGGGCCAGCTTGGCGACGGCCAGCTTCGCCGGGTCGGAGGCGAAGCCGCTGGTGCTGGTCGCGCCGGCGAAGCCCGAGTTGAAGGCGAGGCCCGAGAGCGGGCCGATGTAGGGGCTGGTCGCGTAGCCGGAGTCGGCGACGCCGCGGCGGCGGTCGAAGACGGTGTCGTCGGCGTAGAGGCGCCCGGTGACCGACTCAATGCCCGCTGCCCTGATCTGCGGGGCGAGAGAGAAGATGTTGGTGCCGAGGCCGCCGAAGTAGGCGTTGTAGAAGCCGGGGGTGCCGAGGGCCGGGTCGCCGCCACCCTGCAGGTAGAGGCTGCCGTGGAGGACGCCCCTGGCGTCGATCGGCCCGTCGCGGAAGACTTTGGTCGGGATCCGGTATTCGGGCCCGAGTTTGGAGAGGGCCGTAGCGGTGGTGAAGAGCTTCATGTTCGAGGCCAGGGGCCGCGTGCGCCCGGGCGCGCTGGCGCAGAGAACCTGCCCGTCCGCGGTGTCGACGACCAGCAATCCGCTGGCCGAGCCGCCTCCCTGCTGGAGCCAGGCTCGCATCCGGTCGCAGCTGGGACTGGCCTGGGCGGCGCTCGCCAGCAGCAAAAGGCCTGCTGAGAGCACCAAAAGCTGGAGCAGGATGCGTTTCACCGGGTTTACCAACACGAGAGACGTGGAAGGTAGCGGCCGAGGATGACCTCTCGCCCTGGAATACTGCACGTATGGGTGAAGTCGTAGACATCGAGTCCAAACCGCGCAAGCGGCCCGCTCGGCGCAAGAAGCCCTCGAAGACGGCGCTCGTCCTCGGCGGCGGCGGCTTCACCGGCGGCGTCTACGAGATCGGCGCCCTGCGCGCCCTCGACTTGCTCGCTGTCAACAGCACCGTCAACAACTTCGACGTCTATGTCGGCACCAGCGCCGGCTCCTTCGTCGCCTCGATGCTGGCCAACGGAGTGACGCCCGAGGAAATGATGCAGGTGATCAACTCCGACGGCAACATGGGCCTGGAAGACCTCGACCTCGACAAGGTCCTCCGGCCCAACTACCTCGGCTTCCTCGCCAAGGGGGCGGCGCTGCCGCTGCGCACGCTGGAGCTGCTGCGCTCCCTGGTCCGGATCGGCGAGTTCTCGGCGATGGACATCGGCGTCGGTCTCGCCGAGGCGCTGCCGACCGGGCTCTACTCGGGCTCCGGCCTCTCCGAGTACGTCGCCGAAGCGCTCGCCGAGGGAGGCCGCGTCAACGACTTCCGCCTGCTCGACACCGAGCTCTACCTCACCGCCACCGACCTCGACACCTGCGAGCGGATCGTCTTCGGCGAGGAGAGCTGGTCGGACGTGCCGATCTCCAAAGCGGTCGAGTGCTCGACCTGCCTGCCGATCGTCTACAAGCCGGTCGACCTGAAGGGGCGCCAGTTCGTCGACGGCGGCATCCGCTCGACCACGAACGTCGACATCGCGGTCGAGAAGGGCGCCAAGTTCATCGTCGTCGTCAACCCCCTGGTGCCATACGTCAACGACTTCGAGAAGACGATCCCCACCGTCTTCGGCCGCCGCGTCCGCCGCGTCTCCGACATGGGCCTGCCGGCGATCGCCAACCAGACCTTCCGCTTGATCGCCCACCAGCGGCTGCACCAGGCGGTCGAGCAGTGGCAGGAGAAGTACCCGGGTGTGGACATCATCCTGCTCGAGCCAGAGCCGAACGACGAGCTGATGTTCGGCACGCCGATCATGGACTACTCGCGGCGCCTGAAGATCGCCCGTCACGGCTTCGAATCGGTCACCGCCACGCTGGCCCAGGACTACGACCGCTACAAGGAGATCGCCGAGAAACACGGCCTCGAAATCTCCGAGCGCCGCGTCCGCCGCGTGGTCGAGAACGCCTCCGAAGAAGAGCCCGAGCAGATGTCAGCCTGGCGCCGGGTCCTCGAGCAGACCACCTCGGTCCTGCTGCGGCAGAGCGGCCAGGCTTCTTAGGTCTGCGTCGCGACTTGTCACAGCCGACCGGTTTCCGCTGGCTGTGAACCGCGGTAGAGGTTATGCACCCTATAAGGGGTAAAAGCTCTACCGCGCTACGCAAGCTCGGAGATCAGCGGCGGGCGCGGCGCCTGCGACCGACTCGCAAGCCGACTGCGAGAAGGGGGGCGGCTATCAATACGATCGAGAGCGCTCGCGTCAGGGGCAGGACACCGTGCTCCCCGGCGCTGGCAACGTGATCCAGCCACTCGTCGCGTTCCTCTTGTCGTCGCTCGGCTGGTAGGAGTCTGGAGGCGGCTCGGACCATCCGTTCCGAGATCCGCCCGCTTGCACGGTCGACATGAGCCGCAAGCAAGGAAATCAGAAACGGCAGGAGGATTGATTCGAAGAGACCGACCTTCATTGACTGCCGGGTTTCCGAGCACGACTCGGTAGGCGGCTGCGCCACGCTAGGATCGGCAAGGACCGGACGAGAATGGAAACCGCACGACGCAGCACTGGCCGGTTCTCGTCGGCAGCGCACTCGAGTTCATCGATCCACTCGTCGAGCGTTTCCTCGCGGATGTTAGGGGGAAGCGTTGCCGCTGCAATGCTCAGAACCGAACGGCACCCCCGTACGCCAGCGTTGCTAGGTGGGATTTGTTCTGCGGGTGAGGCCTGTTGGCTAGGCCCAAGCCCCTTGAGGTAGAACTCAATCACTCCGACGTTGTCCAGCTTGTCGGCGACGACAAGCCTGTCAAAGATCTCGATTTCAGCATCGATCCTCGAGACGTCGCCTTTCTCTTCTCTCAGGCTGGCGGCTTCCTCAGGGGTAACCACCCAGATGTAGTTCCGGACCTCTCCACTTTCCAGGCGCAGCTCAATTTCCGCTTTCATGCCGCACCTGACCATCCGGGACTCAGCAGTCGGAGAGCAGTCCGATCTTCAATCGTGGCTTCCTGCGCTGCTCGTCGACCCTCTCCCGTGAGCTCGTAATAACGCCGTCGGCGCCGTTGGGAGCCGGTCTCGACCTCCGCCCAGCGACTCTTGATGAAGCCTTCGTCTTCCAGGCGACGGAGGATCGGATAGATGGTCCCGGATGGAAGACCGGTTGCCTCGGCGAGCTCGAAGCCGTAGGTCTCCTCACCTGGAGCATCGAGAAACGCTTGAAACGTAAGGCGGGTGGCGGTGCTTGGCTTCCTTCGTAGATTCATGAGTAGAACTCTACACTAGCCTCCGGAAGAAGCACGCGCGACTCGGCGGAGGACCCTAAGCCGCGTAGAGCTGCTCGATCGCGCCCTCGTGCTTCTGGGCGACGACGGCGCGCTTGACCTTCAGGGTCGGGGTCAGCTCGCCGTTCTCCTGGGAGAGGTCCTCGGGGAGGATCGAGATCTTCTTGACCTGCTCGACCCGGGCGAAGTTCTGGTTGATCTTCTCGACGTGGGCTTCGATCGAGGCCTTGACGTCGGCGTTGGCGGCCAGCCGGGCGAGGTCCTCGGGCAGGTCGTGCTCCTGGGCGTATTTGACTGCCTCTTCGGGGTCGAGGGTGACGAGGGCCACCAGGTAGGGGCGGCGGTCGCCGACGACCACGCACTGGGAGACCAGCGGGTGCTGCTTGATTTCGGCCTCGAGGTTGGCGGGGGTGATGTTCTTGCCGCCCGCGGTGATGATGATGTCCTTTTTGCGGCCGGTGATCTTGATGAAGCCCTCGGAGTCGATCTCGCCGATGTCGCCGGTGTGGAGCCAGCCGTCGACGATCGTCTCGGCGGTCGCCTCCGGGTTCTTGTGGTAGCCCTGGAAGACGTTCGGGCCCTTGACGAGGATCTCGCCGTCCTCGGCGATCTTCACCTCGCAGCCGGGGAACGGTTTGCCGATCGTCCCCACCTTGAAGTCGTCCGGCGAGGAGATCGTCGCCGCGGTCGAGGTCTCGGTCATCCCCCAGCCCTCGAGCACGAGGACGCCGGCGGCGTCGAAGAAGCGCAGGATCTCGGGGTTGATCGGGGCCGCGCCGGAGACGGCGAGGCGGATGTTGCCGCCGAAGAGGCCGCGGATTTTCGAGAGGACTTTCTTGTCAGCGAAGTCGTACTGGCGCTGCAGCAGGAAGCCGGGCTTGCGGCCGGCGCGTTCGGTCTCCCGCATCTTTTCGCCGGTCTTGATCGCCCAGTTGAAGATCGCCTTTTTGAGACCGCCCTCTTTCTCGATCGCGCTCGTCGCCGCGGTGTAGATCTTCTCGAAGATCCGCGGCACCGAGGGGAAGTAGGACGGCTTCAGTTCGGCCAGGTTGGGGAGGATCTTCAGCGGGTCCCGCTCCCAGTAGGCGATCGTCGTGCCGAGGTCGTAGCTGCCGAGCTGGATCAGCAGCGCGAAGGAGTGGGCCAGCGGCAGGTAGAGGTAGGTGACGTCCCCCTCCTCGATGACGCTGGTCTCTTTGACCATGTCCAGCATCGCCCGGTAGTTGCCGTGGCTGATGATGCAGCCCTTCGGCGGGCCGGTGGTGCCGGAGGTGTAGATGAAGGTGCAGATGTCCTCCGGGGTGACCGCTTCGTAGAGCTGCTCCCAGCGGCTGGCGTCGCCGCTCGCGCGGGCGGCCAACTGGTCCATCGAGAGGGCGTCCTCGGCCTCGCCGGTCATCAGCACGATCTGCTCCAGCAGCGGCAGCTTGTCGCGGACCGCCCGCACCTTCTCCAGCTGTTCGGCGTCCTCGACGATCACGACCTTGGAGTCGGAGTTCTCGAGGACGTAGCGGCACTCCTCGGGGGAGTTCGTCTGGTAGATCGGGACGACCGTGGCGCCGATCGAGAGCGCCGCGAAGTCGAAGTAGGTCCACTCGGGGCGGGTGTTGCCGAGGATCGAGACGCGGTCGCCTTTCTGGATCCCGAGCTCGACCAGGCCCAGCGCCAGCGGCATGACGATCTCCTGAACCTCGGAGAAGGTCTTGCTCAGCCAGCGGTCGCCCTCCTTGTACTTGACGGCGACGTTGGGGCCGTAGAGCGCGGCCGCCTTCGGCAGCAGGTCGGCGACCGTCTTCGATTTGGTACCTCTCCCCGACATCTGCCGGGGGAGTCTAGTTCAGCGCTGGGTTCGAGGTGAGGCTTGCCTACGCGAGGTGGCGCTGGTGCTCCGCAGAGAGCTTTCGAACAACGTCCTGTCGATCCGGCCGTGGTAGATCGGCACCCCCATCTGGACGCATTTGCCGATCACCTCCCCCCGCTCCATCTGCATGTGGTCGGCGAGCTCGGCGGGCGTCAGGTGGTGCGCCATGGATACCTCCAGGTCGGCGAAAATTGGGTAGCTCCATGTGTACCGCTGCGGCCGGACGGCGTCAACTGGGAAAATGTCTCCCTTGTCCTCCGAAGTCGCCGCAAAGCCGCTGCCCCGGCGGGGCAGGATCTGGGTGATCGCCCTGCTCGCGCTCGGGTTGCTCGCGCTCGGATACACGATCGTCGAGGCCTCTACGCAGGAGGCCGGCGATCCGGTCGTCCACCTCACCGGGATCGAAGACGCGCAACGCCTGTTCGGAGGCGTTCCCCAGGAAGGCGACCGCTTCGGCTCCGACGACGCCCCGGTGACGATCCAGGTCTTCAACGACATCCAGTGCGACGACTGCCGCGACGACTTCCTCGAGACGGTCCCCGCGCTGGCTGAACGCTACGTGCGCCCGGGCGACGTGAAGCTGCTCTGGCGCCACTACTCCAACAGCGTCAACCCGGAGCAGCTCGGCTTCTACGGCGCCGAGGCGGCAGCCGACCAGAACTACGCCTGGCAGTACATCTACCTCTTCTTCCGCAACCAGGGCGAAGCCGAAAGGGTCGGGATCGACGACAGCTACCTGGCCTCTGTCGCCGCCGGGGCCGAGGAACTCGACATCGAAGAATGGGAGCGGGACCTGGAGGAGGACGGGCAGAAGGGCGGCCCGATCGAGAAGCGGCTGGAAGCCTCCGAGAAGCTGGGCCGGGACCTGAAGATCCGGACCGGCCAGGGGATGGTCGTCACCGGGCCGGGCGGCACCGTGACGCTGCAGGAAGGCCCCTCGCTCGAAGAGGTCGAAGCGGCGATCGCCGAGGTCGCGTAGCCGGGGCCTAGCTAGGCGACGCGCCGCAGGCGAGCCCGGCGGGCGATCACGTCCCGCCACTCGGAGTCGACGATGTGGGCGGGGGCGGTGGTGGCGAGGAAGTCGCCGAGCACGTCGGCGAGCCCCTCGGGGTCTTCGAGGTTGGGGAAGTGGGCGGCGCGGGGCAGGGTCTCGAAGCGGCAGTTGGGGATCGAGCGCTCGGCTTCGAGCCCGTGCTCCAGCGGAATCGTGCGGTCGCGCTCCCCCCAGACGATCAGAGTCGGCATCTCCTTCAGCAGGTAGAGGCGGTCGGTGGCGCTGACCTTCTGCCCCTGGACGTCGATCACCGAGCGCAGGGTCTGCAGGAAGGCGCGGCGGGAGCCCGGCTCCTGCAGCGGCCCGAGGGCGCGGGCGACCGCCTGCAGGTAGACGCCGGTGGAGACGCCGCGCTGCCTCAGCTTGGCGCCGCCGGCGGCGAGGGCGCCGACGAGGCGCGGGCGCGTCGCCAGGCGCAGCAGCGCCGCCGAGCCGGGGAGCGCCGCGCCCCGCAGCAGCGGGCTGACGTCGTGGCCGAGGCCGCCGCTGGAGATGAGGACGAGGCGCTCGGTGCGCTGGGGGAACTGGTAGAAGAACTGCATCGCGACCCCGCCCCCGAGGGAGTGGCCGACGATCGTCGCCCGCTCGACCCCGATCGTCGTCAGCAGGTCGCGGATGCTCGCCGCGTGGGCGCCGAGGGAGTAGTCGCCGCGGGGAGTCGCCGCGTCGCCGTGGCCGATCAGGTCCGGCGCGATCACCCGGTAGGAGCCGGCCAGCCGCTGGGCCACCGCCTCCCAGTGCCGCGAGGAGTTGATCATGCCGTGGATCAGGACCACGGTCGGGCCGCTGCCGACGGTGCGATAGACGGCGCGGTGCCCGTGCAGGTTCGCCTCGTGGACCTCGAAGGCGGGGGAGGGCGGCATGTGAAGACACTAGCGGGGGCCGCCGAGGTTGCCGAGAGCTCGCCCCCGCGCTCTACGCTCCCGTGTTGGATGGCGGATCGAAGGACTGCCCTCGTCGACCTGGTCGAAGCCGTGCGGGGTCTCGAATACGGCCGCCCGCGGGAGCGGTCGGCGCAGGCGATGCTGCGGGAGGGCCGCGGCACCTGCTCGCTCAAGCACGCCCACCTGGCGTGGGAGATCGAGCGCGAGCTGCCGGAGCTGAGGCCGCGGATCGTCCACCGGGTCTACCGGGTGGAGAGGGACGAAGCCCGCGAGCTCTACGGCGAGGAGGTCGCCGCCACCGTGCCGGAGGAGGGGCTGGTCGACGTCCACCGCTATCTGACGCTCGAGCTGGAGGGCCGGCGGATCGCCGTCGACGCCACCTTTCCGGGGCCTCCCTGGGACGGGCGCGGCCCGCTCCCCCTCGCCTGCGGTCCCGGCGAGGACTTCCCGGCCGGCCCCGACCCCGACGCGGACAAGAGCCGCCTGCAGGCAGAGCACTGCGACCCGGTCGTGCGGGAGCCGTTCATCGAGGCGCTGGGGCGAGCCGATGCGAGGCGCCGCCGCTAAAGCCGGCTTTCGGGGATTCCGATGGCACTGGCATGGCCTTCGTCCGGCAGCGGTCGCTCCTCCCTGCGCTCCTCCTCGCCCTCGTCGCCCTGGTGTGGGCGGGGGGCGTGGATGCGGCAGGGGCGAAGGGAGGCGGGTTCCCCGGGCACATCGCCTTCAAGCGCAGCCTCGGCAAGGGCGAGCAGAGGACGAGCGGCCGGCGGCCGATCCTTTGGGGCGCCCTCGTCAGCGACCAGCTGACCGGTCACCAGGCGCCCTGGGACATGGGCGGGCCGAGGAAGCTGGAGGCGATGCTGGGCAAGCGGATGTCGCTGCTCCACTTCATGGCGCCGTTCGCCCACTGCTCGGACTCGGGATGCGGCTTCTACCGCTTCCCCGCCGAGGAGATGCAGACGATCCGCAGCCACGGCGCGATCCCCTTCTTCAGCTGGAGCTCGCAGTCGATCCCCTCCTCGGAGGCGCAGCCCGACTACCAGCTCGGCGACGTCATCGCCGGCCGCTACGACGGCTACATCCGCGACTGGGCGAAGGACGCGAAGCGCTGGGGCCGACCCTTCTTCCTGCGCTTCAACTGGGAGATGAACGGCGACTGGTTCCCCTGGGCCGAGGGGACCAACGGCAACCGCCGTGGCGAGTTCGTCCGCGCCTGGCGGCACGTCCACGACCTCTTCGCCGAGGTCGGCGCCACCAACCCGATCTGGGTCTGGTGCCCAAACGTCGACTTCGAAGGCAATCTCCAGGACCTGCGCTCCGTCTACCCGGGGGGCGACTACGTCGAGTGGACCTGCCTCGACGGCTACAACTCCGGCACCAACCCGGCCAAACCGGATCGCTGGCGCAGCTTCGACCAGCTCTACCGCCGCAGCTACGACGAGGTCGTCGAGGAGATCGCGCCCGGCAAGCCGATGATCCTCGGCGAGATCGCCTCGACCGAGCAGGGCGGGTCGAAGGCGCGCTGGATCGCCGAGATGCTGCGCGCCCTGCCCGCGGAGTACCCGCTGGTCCGCGGCCTCGTCTGGTTCGACAAGTTCGAAAACGGGATGGATTGGCCGCTCGAGACCTCGCAGAGCGCGATCGAGGCCTTCGCGGCCGGGATCCAGGGCCCCGCGTACGCCGCGGGCGGCTCCTAGCCGGGCTGTTCGCCGGCGCCCTCGCCCCAGATCGTGGCGACGAGCGATCGGGAGCCGCCCCGGTCGCGGTGCTCGCAGAGGTAGATGCCCTGCCAGGTGCCGAGGGCGAGGCGGCCGTCGGCGATCGGCAGCGTCAGCGAGGGGCCGAGCAGAGCCGCCTTGACGTGGGCGGGCATGTCGTCGTCCCCCTCGAGCGTGTGGGTCCAGTAGGGGGCGCCTTCCGGCACCGCCTGGTCGAACCAGCTCTCGAAGTCCCGGCGGACGTTGGGCGAGGCGTCCTCGTTCAGCGCCAGCGAGGCGGAGGTGTGCTGGATCAGCAGGTGGAGGAGGCCGATGGAGACCTCCCCGAGCTCCGGCAGCCCGTCCAGAACCTCCTCGGTGACGAGGTGGAAGCCGCGCGGCCGAGCCTCCAGGCGGATCGGCCGCTGAAGCCACACGGAGCTACCTCGCGCCCGCGCGCAGCGCCCGCCAGACGACCCTGGGTCGGAACCCAACCTTCGGGCCGAGGACGATCGCGAACAGCGTCAACGCCAGCCAAGGCCGCAGATGCGGGCTAATCCTGCGAATGCGCCCCTCGCCGTCGAGTTCGAAGACCATCGCGTCGGTCATCCGCACACCCCACAGGCGCGCTTCGCCGTAGAGGACGCGATGCGCCCCCTCGCCGATCTCCTGCTTCCACTCGAGTCCGCTCAGCGTCCCGTAGACGGCACCGAGCAGGAATTCGACGTCGTCTCGCCCCTTGAACACCATCCGCCCCGAGATCGGCGAGACGACCTCCACCTCGGCGACGGTGGCCTCCATCAGCGCCGGAATGTCGCCTGCCTCTGAAGCGGCGCGGTATCGGGAGATCGAACTCATGACAAATCACCTCAAAATCATCGGGGCGCCCGGATTTGAACCGGGGACCTCACCGACCCGAACGGTGCGCGCTACCAGGCTGCGCCACGCCCCGAGAGGGGTGATTATCCCAGAGCCGCGAGTGGGGCGCGGGGAGGGTCTTGGCGCTACTTTGCACGGGCAAGCGGTTCCTTCTCGATATGGCGCGCAGGCTGATCCCAATCCTCGTTCTGGTGCTGCTGGCGGCGACGCCCGCGGCGGCGCACGCGTACCTGCCCACGGGCTTCGTCGGGATCTCGCCGCAGAGCGGCGGCACCGCCAAGGACTACGAGCTGATGCGGGAAGCGGGGATCCTCAGCGTCCGCCAGCCGCTCAACTGGGCGCAGGTCGAGCCGGAGATCCCCGCCTTCACGGAACGGCGCTGGGAGGGGTTCGACCACGAGGTGAGGCTGGCGGCGCGGGCCGGCCAGGAGATCTTTCCGGTCGTCGTCAACTCGCCCGAATGGGTCGCCCCGCAGGGGATCGACCTGCCGGTCTCGACCTCCTGGCAGCGGCGGGCCTGGGCCTCCTTCCTGCGGGCCGCGGTGCGCCGCTACGGGCCGGGCGGGGCGTTCTGGCAGGAGGAAGAAGATCTGCCCTACTACGTGCCGATCCGGCGCTGGGAGATCTGGAACGAGGAGAACATCGTCAGCTTCGACGCCAATCCGGAACCGAAGCGCTTCGCCGTCCTGATGCGGATCGCCGGCCGGGTGATCCACCGCGAAGCGCCGGGCAGCAAGGTGATCGTCGGCGGCCTCTTCGGCCGGCCGCTGCAGATCCCGCCCAACATCGCCTCGGGCGACTTCCTCTCTCGGCTCTACCGGGCGCGGCGGGTGAAGCCGTTCTTCGACGGCGTCGCCCTCCACCCCTACGTCGCCGAGGCGAAGGCGATGGGCGCGCAGCTGACCAACCTGCGGCGAATCATGCGGCGCCACGGCGACGGCGCCACGCCGCTCTACGTGACCGAGCTGGGGTGGGGGTCCGATCCCGGCCCGAGCCGCTGGGAGCGTGGCCTCTGGGGGCAGGCGGACCAGCTCTCTAAGGCCTTAGCGATGCTCTCGGCGAGCCGCCTGCGCTGGGGGGTCCGGGGCGTCTGGTGGTTCACCTGGTCGGACGAGGGGGGCAGCTGCGTCTTCTGCCGCTCGGCCGGCCTGCTGACGGCGAAACGGGAAGCGAAGCCGGCCTGGTACCGGTTCAACGAATGGACCGGCGGCGACCCGACGACGGTCCCGCGGATCCAAAGCGAGGAATAGTTAGGCTCCGACTCGGACTTCAAACCGAATAAAGGAGCATTCCAGTGGCTTTCTCCGTACCCGACCTGCCGTACCCGTACGACGCGCTCGAGCCTCACATCGATGAGGAGACGATGCGCATCCACCACGACAAGCACCACCAGGCGTACGTCGACAAAGCCAACGCCGCCCTGGAGGGGACCGAGTGGGCCGATCGCGACGTCGAGGACGTCCTCCGTAACCTCTCGGCGCTGCCGGGCGACAAGCAGGCCGCGGTCCGCAACAACGCCGGTGGCCACTACAACCACACGCTCTTCTGGCAGATGATGAGCCCGGACGGCGGCGGCGAGCCGGGCGGCGACCTGGGCGCGGCGATCGACGAGAAGTTCGGTTCCCTCGACTCCTTCAAGGAGGAGCTGAAAAACGCCGGCATCGCCCGTTTCGGCTCCGGCTGGGCCTGGCTGGTCAAGGACTCCTCCGGCCTCGCGGTGGTCTCGACCCCGAACCAGGACTCGCCGATCTCCGACGGCGCCACGCCGCTGCTCGGCGTCGACGTCTGGGAGCACGCCTACTACCTGAAGTACCAGAACAAGCGCCCGGACTACCTCGACGCCTTCTGGAACGTCGTCAACTGGGACTACGTCGCCGAGAGGTTCGCGTCGTAGCTCTGCTCTGAGGCTGCGGGGACCTCGCTCATCGCGTGCTCGGCGAGTGCCGTGATCGTCAGGCTGGGGTTGACGCCGATGTTCGCCGGCACCGCCGAGCCGTCGCAGACGAGCAGGTTCTCGTAGCCGAAGACCCGCTGGCGGGCGTCGACGACGCCGTCCTCGGGCCCGTGCCCGATCACCGCCCCGCCGAGGATGTGGGCGGTGGTCGGCACGTTCAGCAGCGCCTCGGTCATCGAGCTCTGGGCGATCCCGCCGGTGCGCTTGGCCAGCCATTCAGCGGCGTCGTTGGCGACGGGAATGAAAGTCGGGTTCGGTTTCTCGGGGTCCTGTTCGGTCTGCAGCCAGACGTTGCCTGAGCGTTTCAGCTTCGGGCGCAGGGCGATCGCGTTGTCGAGCGTCTGCATCACCAGGAGGATGATCGTGCGGCGCGACCAGTTCTTCGGGTAGAGCACCTTGGCGAAGCGGACCGGGTGGCGGACGATCTGCCCGAGCAGCTTCAGGGGCCGGGTGACGCGGGTGCCGTCGCCGACCAGCAGGGTGTAGAGGAGGCTCATCGAGTCGCCGGCTTTGCCGTAGCTGACGGTCTCGATGTGGGTGTCGGCGTCGGGGTAGATGCTGCCGCTGATCGCGACCCGTTTGGTGAGGTCGTCCGGGTAGTCCTCGGGGACCGTGACGGCGAGGATCATCTCGCTGTTGGTCCGCACCAGCTCCCCGAGTCGCTCGGAGATCCGTGGCAGGGCACCGCCGAGGCGGCAGCGCTGCAGCAGCTTGTTGGTGCCGAGGGCGCCGGCGGCAACGACGACGCCGCGAGCGCGGAGGGTGCGCTTGCCGCGGCCGGGGATCATCCCGGAGCGCTCGCTGGTGACCGTGTAGCCGTCGCTGCCGTCGGCGGCGGCGACTGGCCGGACCTCGGTCACGGTGCGGTCGGGGATCACCTCGACCCCGCGCTGTTCCGCCAGGTAGAGGTAGTTCTTGACGAGCGTGTTCTTGGCGCCGTGGGGGCAGCCGACCATGCAGCGCCCGCAGAAGCTGCAACCGGTGCGGTCGGGCCCCTCGCCGCCGAAGAAGGGGTCGGCGACGGTTTTTCCGGGCTCGCCGAAGTAGATCCCCACGGGGGTCTTCTGGTAGGTGTCGCCGACGCCGATCTGCTCGCCGTACTCGCGCAGGAGCTCGTCGGCGGGGTCGTCGACCTCGACCTGGGTGACGCCGAGCATCCGCTGCGCTTCGGCGTAGTGGGGCGCCAGCTCGCGCTCCCAGTCGGCCATGTCGCCCCATTGCGGATCCTTGAAGAACTTCGAGGGCGGGACGTAGAGCGTGTTCGCGTAGCCGAGGCTGCCACCGCCGACGCCGCTGCCGCTGACGACGGAGACGTCCTTGAAGGTGGAGAGGCGGAAGATCCCGCGCAGGCCCAGGCGCGGCGCCCAGAAGTAACGGCGGACGTCCCAGGTCGACTTCGGGAAGTCCTTGTCGGTGAAGCGCTTACCGCACTCCAATACCGCCACCTTGTAGCCCTTTTCGGCCAGGCGCAGGGCGGAGACCGACCCCCCAAATCCGGAGCCGACAACGATCCAGTCGTAGTCGTACTGGCTCATCAGCCAGCCCAGCCTACCGGGCGGTTCCTAGGCCTCGCCGGGCTCGAGCGGGCGGAAGTCCGTCGTGCGGGCGCCGCAGACCGGGCAGAACCAGTCCTTGGGGATGTCCTCGAAGGCGGTCCCAGCCGGGATGCCACCGTCCGGATCGCCGATCGCGGGGTCGTAGATGAACCCGCAGCTGTCGCAGATCCAGAGGGTCGCGTCTTTGGTCTCGGTGGTGCTCATGTCCTGGATATTAGAGAGGCGCCGGAGCCGCTATTTGCCGAAGCTGACCTGGGGCGCGTTGCGCTCGGAGGCGTCCTCGATCTCGAAGAACTCGCGGGCGGTGAAGCCCCCCTGGTTGGCGATGATCGAGCCGGGGAACTGCTGGATGTCCGTGTTGTAGGACTGGACGTTGGAGTTGTAGATGCGGCGGGAGGCCTGGATCTCGTCCTCGAGCTCGGAGAGGTTGCGGCTGAGCTGCTGGAAGTTCTCGGTCGCGCGCAGGGTCGGGTAGTTCTCGGCGACGGCTTTGACGTCGGCCAGGGCCTGGGTCAGCTGCTGCTCGGCTTTGGCGGTCTCCTCGACCCCTTGCGCCTGCATCGCCGCGGCCCGCGCCTGGGTCGTTTTCTCGAAGGTCGCGCTCTCGTGCTCGGCATAGCCTTTGACCGTCTCGACGAGGTTGGGGACGAGGTCGTGACGCCGTTTCAGCTGCACGTCGATCCCGCTCCAGGACTCGTCCACCCGGTTCCGCGCGGCGATGATCGAGTTGCGCTTCGCGATGTAGTAGAGGACCGCGATGACGATGATCGCGACGACGACGATGATGACGATGGTCATGGAGGCTCCTGTGGTCGGACCGGGGTCTGCGGGCATCCTAACGCCGCGGCGTTCGTCTTTTCGTGGTCTATGCCGCGGAAAGGACGAACGCCGGCGGGCGGGCGCGTAGGATCGCGGCGTGAGCGCCAAGGCAGAAGCGCAGGAATGGGCCGAGATCGTGCGCGGCTACGGCGAGCGCAACGGCCTCACCTACGAGCCGGTCGGCGGGATCAACCCCAAAGACGGGCCGGTGGCGCTCTGCGTCGGCGGCGTCAACCGCCTCACCGGCCAGCTCAGCGAGGGCTTCTGGGGGGCTTCGTGCGACGCCGACGAAAAGGAAGTTGGCGGTTTCTTCAGCAAGGCGGTGGTCCCGACCGCCGTCCTCGCCAAGGCCCACATGCCGGACCTGGCGCAGGTGGTGCCCGCCTTCAACGTCGAGTCGATCGAGGGGCACGAGGTGGTGACCCAGCGCTTCCAGCGCAAGGTCGAGTTCGAGTCGATCGACTTCAACAAGCGCTTCCTGACGACGGTGCCGAGCGAGTACGACCCGGTGGCGCTGCGCGAGCTCTTCGGCCCCGGCTTCCTCGGCTGGGTGACGACGCTCCAGGGTGAGATCGACTTCGGCGTCAACGACCGTCAGCTCTGGTTCCTCTGGCGGTTACGCGAGCGCAGCGAGGGGGAGCTACGGGCGGCGCTGAAGAACGCCGGGCAGCTGTTCAGGCGGCTGCAGTCCGAGATGGACGAGAGCGGCATCCACACCTACCCGCCGGGCCCCTGGCACGCCGGCCTGGAGCCGTTCCCGCAGGTTCAGGCCGGGTAGTCGGGGTCGCCCGGGAGGACGACCCGCGGTTCGGCGGCGTCGTCGGCGATGACGACGGGGAGGATCGGCTCGATCGCGCGCTCGCGGTAGGCGGCCATCGCCTCGTCGGAGGTGCGGAACTCGGCCAGCCAGCGCAGCTGCGTCTGCGTCGGGAAGGAGAGGAGGAGATCCCCCGCCTGCTGGGCCTCGAGGGCCGCGGCCGGCTCGAACCAGCGCGCCTCGGTGGTCTCGACCCCGTCCGGTTGCGGCGGTGTGTGGGCGGGGGCGAGGGCGAGGAAGAACCAGGCGTCGAAGCGCGTCGCGATCACCTCCGGGGTGATCCAGCGGGTGAAGGGGACAAGCTCCTCGCCGGCGTCGAGCTCGATCCCGGCCTCCTCGGCCAGCTCGCGCAGGGCGCAGGCGCGGAGGCCGGCCTCCTCGGCCCCGTCGGCCTGGTCCAGCGAGCCGCCGGGGAAGACCCAGACGCCGGGCATGAATTTCGCCTCCTCGCTGCGCCGCAGCATCAGCACCTCGAGCGCCCGCTGCGAGTGCCTGCCGCCGCGCCGCAGCAGCACGACCGAAGCGGCCGGCCGGGGGGTCGAGGGCGGCCCGAAGTTGGGCATCTCCGCCGGTCCCCGTCGCCGCTCCTCCATCGGAGCAGCGTAACTCTCAGCTGAGGACGCGGCGGCGCTCGCGGCGGACCCAGGCGCGGTGGGCGAGCCAGGCGAGGAGCGCGATCAAGGCGATCGGGCCGAGGATCGCGAGGGCGACGACGCTGACCGCGGCGGCGACGGCGAGGATCTGGCCGGCGTCGTCGAGCGCGTCGCCGACGCCCCAGGCGCCCCCTTCGGAGGGCTGGTCGGAGGCGCCGGTCTCGATCCGGACGAGGACACGGGAGAAGTCGGCACGGCGCTCGAGGTGCTGAAGCTGGGCGCGGAGGCGGGCGCGGTGGCGGCGCTCCTGTCGCAGCTCGGCTTCCACCGCTTCGCGCTCGGAACCGGTTTCCGCCGCCGCGAGTTGGGCGAGGAGGCTGTCGACGCGCGCCTTCGAGTCCCGCAGCAGCTCGCCGGTAGTGACGGTCGGGGCGGTGATGTCGTTCGTCGCCTCGTGGCGCGAGCGGACCTCGTCTACGCCTGAGAGCGCCGCGAGCGCGTCGCCGAGCTTGGCGCTCGGGATCAGCAGCTCGAAGCGGGCGCCGGCGACGCCGGGGTCCCCCTCGCGGGTGGAGGAGCGGAGGACGATGCCGTCGTGGGCGTGGACCGCTTCGAAGATCTCGGCGGAGTCGTCGCCGACGTCGGCGGGGGCGGCGGCGAGGACGAGCTCGGCGTTGCGTTCGACGGCGCGGTTCTGCGTCTGGACTGGACCGCTGGCCCGCACGATGCCGCTGGCCCTTTCGGGCGCGCCGTATTCGAGCGCCCTGGGGATCACCGCTTCCGAGGAGGCCGCCGATGCCGCATCGGACGGCTGGGAGGACAAAGGTTCCGCCTCCTCGGCTGCACCTTGGAGTCGGGCTGGTGACTTCGCGTGGGGGACCGCGCTCTGGGCGGTGCCGCCGCCCGCGTCGAAGCCGGGCGCATTCCCGGATTGGGATCGAATGCGATGCTCGCTTTCGCCCGAGACCGTTACCGCCGTCGCGATCGCGATCGCGATCACGGCCACCCCGCCCGCCGGGATCAACAGGCGTCGCAGGTGTGCCGGTCCTTTGCCCCGCATAGCGGTGAAAAGGTCCGGCGGACCCTTTGGGAGGAGGCGCGAGCGCCGCGGGAAGCCCGCGGCGGCGCGCTCGTCGAGCTCGGCCGCGAACTCGGGGCGCGGCGTCGGCCGCAGCGCCCGCAGGTCGGCGGCCAACTGCTCCTCGTTCCTATGCGGCTCCATCGCAGGCCTCCCTCAGTTTGGTCATCGCCCGGTGCAGCTTGGTGCCGGCGTTCGACTCGCCGATGCCGAGGACCCGGGCGATCTCGGCGTTGGCGAGGCCGGCGAAGAACTTGAGCGCGATCAGCTCGCGCTCGGCCGGTTCGAGCCGCTCCAGCGCCGCTGAGACGGCGAGGCGGCGCTCGCTGTGCTCGGCGCCCTCGAGCGAGCCGAAGCTCTCGATGTCGGCGGGATCGGCGGCCAGCTCGGCCTGGCGACCGCGGCGGCGGAGCTCGTCGAGGGCGGCGTTGCGGGCGATCCCGAACAGCCACGCCCGCGGTTCGCCCCGCTCGGGGTCGAAGCGGTGGCGCTTGCGGTAGGCGCGCTCGAAGGCGGCGGCGGTCACTTCCTCGGCCGCCGGCGCGTCCCGGAGGAGGCTGGCGACGTAGGCGTAGACGTCGTCGCGGCTGGAGCGGTAGAGCCGCTCGAAGGCGAGGTCGCCGGCCCGCGGCGCGTCCTTTGCCTCTGCCACCAGCGTCTGCTCCATGCCCTCACTACGGGGCAGGTCAGGATCCGTCACAGACGGAGTATCCGTTCAGGCGGCTTGGGGCAGTTCGACCGGCGCCGAGGCGACGGCGGCCTGGATCGAGTCGCGGGCGATCGCGACGAGCTCGCGCAGCTCGTCCTCGCTGATCGAGAGCGGGGGCATGAGGACGACGGTGTTGCCGAGCGGGCGGATAAAGGCGCCGCGCTTACGGGCCTCGACCGTGACCCGGTGGCCCATCCGCAGGGCGTCGTCGTGCGGGCCGAGGTCGACGCCGACCATGACGCCCTTCTGGCGCACCTCCGCCACCTCGGGCATCGCCGCCACCTCGGCCAGTAGCTCTTCGAAGAGGGCGATCTTCGGCTGCAGCCGCTCCAACGTCCGCTCCTGCTCGAAGACGTCGAGGTTGGCCAGCGCGGCGGCGCAGGCGAGCGGGTTGCCGGTGTAGGTGTGACCGTGGAAGAAGGTCTTGAACTCCTCGTAGGCGCCGAGGAAGCCCTCGTAGATCTCCTCCGTCGTCAGGGTCGCGGCCAGCGGCAGGTAGCCGCCGGTGATCCCCTTCGCCAGGCACATCAGGTCCGGCGCGACGCCTTCCTGCTCGGAGGCGAACATCGTCCCGGTGCGGCCGAACCCGGTCGCGACCTCGTCGCAGACGAGCAGCGCCCCGTAGCGGTCGCAGAGCTCCCGCGCCGCCCGCAGGTACCCCGGCGGCTGGACGAGGATCCCGGCCGCCCCCTGGACCAGCGGCTCGACGACCACGGCCGCGACCTCTTCGCCGTGCGCCTGCAGCACCCGCTCGAGGTCGGCGGCATCGCCGGGCTCGGCGACGTGGGTCTCGAACAGCAGCGGCCGGTAGGTCGAGTGGAAGAGGTCGATGCCGCCGACCGAGACCGAGCCGATCGTGTCGCCGTGGTAGGCCTCGCGCAGGCGCACGAACCTGGTCCGCCGGGCGTGCTCGCCGCCGCGCTGCTGCTGGTACTGGAAGGCGATCTTCAGAGCGATCTCCGCCGCGGTCGAGCCCGAGTCCGAGTAGAAGACCCGGGAGAGCCCGGCCGGCGCGATCTCGACCAGGCGCGCCGCCAGCTCGGTCGCGCCCGGGTGCGTCAGCCCGAGCATCGTCGTGTGGGCGACGCGGTCGAGCTGCTCGCGCACCGCCCGGTCGATCGTCGGGTGCCGGTGGCCGTGGACGTTGCACCAGAGCGCCGCCGTCCCGTCGAGGTAGCGCCGCCCGTCGCTGTCGAAGAGGTAGGTGCCCTCGCCGCGCTCGATCACCAGCGGCTCTTCCTCGCTCCAGCCCTGCTGCTGGGTGAACGGATGCCAGACGAAGTCGCGGTCGAGCTGCGCGTGATCCGGCATGGGTCTGAAGTTAGCCCCGCGAGCGGCGGCACTCGCCCCCCGAAAAGTGCCGAGTTAGCGCGTTGCTAGCGTCGATCGCATGAGACGAATCAACATCGCCGCCCCCCAGTTCGAGTACGACCAGGAGGACCCGGAGGGCTTCTGCAGCGGCATGGCCCGCCTCGGGAAGCTGCTCGGGGGCGCCGAGGAATCGGGCGTCACGGTCTACGAGCTGCCGCCGGGCCAGGCGGTCTGCCCGTACCACTACGAGTGCGGGGAGGAGGAGTGGCTGCTGGTGCTCGAGGGGGAGCCGACCCTGCGCCACGCCGAGGGCTCGGATCGGCTCGCGCCCTGGGACGTCGTCTTCTTCGAGAAAGGCCCGGCGGGGGTGCACGGGGTGCGCAACGAGACCGAGGAGCCGGTGCGGGTGCTGATGTTCTCCACGGTGGTCGTCCCGACCGCCACCGTCTACCCCGACAGCGGCAAGGTCGGGATCTGGACCGGCGACCCCGAGGCCGACCTGATCGTCCGCCGGGAGAGCAAGGTCGACTACTTCGACCGCGAGTGACATCGATCACACGAACAACTATTGCCCTTTTGAAAAGGTTGTGTTCGTGCAACTATTGTCGTGATGAACACGACGATAGAGGCGACTGACACCGCCGCCCGGATAGCAGCCCTTCTCCACCACGTCTTCCTCTACGACCGCGGCAACCAACTGCGGGTGATCGAGGAGACCGGTCTGTCGATGACCCAGTGCAAGGCGCTGCTCGAGCTCGGCGGCCTCGGTGGCGACGCCGGGGCCTGGCAGGTCTCCGACCTGGCCGAGCTCTTCGGCGTCTCGGTGCCCTCGATGAGCAGGGCGGTCGACGCCCTGGTCAAGGCGAAGCTGGCGACCAGGGTCGAGGACCCCGACGACCGCCGGGTCCGCCGGGTGAAGATCACCGCCAAGGGCAACGAGCTCGTCGCCAGGATCGTCACCGTCCGGATGACCGGAATCGAGGCCTTCGTGACCACCCTCACCGCCGCGCAGCGACGCAAGCTCGACGCCGCGGTCGAGTCGCTGATGGAGCGCGAGGACCTCGCCAAGACTTACGAGGCCCTGAAAGGAAGTGACCGGACTTGACCCGTTACCGCCATCTGATCACCGACGACAACCGCAAGTGGTGGACGCTCGGAGCGATGTGCTTCGCGCTGTTCATGATCATGCTCGACAACACGGTCGTGAACGTCGCCCTGCCCTCGATCCAGCAGGACCTGGGGGCCTCGATCAGCGGCCTCGAGTGGACCGTCAACGGGTACACGCTCTCCTTCGCGGTGCTGCTGGCGACCGGCGGCCGGCTCGGCGACATCTTCGGTCGGCGGCTGATGTTCCTTACCGGCGTCGTCATCTTCGCCACCTCCTCGGCGACCGCCGGCTTCGCCCCGAGCGAGGCCGCGCTGGTCCTCAGCCGCGTGGTCCAGGGCGTCGGCGCGGCGCTGATGATGCCGGGCACGCTCTCGATCATCACCGACGCCTTCCCCGCCCACGAGCGCGGCAAGGCGATGGGCACCTGGGCCGGCGTCTCGGCCCTGGCGCTGGCCGTCGGGCCGGTACTCGGCGGCTTCCTCACCGAGCACGTCAGCTGGCGGGCGATCTTCTACATCAACATCCCGGTCGCGATCGGCGCGGTGGCGGCGACGCTGTTCGCGGTCCGCGAGTCCCGCGACACCTCGGTCGGCCGCGAGGTCGACTTCGCGGGCGTCGCCGTCATCACCGTCGGCCTCACCGCGCTCGTCCTCGCCCTGGTCGAGGGCAACGCCTGGGGCTGGGGCTCGACCGAGATCGTCGCCCTGCTGGCCCTCGCCGCGGTGGCCCTGCCGGCCTTCGTCTTCGTCGAGAACCGGGTGAAGGCCCCGATGGTCCAGTTCGACCTGCTGAGCGACCGCAACTTCCTCGCCGCGGTCGTGGTGGCGATGATCATCAGCTTCGCGATGCTGGGCGTCTTCTTCTTCCTCGCCCTCTACATGCAGGACATCCTCGGCTACTCGCCGCTGGAGGCGGGGGTGCGGTTCCTGCCCTCGACCCTGATGATCGTCGCCGTGGCCCCGGTCGCGGGGCGGCTCTCCGACCGCTACGGGCCGCGCTGGCTGATCGCCGGCGGGCTGACGATCGTCGCCGCCTCGCTCTTCAGCTTCAGCCGGATCGCGGTCGACTCCGGCTACCTCGACCTGCTGCCCGGGTTCGTGCTCCTCGGGATCGGCATCGCGATGACGATGTCGCCGATGACGAGCGCGGCGATGAACGCGGTGCCGGTGCAGAAAGCGGGGATCGCCTCCGGGGTGCTCTCGATGTTCCGGATGGTCGGCGGCAGCCTGGGCGTCGCCGTCACCGGCGCGATCTTCCAGGGCCTGGTCAGCTCGAAGCTGGACTCGCTCCTGGGCGGGACCGGCGTCACCGCCGCGCAGCGGGAGTCGATCTCCGACCAGCTCGGCGGCGGCGCGGTCCCGCACGTGGCGGGCCTCGACGCGACGCAGGCGAAGGAAGCGGCCGTCGCCGGCAGCGAAGCCTTCGTCTACGCGCTCAGCCACGCGATGACCGTCTCCGGCTTCGTCGCCCTCGCTGGGGCGATCGTGGGCGCGACCGCGATCCGCGCGAAGAGCCGCACCCAGACCAGCCCGCAGGCGGCCACCGCGGAGGCCAACCCGGGCGGCGAGGCGATCGCCGCCGAGGAGGCGCAGGAGGCCGCGCAGCCCGCATAGGCTGCCGCCCGATGCTGGTCCTGCTGCCACCTTCGGAAGGGAAGGCCGCGCCCGAGGCGGGCGAGCCCGCCGATCTCGGCTCGCTCGCCTTCGCCGCGGAGCTGGGCGGACGCCGGGAACAGGTGCTCGACGCCTTCGACCCGGCGCTGCGCAAGGCTCCGGCCGCGCCGGCGTCCGACGTCTATACCGGCGTCCTCTTCAAACGGCTGGAGCTGCCGCGGACCGCGGCGAAGGCGCGGCGCCAGGTGCTGATCTTCAGCGCGCTCTGGGGCGTGGTGCGGCCCGACGACCGGATCCCGTACTACAAGCTGCCGCCGAAGACGAAGCTGGACGGGGTCGGGGCGCCGGCCGCCTTCTGGCGCCCGGCCCTGACGGACGCTCTCCCGGACAGCGAGGGCGAGCTGATCGTCGACATGCGCTCCGGCGCCTACAGCTCGTTCTGGAAGCCGAAGCGGGCGACGCTGCTGCCGGTGCGCGCCTTCACCGAGGTCGACGGCGAGCGCAAGGCCGTCTCCCACATGGCGAAGGCCAGCCGCGGCGACGTCGCCCGGGCGCTGCTGGCGGCGAAGAAGGCGCCGGCCGATCCCGAGGGGGCGGCGGCGCTCGCCGAGGCCTCGGGCCTCACGGTCGAGCTCGCCGACGGCAACCTCGACGTGATCGTCTAGACGCGCAGCTCGGGCCAGCCGCCCGGATCGGCGAGGTCGAGCTGGGGGAGGGTGAGGACCTCGACGCCGGCGAGGGCGGCGATCGTCTCGCGGTTGTCGCGCTCGATCCCGGACGGCTGCGACGGCCACGGGTTGAGGACGACGGCCGCGACCTCGAGGCCGGCGCCGCGGGCGGCCTCGATCGTCAGCAGCGCGTGGTTGATCGTCCCCAGCCCCGGCGCGGCGACGACCACGAGCGGGTAGCCGAGGTCGGCGGCGAGGTCGCGGACGAGGTAGCCGGGGGAGAGGGGGACGAGGAGGCCGCCGACGCCCTCGCAGACCAGCGCCTCGGCACCTTCGGCCGCGGCCGCCGCGGCTTGCCGCAGCCGCCCCGGGTCGATCTCTTCGCCGGCGAGCGCCGCGGCGAGGTGCGGTGAGGCCGGCGGGCCGTAGCGGTAGGGGGCGATCTCCTCATCGCTCTGCCCCGATCCGGAGGCGCGGCGCAGCAGCGCGTGGTCGCTCTCGCCCTCCTCGTCGAGGCCGGTCACCGCCGGCTTGAAGACGGCGACCCGGCGGCCTTCGGCCGCCAGCGTCCGGGCGATCGCCGCGGCGACCACGGTCTTGCCGACTTCGGTGCTCGTCCCGGTGACGAAGACGCCGTCGGCCACGGGCGCTCAGGCGGCGAGGGGCTCGGCCCGGACGGCGCCTGTCTCGCGGGCGGCGGTGCCGACCATGTGGGCCGCGGCGACCAGGTCCTCCGGCCGGTGGGTCGCCATCGCGGTCATCCGCAGCCGGCAGGAGCCCTCGGGCACCGTTGGCGGCCGGATGCCCTGCGCGAAGACGCCCTTCTCGAGGGCCAGCTCGCAGAGCGCCATCGTCGCCGCGGCCTCGCCGACGTGGACCGGGACCACCTGGGTCTCGGAGAGCCCCGCGGCGAGGCCCTCGGCGGCCAGCGAGCGGCGCAGCAGCGCCGCGTTCGCTTGCAGCCGGGCGACCAGCTCGGGCTCCGCTTCGAGGATCTCCAGCGCTGCCGTCGCCGCGGCTGCCGCCGAGGGGGGGAGGGCGGTCGAGAAGACGAAGGAGCGGGCCGAGTTGACGAGGAAGTCGACGAGCTCGGTGTCGGCGCAGACGTAGGCGCCGTAGGAGCCGAGCGCCTTGCCGAGGGTGCCGACGACGACGTCGACCTCGCCGCTGAGCCCGGCCGCCGCGACCGAGCCGCGGCCACCGGGGCCGATCGCGCCGGTGGCGTGGGCCTCGTCGACCATCAGGCGGGCGCCGTGCCGCCGCGCCAGCTCCAGCAGCTGGGGGAGCGGGGCGACGTCGCCGTCCATCGAGAAGACGCCGTCGGTGACGATCAGCGCGCCGCGGCGGCCCGCCCGGCGCAGCCCCCAGGCCAGATGCTCGACGTCGGCGTGGCGGTAGACGAAGGTCTCCGCCCGCGAGAGCCGGCAGCCGTCGACGATGCTCGCGTGGTTGAGCTCGTCGGAGAAGACGACCTCGTCGCGGCCGGCGAGGGCGGCGATGACGCCGCTGTTGGCGAGGTAGCCGGAGCCGAAGAGGAGGGCGGCCTCGTAGCCCTCGAATGCCGCCAGCCGCCGCTCCAGCTGCCGGTGCGGCTCCATGTTTCCGGAGATCAGGCGCGAGGCGCCGGACCCGGCCCCCCAGTGAAGCGCCGCCTCCGCCGCCGCCTCGCGGACCTCGGCCCGGTCGGCCAGCCCCAAGTAGTTGTTCGAGCAGAGGAGGAGGACAGGGTTGCCGTCGAGGGTGACGGTGGTGCCCTGCGGGCCTTCGATCAGGCGCAGTCGCCGGTAGAGCCCCCGCTCGCGGAGCTCGTCGAGCCGCTCGGCGACGTCGCTCACGCCGCCCGTGGGTAGGAAGGCGGCTTCTTCGACTTCTTGACGACCCGCAGCTGGGTCGACGGGTCCCAGAAGTTCGCCTCTTCCTGGCTGTCGATCAGCTCGTCGATCGGCGTCTCCGGCGAGTCGCCCTCGAGCCAGCCGGAGCGGTTGTCCGGCCGCGGGTTGGCGCCGTTGTCGGGCTGGCGGGCGACGTTCAGGCCCAGCTCCTCGAACATCGCCCGGTCCTCGGCCGGTTCGGCGCCGAGCGTGGTGAGGAAGTTGCCCATCATCACCCCGTTGAGGCCGGCCTTGACGGCGAGCTTGTGAAGCGAGCCCAGGTTCTCGACCCGGCCGCCGCAGAGGCGGAAGAGGGCGCCGGGGATGATCAGGCGGAAGATCGCGATCCACTTCACGACCTCCCACGGGTCCATCACCTCGCGGTCGCCGAACTTCGTCCCCTCCTTCGGTATCAGGAGGTTGATCGGGACCGAGGTCGGGTTGATCTCGGAGAGCTCGAAGGCCATCTCGACCCGCTGCTCCTCGCTCTCGCCGAGGTTGAGGATGCCGCCGACGCAGGTCTCCAGGCCGGCCTCCTTGACCGCCTGGATCGTCCGCAGCCGGCCCTCGTAGCGGACCGTGCTCGAGACCTCGGGGTAGTAGGAGCGCGCCGACTCGACGTTGTGGTGAACGCGCTGGACGCCGGCCTCCTTCAGCGCCTTGGCGCGGTCGGCGGACATGTGGCCGATCGAGGCGCAGCGCTTGAGGTTGGTCTGCTCGGCGACGAGGCGGGTGCCCTCGAGGATCTTCTGGAAGTCCCGCTTCGAGAGGCCCTGACCCTGGGTGACCATGCAGAAGCGGTGGGCGCCGGCTGCCTCCGCCGCTTTCGCGTGTTCGAGGATCTGCTCCGGCTCCATCATCGCGTGCATCGGCGTGTCCGCCTCGGCGTAGCGCGACTGGGCGCAGAAGCCGCAGTCCTCGGCGCAGCCGCCGGACTTGGCGTTGACCAGGGAGCACATGTCCGTGGAGTCGCCGAAGTTCTCGATCCGCACCTCCCAGGCGCGTTCGACCAGGGCTTCGATCTCGGCGTGGTCGCTGAGGCGGCCGTAGGCGCGGGCCTCGTCGACGGTGATCAGGGGGGGCATCGGCACGCACCCTAGGAAGCGACCCGGACGCCTAGTATCGGACCGATGACGGGGAGGACGAGGCGGCGGCGGGCGGTGGCCCTGGGCCTGCTTGCCTGCCTTGCGATCGGGGCATTCGCCTGCGGGGCGTCGCTCGGGGACGAGTCCGACCCGGCGCGTCCCAGCGTCGCCGAGACGCTGCCCCCGCAGCGGCTGGCGGGCCTGCGGATCGTCACCGGGCTCCGCGGCACCTCCATATCCCCAGGCCTGCGGGAGGCGATCTCCGACGGCCGCGTCGCCGGCGTCGTCCTCTTCTCCGAGAACATCCCCAGCCGCGCCCCCGGCCGGCGCCTGGTCGCCCGCCTGCAGGCGATCCTGCGGCCGCCGCAGCTGCGCGACCCGCTGCTGATCATGACCGACCAGGAGGGCGGGCTGGTCAAGCGGCTCGGCGGCGCTCCGAGCGTGTCGGCGCAGGGGATGGGGGCCCGCGGCGCCGCCTTCAGCGCCCGCGAAGGCCGCCGCACCGCCGCCAACCTGCGCGACCTCGGGATCAACGTCGACCTGGCGCCGGTGCTCGACGTCGGCCGCCCCGGCGGCGTCATCGCGGCAACGGAAAGGAGCTTCGGCTCGACCGCCGCCCGCGTCGAAGCCACCGCGATCCCCTTCGCGAAGGCGCTGCAGGCCGGCGGCGTCGCCGCCACCGGCAAGCACTTCCCCGGCTTCGGCGCGGCGCGGGAAAACACCGACTTCGCGGTCGAACGGGTCGACCTCTCAAAGCGGGAGCTGCGGGGGGTGGACGAGCGGCCGTACGAGGCCTTCGCGAGGGCGGGCGGCGAGCTGGTGATGCTCAGCACTGCGATCTACCCGGCCTTCTCCGACGACCCCGCCGCCTTCACCCGCGCGATCGCCACCGGCGAGCTGCGAGACCGCCTCGGCTTCGAGGGGGTCACGGTCACCGATGCCCTGGAAACCCCCGCGGTCGCCCATTTCGGCGGCACCGCCAAGGTCGCGGTCGCGGGAGCCCGGGCCGGCGCCGACCTCCTGCTCTTCGCCCGCCTGGGGCCCGCGGAACGGGCCTGGAAGGCGCTGGCGGCGAGGCTCCGGGCCGGCGCCCTCGACCGCCGCGAGTTCGAGCTGGCGGCCCAGCGGGTCCTCGACCTCCGCGCCGGGCTGCGCCGCTAGTCGGAGACGTTCTCCCGCACCGCGAGCGGGTCGAAGCTGCGGACCGTGTCGCGCCCCGCGTCCTTGGCCGCGTACATCGCCGTGTCCGCCTCCGAGACGACCGTGGCGACGCCCGTGCGCGGGTCCTCGCCGAACATCGCCATCCCGATGCTGACCGTCATCCCGCCGGGCAGCGTCTCGGAGCGGTGCTCGCGGACCTCGCGGCCGATCGCCTCGGCGGCGAGCTGCGCCTCCTCGCGGCTGCAGCGGGGCAGGATCACCGCGAACTCGTCGCCGCCGAGCCGGGCGAGCGAGTCGCTCTCCCGGGTCCGGCGCCGCAGCACCTCGGCGACCTCCGTGATCACCCGGTCGCCGGCCGGGTGGCCCTGCGAGTCGTTGACCTGCTTGAAGCGGTCGAGGTCGAGCATCAGCAGCGCCCCGGTGGAGCCGTCGCGCCGGCTCCTCGCCATCGCCGCGGCCAGGTCCTCCTCGAAGCGGCGCCGGTTGGCGAGGCCGGTGAGCGAGTCCTGGCTCGCCTGGCGCTCCAGCTCCTGCATCCGTTCGGTCCGCCCCCATGTGAGGATCAGCGAGTAGAGCAGCGCCGCCAGCGACAGCCCCAGGACCGCCAGCGCGACCGGCAGGCTGAGCCCCGGCCCGCCTGGGTTGGCGACGCTCAGCACCCAGGTGCGGTTGGCGATCCGGAGCGGCACCGAGGCCGCGTCGTCGAGCGCTCCCTCGGGGCCGAAGACGACGGCCTCGTCCATCTGCAACTGCAGATCGGCGTCGGGGTCGACGGCCTCGGTCGCGGCGCCGGCGAGGTCGTCGACGCGGAAGCTGCCGGCGGCGAAGCCGGCCAGCGCCCGCCGCCGCTCGGCCGGGGTCGCGATCGGCGCGCCGTCCCGGTAGACGGCGCGGAAGACGTTGATCCCGGCGCCGCCGATCAGCAGCGGGATCACCGGGCTGGAGACGGTGGCGCCGGTTTCGGCGGCGCGTTCGAGGAAGGGCTTGCGGCCGGGGTCCTGGGAGAGGTCGTAGCCGAGCGCGCGCCCCTGCCGTTCGCGGTCGGAGGCGACGTAGGTGATCGGGAAGTAGACGTCGCGCGGGCGCGAGGGGCGGAAGCTGAAGGACGAGACCCGTTCGAGGATCGAGAGGTCGTGGGTCTGCTCGTAACGCTCCCGCTTCGCCGCCGGCACCCGCGGGATGAAGGCCGCCCCGGAGAGCGCCCCCTGGCTGATCAGCGAGCGGCCGTAGACCTGGAACTCGTGGCGGCTGAGGTCGTCCTCGGCTTTGAAGAAGGCGGCGGCGCTGGTCAGCTGGTCGACCGAGAGCGAGGCGACGGCTTCCATCTGGTGCGCCGCCCGCGCCGCCCCCTCGCGCTGCATCTGGTGGAAGTCGTCGCGGTCGTCGAGGTAGACGAGCGCCGCGGCGAGGACCGAGCCGACGGCGACCACGGTCACCGCCGCGATCCCGAGCCAGAAGCGCCGCCTCATGAGGGCACCGCCGCCAGCGACTCCCAGAGGTAGAGCGAGGCGAGGCTGCGGTGCGGCCGCCAGGGCTCGCCGATCTCCAGCACCCGGGTCGGCGTCGGCATCTCCTCCAGCCCGTACTCGATCTGGATCGCTTTGCGGATGCCGAGGTCGCCGCCGGAGAGCACGTCGGGCCGCTGCAGGTGGAAGAGCAGGAACATCTCCGCCGTCCACTGGCCGAGGCCGCGGACCGCGACGATCTCCTCGATCACCTCCTCGTCGCCGAGCTCGTCGAGCCGGTCCAGCTCCAGCTCGCCGCTGATCACGTGGGTGGCGAGGTCGCGGACGTATTCGGTCTTGCGCCCGGAGAGGCCGCAGCCGCGCAGGTCCTCCTCGGCGGCCTCGAGCAGCTGCTCCGGGGTGGGGGTGGTGCCGCCGAAGAGGTCGACGACCCGCAGGTAGATCGTCCGCGCCGCTTTCGTCGAGAGCTGCTGGCCGACGATCGCCCGCAGCAGCGCCCCGTAGGGGTCCTCGGGCCGCTCCTCCTTGCGGCGCTCCATCCGCGTTGCGATGTCGATCTCGCCGACCCGCGCCATCAGCGCCGCCATCGTCGGGTCGGAGGCGGCGAGTGCCTTGCGGGCCTTCGCGCTCACCGGCCGGTCCAGCGGGGGCGGCGCTTCTCGGCGAAGGCGCGGATGCCCTCGCGGAAGTCCTCGGAGGAGAAGCAGGATTCGCGCAGCGCCACCAGCCCCGCCTCCTGCTGCGCGGTCAGCTCCCGGTTTGCCTCGAGCAGGTCGATCGCGTGCTTGTTGCCCCGCATCGAGAGCGGCGCGTTCTCGGCGATCGCGGCGGCGAGGGCGACCGACTCGGCCTCGACCTCGGCCTCGGCGACGACCTGGTTGACGAGGCCGATCCGCTCCGCCCGCTCGGCCCCGAGGTTGCGGCCGGTGAGGAAGAGCTCCTTCGTGTAGGGGAGGCCGATCGTGTCGAGGAACTTGCGCAGCCCGGTGTGGCCGTAGATCAGCCCCAGTTTCGCCGGCGGCATCCCCAGCTTGGCGTCGGCCGAGCAGATCCTCAGGTCGCAGGTGATCGCCAGCTCGAGGCCGCCGCCGAGGCAGTGGCCGTTGATCGCCGCGACGGTCGGCCAGGGGTGCTTGGCGATCGCCTCCATCGCCGCGTGGAAGGGGTGGGCGACGAGCGCCTCGGCGTCGCGCTCGAAGGTCTGCTCGGGGATGCCGGCGATGTCGTAGCCGGCCGAGAAGAGCGGCGGCGCGCCGGTGATGAGGACGCAGCGGGTCTCGATCCCGCGGTCGAGCTGGGGCATCAGCTCGGCCAGCGCGTCGAGGATCTCGTGGTCGAGGGCGTTGCGCCGCTCGGGGTTGGAGATCGTCAGCCGGGCGACCGCCTCCGCCGGCCGGTCGAGCAGAAGCTTGCCACCCGCGAGCCGCTCGGTCACGGCGCTACTCCAGCACCACCAGCACGTCGCCTTCGCTGACCGACTGCCCCTCCTCGCAGCGGATCTCCTTGACGACGCCGTCGTCCTCGGCCTCGACGGGGATCTCCATCTTCATCGACTCGAGGATGACGACGGTGTCGCCGTCGGCCACCTGGTCGCCGACCGCTACCTCGATTTTCCAGACGTTGCCGGTGATGTGTGCCTCGATGTCTGCCATGGCCGGGGACAATAGCCCGACGATGGGACCGCAGCGCTCGGCAGGGGGGACGGAGGGACTGGCGGCGATCGTCGCCGCCCGCAACGAGGCCGACCGCGTGGGGGCGACGGTGCGGGCGCTGCGGGAGGCGTTCCCGGGGGCGCGGGTGTGGGTCGCCGACGACGCCTCCGAGGACGGCACCGGCGAGGTGGCGCTGGCGGCCGGGGCCGAGGTAGTCAGCCGCGGCCGGCCGCACGGCAAGGGCGCGAACGTCACCGCCGCGGCGGAGGCGGCGCTGAGCGTCGAGCCGCCGCCGCGGATCGTGCTCCTCTGCGACGGCGACCTCGGCGCCTCGGCGGCGCGGCTGGCGCCGCTGGTCGCGGCGGTGGAGGCGGGCGAGTGCGACCTCGCGGTCGCCGCCTTCAGCCGCCGGGTCGGCGGCGGCTTCGGCCTCGCCCTCGGCTTCGCCCGCCGGGCGATCCGGCGGCTCTGCGGCTTCGAGGCCGAGGCGCCGATCTCGGGCCAGCGGGCGCTGCGGGTGGAGGCGCTGCGGGCGACGCTCCCGTTCGCTCCGGGCTACGGGATGGAGATCGGGATGAGCGTCGACGCCGTCCGCGCCGGCTTTCGCCTGCGGGAGTACGAGCTGGACCTCGAGCACCGGGCCACCGGCAGGGACCTCGCCGGCTTCCTCCACCGGGCGCGGCAGCTGCGGGACTTCCTCCGCGTCTATCTCTCCCGCCGGCGCCCCCCTAAGGTGGGCTGATGCGGAGAAGGCCGAAGAGGGTGGCGGCGCTCGCGGTTCTGGCGACCGCCCTCGTCTTCGGCGCCGCCCTCGCCCACGCCGAGCTGGTCGAGCGCGGCAACCTCTTCGTCAGGTTCGCCGGCGGCATCGACCCGACCTCGCTGCCGCGCCACGCGCAGGCGCCGATCACCGTCCGCGTCGACGGCACCGTGAGGACGCTCTCCGGCGAGCGGCCCCCCGCCCTGCGCTTCATCTCGATTGCGATCAACCGCGGCGGCCGGGTCGAAACCAGGGGCCTGCCGCGCTGCCGGCGCTCGGAGATCGAGGCCTCCAGCTCGGTCACCGCGCTGCGCGCCTGCGGCGACGCCCTCGTCGGCGAAGGCCGCTATGCGGCCGGCGTCTCTTTCCCGGAACAGGCGGCGTTCCCGCTGCAGGGCCGGATCCTCGCCTTCAACGCCCGCGTCGACGGGAGGCGGGCGATCCTCGCCCACGTCTACGGCGACAACCCCTATCCCAACAGCCGCATCTTCGTCTTCCACATCCGCAAGGCCCACGGCACCTTCGGGACCGTCCTCACCGCGGCGCTGCCGAAGGCCCTCAACAACAACGGCTACCTGAAGCGGATCGTCCTCGAGCTGCACCGCGACTACGTCTACCGCGGCCGCAGGCACAGCTACCTGACGGCGGCGTGCGGGGCGCCGCCCGGCTTCAGCGTCGGCGTCTTCCCCTTCGTCCGCGTCGGCATGACCTTCGCCGACGGACGTAAACTCGCCTCCACCTTGATCCGCACCTGCCAAGTCCAGCGCTAGGTCGACCGCCGCTTCGCCGTTGATCCTCGCGATCGACCAGGGAACGACTGGCACCACCTGCCTCGTCTTCGACGACGAGGGGGCGATCGCCGGCCGCGCCTACTCGGAGTTCCAGCAGCACTTCCCCCAGCCGGGCTGGGTCGAGCACGACGCCGAGGAGATCTGGCAAGTGACGCGGCGGGTCGCGGGGGAGGCGCTCGCCGACGCCGGGGTCGACGGGGCCGGCCTGCGGGCGATCGGGATCACCAACCAGCGCGAGACCGTCGTCGCCTGGGACCCGGAGAGCGGTGAGCCGATCCACCGCGCGCTCGTCTGGCAGGACCGCCGCACCGCCTCGCGCTGCGAGGAGCTGAGGGCGGCCGGGCACGAGGCGCTGGTGCGCGAGCGCACCGGCCTCACCATCGACCCCTACTTCTCCGGGACCAAGATCGAGTGGCTGCTGCAGAACGCCGAGGGGGCGGAGCGGGCGGTCTTCGGCACGATCGACTCCTGGCTCCTCTTCAAGCTCACCGGCCGCCACCTGACCGACTTCACGAACGCCTCGCGGACGATGCTCTTCGACATCCACCGGCTCGGCTGGGACGAGGAGCTCTGCGGGCTGCTCGGGGTCGACCCGGCGCGATTGCCGGAGCCGCGGCCGTCCTCCTGCGTCTTCGGCACGACCACCGAGTTCGGCGGCGAGGTCCCCGTGGCCGGCGTCGCCGGCGACCAGCAGGCGGCCCTCTTCGGCCAGGCCTGCCACCGCCCGGGGATGGCGAAGAACACCTACGGGACCGGCAGCTTCGTCCTCCTCAACACCGGCACCGAGCCGCCGCCGGCCCCCGCCGGACTGCTGGCGACGGTCGCCGCCGGGACCGGGGGGGCGGTCCACTACGCGCTCGAGGCCTCGATCTTCGTCACCGGCGCCGCCGTCCAGTGGCTGCGCGACGGGCTCGGGATCGTCGAGGCGGCGGCGGAGACCGAGGCCCTGGCGGCCTCGCTGGACTCCAACGACGGCGTCTACTTCGTCCCCGCCCTGACCGGCCTCGGCTCGCCGTACTGGGACCCCTACGCGCGCGGCACGATCGTCGGGCTGACCCGCGGCAGCGGCCGCGCCCACCTCGCCCGGGCGGCGCTGGAGGCGATCGCCTACGAGACGGTCGACGCGGTGCGGGCGCAAGAGGCGGCGGCGGGAGAGCGGCTGGAGATCCTGCGGGCCGACGGCGGCGCCACCGTCAACCGCTGGCTGATGCAGTTCCAGGCCGACGTCCTCGGTGTACCTGTGTCCGTGCCGGAGATCGCCGAGACGACCGCCCTGGGCGCCGCCTACCTGGCCGGGATCGCGACCGGCGCCTGGTCCGAGAGCCAGGTGGCGGAGATGTGGCGCGAGGCCGAGCGCTACGAGCCGGCGATGGAGGCCTCGCTGCGGCAGGAGCTGCTGGCGGACTGGAACCGGGCGGTGGAGCGCTCCCGCGAATGGGCGAGATGAAGCCGCAGGTCTACAAGGACCCGCGCCCGGCCGAGTACTTCGTCCAGTTCCACCGCGCGGCCCGCAAGGGCGTCGGCTGGACCTACACCCTCGCCCGCATCGTCCTCACCCTGCCGACGCTGCTGCTCTGGCGAGTGCGGCAGATCGGGGTCGAGAACGTCCCCAAGGAGGGGCCGCTGGTCCTCGCCCCCAACCACTTCAGCCAGATGGACCACTTCTTCGTCGGCGTCTACCTGCGACGGAAGATCCGCTTCATGGCCAAATCCCAGCTCTTCGGCCCGCCCGTCCTCACCTACATCTACAAGCACGGCGGCGTCTTCCCGATCCGCCGTGGCCACCACGACGAGGAAGCGATGGAGACGGCGCGGATCCTCGTCGAACAGGGGGAGATGCTGCTCGTCTACGCCGAGGGCGGCCGCTCGCGCTCGCAGGAGCTGGGGGAGCCGAAGCCGGGCATCGGCCGGATCGCCCTGGAAACGGGGGCGCCGATCGTCCCGGTGGCGATCCACGGCTCCGAGCGGGCGCGGCAGTGGAAGAAGCTGCGCTTCCCGAAGACGACGGTCCAGTTCGGCGAGCCGCTCACCTTCCCGGTTGAGGCGGAGCCGGACCGCGAGCGCCAGCTCGAGGTGGCGACCGAGGTCTTCGCCCGCGTGCGGGAGATGCACGATGGGCTCGGTGGCAAGCGGTAGCTACTCGTAGCGCGACTCGATCCCGGCGTAGAACTCGGGATCGTGGCCCGGGGTGATCACGGCGTCGGGGAACTGTGAATGGAAGAGGCGCAGCTCCTGCAGGGAGCGGCGCCAGTTGTGGGCGTCGTGGGGGCGGGGCGAGGCCGCCTCGGAGCCGTCGAGCTGGCCGCGGAGGTAGGTCGCGTCGCCGCCGATGACGAAGTCGCGCTCCGCCAGTCGGCAGATCACGGACATGTGGCCGGGGCTGTGGCCGGGGGTGAAGGCGAGGTGGATCGAGCCGTCGCCGAAGAGGTCGAAGGTGCGGCCGAAGCTGGCGTAGGAGTCGATGTTGGCGCGGTCGAAGTCAATGGTCCGGTACTCGAAGGCGTAGTCGAAGTGGGCGCGGCGGTAGCCGTTGAGGAGCGGGTTGAGGTCGTGGGCCGCGGCCTGCCACTCGGCCTCGCTGACGACGAAGGTCGAGCTCGGGAACTCCGAGATCGCCGAGGTGTGGTCGAGGTGGAGGTGGGTCATCACCACGATCGGGATCTCGCCGGTCTCGAGCCCGCGCTCGCGCAGCTGCGAGGGGACGTCTTCTCCCGCCGCCAGCGTCGGCTTGCCGGAGCGGGCCGCGAGCCGGCCGAAGTTCTGGCGCGGTTCGGTCGCGATCGAGGGGTGGAGGCCGGTGTCGACGAGGATCGCGCCGGCGCTCGGGTGCCGGATCAGGAAGCTCGGCACCGGCACCACGTTCTCCTTCGCCCCGATCAGCAGCGCCTTCGCCAGCTTCGCGGTGACGAAGCGCCCGCCGGGGTCGACCATCATCTCCCGGGGGAAGTCGACGTGGCCGGCGATCAGCGGTTCGACCGTGACGGTGGCGCCGCGGGTGCCGCCGGCGAGCGGCTCGTGCAGGGGGTGCGGTTCGACGCTGACGCCCATCGGCAAGGGAATTTACGCGGCTTCGCTTGTCTATAGGCTGCGCCGTCGATGGCTGAAAGCGACCGTTCGCGGATCTTCAGAGACGGTTTGCTCGAGGGGCAGGTCTGCGTCGTCTCCGGCGCCGGCAGCGGTCTCGGGCGCGAGACGGCGCTGGAGCTGGCGCGGCTGGGGGCCGTCGTCGTCGCCTGCGGCCGCCGCGAGGAGCCGCTGGCGGAGACGGCCGAGCTGGCGGGCGGGCTGCCGGGCAGCTTCGAGTTCGAGACCCTCGACATCCGCGAGGAGGAGCCGGTCGGGCGCTTCTTCGACGGCCTCGTGGAGCGCCACGGCCGCCTCGACGTCCTCGTCAACAACGCCGGCGGCCAGTTCCTCAGCCCGGCGGAGGCGATCAGCCCGAAAGGGTTCAAGACGGTGATCGACCTCAACGTCCAGGGGACCTGGCTGATGACCCACGCGGCCGCGACCAAGGCCTTCATCCCGCAGGGGGAGGGCAAGGTGCTCAGCGTCACCCTCTCGCCCCATAACGGGATGCCGGGGATGGTCCATTCCGGCGCCGCCCGCGCCGCGGTCGAGAACATGATGCGGACGCTGGCCGTCGAGTGGGCGCGGTTCGGCATCAAGACCTGCGCCCTCGCCGCCGGCCAGTTCGCGACCGAGACGCTGCTGACCAAGTATCCGCAGGTCGTCGTCGACAACCTCGAGCGCTCGATCCCGATCGGCCGCGCCGGCCGCCCGGAGGAGCTGGCCTGGCTCGTCGCCTACCTCGCCTCCCCGGCCGGCGATTTCTTCTCCGGCACCACGATCACCCTCGATGGGGCGCGAGACAACTGGGCGGGACCGTGGCCCCCGCAGGCGATCGCGACGGAGAGCGGCGACCCGGTGGCCGAGGAGCGACGGCCGAAAGTGGATGGGTAAGGGGGTCCGGTGACCCTCCCGGCGAATTAGTCGCGCCCCTATCGGGGCTGGCTCCCGACCATGCTGCCCGCCTATGGCGGGCAAAGAATCAGATTGCATATCGCCGCTTCGCGCACATTCGCCGGGTGGGTCACCGGACCCCCAAGCCACACGCAGCTAGGGACGGCCAGCTCGCGAGACCGCAAAAAAGCTCCTTGAGGGATGTTTTTTGCGGTCTCGGCGTGGGATGAGCTGCGGGAGCTCGTTGGTAGGGGAGGGTGTGGGTGTCCCTCGGAGGAATGTTCGGCGACATGCAATCTGTCTCTTGCGCGCCGAAGGCGCGCACCAGGTTCTCCCCTCCGCGAAGCGGAGGGGAGGTCAATTCCGGAGGGGGACACCCACACCCTCCCCCTCTAAGCGACCCCCCTTACCGCGGCTCGAGGATCACCATCTGTATTTCCCGCCCCTGACTTCGCTTCTGGTAGGTGCGATAACCAGGCCAAGCCTCTTCGGCCTTCGGCCAGAGGCGGTCGCGCTCCTCTTTGGTCGCGACGCGGGCGCGGACCGGCAGCTTCTCCTTGCCGACCTGGACGGTCGTCTCCGGGTTCGCTTTGAGGTTGTAGAGCCAGGCCGGGTGCTTCGGGTAGCCGCCTTTGGAGGCGACGAGGACGACGTCCTCGCCGTCGCGGACGTAGAGCAGGGGGGCGGTGCGCTTGATCCCGCTCTTGGCGCCGACGTGGTCGAGCAGGCACATGCTCCCGGGGACGCCCGGGATCCGCTCGCCGACCCGCCCGCCCGTCGCCCGGTAGGCACGGGTGTGCAGGCCGGCGACGCGGGTGAGAGCAGGCCAGATCCGGTCCGCCACCTCCAGGTAGAGGACCTTCGGCCTGCTCTCTTGCGCCGTGTCGCTCAGGTGTACATCCCCCCGAACATGCCGCCGGTCACGTTCAGCACCTGGCCGTGCATGTAGTTGGCGAGCGGCGAGCTGAGGAAGAGGACCGGGCCCGAGGCCTCCTCCGGGGTCGCCGGGCGGCCGAGCGGGATGATCGCCGAGGCCATCGCCCGCATCTGCTCGGGGATGCCGAGCTCGATCTTCTCGCCACCGGGGGCGGTCATTTCCTCGCCGGCCTCCTTGGCGCCGGTGAGGCGGGTTTCGACGAAGCCGAAGGCGACCGCGTTGACGTTGATCTTGAACTGGCCCCACTCCTTGGCCAGGGTCTTGGTCAGGCCGACGACACCCATCTTCGCGGCCGAGTAGTTGACCTGGCCGGCGTTGCCCATCATCCCCGAGGTCGAGGAGACGTTGACGATCTTGCGGAAGACCTCCTTGCCCTCGCCGCGCTCGGCCTTGGCCGCCTCGCGCCAGGCCGGGGCGAGCGCCCGGGCGACCCGGAAGGGGACGATCGTGTGGATGTCCAGCATCGCCTGGAACTGCTCGTCGGTCATCTTGTGGGCGACGCCGTCCCAGGTGTAGCCGGCGTTGTTGACGCAGATGTCGACCGAGCCGAAGGCGTCGTTGGCGGTCTTGACCAGCTCGTCGGCGGCGCCCTCCTTGGTCAGGTCGCCGGCGAAGACCGCGGTCTCGCCGTCGATCTCGCCCGCCGTCTGCTCGGCGACGTCGGCGTCGAGGTCGTTGATCAGCACCTTGGCGCCCTCGCTGACGAACAGTTCCGCCGTGGCACGGCCGATTCCGCGCGCCGACCCGGTGACGATCGCCGCTTTCCCGTCCAGAAGTCCCATTACTCCGTCTCTCCTTCGCTCGATGAAAAGTCGGCCGGGAGGCTATCGGGATTGCGCCCTCCTGGTTGACTGGCCAGTCGGCTTCAGTTGAGGCTGACGCCGCCGTCCTCGGTGATCGTCCAGTGGGGGTTGTGGGCGATCTCCCAGGGATGGCCGTCGGGGTCGAGGAAGAGGGCGCTGTAGCCGCCCCAGAAGGTCTCGGCGGGCTCGCGGCCGATCGTCGCGCCGGCGGCGCGGGCCTCCTCGAGCACCTCGTCGACCTCCGCCGGGGTGCCGAGGTTCAGCGCCAGCGTCGCGCCGCCCCAGCCGCCGCCGTCCTCGACGCAGCTGTCCTCGGCCAGTCGCGCCCGGTCCCAGAGCGCGAGGACCATGTCCCCGGCCTGGAAGAAGACGACGTCGTCCTCCGGAGCCGCCCCGGTTTCCCAACCGAGCTCTTCGTAGAAGCGGCGGGAGCGCGCGAGGTCGTCAGTGCCGAGGGTGATCAGGCTGACGCGCTGCTTCACGGTCGCTCAAACGTAGCGCCGATCGGCGTACCCGTCGAGTTCCGCACTCGCCCCCCTTTTCTTCTGTGGCGAATTCACGATGACATCGTGTCCAGATATCGGCACAATCGGAAGCGATGACAGTCCTCGTCGCCTACGCCTCCAAACGCGGCTCGACCGCGGAGATCGCCGAGACCGTGGCTGCGACGCTGCGCCGAGAGGGTCTGGGGGTGTGTCTCGAACCCTGCTCCGAGGTGCGGCGCCTCGACGACTACGACGCCGTGGTGCTTGGAAGCGCTGTCTACATGAAGCGCTGGCGAGGGGACGCGAGGCACTTCCTCAAGAAGCACCGAAAGGCGCTGCGGCAGATGCCGTTCTGGGTCTTCAGCTCCGGCCCGGTGGGCGACCCGGCAGGCGACAACCCGGACTGGATGGAGCCGCCGAAGCTGGCCGAGAAGGTCGAGGACCTGGGGGGAAGGGGCCACGTCGTCTTCGGCGGTTGCGTGCCGGCGGAACCGCGGGGGATGATGGAGAAGGCGATGGTCGACGGGGTTCCGAAGGAGTTCCGCGACCGGCGCGACTGGGGCGAGATCCGCACCTGGGCCAAGCAGGTCGCGTCCGAGCTGGTCCCGGTCCGGTCCTAGGGCTCCGGCGCGAGCGCGGCGAGGTCGTGCGGGCGCAGCAGGGCCTGCAGGGTGGGACCGTCGACGATCGCGAGGCCGCCCTTGCGCATCTTCACGCGGCCGCCGGTGAGGCGGGCGACCTCGTCTGAGAGGTCCGGCTCGTGGCCGACGAGGAGGACGTCGCCGCGCCCGGCCGCCAGCGAGAGCGAGTCGAAGGGACCGCCCCGCAGCTCGGGCGCGGTCTCCGGCTGCAAGCCGATCGCCTCGCAGGCAAGCCGAGCCGTCTCCGCCGCCCGCACCTTGGGGCTGGTCAGGCAGGCGTCGATCCTCGCGCCCATCGCCGCAAGTGCCTCGCCGGCGGCCCGTGCCTGCCGCTCCCCCTTGGGCGTCAGCCGCCGGGCCGCGTCGTCCCCGTGGCCGTCCTCGGCGTCCCCGTGTCGCAGTAAATAGATCAACTTTCCCCTCCATTCTCCGGCAAATCAGGGATGTGGGCATCAAGTTGACGATTTATTAGCCGATACACATGTCTATGATGCCGCGGATGCATTTGCCCCCCAGCCGCAGGTCCGTGGCCGGAGTGCTCGCGGCGATCGCCCTCGTGGCCGTCGTCGTCCTCGCGCTGCCCGGCAGCGCGACCACCGCCGGCAAGATCGTCATCTTCGGGTCGAACAAGGGCTCGACGCTGACCCTGCACAAGAAGCACGGCAAGATCATCGTCAGGGGCCGGATGGCCCACCGGCGCCCGCGCGGCTGCCACTTCCGGCGCGCCCACCGCGTAGCCGTCTGCCGCACCGCCCACAAGCGCGTGATCGAAATCAAGATGGGCCGCAGGGGGGACTTCGTCCGCATCACCGACAAGATGCCGATGCCGGTCGTCGTCTACCTCGGCGCCGGCTCGGACAAGTTCATCGGCAACCGCGAGCGGGACATCTGCTTCCCCGGCGGCGCCCGCCGCAACCGCTGCGTCGGCCGCGGCAACAACGACGTCTGCATCACCGGCCCCCGCAACAGCGACTGCGTCGGCGGCGGCGGCAACGACTTCTGCCGCCACGGCACCGGCAGCGACGGCTGCTGGGGCGGCCGCGGACGAGACATCTGCATCATGGGCCCGGGCATGGACGGCTGCCACGGAGGCCCCGGCAACGACCGCCTCTACGGCGGCCCCCAGCCCGACCAGCTCTACGGCGGCCCCGGTCGGGACTACTGCAACGGCCAACGCGGTTGGGGCAAGTCCCACAACTGCAACTACGGCCCGCGTCGCTGAGCACCTCGGCGCTGCCCGTCGCGGGCAAATACAACGCCTTCCATCAGCTCCTGGAAGACGGCTGGCCGGTGATCATCACCTTCGTCGTGATCATCGTCGTCTTCCTGCTGATCGTCTACTGGCCCCGGATCGCAGCCCGCATCGAGCGGCGCTGGTTTCAACGATGAATATGGCCTGTAGGTGACCGACTTCTGACAGCCCAGGAAGCCGCTAGCCCTTTCTGGATTTTAAGAAGGCGTGCGCGGCGCGTTTCTCGCTGGTGCTGGGACTGTTAATACGTCCTATCGACCTTGCGACGACTTTGGATGGACGACTCTCTGCCGCCTTTACAACGTAGGTACCGGACTTACTGACCCGTACCGATGATCCCTTTGCCATGAAGTTCCTCCGTCCTCCTCTTCGTGCTTGAAGTCTAGCCAGGGGCTCGGATCGCGGACCACAGTAGTCTTGCGGAAGCAATTGAGGAGGCGATGGCAGCCATCCACCAGACCTCAATGGGCTGGGCATTCGGCACCTGCATTGCCAGGGACGCTGAGGCGGCAAGGGCCGCGAGGCTGACGAGTCCCAACCAGCGACGAGATGCAGAAAAGAGCTTCGACACGAGTACATGCTCGCCCCGGCCTGCGGTGATACCCGAGTAAAGAGCTGCCCCTGCAAGTAAGAGGGAGACGGCAGCATCTGGGTTTTCGGCGTCCAGGCCAGAATGCACGCCTAACCAAAGGAGCACGGTGACGACGATGCCGGTCACGGCAGCCTGCATAGTTCTTCCGCGTCGCTCGGGCGCCACCACGACAAATGCCTCGGCAGAGGACTCGCTGTTGAGTGGTTGGCTCGCATACAGAGAGGCTCGATTTCGGTTCCAGTCCGGTTCACCCAGCGCTTTGTCTTCGGCGAAGTCGTACAAGACTGCGCTTTCAATACGAAGATCCTCGGGGATCACCACCTCCGCATGAAAGCTCGCTGCACGCCACGCTCCAGGACAAAGAATCCTGAACGAGCTCCGATCTGGGCGAGCTGCGCGCCGCGCGAGCTTTGAGGGAGCCAAGCGTTCTCGAAGAGTTCCGGTCAGAGTGAGCTCAAGATCCTCGCCGTAGCTGAACTTCAAAATGCGGCGCGCCGGCCCGTTTGGGGCAAGCGCAGCAAACAGCACGTAGTTCTCACTCAGAACCCCAAGCAAGGATTTGCACACCTCGCTGTTCCAGATCGCAGCTCGCAGCGAGTCCCCTTCTTCTGCGCTACCCACGAAGACCCCCAGTGCTTCACTGGCCTCGGCTGGCTCAGATATCACAACGCGTCTGAGGTCGCTCCAGAGCAACTCAAAAGCTTCCTCGGACAATTCCTGAGGGAGGACATCGAGCGCGGCGCTCATGACCGCGACGTGAGCGAGGGCAGCGTTGCTCGCTTTTCCAAGGACCGGGACAGCCGCTCCTGCCTCGTCTCGGAGGTCGAAGTTTCGACGAGCCTCCTTAGTCAAGACGGAGATGGGAACTACTAGCCCGTGTTCGGTGCTTAGCTCCGTCGCTTGGTCGGGGGTAAGCGTGAAGTCGATTGACACCCTTCTTCGAGTTTCCTCATGCGACAAGAGGTTGATCGTCTCGACCCGTCTATTGATCCAATTTGCTGGATGCGCGATCAACTCTGAGGCGGCGACGCCTGCCGAAAAATGCGAGTCTGGGTACTCAGCGTCCGCCATTTGACCATGCGCAGTTTTTCGCAGGGACCGGCGGATACAAGGCGCTACTGGGTCCTCGAGCCTTGACACCGTGAAGATCAGATCCGGTTAGCGCGGTCTGAGAATCAGAATGCGCGGGCACGACGCGAGATGTCCGGAAACTACGCCAGACACGGACGAACGTTGAGGAGCAGGAAGCTGCTTCTTGCCCTACAACCCCATCGTCTTGCCGATGATCTCTTTCATGATCTCGTCGGTGCCGCCGCCGATCGGGCCTAGGCGGGCGTCGCGGACGGCTCGCTCGATGTGGTACTCGCGCATGTAGCCGTAGCCGCCGTGGATCTGGAGGGACTGGTCGGCGATCTCGAGGACGGCGCGCTGGGTGAGGAGCTTCGCCATCGAGACCTCCTGGATGCAGTCCTGGCCCTCGTGGAAGAGGCGGAGGGCGTTGTAGGTGAGGGCGCGGGAGGCCTCGGCCTTGGTCGCCATCTCGGCGACGTGGTGGCGGATCGCCTGGAACTTGCCGATGGGGCGGCCGAAGGCTTCGCGCTCTGAGGCGTAGGCGACGGTGGTCTCGATGAGGCGCTGCATCGCGCCGACGGCGCCGATCGCCATGAGGAGGCGCTCCCACGCGAAGTTGGCCATGATCAGCTTGAAGCCGCCGTTCTCCTCGCCGAGCAGGTTCTCGGCCGGGACCTCGACGTCGGTGAAGGAGATTTCGCCGGTGTCAGAGGAGTGCCAGCCCATCTTCTCGAGCTTGCGGCTGACCTCGTAGCCGGGCATCTCGCGCTCGAGGACGAGGAAGGAGATCCCTCCGTGGCCGCCCTCCTCGCTGGTCTTGCAGGCGCAGACGAGGAAGTCGGCGCGGACGCCGTTGGTGATGAAGGTCTTGGCGCCGTTGACGACGTAGGTGTCGCCGTTGCGCTTGGCGGTCGTGGCGAGGGAGGCGACATCGGAGCCGGCGCCGGGCTCGGTGATTCCAAGGGCGCCGATCTTCTCGCCGGCGATCCCGGCGGGCAGCCAGCGCTGCTTCTGCTCCTCGGTGCCGAACTTAAAGATCGGCGGCATCGCGATCGAGGTGTGGGCGTTGAGCCCGGCGGCGACGCCGCCGGAGCCGCCCGAGCGGGCCAGCTCCTCGACCCAGACCGCGTCATGGAGGTGGGTGCCGCCCTGACCGCCCAGCTCCTCCGGGAACTTCAGCCCGAGGAAGCCGAGCTCGGCGCAACGGGAATAGAGCTCGCGCGGGAATTCCCGCGCCTCCTCCCACTCGTCGACGTGGGGTGCGATCTCCCTGGTGACGAAGCGGGAGACGGTCTCCCGCAGCTCCTCGTGCTCCTCGCCGAAGGGGGGCAGGGTGGCGCGGGCGCCGCTGTCCTTGACGACGGTCATCCCGCCTCCTCGTCGGTGACGCCGTCCTCGACCGCCGGCGCCTCCCAGTCGGCGAGCATCCGGTAGCCGCGGCCCTCGTGGTCAAAGCCGAGCAGGTCCCCCTGCGGGTTCTTCTTCCCCCCGTGGTGGTAGGCGCGGACCTCGGCGATCTTGCCGTCGCGGATCAGGAACCACTCGGTGCCGCGGTCGAGGCGCTTGTCGCCGCTCTGCGGGTCGCGCCAGGTCATCGTCCACTCGATCGCGACCTGGTCGCCCTGCTCGATCGCGTTCTCGACGTACCACTGGGCGTCGATCGTGGAGACGCCTAGCGCGGCGAGGTCGCCGATCGCCTTCGCCCCCTCGTGCGGCCCGAGCCGCGTGTAGTAGTGGGTTGCGTCCTCGGTGAAGTGCGAGGAGACCGCCGCGGCGTCGCCGCCGTTCAGGTCCTCGTAGTAGGCGCGGACGCGCTCGATTCCGGTCATCGCTCGAGTCGGTGTTCCTTTTGGTCGCTATGCGAGCAAAAGGAACACCGCTGGGCTCTACAGCCCGTAGCTCCGCCCGATTACGTCGAGCATTACCTCGTCGGTGCCGGCGCCGATGCGGTTGAGGCGGACGTCGCGGTAGGCGCGCTCGATCTCGTACTCCTTCATGTAGCCGTAGCCGCCGAGGATCTGGATGCAGTCGTCGGCGACCTCGCAGGCGATCCGGGAGGAGAAGAGCTTCGCCATCGTGATCTCCCGCACCGGGTACTCGCCGTTGCCGAAGCGCCAGGCGGTCGCGTAGGTGAACTGCTTCGCCGCCTCGGTCTTGGTCGCCATCTCGGCGAACTTGTGGCGGATCGCCTGGAACTTGCCGATCGAGCGGCCGAAGGCTTCGCGCTCCTTCGCGTACTCGAGGGTCTTCTCGATCATCCGTTCACAGCCGGCGTGGGAGCCGGCGGCGGCGACCAGCCGCTCGCCCTGGAGCTCCCAGGCGATGTGGTAGAAGCCCTTGCCGACCTCGCCGAGGACGGCGTCGGCCGGGACGCGGACGTCTTCGAAGGCGAGTTCGCCGGTGTCGGAGGCGTGCATCCCCATCTTCTCCAGCTCGGCCGAGACGGTGAAGCCGGGAACCTTCTCACCGTTCTCGTCGCGCAGGTCGACGACGAAGAGGGTGATGCCGGCGTGGCGCTCGTTCGGGTCGGTCTTGCAGACGAGGACGATGAAGTCGGCCCGCGGGCCGTTGGTGATGAAGGTCTTGGAGCCGTTGATCACGTATTCGTCGCCGTCGCGGATCGCGGTCGTGCGGATCCCGGCGACGTCGGAGCCGGCGCCCGGCTCGGTGATCCCGAGGGCGCCGACCTTCTCGCCCTTCAGCCCCGGTTCGAGGTACTTCTTCTTCTGCTCCTCGGTGCCGAGCAGGTGGATGGGGGGGAGGACCATGTCGGTCTGCACCGCAAAGCCCATGTTGGTGCCGCCGGAGCCCGAGTAGCTCATGCACTCGGCCCGGACCAGCGAGTAGAAGTAGTCGCCGCCCTGGCCGCCGTACTCCTCCGGGAAGCAGAGGCCGAGGAAGCCGAGCTCGCCCGCCCGCTTCATCTTCTCGGTCGGCCAGTAGGTGTCCTCCCATTCGTTGCGGTGCGGCCACATCTCCTTTTTCACCCACGACTCCATCGACTCGCGCAGGTCTTCGTGCTCCTGGCTGAAGATGAAGTGCTTGCGCCCGGCTGCGTGGTCGGGCTTGATGACGCTGGAGCCGTCGGTCGCGGTCGTCACTGGTATCTCTCCTCTGGTCGTTCCCCGTGGATGCGAAGTGGACAGTAGCACTTCCCACTTTCAGCGCTGCTAGTGTTCGGGCGGATGGCCCAGGGGGATAACCAGTGGAGTGGTGAGAAGGTCGCCTACGAGGTGGCCGACGGCGTCGCCACGGTGACGCTGAACGACCCGGAGAAGCGCAACATGCTCTCCGGCCAGATGCTGCACGAGCTGGTCGAGGCGATGAAGCTGGCGAAAGCCTCCGACGAGGTCCGCGCCGTCGTCCTCACCGGCTCCGGCGAGAAGGTCTTCTGCGCCGGCGCCGACCTCGGCGGGTTCGCCGCCGACGCGCCGCTCGTCGCCAAACACTTCGCCTCCGACCTCTTCCTGGAGTTCTTCAGGCTGATGCCGCGGCTCGGCAAGCCCTCGCTCTGCGCCGCCAACGGCCACGTGCTCGCCGGGGGGATGGGCCTCGCCCTCTCCTGCGACCTGGTGATCGCCAAGGAGGGGGCCACCTTCGGCACGCCGGAGATCAACGTCGGCGCCTTCCCCTACATGATCATGTCGATCATCTACCGCAACGTCCCGCGGAAGAAGGTCAACGAGATGATGCTGCTGGGCGAGCGGCTCTCGGCCGAGCAGGCGGTGGAGTACGGGCTCGCCAACAAGGTGGTCTCGGCCGGCGAGTTCGACGCCGCAGTCGGCGAGTGGGCGACGAAGCTCGCCTCCAAGAGCCCGGTGCTGATGCGGCTCGGCCACGACGCGATGTACCGCCAGCAGGACATGGCGCTCGACGACGCGCTCGAGTTCCTCCGCTCCCAGCTCTCCCTCACCTTCACGACCGAGGACATCGTCGAGGGGGTCACCGCCTTCTTCGAGAAACGCGACCCGCAGTGGAAAGGACGCTGAGCCGATGGCGACCGAGGAGAAGTCCCCGAACCTGCTCCCCGGGACGGCGCCGCTGGCCGACCTGACCGCGCAGCTGCACGAGCGCCGCGCCAAGGCGAAGCTCGGCGGCGGCGAGGAGAAGATCGCCAAGCAGCACGAGCGCGGCAAGCTCACCGCCCGCGAGCGGATCGACCTCCTCGTCGACGAGGGCACCTTCGTCGAGATGGGGATCCACGGCCGCCCGCACTTCGCCCAGCGGGCGATGGACGGGGTCGAGGCGCCCGCCGACGGCGTCGTCACCGGCTGGGGGGACGTCGACGGCCGCGCCACCTGCATCGCCGCCTACGACTTCACCGTGATGGCCGGCTCGATGGGGATGACCGGCGAGCTCAAGGTCACCCGCCTGCGCGAGATGGCGCTGCAGAAGCGGATGCCCTTCATCTGGCTGCTCGACAGCGCCGGCGCCCGCATCCAGGAGGCCGCCGGCTCGCTCTTCGCCGGCTCCGGCCACCTCTTCCGCGAGGAGGTCGAAATGTCCGGCGTAATTCCGATGGTGGCGGCGATGATGGGCCCCTGCGCCGCCGGCACCGCCTACATCCCGGCGCTCTCCGACTTCGTGCCGATGGTCTCCGGCCAGGGCGCGATGGCGCTCGCCGGCCCGCACTTGACCAAAGCGGTCACCGGCGAGGAGATCTCGATGGAGGACCTCGGCGGCGCCAAGGTCCACTGCCGCAAGTCAGGCGTCGGCGACCTCGAGGTGAAGGACGACGAGGAGTGCATCGCCTCGGTCCGCAAGTACCTCTCCTACTTCCCGGCCAACTGCGAGGAGCGCCCGCCCGTGCTCGACGTCAGCGACCCGATCGAGCGCGCCTCGGAGAAGCTGATGGAGATAGTCCCCGAGTCGCCGCGGCAGCCGTACGACATGTACGACGTGATCCGGGAGATCGTCGACGACGGCGACTGGTTCGACCTGAAGCCGAAGTTCGCCAAGAACGTGATCACCTGCTTCGCCCGCTTCGGCGGCCAGCCGGCCGGGATCGTCGCCAACCAGCCCAAGCAGCTGGCCGGCACCCTCGACAACGACTCCGCCGACAAGGCGGCCCGCTTCATCAACCTCTGCGACGCCTTCAACATCCCGCTCGTCTTCCTCCAGGACGTCCCCGGCTTCATGGTCGGCTCGAAAGTCGAGCACGCGGGGATCATCCGCCACGGCGCGAAGATGCTCTACGCGGTCAGCCGCGCGACCGTGCCGAAGGTGACCGTCGTCGTCCGCAAGGCCTACGGCGCCGGCTACTACGTGATGTGCGGCAAGGCGTACGAGCCCGACCTGATCGTCGCCTGGCCGGGGGCCGAGATCTCGGTGATGGGCGCCGAGGGCGCGGTCGAAATCATCGGCCGCTCGGCGATCGAGGCCTCCGACGACCCCGAGGCCACCCGGGAGGCCATGTTGAACGCTGTCCGCCAGCAGATCGACCCCTATCTCTCCGCCGGAAACGCCCTGATCGACGACATCATCGACCCGCGCGAGACGCGGCCGACGATCGCCAAGGCGCTGAAGATGGCGCGCAACAAGCACGTCGAGAAGCCGAAGAAACGACACGGCGTCATGCCGGTCTAGGGAGGAAGCGATGAGCTCTTTCGACGATCCGGTGATCATTAGCTGCTCGATCAGCGGCGTGATCGCCAACCGCGACCAGTGCCCGGCGATCCCCTACACGCCAGAGGAGTACGCGGCGGAGGCGCGGCGCGCCGTCGACGAGGGCGCCTCGCAGATCCACATCCACGCCCGCAAACCCGACGGCACTCCCTCGTATGAGGTCGAGGACTTCCAGGCGATCACCGAGGCGATCCTCGCCGAGGTCGGCGACGTGATCGTCAACTACTCGACCGGGGCGATCGGGATCCCGATCGAGAAGCGGATCGAGTACCTGCGTGCCTGCCGCCCCGACGTCGCCGCGCTCAACATGAGCTCGATGAACTACGCCAAGTACTCGAAGCGGCGCAAGGACTTCGTCTTCAAGGCCGTCTTCGAGAACAGCTTCGACACGATCATCGAGTTCCTCACCGCGATGAAAGAGATCGGGGTCAAGCCCGAGCACGAGTGCTTCGACTCCGGCCACGTCGCCAACCTCGACCCGCTGGTCGACATGGGCCTGCTGGAGCCGCCGCTGCAGATCTCCCTGGTGATGGGGGTGACCGGCGGCATCCGGCCGACGCCTCGCAACGTCACCCTGATGTCCGACCAGATCCCCGGCGGCCCGGAGGGGCCAAACCAGTGGCAGGTGATCGGCATCTCCCGCGATCAGTGGAAGCTGCTCGCCTCCTCGCTCGTCCTCGGCGGCAACGTCCGCGCCGGGGTCGAGGACAACCTCTACCTGCCGAACGGCGAGATGTGCAAGTCGAACGGCGAGCTGATCGCCAAGGCGCGGCAGATGGCCGAAGACGTCGGCCGCCGACCGGCCAGCGTCGCCGAGGCGCGGGAGCTGCTCGGGGTCCCCAGGCGTGAGCGCTCTACCGCTTAGCGACGTCAGGGTCCTCGACCTCACCCGCCTGCTGCCGGGCGGCTTCTGCTCGCTGCTGCTCGCCGACTACGGCGCCGACGTGCTGAAGGTCGAGGACACCGGGATGGGCGACTACATCCGATGGGCGCCGCCCTACGTCGACGGCGCCGAGCAGAGCGCGCACTCGGCGCTGTTCCTCGCGCTGAACCGCAACAAGCGCTCGATCCGGATCGACCTCAAGCAGGCCGAGGGTCGCGCGGTGCTGCTCGCGCTCGTGCGCGAGCACGACGTCGTGCTCGAGTCCTTCC
>DASTZP010000053.1:0-7582 GCA_035764245.1 Solirubrobacterales bacterium
TAGGCGACCTCGAGCGGGCCGAAGCACTTCTCGCAGAAGTAGTGGGCGTCGAGCGCGTAGGTCGACCCGCACTCCTTGCAACTCAGGCTATCCAGTGACATCCGTTCTTCCTCTTGTCTGAATGAACAAAAAAACCTCCGCCGCTTGTGGGGCAGAGGTCCGAACGGACTTTTCCCCACATCTTCCAGGCCTTTGACGCGGGCCTGCTGGAGTTGGCACCTCCCCTCGGACCGAGATCCGAGGTGGTTGCCGGGGCTTCGCTGGGCCAGTCCCTCCACCCCTCTAGATGTGGCGCTTATGTGAGGTAGAGAGTCTAACCTAGGGCTGCGATGCCCGCCGAGAACGACAAGAGACCCGGCCCGAGCGATGCCGAACCTTCCGAAGCCGAGGCTGCGGCGGGCGACCCGGCGCGGCGACCCCCTGGCGGGCCCGACCTCCCCGGCTGAGCCGCAGACGCCCAGCGTCGAGCAGATCGACTCCTCCGGCCTGCGCTGGGTCAACGTCGAGCGGCCCGGGGCCCTCGAGCGTGGCTGGCTGGAGGAGAACTTCGATTTCCACGCCCTCGACCTGGAGGACGTGCTCTCCCGCAACCAGCGGCCCAAGATCGACGTCTACGACGACTACCTCTTCATCGTCCTCCACCTGCCGGTGTTCGACCCGCAGGCGGGCCGGCTCGGCACCGGCGAGCTCGACGTCTTCGTCGGGCCCGACTACGTGGTGACGATCCCGAACATGCCGCTCCAGCCGGTCGAGTACCTGTTCGAGCGCTGCCGCGCCAAGGAGGAGCTGCGCGAACAGCTCTTCTCGCGCGGCTCCGGCTACCTGCTCTACCGGCTCGTCGACGACAGCTTCGACTACTGCTTCCCGATGCTGCGCAAGATCGGCAACAAGCTCGACGCGCTGGAGGACCAGATCTTCGAAGAGCGGGCCGAGGAGGTCGTGCGCGACATCTCCAACGTCAAGCAGGAGATCATCAACTTCCGCAAAGTCATCCGGCCGCAGCGCCCGGTCCTGCGCGAACTGGAGAAAGTCAAGCAGCGCTACCTCGCCAGCGACCTCGACCTCGAGATCTACTTCGACGACATCGTCGACGCCCACGAGCGGATCTGGGACATGCTCGAGAACTACAAGGAGGTCGCCGAGGCGCTCGAGGAGACCAACGAGTCCGTCATCTCCCACCGCCTCAACGACATCCTCCGGGTCCTGACCTCGATCAGCGTCGTGATCCTGCCGCTGACCCTGATCGCGAGCGTGATGGGGATGAACACCTGGGTGCCGGACGAAGGCGACCACGCCGGGTTCTTCGTCGTCCTCGGGGTGATGGCGGCCGTGCTCGTCTCCCTCGTCCTCTACTTCCGCAAGCGGCGCTGGCTCTGAGCGGCGGCCGGGCCCGCCCGGCGCTCTCGTAGGATGGGCAGCCCGTGGCAAATTTCCGCATCTGGGCGCCCTGGCGCCTCGCTTACGTGAAGGACGCGTCCAAGGACATCGAGGAGGAGTGCATCTTCTGCGCCAAGCCGGCGGCCGGGGACGACGAGGCGAACCTGATCGTCCACCGGGGCGAGCGCTGCTTCGTGATCCTCAACCTCTTCCCGTACACCAACGGCCACCTGATGGTGGCGCCGTACGAGCACGTCGGCCGCCTGCAGGAGATCGACGCGGAGACCCTGGCGGAGATGATGGCGCTGGCGCAGCGGGCGATGGAGCGGCTGGAGCAGGTCTACGAGCCGCACGGCTACAACGTCGGCTTCAACCAGGGCCGGGTCGCCGGGGCCGGGGTCGAGCACCACATCCACATGCACGTCGTCCCCCGCTGGGCCGGCGACAACAACTTCATGCCGGTGATCGCCGACACGAAAGTGATGCCGCAGTCGATCGAGCAGAGCTATGAGGCTCTGAAAGGAGCGTTTTGAACGACCAGTCGCCCCTGGCCCCGCCGGGAATCTTCAAGGCCTATGACATCCGCGGGCTCTACGGCGAGGAGATGGACGAGACGACGGCGCTGGCGATCGGCCGCGCCTTCGCCCGGGTGCTGGGGCGGCTGCGCGGCAAGCAGCCGGGCGAGCTGCGGGTCGGGCTCGGCCGCGACATGCGGCTGACCGCGCCGGCGATGGCGGGTGCGGTCCGCGACGGGCTCCTCGCCGAGGGCGCGACGGTCCTCGACGCCGGCGAAGTCGCGACGGAGATGCTCTACCACCTGGTCGGCTCGCGCGAGCTCGACGGCGGCGCGATGGTCACCGCATCGCACAACCCGAAGGCCTACACCGGGGTAAAGCTGGTCCGCGAGGGGGCGCTGCCGCTCTCCGGCGACGCCGGGATCGGCGACGTCAAGGCCGAGATCGAAGCGGGGCTGGGCGAGGCGCCGGGCGGCGGCGCGGCCGAGGAGGTCGACGTCTGGGAGGAGTTCCGCGCCCACGCGCTGTCCTTCATCGATCCCGCGAACGTGAAGCCGATGAAGGTCGTCGTCGACGGCGGCAACGGGATGGGCGGGCCGATGGTCGGGCCGATCCTGGAGAAGCTGCCGCTGGAGCTGGAGGAGATGTACTTCGTCCCCGACGGCGAGTTCCCCGACCACGAGCCGAACCCGCTGCTGGAGGAGAACCGGCGGATGATCATCGACCGCGTCAAGTCGACCGGCGCCGACCTCGGGATCGCCTGGGACGGCGACGCCGACCGCTGCTTCTTCATCGACGGCAACGGCAGCTTCTGCGACGGCGACTTCGTCTGCGCCCTGTTGGCGCGCTCGGTCCTGCAGAAGAGCCCCGGCGCGACGATCCTCTACGACCCGCGCTCGAGCCGGGCGGTGCCGGACCTGGTCGCCGCCGAGGGCGGCCGCTCCGATCTCTCGCGCGTCGGCCACGCCTTCTTCAAGGCGCGGATGCGCGAGGAGGAAGCGGCTTTCGGCGGCGAGGTCTCCGGCCACTACTACTTCCGCGACTTCTGGAACGCCGACTCGGGGACGATCCCGGCGCTGCTGGTGCTGGAGCTGCTCTCGCTCGACGGCCGCTCGCTGGCCGAGCTGATGGAGGAGTTCCGGGCCAAGTACTTCATCTCCGGCGAGATCAACTCCGAGGTCGCCGACGCCGAGGCGAAGATGGCCGAGATCGAGGAGCGCTACTCCGACGGGCGGATCGCCCACCTCGACGGGGTCTCGGTCGACTACGACGACTGGCACTTCAACGTCCGCCCCTCCAACACCGAGCCGCTGCTGCGGCTGAACCTGGAGTCGCTGGTCAGCCGCGAGGACATGGAACGGCGACGCGACGAGGTCCTCGGGCTGATCCGGGCGTGACGGCGACGCCGGAGCAAGCGCTCGCGCAGGCGGCGCTCGCCGGCATCCACCGCTTCGCGATCCCGACCCCGTTCGCGGTCGGGCGGGTCAACTGCTACCTGATCGAGGATGAGCCGCTGACCCTGGTCGACACCGGGCCGAACTCGGGCAAGGCGCTCGACGAGCTGACCGCGCGGCTGGCCGAGCGCGGGCACGCGCTCGCCGACCTGGAGCTGATCGTCGTCACCCACCAGCACATCGACCACCTCGGCCTGGTCGAGATCCTGGTCGAGCACTCCGGCGCCGAGGTGGCGGCGCTGGGCGCGGCGGCGCAACGGCTCGCCGCCTTCGACGAGGACGCCGAGCTCGACGACCAGTTCGCGGTCGAGGTGATGCTGCGCAACGGCATCCCCGAGGACGTCACGGTGGCGCTGCGCAGCGTCTCGCGCAGCTTCCGCAGCTGGGGCTCGCACGTGACCGTGACGAGGCCGCTGGAGGACGGCGGTGCGCTGGAGCTGGGCGACCGGCGGCTCGAAGTCCTGCACCGGCCCGGCCACAGCCCCTCCGACACGGTCTTCTGGGACGAGGAGCGGCGGATCCTGATCGCCGCCGACCACCTGCTGCCGAAGATCTCCTCCAACCCGCTGATCACCCGCCCGCTCGACGGTTCCTCGCGGCGGACGCAGGCGCTCGTCACCTACATCGAGTCACTGCGGCGGACGCGGGAGATGTCGGCTGAGATCGTCCTCCCCGGCCACGGCGAGCCGATCACCGACCACGTCGAGCTGATCGACTCCCGTTTCGCCGGCCACGAGCGGCGCAAGGAGAAGATCTACCGGCTGATCGCCGAGCGGCCGCGGAGCGGCTACGAGCTGGCGCAGGCCCTGTGGGGCAACGTCGCCGTCACCCAGGCCTTCCTCACCCTCTCGGAGGTGATCGGCCACGCCGACCTGCTCGTCAACGAGGGTCGGGTGCGGGAAGCCGACGAGGGCTCGGTCATCCGGTACGAGGCGACCTAGAGCTGCTGTCCGAGAAAACAGCCGAGAGCGACGGCGCCGAGGCCTAGCGTGATGCTGAGAACGACGTTGAGGACCGCGATCCGTCGTTTGCCCGCCTTGTCGATCCGCTGCGTCTCGATCATCCAGGTCGAAAAAGTGGTGTAGGCGCCGAGCAGCCCGACGCCGAAGAGGAGGCGCGCGTCGCCATCCACCGAGGCTCCCGCCAGCAGGCCGAGCAAGAAGGCGCCGCTGACGTTCACCGCCATCGTGCCGAGGGGGAGGTGCGGGTGCAGCCGGTCGGCGACGAGCAGCGTCAGCCCGAAGCGGGCAAGGGCTCCAAGGCCGCCGAGGATGCCGACCCCGACCCAGACGGCGACGCTCACGCCGCCTCCGCCCTGCGGGCGACGGCGGTCGCCGCCTGGACCCCGGCGAGGCCCGCAGCGACGCTGACCGCGAGGTAGGCGGCCGCGAGTCCCGCCCGGCCGGCGTCGATCATCTCCACCAGCTCCAGCTGCACGGTCGAGAAGGTCGTCAGCGCCCCGCAGAAGCCGGTCGTCAGCAGCGGCCGTCGGTAGCTGGTGTGCGGCAGGGCCGTGAACCAGTAGCCGAGCAGGGCGGCGCCGGCGACGTTGACGAGGAAGGTCGCCCAGGGCCAGGCCGCCTCCCCGGCCGGGAACGCCTCCCCCAGCCCGGCTCGCAGCAGCGCCCCCAGGGCCCCGCCGACGAAGATCGCGGCCAGCTCGCGTCGGTCGACCATCGGCGGCAGGGTAGTCGCAGCGCGAGCGGCATTAGGGTGCAGCCTTCGTGACCGCGCAGCTCAGGCCCCTCCGCCGCCGCAAGCCCGCGAAGAAGCGGATGCTGCTGATCGTCAACCCGTACGCGACGACGGTCTCCGATCGGCTGAAGAACCTGGTGGTGTACGCGCTGCAGGGGCGCTTCGACGTCGAAGCGGTCTCGACGCAGGCGCAGAACCACGCGACCGAGATCGGGCGCGAGGCGCGCGACGGCGGCTATGACGTCGTCGTCGCCTTCGGCGGCGACGGGACCCTGAACGAGGTCGCCAACGGCTTGGCGGGGACCGACCTGCCGGTCGCGGTGCTGCCGGGCGGCTCGACCAACGTCGTCTGCCGGACGCTCGGGATCCCCAACGACGTCGTCGACGCGACCGAGCACCTGCTCTCGCTCGCCGACGACTGGTCGCCGCGCAAGATCGACCTGGGCATGGTCGACGAGCGCTATTTCGTCTTCGCCTGTGGGGTCGGGATCGACGCGACCGTCGTCGAGCGCGTCGACTCCAACCCGAAGCTGAAGGCGAGCGCGGGTCCCTACTACTACAGCTGGGCCGGGATCTCGGCCTTCTACCGCCGGTACCGTGTCAACCCGGTCAGGGTCCGCACCACCGTCGACGGTCACGATCCGGTCGACGGGGTTACCACGATCGTCCAGAACAGCGACCCGTTCACCTACTTCGCCAGCCGTCCGATCCGCGTCTGCGAGGGGATCGCGATCGACGACGGGACGCTCTCGATGGCGGTGCTGAAGCGGGCCAACCAGCGCGACATGCCGACCCTGATCAGCCGCCTCTTCAGCGGGACCCGGACGGCCGCGCAGCACAAGCAGGTCGCCCACTTCGACGACGTCGCCCACGCCGTCGTCGAGACCGTCTCCGAAGCCAAAGACGGGAGCCCACGGCCGTTCCCGCTCCAGGTCGACGGGGATTACATCGGCGAGCGCGAGCGCATCGAGCTGAGGGTGGCGCCGGGCGCGCTGACGATCGTCGCCTGAACCGGCTCCGGCGCCGGCGGCGGGATCGGCGGCTCCTCTTCGATCACGGTCGCGAGCGCGGCCCGGGCGGACTCGCGCCTGGCCCGGAGGGCGTAGCGGAGGGCCATCGCCAGGCGGTACGGCGAGACCCGGGCGAAGTGCTTGCGGGCGAACTGGAGGCGGGCGTAGGCGCTCTGGGCTTCCATCCTCGGGGTCGCCGAGCGCTCGCTCTCGAAGTGGCGGATCGTCACCAGCGGCAGGTGCACGATCTCCCAGCCGGCCTCCCGCAGGCGCCAGCAGAGGTCGGTCTCCTCGGAGAAGAGGAAGAAGCGCTCGTCGAAGCCGCCGGTCTGGCGCAGGGCCTCGGCGCGGGCGAGCATGAAGGAGCCGGAGGTCCAGTCGCAGTGGGATTCGCGGTCGTAGCGGCCGGGGGCGAGGACCCGCTCGCCGAGGAAGCGGCGGAGGACGGGAAGGCGCTCGACGCCGATCGCTTCGGCGAGCATGTTGAGGGTCGAGGGGAAGCGGCGGATGCTCGGGGCGAGGCTGCCGTCGGTGCCGAGCTGGCGGACGCCGGCGAGGCCGACGTCGGGGCGGCGGTCGAGACGGCGCACCAGCTCCTCGAGGCTGCCGCCGAGGAATTCGGTGTCCGGGTTGAGGAAGAGGACGTAGCGGGCGTCGGCGGTCTCCAGGGCGCGGTTGTTGGCGGCGCCGAAGCCGCGGTTGGCGCAGCTGATGGTGCGAGCGCGCGGAAAGCGCTCCCCGACGTAGGCCGCCGAGCCGTCGCTGCCGTTGTCGACGACGGCGACGTCGAGGTCGAGATCCCCCGCGCTCGCGTAGAGCGTGCTCAGCGCCGCCTCGAGCCAGCGCTTGCCGTTGTGAGAGACGATGATCGCGCAGACGTCATCCATCCCCCAATCAACGCCCCACCCCGCCCCGAGCTTGCGAGGGGGGCGAGAGGGCTCGTTTCCAGACTTACCCTTGCTATGACCCGGGAAATTCTGGAAACGATCAGCCCGCGGGTTTGGGATCTGGCCCGGCGGCAGCATGGGGTGATTTCGCGTTCACAGCTCCTGGCGCTGGGGCTCACGCATGAGGCGATCGAACATCGACTCAAGCGAGGCCGTATTCATCGCTCACCTCATCGCGGTGTCTACCTGATCGGCTGGCCTCTCCTCACGAGTGAACGGCGCTGGATGGCGGCCGTCCTCGCCTGCGGAAAGCAAGCGATGCTGAGCCATCGCAGCGCCGCAGCCCTGTGGGGGTTCGGGAAGGAGACCCCGGGAGTCATCCACGTCAGCATCGCCCGTCACTCCTCGTTGCGCCGCCAAGGGCTGCGCATCCACGACCGGCCTGGACTGCGGAACCGGGACATGACCACACGCCTGGGCATCCCACTGACCGCACCCGTCAAGACCTTCCTCGACTTCACCACCGTCGCAGGTCCCAAGACCGTCGAGCGGGCGATCAACGAGGCCGACAAGCTCGACGTGATCGACGCGGATGCACTTCGCCGTGCGCTGGACGACCACCCTGGCGAGCCCGGCGTTCGCCC
>DASTZP010000054.1:0-2772 GCA_035764245.1 Solirubrobacterales bacterium
CGGCCGGCGGGTCGCCGAGGTCCTCTCGGTCGTCGGCCTCACCGACAAGGCCCGCCGCTTTCCCTCCGATCTCAGCGGCGGACAGCGCCAGCGCGTGGCGCTCGCCCGGGCGCTCGTCAACCAGCCCTCGCTGCTGCTGCTCGACGAGCCGCTCGGGGCCCTCGACCTCAAGCTCCGCCAGGCCATGCAGGTCGAGCTGAAGGCGATCCAGCAGGAGGTCGGCATCAGCTTCGTCTACGTCACCCACGACCAGGAGGAGGCGCTGACGATGAGCGACCGGATCGCGGTGATGAACCGCGGCCGGGTCGAGCAGGTGGCGTCGCCGGAGGACGTCTACAACCGTCCCGCGACCACCTTCGTCGCCGGCTTCATCGGCGTCTCCAACCTGATGCCGGCGACGGTCACCGGCAACGACGAGGTCCGCCTCGACCAGGGGCAGACGATCTCCACCCCTACCGACGGGTTCTCGCCCGGCGACCGCTGCCACGCGGTGGTGCGCCCGGAGAAGCTCCGGGTCGAGGTGGGCGAAAACGGATCCGGGCCCGCGGCGGACCTGCCCCGGGTCGAGGGGGTCGTGGCCAGCTCGCTCTATCTCGGCACCGCGACCCAGATCGCGGTCGACCTCGGCGAGGACGTGCGGATGACCGTCCTCGTCCCCAACGCCGACGAGGCCGAACGCCAGCGGCTGCCCGGCGGCGGGGCGCGGGTCGCCCTCAGCTGGGAGCCCGAGCACATGCACCTTGTCCGCGAGTCGCCCGTCGGGCCGGCCGCGGAAAGCAACGGCGGTAGCGCCGCAGACCAGTCGCAACTGGAAACGAGCCAGGGAGGTTGATCCCCAGATGGTGAGCAGCAGAGGAAACGAACGCAGGGCGACGGCGTCAGTCGCCGTCCTGGTCGCCGCGGCGGTGCTGGCCCTCGGGCTCGCGGCCTGCGGCGGCGGTGGCGGCGGAGCCAACGACTCCGGGGAAACGACGGTCGCCCAGGGCGGTGAAGCGAAAGGCGAGCTGACGATCTCCAACTGGCCGGGATACATCCAGCCGGGCAAGAACGGGACCATCGCCCAGTACGAAAAGGACAGCGGCGTCAAGGTGAAGTACATCGAAGACGTCAACGACAACAACACCTTCTTCGGGAAGATGCAGCCGCAGCTGGAACAGGGCGAGTCGGGCGGCCGCAGCATCTTCGTCCTCACCGACTGGATGGCGCAGCAGATGCACGACCTCGGCTACCTGCAGGAGCTCGACCAGGCCGACCTGCCGACGGTGTTCCAGAACATGACGGCGAACCTGCGGGAGCCCGCCTTCGACCCGGGGCGCAAGTACTCGATCCCGTGGCAGAGCGGGATGACCGGGATCTGGGTCGACACCTCGAAGGCGCCGGACATCAAATCGGTCAACGACCTCTTCGACCCGAAATACAAGGGCAAGATCACCTTCCTGGAAGAGATGCGCGACAGCGTCCCGCTGGTGATGAAGGCCGAAGGGGTCGACCCGACCGGCGCCAGCGACGCCGACTGGGAAAAGGCGATCGAAAAAATCAAGTCGGCCGCCGACTCCGGGCAGATCCGCCGCTTCACCGGCAACGACTACACCGAGGACCTGACCGCGGGCAACATCGTCGCCGCGATCGGCTGGTCGGGGGACGCCTCGATCGTCGAAAACCCGGACGCCGAATGGCGGATGCCGACCGAGGGCTGCATCCTCTGGTCGGACAACATGGTGATCCCGGTCGGGGCGCCCAACACGGCGGCGGCGCTGGACTGGATGAACTTCGTCTACCAGCCCGAGGTCGCAGCCGGCCTGACCGAATACATCACCTACATCTCGCCCGTCGAAGGGGTGAGCGAACTGGTCGAACCCGAACTGGCGAAAGACCCGCTCGTCTTCCCCAGCGAGGAGTTCCAGAAGAACTGCTCCACCCAGGAATCCCCGCCTGACGTCGACAAGGTCAGCGAGGCCTGGGCAAACACCCTGACCGGCTGAGCAGATGAGGAGCTGGAAGCAACGCCTGGTCCCGTATTGGTTACTGGGACCAGGCCTGCTCTGGCTCCTCTTTTTCTTCGTCGTGCCCATGTACTTCATGGGCGAACTGGCGCTGTACTCGGGCTCGCTGACGACGGGCGGGTTCGAATTCACCTGGGCCTGGGAGAACTTCCCGGACGCGCTCTCGGGGCACACCGAGCAGATCTGGCGCTCCTGCTTCTACGCCGGCACGGCGACGCTGCTCTGCCTGCTGATCGGCTACCCGCTCGCCTATGCGATCGCCTTCCGCTCGGGGCGCTACAAGACGCTGCTGCTGTTCGCGGTGATCGCGCCGTTCTTCACCACCTACCTGATCCGGACGATCGGCTGGACGACGATCCTCAGCGACGGCGGGCTCGTCGTCGACACGTTGAAGACGCTCGGGATCCTCGGCGACGACGGCCGCCTGCTGGCGACGCCGGTGGCCGTGATCGCGGGCATCACCTACAACTACCTCCCGTTCATGGTGCTGCCGATCTACGCCAGCCTCGAGCGGATCGACGAGCGCCTGATCGAGGCCGCCAAGGACCTCTACTCCTCCGCCTCGCAGGCCTTCTGGCGGGTGACGTTCCCGATCTCGGCCCCCGGCGTGGTCGCCGGCACCCTGCTCACCTTCATCCCCGCCGTCGGCGACTACGTCAACGCGGCCTTCCTCGGCGGCACCAACCAATCGATGATCGGCAACTCGATTCGCTCGCTCTACATCGACCTGCGCGAGTACCCCACCGCTGCGGCGCTCTCCTTCATCCTG
>DASTZP010000055.1:0-41662 GCA_035764245.1 Solirubrobacterales bacterium
CGCACGAGCAGCTTGCGGCTGTTCGGGCAGGTGCGGGCGTTAGCGTGGATTCTCATCCGGTGTCCTCCTTGATCTGGGTGGGTCGCACCCCCAGCCTTCAAGGAGGCCCGGATGAACAACGTTGTGAGGAACTACAGCTAGGCGACCGCGAGCGCGCCGAAGACCGAGACGACGCCGACGGCGACCATCGCCGCCAGCTCGAGCGGCATGCGGTTGCGGCCGAAGAGCCCTTTCTCCCCGGCGACGATGGCCAGCGCGCAGACGACGCCGCCGACCAGGCCGCCGACGTGACCGCCGACGCTGATGTTCGGGGCGATGAAGCTCCAGACCAGGTTGAAGACGATCAAGAACCCGATCTCCCCCGCAAGCTCGTTCATGCCGCGGCCGCGGGCGATGACGAAGACGGCGCCGGCGAGGCCGAAGACCGCGCCGGAGGCGCCGACGGTGACCGCGTTCGGCTCGACCAGAAGAGCGCCGAAGGAGCCGGCGAGCAGCGAGGCGAAGTAGAGGAAGAGGAAGCGCGGCGTCCCCAGCGCCGGCTCCAGCAACCGCCCCAGCACCAGCAGCAGGAACATGTTGAAGCCGATGTGGATCAGGTTGACGTGGAGGAACCCGCTGGTGACGAGCCGGTACCACTCCCCTTCGGCGACCAGGGGGCCGAAGAGCGCGAAGTCGACGAAGAACTGGCTGCGCTGGCTGGTGAAGAGGCCACCGCTCCCGTTGGCGATCTCGACCAGGAAGACGATGACGTTGATCGCGATCAGGATGAAAGTGGCCGGCGTCGACTCGAAGCCAGGGGTGCCGGTCGGGTTCCGCACCACTTTCGTCCGCTGGCTCGCGCACTCCGGGCAGCGCATCCCGACCGGGGTCGGGGTCATGCAGTCGGGACAGATCGGCCGGCCGCAGGAGGAGCAGGAGACGCCGGTCTCGCGGTCGGGGTGGCGGTAACAGGTCTCGGCCATCGGGCTCAGCAGCCTACAATCGCCGCCGATGGAGGCCGCCACCCCCGCCCGTCTCTACGCCTGCGTGGCCGGTCCCGTCCTGCTCCTGCTCGGCGTCGTCGGCTTCTTCTACACCGCCTCCTTCGGCGACCTCGACTCCTACGAGGAGGCGCTCGGCGCCCTGCAGGTCAACGGCTGGCTCAACGTCCTCTACCTCGCCACCGGCGCGATCGGGGTGCTGGTGGCGGGCGTCTCCTCCCGCCCCTACTCGCTGGCGGTCGGGGGCCTCTACCTGGCGCTGGCGATCGTCGGCTGGGGCAGCGAGTGGCTCAACCTCCTCGTCGGGCTGCTGGGGCTGGCCGCGGCGTGGGGAACGCCGCGCGGGGAGAGTCGTCGCCCCAGGGCCCGCCGGGAGACGCCTAGGAAACCGCGGCGGTCAAAGCCGCGAGCGCAGGCCGCTCGTCAGCGCCCTTAGCCCGCTCTGGCTCTGCTGACGGCTGCGGCGTCGCAGCTCCAGCAGGACCAGCGCGCCGGTGGCGACGCCGCCGGCGCCGACCGCGACCACCGGCCGCACCCAGTTGCGCGGGTCGCGCAGCGCCGCCAGCTCCGCCTCGGAGAGCTCGTCGGCCCAGTCGGAGAGCTCCTCGGCGGCCGCCTGGGTGATCGCGGAGAGGGTGTCCTCGACCCGGCTGGAGAGACGCTCCGGGGGCTCGATCGGGCGCAGCGCGTCGCTCAGCAGCGCCTCGACGTCCCAGTTGCCGGTCAGTCGCTCACTCGGCTCCGTCATCTTCCATCTCCTCCTGCAGCTGCTTGATCGCGCGGTGGATCAGTACCTTGGTGGCGCCGTCCGAGCGCCCCATCGCGCGGGCGATCTCGCGGTTGTCCATGCCGAGGGCGAAGCGCATGATCAGCGCCTCGCGCCGGTCCTCGGGGAGCCGGTCGAGGTGCTCGATCACCTGGCGCAGCTCCTCCCGCCCCTCGGCGATCGCCTCGGTGTCGTGGCGGGTCGCGATCGGGTCGGCATTTTCCAGCGGCGTCTGCGGCCGGCGCGAGCGGTCGCGGTAGAAGTTCGAGGCGAGGTTGTGGGCGATCCGGATCACCCAGGGGCGCAGCGGCCGGCCGTCGGACTCGCGCCGCGCCCGGTCGAAGTGGCGGTAGGCCTGCAGGAACGCCTGCTCGGTCAGGTCCTCGGCGTCGTGGTGGTTCCCCACCCGGTAGTAGGCGTAGGAGTAGACGTCGCGCAGGTGCGCCCGGTAGAAGTCCTCGAAGGCGCGGTCGAGCTCCGCCTTCGCCGCCGGAGCCAGCTCGGCCGGCTCGACGTTCTGCTCGGGGCCGCTCACCCCGCAAGCGTACCCCCGCGCCCATCAGGCAGCCCTTCTCTCGCGCTCGACCCGGCGCAGGGTGGCGATCCACTCCTCGACGTCGCACTCGCCGTGGATCAGGGCGGCGAGCGCGGCGAGCGCGTCGGCCTCGACCCCGGAGGAGGCCACCGCCTCCGCCAGCAGCGGCACCGTGTCCAGACCCTCGGAGGCCTGGCCGATCTTGCCGGGGATCTCAGCGGCCGGGGTGCCGGTCCCGAGTAGCTCGCCGGCGCGGCGGTTGCGGCCGGCCGGGGCCATCATCGTCGCGGTCAGGTCGCCGACGCCGGCAAGCCCGGCGAAGGTCTCGAACTCGGCGCCGCGGGTGACGGCGAAGTCGATGCACTCGCGCCAGATCGCCGCCGTCGCGATCCCGGCTGCGTTGAGGCCGTGCGGCTCGGCGGCGGCTGCTGCGAGCGCGGCGGCGTTCTTGGCGGCCCCCGCCATCTCGACTCCGGTGATGTCCCGCGAGCGCTCGCAGACGAGGCCGGCGCGGTCGAAGACCTCGCCGATCTGGACCCGCAGCTCCTCGTCGGCGGAGCCGAGCACCAGCGCCGCCGAGCCGGAGACGGCCTCGCGGGCGTGGGCGGGGCCGCCGAGGCAGGCGATCGCGCGCGACCGCACGCGTTCGCCCACGTATTCGGAGGGGAGCTGCGCCTGCGGGCCGATCAACCCCTTGGTCAGCATCAGGACGGCGCTGCGCGAGCCGACCCGATCGGCGATCGCCCCCACTGCCTGCGGCAGCTGCTTGGAGGGGATCGCGAGGCAGATCAGGTCGAGCCCGGCGAGCTCGATCGCGGAGGCGGGCCGGACGTCGATCGACTCGGGGAGCGGGACGCCCGGCAGGTAGCGGCGGTTCTCGCCGTCCTCGATCAGCTCCTCGACCCGCTCCGACGTCCGCGCCCCCAGCTGCACGTCGAGCCCCCCGCGGGCGAGCAGGACCGCGACCGCGGTTCCCCAGCTGCCGGCGCCGATCACCGCGGCGCGGCGCATCGGCGGCAGCCCGCCGAGGTCTTCCCACTGCAGCAGGACGTTGGGCCAGATCCGCGCCGTCACCGTTTCCGCCAGCGCCGGCGAGGGCTCCTCGGCGCGGGGGAAGGTCATCGGCGGGCCCATCCGCACCTTGCACTTGCGCGGGCGGATGCGCCAGCCGCGGCGCACGTGTTCGGTCCCGAGGACGGCGGTCGGGATCACCACGGCGCCGGTCTGCAGCGCCAGCCGGCCGACGCCCCGCTTCGGGTTGGCGAGGGTGCCGCGGCGGATCCTCGTGCCCTCGGGGAAGAGGCAGACGGCACCCCCGCGTTCGGCGATCATCCGCGCGGTTAGCATCGATTCCTCGTCGGACTCGCCGCGACGGACGGGGAAGGCGCCGAGCCGCGAGAGCAGCCAGCCCTGCCAGCGCCGCTGGAACAGCTCGACCTTGGCCATGTAGTTCATCGGCCGCCGCCAGGGCAGGCAGGCGCCGGCGACGAAGGGGTCGAGGAAGCTGCGGTGGTTGGCGGCGACGATCACGCCCCCCTTAGCCTTGCCGTACTCCCGCCCCCGCCGCTCGAGCCGGAAGTAGACGAGGAAGAACGGCAGCAGGAAGGCCCTGGCGACGCAGTACATCGGCCAGTTGACGCTGTGCTTACGCGTGTAGGCGTGGTAGGAGGCGAGCCGCTCAGGGCTCAGACGTTCGGGATCCACGCGTAGCGCTACACGGGCGCGAAGTCACGGTTACGCCCAGGCTTTCCGCACCAAGCGCTCCAAGTCCTCGCGGGTGACCGGCGGACCCGGCACGCGCCCGAGCTCCGATCGCTGGAGCATCGCGTCGAGGGCCTCGTCGCGCTTGGAGGCGTCGCCGCCAAGGTCGCCGAGTGGTTGCGGTTGCCCGAGCCGCTTGACCCGAGGGCCCAGTCCTTTCAGGTCCGTCCCGAGTGCGCTCGCCAAACGCCCGTAGGGCTCCGGCGCCCGCTCGACCAGGAACTCCAGCGCGTGCGGCAGAACGGCGGCATTGGTCTCGGCGTGCGGGGTTCCGCAGACCCGGACGAGGGTCTGGCAGACCACGTGGTGCAGGCCGAGGCCGGCGGAGTCGATCGCGTAGCCGCAGAGGATCGAGCCGAGGGCGAGAGCGGCGCGGTCGCGTCCCTCCCGCTCTTCGTCGAGCGCCCGGGAGATCAGCTCCGCCCCGCGCAGCGCCGTCATCTCCGAGACCGGGTTAGAGAGCGGCGAGTAGAGCGTGTCGGCCCCGTGCGCCAGCGCGTTCATCGCGCTCGCCCGCAGCTCCCGCTCCGGCTGCCCGGTCATCGCCTCCGGGTCCGCGATCACCAGCGAGGGCCGCACCATCCCCCGCACCCGCTCCTCATCCCCGGCCGGCAAACGGTGGATCGCGGTCATCGGCGCCCCCGAAAGCGTCGTCGGGATCGCAATCACTTCGGCCCCGCTCACCGAAGCCACCGCCTTGGCCACATCGATCACCCGGCCGCCGCCAAAGGCCACGAGCGGGCGCACTCGCACCCCCTCCTCAGCATCTGAAGGGGGTGCGAGCGCGCCCGTCAACGCGCCTGCGGCGGCCGGGACCTGCCCCGAGGCCACAAAATGAACCCCCTGCGCCGCCTCGACCAGGTCATCCCTTGCTTCCCCCAGCGCCCGCTCGGTGCTCAGCAGCTCGAACTCCTCCACCCCGTTCTCGCGCAGCAGCTCGACCGCACGCGCCACCCCGCCCCGCCGGAAGACGACGGTGCGTCCGGCGTCGCGCCAGCTGAAGTCCGTAGTCAACCCTGGGCTTTGACGCGTGGGTTGACGACCGGGCGCAGACGCGGTTCGACCTCCTCGCGCAGGTGCTCGAAAGCGGGCGGCAGCGAGAGCTTCTCGCCCAGGCTCTCGACCGGCTCGTCGACGGTGAAGCCGGGGCCGAGCGTGGCGATCTCGAACAGCACGCCGCTGGGCTCGCGGAAGTAGATCGAACGGAAGTAGAAACGGTCGATCTCCGGCGTCGGCTGGGCGCCGCCGGTGACGGCCTTCTCGCGCCAGTCGAGCAGCTCCTCCGGGGTCGAGGCCCAGGCCACGTGGTGGACGCTGCCGGCGCCCTGGATCCCGCGCTCGGGCGGAGCCTCGTCGTAGAGGTAGAGGCCGCCGCGCTGCTCGCCCCGGGCTTCCCAGCCCCCCTCGACCGGCTCGAACTCGAGTGCCTGCAGCAGATCCTCGCTCGCTCCCGGCGCGGCGGCGTAGGCGCGCACCGCGTGGAAGCCCTGCAGCGCCATCTCGGCCGGGACCTCCGGGTGGTCGGCGATCAGCGGCTGGTCCGGCACCTGGGCGACGAGCAGCTCGTGCTCGAGCCCCTCCGGATCGGAGAAGACGAGGCTGTCGCCGCTCCGCTCGGACTCGGTGTCGTTCTCGCGCAGGCGCACGGCCCAGAAGTCGAGCGCCTCGCCGGAGGCGACCCGCCAGACGATCCGATGGACCATCCCCGCACCAGGGCGGCCAGGGGCCGCACCCGGGTACTCGAAGAAGGTGAGGTCGGAGCCCGCGTCCCCCGCCTCATCGGCGAAGAACAGGTGGTAGACGGTGGGGTTGTCCTGGTTGACGGTTTTCTTGACCAGCCGTAAACCCATGACGCCGGCGTAGAAGTCGACGTTGCTCTGGGCGTTCTCGGTGATCGCAGTGATGTGGTGAATCCCCTCTAGCTTCATGGTTCACGTATACCATCCGGCCATGAGCCGCGGACGCCGTCGCCTTGTCAGAGGCCTTGTGGTGCTCGGGTCCGTCCTCGCCTTCCTCAGCGTCTTCGCGATCTGGACCGAGCGCCAGGCGCTCAACACCGACGACTGGGTCGACACCAGCGGCCGCCTGCTGGAGAACGAGACGATCCGGGCGGCCCTCGCCGACTACCTCGTCGACCAGCTCTACGAAAACGTCGACGTCCGCAAGGAACTCGAAGAAATCCTCCCGGGCGAGACCAAGGACCTGGCCGGCCCCGCGGCCGGCGGCCTGCGCCAGGTGGCGGGCCAGGGCGCCGAAAAGGCGCTCGAAAGCACGACCGCGCAGGAACTGTGGAAGGAGGCGAACCGGACCACCCACGAACAGCTCCTCGCCGTCCTCGAAAACAAGAAAGAAGCAGTCGAAACCGAAGACGGGGACGTCAAGCTCAACCTCGGCAGCCTCCTCACCAACCTCGCCGAGCAGATCGGGATCGGCGAAAGCCTGGCCGAAAAACTGCCGCCCGACGCCGCCCAGATCGAGATCATCAAGTCCGACGAGCTGAAGACGGCGCAGGACATCGCGATCGCGATCAAAGGCCTGGCGCTGGTGCTCTCGCTCCTCACCTTCGTCACCTTCGGCGCCGCCATCTACCTCGCCCGCAGCGAACGCTGGGTCACGGTCCTGCTCAGCGGCATCGGTCTCGTCGCGGCGGGCTTCGCGGTGATCGTCGTCCGCCACATCGCCGGCGGCATCGTCATCGACCAGTTGGTCAAGGACGAAGGCGTGAAGCCGGCCGGCGAAGCCGCCTGGGACATCGGCACCTCGCTGATGACCAGCATCGCCACGACCGTGATCGTCGTCGGCGTCCTCTTCCTGATCGCCGGCTGGCTCGCCTCGCCGACGAGCGGCGCCCGCGCCACCCGGCGCTACCTGGCGCCGGTCCTCCGCCTCCACCCCGGCTACGTCTACGCCGCCCTCGCGATCGTCGTCTGCTTCTACTTTCTCAGCGGCCCGACCCACGGCCTCCGCGCTTTCCTCACCACCCTGATCGTCGCCGGGATGGCCGCCTTCGGCATCCACGAGCTGCGCAAGATGAGCGAGGAGGAGTTCCCCGACGCGACCTACGAGGAGATCTTCGGCGGCACCAGGGACAAGGTCGTGACCGCGGTCAAAGACGCGAACATCGGCGAGAAGGTCGGCGAGCAGGCGTCGAAGCTGCGGCTGCCGGAGGTGCGGCGCCCGGGCGGCGGGGAGTCCGAGACGCCGACGCAGGCGATGCCGACCAGCGCCGAGGACGCGCGGATCGAGCGCCTGGAGCGACTGGGGAGCCTGCGCGAGAAGGGCATCCTCACCGAGGAGGAGTTCGCCGCCGAGAAGGCGCGGCTGCTCGGCGGCGAGTCGTAGCGGCTAGGGAGTCCGTTTCGCCTCGCCTTCGCCGACCCACACCTCGGTGTCCCAGCGCAGCGGGTTGACGAGTTGCAGCGGACCATGTTTGCGCTGCCCGTAGCGGAGGCTGGCAACCGCGTTCGCACCCCGCTTGTGGGCTTCGGCGGCAAGCTTCTCCTTAATCTCCGCGAGGTTCGCGTTCTGCTTACCGATCGAGACGGAGACCTTCCCCAGACTCTCGCCCGGCAGATCCCCCTCGGTAACGAAGACTCCTTGGTGGACCGTTCCCCGGACCCCATGCCACTCGTGAGTCATTCGGTCCTCGACATGACCACCACCAACTCCTGCCGTGAGGTGCCCCACGTGGCGATGTCCGCGGTGGCAATCCCTGCCACCTTCCAACCCTCGGCCGCATAGGCGTTAAGAGCCGCCTCGAGTCGCTCCGGGTCGAACTTACCGCCGAAGAAGCGGTCCTTCTGGGTCAGGACCTTGTAGATGTGGCGCTCACTGCCCCCGTCGATTACAGGCGTAGGACCACCCGAATCAGGCTGTGGTCCGCTCGCTCCAACTGGTTGCGGTCCCTCGGAGGCGAGCGGTCGGCTTTCCTCCGTCCACTGCTCGCCATCCCAATATCGCTCTTCTCCCTCCTCGTACTCGTACCACCCCGCCGGAATGTCGTCGGCCACTGCGCCACCCCTTTCTCACTCAGATCGCCACGATCCTAAAAGACACCGTGGCAATATCCGAAGTGGCGGAGGTGGAAAACCCTTACCGGGTCTTCCACCTCCTTGAGCCGTTACTCGCCGAGGGTGACGCGGACCCGGGCGCCGGGCGCAAGCACCTTGCCCGGCTTCGGCGCCTGCTGGAGGATCTTGCCCTCCTTCTTCGCGGGGGCGTCGACCTTCTTCACGTGGCCGAGCTTGCAGCCGCCCCGCCTCAGCAGCGTCTTCGCCTTTTTCAGGCTCTTGTTCTTGACCGCCGGGACGACGCACGCCCGGTAGACGAAGTCGTCGTAGCGGGTGTTCGGGTTGTCGCCCGCCAGCGTCGTCACCGAGACGTCCACCTTGCCGGGACGGATGGTGCGCGGCGCCGTGGCGGTGATCTGGGTGTCGGAGTCGACGGTGAAGGTCGCCGCCGGCGTCGAGCCGAACCTGACCGCGGTGGCGCCGTTCAGGTTCTTGCCGCTGATCGTCACCACGGTGTTCCCGGTCACCGGCCCGGAGGCCGGCGTCAGCGTGGTGACTTCCGGCGCGGGCTGGATTTCGGCGCTGAGCGAGATCTCCTTGCCGCTGAAGGTTTCGCTCGGCGCGTGGACGGAGCCGTCGAACGGGGTCGGGAAAATCGACGCGTAGCCGGCGCCCGCCACCGCGGCGAACCCGATTTCGTCGGTGTCGTGGGACGGATCGATCCCGATCAGGTCTCCCGCCTGGACTTTCAGGTTGGTCGAGAAGGTCTGCAGGCCGGTCCCGCTCGGGGTCGCCCCCTGGCTGGTGGCGGTCGCTTCGTAGCTGCCTTTCCCGTCGGGGTGGAGCACCCGCAGGAAGAAGGGGCCGCCGACGGCGCCCTGCACGCGCCAGCGCACGATCGCCCCGTTGACCGGCGAGGCCAGCGTCGCCCCAGACTCCGGCAGCGCCGTGTTGAAGAGCGTCTGCACCCGTTTGAAGGGTTCGGAGGTCGCGCCTTCCGGCAGCACGCTGCCGATGCTGATCACCGAGGCCTGCGCCGCGTTCGCCATGGCCAAGGCCCAGGCGCCCACCGCGCAGACGACCGCGATCGCCCAGAGACTCACCCGGCCTCGCTCTCCCCTGCTAACCGTCATCCCTGCCTGCTGCCGCATCTTTCCCTGCCTCCTCATTGGTTGACGTGCCTTCCGGCACTGGACGAACGTCTGCCTAAACGGCGTCCCCGGAGAAAGTTGCGGCAGGAGAAAGAGGAACCTGCGTGTTCGCAGGGTGAGAGCCCGCCGTCGGAATCGAACCGACAACCTCCTCATTACAAATGAGGCGCTCTCCCAGGTTGAGCTAGGCGGGCTTGGTGGCGATGATGCCCTTAATGGACGTGACGTTCAGGTTCTTAGGGCCCGACGAGGGTAGCGTGCTGACGGGCGCGATCGAGGCCGCATATGGTCAAACTTATGACGTCCGGTGGGTCTACGACCCGGCCGAGGTCGGGGCCCGGATCGGCGCCGGCACCTACGTCTCCTGCGTCGCCGAAAGCCCCGCAGGCGAGCTTCTTTGCCACATCGGCATGGGCCTGGCGGCGGCCGGGGACGCAGTCGGACATTCGGGCCAGGCGGTGACCCTGCCCGCCGCCCGCGGCCAGCACCTCTTCACCCGCACCAAGCGCCACCTGATGGCCTGGGCCCAGGAGCGCGGATTAGCCGGGATGTACAGCGAGGCGACCGCGGCCCACCCCTACAGCCAGAAGGCGAACATCGAGCTCGGCGCCCACGAGACCGGCTTCCTCCTCGGCTGGATCCCGGCCACGGTCAGCAACGACGCCGCCGGGGAGCGGGCCGGGCGGCAATCGGCGGCGCTCTTCTACACGAAGCTGAACGACGGCCTGGAACGCGAGGTCTACGCGCCCGAGCGCCACCGCGGGATCGTCGGCCGGACGATCGACCTCTGCCGCCTCCGCGGCCGCCTCGCCGAGCCACCCCCCGGATGCGAGCTGCCGCCGCGCAGCGAGCTCCACGTCGAGGTCGACCGCGACCACAACCTCGCCCTGATCACGGTCCTGCAGCCCGGCGCCGACCTCGCGGAGGCGGTCGGCGGCGAGCGCCACCACCTCTTCCACCGCGGGAACGTCGATGCCGTCTACGTCGACCTGCCGCTGGAGCGACCCGCGACCGCCCTCGTCGCCGACCACCTCGAGCGGCTCGGCGTCTCCTACGCCGGCGTCTTTCCCAACCCCCGCACCGACGGCGACGTCCTCCGCATGCAGTCGCTGCACCGGGTCCGAGTCAAGGCCGACGACGTCGTCGTCGCCTCGGACCACGGGCGCGAACTGCTGGATTACGTGCTCGCCGACCTGCCGCGAACGGCTTAGAGCGCGACCTCGCGGGACGCCAGGTGCGTCCCGACCTTGCGCTTGACCCGCTGCAGGGCGTTGTCGACGGTCTTGGTGTCGCACTCCAGGCGCTCGGCGATCGTCTCGTAGGAGTGGCCGTCGAGGTAGAGGGAGAGCACCCGGCTCTCGAGTTCCGAGAGCACCCCGGAGATCCCGGAGAGGCAGGAGACCAGGCTCTCCAGCTCTTCGCTCGCGATCACCTGGTTGACCGGGTCGTGGACGCTGGGGCCGGGGAGGATCTCGTCCAACGTCGTTTCCGAGTCGCCGGCCGCGGCGGGCGTCTGGCTGAAGGAGACGTACTGGTTGAGGGGCGTGTGCTTGTTCCGGGTCGCCGTCTTCACCGCGGTGATGATCTGGCGGGTGATGCAGAGCTCGGCGAAGTTGCGGAAGCTCGACTCGCGGTCGGTGCGGTAGTCGCGGATCGCCTTGTAGAGGCCGAGCAGCCCCTCCTGGATCAGGTCGTCGGACTCACCGCCGAGGAGAAAGTAGGACGAGGCCTTGAGGCGGACGAAGCCGCGGTAGCGGCGGACGATCGCGTCGTAGGCGTCGGCCCGTCCCTCCTTGGCGAGGGCGACGAGGTAGTGATCATCAAGTTCAACTTGAGGGTTAGGGTTAGCCGCACGAGCGGTGCCCTGGGCGACCGGGACCGGCAATTCCTGCGTAGGCGTAGACAGAGCCACAGATCCTTCTCCTTGCTGAAGGGTCGTGGCGCCACTTACCTCCCCCGAGGCGCCCTATTCACAAGGCTTACCTCAACCTGAGGTTCACCCTTATTGCGGCGGTAGTCTTACTGGCCCGCGGAGTTCTGTCAACCCCAAAGTGCGACTTTCTGCAACCGCCGTTGCATTTGCAGGAGTCAGGCCCGCTGGCGCAGGGCCTCGAAAAGGAGCGCGGTGGCGGCGGCGGAGACGTTGAGGGACTCGACCCGACCGCGCTGCGGCAGGCCGACGAGACCGTCGCAGGCGGCTGCCACCCGGGGGCGCAGGCCCTTCCCCTCGCCCCCGAGGACGAGGACGGTGGAACCGGTGAGGTCGGTCTGCCAGGGCGCCTGCGCGGCGCCGGCGTCGGCGCCCCAGATCCAGAAGCCGGCCTGCTTCGCCTCCGCGAGCCAGTCGGCGAGGTTGCGGACGTGGGCCACCTCGATGTGCTCGACGGCGCCGGCCGAGGCCTTGCAGGCGACCGGGGTGACGGCGACGGAGCGGCGCTCCGGGATCACGACCCCCGCGGCGCCGGCGAACTCGGCCGAACGGCAGACGGCGCCGAGGTTGCGCGGGTCCTGGACTTGATCGAGCGCGACCAGGAGCGCTCCCTCCCGCTTCAGCAGCCCGACCGGATCGCCGTATGGGTAGGGGTCGACCTCGGCGACGACCCCCTGGTGGTCGGGCGACCCGCAAAGTCGTTCCAACTCCTCCGCCGCCGTCTCCGGCGCCCGCCAGACCCGATGCACACGACGCCTCCCCCGCTCGGCCTCGGCGACCGGGTTGCGCCCGTAGATGAACTGGTTCGCCATCAGGCGCAGTCAATCATCAAGTCTTCGGCACGAGGCTGGGGCCGTCGACGGAATCGCGCACCGTCCACCCCATCTCCGCCAGCTGATCCCGCAGCTCGTCGGCCCGCGCGAAATCCCTAGCCGCCCGAGCCTCCTCCCGCTCCTGCATCAACTCCTGAGCCCGCTCGTCGCCCTCGGCACCCTTCTCCGGCTGGGTAAGGGTGCCGAGACCGACGAGCTCCAGCATCTCCGCAAGCGCCTCGGCGGCCGAATCCTTCGGAACCTCACCCCGGTTCGCTTCCCCGACCAGCTCAAACACCTCAGCGAGCGCCCGGGGCGTGTTGAAGTCGTCAGCAAGAGCCTCGCGAAACGCCTCGAGTCGGGCAGCGGCTCCGGTCCGGGCGCCGGAGGAGGGGTCGCCGGGCCCTCCCCGCAGTTTGCCCGCCGACCCCTCCTCCGGCGCCCCCAGCGGGTTGTCTCTAAAAAAGTTCCTGAGTCTCTCGACCCGGGCAACCGCTTCCTCCATCTGCTCCTCGCCAAAGGCCAAAGGCTGCCGGTAGTGCCCGGAGATCAGGTAGGCGACGACCGCCTCGCGCCCGTAGGCGTCGAGCGCCTTCGAGAGCTGAAAGATGTTGCCCTCCGATTTCGACATCTTCGCCGCGTCGGTCTCGATCATCCCGTTGTGCATCCAGAGCCGGGCGAAGGGGCGCCCGGCGCCCTCCGACTGAGCGATCTCGTTCTCGTGGTGGGGGAAGACGAGGTCGGAGCCGCCGCCGTGGATCGCGAAGGTAGCGCCCAGCTCCTGCTCGGCCATCACCGAGCACTCGATGTGCCAGGCGGGGCGGCCGGGCCCCCAAGGTGAGTCCCAGCTGGTGTCCTCGTCGGGCTTGTGGGCCTTCCAGAGGGCGAAGTCCAGGCGGTCCTCCTTCAGCGAGGCGGAGCCGGCGTCCTCGCCCTGGTCCATGTCCTCGGGACGGCGGTTGGAGAGCTTGCCGTAGCCGTCGAAGCTGCGGACCCGGAAGTAGACGTCGCCGCCGGACTCGTAGGCGTGACCGCCCTCGACCAGTTCCGCGATCAGCGAGACGATCCCCGCGACCGTCTCGGTCGCCAGCGGCTCGGCGTCGGGCCGGCCCAGGCCGAGCCTGTCGGTGTCGGCGAAGTAGGCCTCCTTCATCTCCGCCGCGAACTCGGCCGACGCCTTGCCCGCCGCCCGCGCGGCGACGTAGATCTTGTCGTTGATGTCGGTGACGTTGACGACCAGCTTCGGCCGGTAGCCCTCGGAGCGCAGGAAGCGCGCGAACAGCGAGAAGACGACGAAGGGGCGCGCGTTGCCGATGTGGATACGGCTGTAGACGGTCGGTCCGCAGGCGTAGATCCCGATCTCCTCGCCCTCGAGGCTGCGGACCTCACCGGTCAGCGTGTCCCTGATCCTCACCTCCCTCATCGCGGAGGCGAGGTTAATTCACTTGACTAAAACGTGCGATAGCCGGCGGTGGTCGCCTTCGACTCACCGCTGCGCAGCCAGGTGGGCGCGACCTCGTCCGCCGCCGCCTCCGCCTCGCGTCGGGCCTTGCTGACGCTGGCCTTGATCTCGTCCTCGGTCGCCTCGCGGACCCGCTCCTCGCGGCGCTGCGCCTGGACGCGGATCCGGTCGGCCTCGACCCGCATCTGGTCCTCGGCGCGGGCGCGGGCGGCCTCCTCGGCCTCGCGCTCGACTTTCTCGAGCAGGCGCCGGACGCTTTCCTCGGCCTCGCGGCGGACCTCCTCGGTCCCGTCCATCACCCGCCGCTCGATCTCGGTCTCCAGCCGGACAGCCGCCTCGTGGGACTCGGCCGCGGCGGCCTCGGCTTCCGCGGCCCGCTGCTCGGCGGCGGCGACGCGGCGGTCGGCCTCGGCCTGGATCTGCTGCCGGGCCTCCTCGACCTTGGCGGTGAAGTCCTCTTCGGCCTGCTTCTGGGCGGTCGCGGTCGCGTTCTCCGCCTCCAGCCGCGCTGCGGCGATCGCGCTCTCGGCCTCGGCCTTCGCCTGCGAGGCGGCCTGCTCGGCCGCCGAACGGGCCTTGGCGGTCTTGGCGACGATCTCCTCGCGCTCGGCCTGGGAGCTCTGCTGCAACTCCTCGAACGCCTTCTCCGCCCGGTCGCGCGCCGCCTCGGCGGCAGCCGCCCTGGCGTCGGCCTCGGTCCGCGCCTTGCGTTCGGCGGCGATCCGCTCGCGCGCCTCCGCGGTGACCTTGCGCATCGCCAGCAGCGCCCGCTGCTTCAGCTCGCCCTTCACCGCTTCGGCGCGGGCTTCGGCCTCGGCGACCCGACCCTCGCTGACCTTTACCCACTCCAGCGCCTGGTCAGCCACGCCGCGCATCGCACGCGTCGCCTCACCGACCTGCTGCAACTGCTTCAAGGGCTGACCCATCCCCGCGCAACCTACTACGAGCCCCGGAGCCCAACCCCCCCACCACCGACCAAGAAGCCCGCAATTTACGACGGCCCAAGTAGGAGCCGGGGGAGTCCCTCGCCGGACCCTCCCCGCTGTTGTCCGCCGAGGGACTCCCCCGGCTCCCCCACCGCTAAGCCGAAGTCTCTTTGTCCCGCGCCCGCAGGTCCTTCTTCAGCACCTTGCCGGTCGCGTTCCGCGGCAGCTCCGCGAGGAACTCGATCTCGCGCGGGCTCTTGTAAGAGGCGAGGTTGGCCTTCACGTGCGCGGTCAGGTCGCCGGCCGAGACCTCGAGGCCGGTGCGGACGACGACGAAGGCCTTCAGGCGCTGGCCGAACTCGTCGTCCTCGACCCCGATCACCGCCACCTCCTCGACCGCCTCGTGGTCGGCCAGCAAGTCCTCGACCTCGCGTGGGAAGACGTTCTCGCCGCCCGAGACGATCATCTCGTCGTCGCGGCCGTCGATGAAGAGCCGCCCGTCGGCGTCGATGTGGCCGACGTCACCACTGGAGTAGAGGCCGTCGATGATCTCCTTGCCGCCGCCGCCGGTGTAGCCCTCGAAGGCCATTTCGTTGCCGACGAAGATGCGGCCGACCTGCCCCTGCGGGACCTCCCTGCCGTCCTCGTCGAAGAGGCGGATCTTGGTCCCGCGCGGCGGCTTGCCGGCGGTGCCGGGCGCGGCCCGCAGGTCCTCCGGGGTGGCGACCGTCGCGTAGGCGACCTCGGTCGAGCCGTAGAGGTTGTAGACGTTGTCGCCGAAGCGGTCCATCCACTCGATCGCCAGCTCGCCGGGGAGCGCCGAGCCGGAGAGCGAGGTGATCTTCAGCGAGGGCAGGCTGTAGCGCTCGAGCACCTCGTCCGGGAGGGTGAGGATGCGCTGGATCATCACCGGCACCGCGGCGAGGACGTCGGCGCGGCTCTGCTCGACCGCCCGCAGCGTCTCCTCCGGGTCGAAGCGGCGCCGCAGCACCATCGTCGAGCCGGTCGGCAAGCTCATCACGAAGTGGAAGAAGCCCCAGGAGTGGAAGAGCGGCGCCGCGATCATCATCGTCATCCCGCTGCGGAAGGGGATCTTGTCGATCAGCGAGGCGATCGCCATCAGCCCGTCGGGACTGGAGCGCTGGGCGCCCTTCGGGGTGCCGGTGGTGCCGGAGGTAAGGATCACGAACTTGGGCTTGTCGGGCGGCGGCTTGTGGTCGGACTCGTCGCCCCCCTCGATCAGACCGTCGAGGGTCGGGGCGGAGACCTCCCCGTCGCACCAGGCGACGATTCGCTTGACCGAGTCGTCGACGCCGGAGAGCAGGTCGCCGAACTCCTCGTCGTAGACGAGCGCCTTCGGCCCCTCCCGGCGCGTCACCTCGGCCAGCTGCGGGCCGGCGAACATCGTGTTCAAGTACAGGGCGCTGGCGCCGAGCTTGGCCGCGGCCAGGGTGGCCTCGACGAAGCCGCGGTGGTTGCGGCACATGATCCCGAGCCCGTCGCCGGGGCCGATCCCCATCGCGGCAAACGAGTGCGCGAGGGCGTTGGAGCGCCGGTGCAGGCGCTCCCAGCTGAGGGCGCCGCGTTCGTCGACGATCGCCAGCTCGTGCGGGTGGTGGATCGCCGCGGTCGTGACACCGAGGGCCGGGGAGGCGCCCCAGCGGAGAAAGGCGCCGCCGATCTTCAGCGCCTTGTCCGGTCGCATCGGGCCGACGATGCCGGCCTCGCGCAGCACCTTGACCTCGAAGATCGAGTCGGAGATCGAGGCCTTCAAGCCGGCCGCGCTCAGTTTCGAGTCCGCCATCCCGCCGCGAAGCCTATTCGGTATCGACGCTGGCGACGGCGATGCAGGCGATCCCCTCGCCGCGCCCGACGAAGCCCATTCCCTCGTTGCTGGTCGCCTTGACGCTGACCCTGGCCGACGTCGCCTCTCCGAGGATCCGCTCCATCTCCGCCTTGTAGGGGCCGAGCCGCGGCTGCTCGCAGATCAGCGTCGCGTCGATGTTGACGATCGGCCCGGCGATCGTCCCGACGACGGTGCGCAGCAGGTCGATCGAGTCTGCGTCCTTCCAGGCCGGGTCGTCGTCGGGGAACATCGTCCCGATGTCGCCGCCGCCGCCGGCGCCGAGCAGGGCGTCGATCACGGCGTGGGTGAGGACGTCGGCGTCGGAGTGGCCGTCCAGGCCCTGGTCGTGCTCGATCTCAACCCCGCCGAGGACGAGGCGCCGGCCCGGGGCGAAGCGGTGGCTGTCATAGCCGAGCCCGACCATGCTCAGCCGACGCGGGCCCTCAGCGGGGCCGGACTGCGCCGGCGCTGCTCGAAGACGCATATCTCGTCTATTCCCAGTTCGTCGAGGAACTGCACCGCCTGCCCGTACTCGAAGCCGACGTGCTCGGGCAGGTGGGCGTCGGAGGAGAGGGCGAAGACGGCGCCGGCCTCGACGCACATCTCGGCGAACTGGCGCGACGGGTAGAGCTCGCCGACCGGCTTGCGCAGCCCGGCGGTCGAGATCTCGACCGCGATCCCGCTCTCGGCGATCGCCTCCACCGCCGGCTCGTAGAAGGCGCGCAGGTCGCGATCGGGCAGCGGCCGCGCCCGGCCCCAGACCTTGACCAGGTCCGGGTGGGCGAGGATGTCGAAGAGGCCGGAGCGGGCGCAGTCGGCGAGCGCCTCGAAGTAGCGGCGCCAGATCTCGTCGGCGTCGCCGTCGCCCTCCCAGACGTCGAAGCCCTCGTGGTCGACGGCGGTGTCGCCCTCGCCGATGAAGTGGACCGAGCCGACGACGTAGTCGAAGTCGTGCGCCTCCAGCAGCGAGGCGATCCGCTCCTCGGCGCCGGGGACCCAATCGCACTCGATCCCCAGCCGCAGCGGCGTGCCGCGGACGAACTCGCAGTAGGCGTCGAGGTCGTCGCGGGCGTTCTCGACCCAGAGCGGGTGGCGCCAGAGGTCGAGCGCCTGGCGGAAGCGGTAGACGTGCTCGGAGACGCCCAGCTCCTCGATCCCCGCGGCCTCGGCAGCGGCGAGGTAGCGGTCGACGTTCTCGGCGTTGAAATAGCGCTCGAACGTTGTCCCGTCCTCGTCCGGGCGCAGGTGCAGGTGGTAGTCGGTCAGCATCAGGGCCGAGCATAGACTTCGCGCCGAATGGGCCGTCAGCTCCTCCTCATGCTCCTCGCCCTGGCCGGCGGCACCGCCCTTGCACTCCTCGTCGGCGCCGCGAACTTCGGCACCGCGCTCGCGGTCGGCCAGCTCTGCTTCGCGGCGACGCTGGTCTACGTGCTGCTGCGGGACTGAGCGCCGGCGCGCTCGCCGAGCAGCAGCTCGGCGACGCGGAGGTCGAGTGGCGTCGTCACCTTCAGGTTCTGCTCGGCGACCGGGTGGATGAGCACGGTGCCGCCGTCCCACTCGACCAGCATCGCCTCATCCGTCGCCTCCTGCGGCCGCTCGGCGGCGGCGAGCGCGGCGCGCAACGCGGCCGTCCGGAACACCTGGGGCGTCTGCGCCGCCCAGAGCCCGCTGCGGTCCTCGGTTGCCTCGATCGCGAGGTTGCGATTTGCCACCTCCGAGGTGGCGAAACGCAGATTCGCCCGCTTGATCGTGTCGGTGACCGGGGCCGCGGCGATGACGCCGGCCGCGTCCGGCGCCGCGTCGAGGTCGGCGACGAGCGCTTCGACCAGCTCCGGCGTCAGCAGGGGACGGGCGGCGTCGTGGATCGCGACGTACTCGGTCCCGACCGCCTCCAGCGCGTTGGCGACCGACTCGGCCCGGGTCTCACCGCCGGCGACGACGGCGAGGTCGTGGCCGCCGAGGTCGCCCCGGTGCCCAGGCGGCGTCGCGACGACGATCGAGCGCACCGAGTCGCAGGCCCGGAAGGCCCCGATCGACCACTCGACCATCGCCCGCCCCGCCAGGGGGACGAAGGCCTTCGGGCCGCCGGCTCCGAGACGCTCTCCGGAGCCGGCGGCCGCGACGACGGCGGTTACGGCTGGACTGCTAGGCGGTCGCAGTGGCGGCGAACCGCTCCTCGAGAAGGCCGTCGAGGTACTCCTCCGCGCCCTCCTCGTCCTTATCGAGCGCGTACATGAACTCCGAGGCGAGGATCTTCTTCGCCCGGGTGTACATCTGCTTCTCCCCGGTGGAGAGACCCTTTTCCATCTCGCGGATCGCGAGGTTGCGGACGACCTCGGCCAGCTCGAAGACGTCGCCGGTCTTGATCTTCTCGCGGTTGTACTTGAAGCGCCGGTTCCAGTTCTTCGGCATCTCCGAGACGTCGTCGGTGAGAACGCTTGTGACCTTCTTGATTTCTTCCTCGTCGATGACCCGCCGCAGGCCCGCCTTGCCGGCGTTTTCGCAGGGGACCATCACGGTCAGCTCGTTGTGGAGGATCTTGATCGTGAGGTATTCACGCTCCTCGCCCATCAGCTCCCGCGTCTCTTTCGCCATCACCAGTCCGGCGCCGTGATGCGGGTAGACGACCTTGTCGCCCTTCTCGAAGTCGCAGACGTATTCCACGTCCTCGAAGACAGCCTCCATGGTGGCCTCGTCTAGCTCGGAAATCGGTGACTCCTTTCGTTGTTCGACGGCGAGTGGCGCCGTCAGCTCTGCAAGTACCGGTCGACCAGATCGACCTCTTGGAGCCGTCTCAGGCCCTCGCGGATGTCTTTGGCCCTGGCGGGCCCGACTCCGTCGACGGCGGCGAGCTCTTCGTCGGAGGCCGCGAGGACCTCGTCGAGCCCACCCAGCTCGTGGGTGATCTTTTGGACGACAAGCTTGGGGATGCGCGGGACCCGGCCCAACACCCGGTATCCGCGCGGCGAGACGGGGAAGTCCAGGGTGTTGACCTTGCGGTCGTAGCCGAGCAGCTCGGCCAGCCGACCGAAGTCGAGCACGTCCTGGTGCGGCATCCGACCGAGCGCCTGCAGCACCGCGGTCAGGTTCCCCTCGGAGTCTTCGACGCTGTAATCGCGGATCAGCGCCGTCTTGTCAGCGGCGACGCCGACCATCGTCTCCTCCAGCTGCATCTCGATCAGCCGGCCCTCGGTGCCGAGCTCGACGATGTAGCGCTCGACCTCGACCGCCATCCGCGTCACCAGCTCGGCCCGCTGCAGGACCGAGAGCGCGTCGTGGAGGACGACGCCGCCGTCGAACTCGAGCCGGGTCAGACGGGAGGACACCTGATCGAGCCTTTGGCGGTACTTCTCCAGCGTCGCCAGGCCCTGGTTCGCCTTCGCCAGCACGGCGGGGATGTCCTGGAGGATGTACTTCGTCCCCTCGACGTAGAGGGAGACGACGTCGCGGCGCTGCGAGATCGCGATCACCAGCGCCGTCGTCTGTTTGGAGACGCGCTCGGCGGTGCGGTGGCGGGTGCCGGTCTCCGAGCTGAGGATCGTCGGGTCCGGCATCAGCTGGACGTTGGCCCAGGCGATTTTCGTCGCCTCGCCGTTGAGGACGATCGCCCCGTCCATCTTCGCCACCTGGTAGAGCATCGCCGGGCTGTAGTCGACGTCGAGCTTGATCCCACCCGAGAGCAGATGGGAGATGTCGTCGAGGTCACCGACGACCAGCAGGCCGCCGGTCCGCGAGTGGACGATGTTGTCGATCCCCTCGCGCAGCGAACCACCGGGGGCAACCACATCGAGAGCTCTTAGAAGTCGGGGATCCTGGCGTTCAGACAACTCTTGAAGCTCATCCCCAGACAAATCCGGCATCGCTGAAGAGGATGGCAGAAAGGGCTCTGGAATGCGGTCTCCTCGATTCCGAGTGGACAGGTCGGAATAGCGTTTGTCAAGCGCAGTTAAAGATGGAAGCGCTTGTGGTGCATGCGGTGCTGATCCTCCTGGGGTGACGGTTCCTCCGTGTCCCGGACGAAGGCCCAGGTGAGGATGGCGCCGATGACGCAGAGGGCGAAGGGGACCCAGGTGGAGCCGGCGATCGCGGCGGCAAAGGAGCGGCCGTCGCCGAGGAGCGCATGGAAGGCGGCGCCGGTCGCGGCCAGGGAGACGGCGCCGGCCATGACCCTGTCCATCGCCAGCACTCCGGAGGCGATCCCGACCTTCTCCCGCGGCATCGCCGCCATCGCCGCCGTCGACATCGGCGCGTAGACGAGACCGAGCGCGATCCCGAAGAGGAGGTAGCCGGCGAGGAGCAAGCCGTAGGAGCTGTCGGCGTCGACCCGGGTGAGGACGAGGAGGCCGAGGGTGCCGCAGGTCATCCCCGCGGTCATCAGTTGACGGGCGCCGAAGCGGGCGATCAGCCGACCCGAGAAGGGCGAGATGAAGATCATCGGCGCCGTCACCGGCAGGATCATCAGGCCGCTGAGGATCGGCGAGTGGTCGCGGACGTCCTGCAGGTACTGCGGCTGGAAGAACATCACCGCCCAGTAGGAGCCGACGAGGGCGAAGGCGGCGGCGCTGGCGCCGAAGTAGGGCCCGTTGCGGAAGAGGGCGAATTCGACGATCGGCTCCCGCACCCGGTGCTCGACCGCCCAGAAGCAAGCGAGGGCGAGGAGGCCGACGAGGGCAAGAGCGATGACGGCCATCTCGTCCCACGATTGCGACTGGACCAGCGCCAGGACGACCGCGGTGAGGCCGGTGCTGAGCAGTGCGAGGCCCGGCCAGTCGATCCGGGTGCCGGCGGCAGGGTCGGTCGACTCCGGCGCCGCCGCGAGGGTGATCGCGATCCCGACCGCGATCACCGGCAGGTTCATCCAGAAGATCACCCGCCAGTCGAGTTCGATCAGGAGGCCGCCGGCGAGGGGGCCGATCGCCAGCGCGATCGCCGAGACCGCGGCCCAGATCCCCAGCGCCCGCGGTTGCTCGTCGCTTGGGAAGACGTTGCAGACCAGCGCCAGGGAGAGCGGCAGCATCGGTGCCGCCCCGGCGCCCTGCAGCACCCGCCCGAGGATCAGCATGTCCTGATCGGCGGCGGCGCCGGAGACGACCGAGCCGGCGGCGAAGAGGACCATCCCGGCGAGGAAGACCCGCTTGCGGCCGAACATGTCGCCGAGCCGGCCGGCGGTGACGACCAGCACCGCGATCGTCAGCAGGTAGCCGTTCATCACCCACTGCAGACCCTCGGCGCTGGCGTCGACGTCGTGCCGGATCTCCGGCAGCGCCAGGGCGACCACGGTCGAGTCCAGCATCAGGACGAAGAGCCCGGCGCAGGCGCCGGCGAGGGTCCACCACTTCCGATTCATCGCGGCGAAGCTATCGCCGTCCGCGGCGGCTCAGTGGGTGGCGACGAGGTCGCGGCCGGGGTCGATGCCCCAGCGGTCGCCGACGGCGGCGAGGGCGTCGTCCAGCGGCCAGCGGTCGGGGCGCTCCTCGCCCTCGTGTTCGGGGCTGGCCCCCTTCAGCGCCATGCAGCCGGCGTTGTCGCCGATCGCGCGGATCTCCTCCACGTCCTCGGGACTGAGGCGATTCTCGGCCGGCATCTTCGCCAGTTCCAGCCGCTTCGCCTCGATCGGGCAGGCGTCGGGGCCGATCTCCTGGATCAGGGTCGGGGCGACGGAGGCCACCGCGGGGTGGGCGAGGTTCCACTGGCAGGCGAGCTGGATCGGCGTCAGCTTCGCCCGTTCGGCAAAAGGCATCAGCTGCTCCAGCTTCTCCATCCCAGCCTCGATCCAACCGGCAGGGCGGAACTTGCGGTGGTCCCGCTCCGCCAGTTGGGTATCGGGTCGCAGGTCGCCCCAGAAGAGGCCGCCGTAGTCGACGACGCGGGTCAGGACCTTGACCTCGTGCCGGGCGGCGGCCTCGAGGCAGAGCTCCCCGGGCCAGGGCTCGAGCGGGTTGAGGATGACCATCGCCCAGTCGATCCGGTCGCCGAAGCGCTCGAGACAGCCGATGACGTCCAGCGTGAAGCCGTTGGCCGGCCCCGGCGCGACCCCGATCCGCGCCGTCAGCCCCGCCTCGCGCAGCGCCGCCATCCCGTCCCAGACGACCTCGCTCGAGTAGCCGATCCGATCCGGGTTGTGGAGCAGCAGCAAATCGAAGGAGTCGGCGCCGATCCGCTCCAGGCTCTTCTCGGTCGCCATCCGCAGGTAGTCCGCATACTCGTCCGGCCCCCGCAGCCGCGGATCGGTGAAGCGCGGAAACCCTTTCGGCCCTTCCCGCTCCCCCTCGTAGAAGTCATGGCCGACGGCGCCGACGAGGCTGTAGGAGTCGCGCGGAACGCCCGCGAGCGCGCGGCCGAGCACCTCGTCCGCGTCGCCCATCCCGTAGGCGTCGGCGCTGAGAACGGTGTCGATCCCGTCGCCCGGCCGCAGCAGCGCCTCCAGCCGCTCCTCCTCGATCGCCTCGCCGAAGTGGAGGAACCGCCCCCCGCCCCAGGTGCCTAATGCCGCCCGGCCCAATTCACGCATGGCGTGAACCGTAGCGATCGCCCGAATCAAGAATCAGCCTGATCTCCATACAAGACTTCAAGCTCTTTGCTGCGCTTGACCCCGGCCTCCACGACCACAGAAACCAATTGGGATTGTCGCCCCAAGGCCTCTCTTCGACATATCCAGCCTCGATTAGCGAGGGGACAAGCGCGTTCAGCTCGGCCTCGACATCCTCCGTAAAGTCCTCTATGGACAGGCTCCAGGCTCGCCGAAGCTTTTGTCTATGTGATCCATGGGATTACCCCAACATCCTGCATGGGGCTCATCGTGCCGTATCGGTCGCCCGCCGGTTCAGCTCGGCCAGCCAAGCCTGAGACAGTGACCTATCGATCCGCGTGTCTCAATTGCAGGTTGTCAGGCGTGACGGTCTTTCCGATGGCCGTCAGATCGTCCTTGAAGATCTCAAGCTCAGCTAGAAAACCGTCCACGACGTGAAGCAGCACGCGAACGCTCACCCCATCATCATCGGGAAACTCGGCCTCTACGGGGATGCGCTGCTCCACCTTCGCACGTATAGCATCGGGACCAGGTGCCAGTTGCAAACTCCCCTCCATGTCAATCTGTTTCACCTTCAGATTCTCCACTTGAGCCAAGAGCGCGTCCCGGCCCGCAAAGTTTTCGCTGAGCAACCGCTTCAAGGCTGCTTCCTCGGTGCTGGTGGGAGTTCGTAGAGGCCCTTCGGCGTGCATCGGCTACTTAGGGTAGTAGGTCCCTACTTTGATGGATCCGTCGGAAAGTTTGAATGCCCTGTACTCGATCACGCGTCCACCGAGCGAGATCCTTCCCATAAAGAACCCTGACTCAGGAGCTACCTGCGCCACCCTTTGGGCGATTGCCGCCTCCACCTGGGCTTGACCTAGGCCAGTTCCCGCCAGATGTCGGGCGCCGTGCCCGAAGACCACAGCCGCCTCCTCCCCGGCGGCCTCTACCCCCAGAAGCCCTGCTCCACTGCGCCCAAGGAGGCCTCTCCCGATGGCAGCAGTGCCCGTCACATCGCAAGCCAATACGGCCGCTCCCTGTCCCCCCTTTAGGACTGCTTCCCAGTAATTACAACCTTCTTCTAGACATTCAATCTCTTCTTCGTAGTACTTGATCGGGTTGAGCGAGTCCAGCGTGCTAGTAGCGAAATCCTTGACGTCATCGAATCCGAACAGGCCCGACGGATCGGTTCCGTTAACGGGGTTTGAATGGACATAACCATAGGGCGACTTCGTCATCTCTTTGATTGGATCAGAGGAAAGGAATTGGCTGCTGAGAGGGTCATAGAATCGAGCCCTCAGATACTGCAGCCTCGTATCGTCATCCGTGTACTGACCGGCGTAGCCAAGCGGGGTGGTTCTGATTCCACCTACAGCTGCAATCTCTCCGTAAGCGGAGAAGGTGAGGTCGCCAGCGGCTTCGCCAGATTTTTCGGTCAGAAGGCGGGTGCTACCTAGCTGGTCGTGGTGCAGGTAGGTCGGCTCTTCTTCAGCGTCAATCTGAAGGATTGGCAATCCGTATGGTCCGTAAAGGTAGGCGCCGACATCGTCACTTAGGAGCAGGGGCAGCGATGCGCTTTGGTCCCAGGTCATGTGCTGCGTCGTCAAGCCACTCGTCCTCGAGGCGAGGAGGCCAGCACCGTCGAAGGTGTAGCTCGTGTCGATCGCGGGCGTTTCGCCTTCAGCGGCCCGATTGACCGAGGTCAGGTTGCCTGCTTGGTCGTAGGCGTAGTTGGTGGCGGGGCCGACGGCGGGGGTCGTTTTGACCCTCTCTCCCATCGGGTTGTATTCGTAGGTGACGCCGGTGCCGGTTTCGAGTTGGCTGGCTGCGTCGAAGGCGTTGGTCGAACCGGGGATCGCGATCGGGTTGTCGGCTTTGTCGTAGGCGAAGGATTCAGAACCGGCTTTGACGAGCCGCTCGTTTTCGTCGTATTCGTACGTCTCTTCTTCCGGTCCCGGTAGGCCTTCGCTGACCATCGCTTCGACCTGGCCCAGGGGATCGCGTTCGTAGGCGATCGCAGCGAGAGGTTCTTCACCTTTCTCGAAGGTGGCCGAGAGCATGCGACCGGCGCGGTCGTAGGAGAACTCGTCGACGTTCCCGCTCGCCGCCGGGAACTGAATTGCCTCCAGGTTGGAATCGGCGTCGTATTCGAAGCTGGTCGTCCCACCCAGCCAGTCGGTCACGGCTTCGAGCCGACCGGCTTCGTCGAAGACGCGATCGACATCTTTTCCGTTCGGATAAACGATCTTCCGCTGCTGGTTCGCGAGGTCGTATTCGAAGGCAACCGTGTCGCCATGCCCGTTGGTCGCTTCTTCGAGCCGACCAAGCTGGTCGTAATCGAAGGTCGATTCGCCCGTACCGTCGACCATCCGGGTCAGGTTGCCGTCAACGTCATAGAAAAAGTTGACGTCCTCGGTCGCTTCGTCTGAATAGACAACTTCTTCGAGACGGCCGGCGTCATCGTGTTCGTAGCCGGTGCCTCGTTTCATCGGATCGATGACCGTCTCCAAGTTGCCGGCGCCGTCGTATTCCTGGATGGTTTTCCGGCCCAGGGGATCGATGATTTCGATCGGCTGACCGAGGACGTTGCGGACGTAGGTCGTCGCGTTTTCTTCGCCGTCGATCTGGGAGATGACGTTTCCCGCGCCGTCGTATTCGGTTTTGAGGATCGCCCCGTTCGGCTTTTTGGTTTCGATCAGCTCGTCGGCGGGGTTGTAGACGAATTCGGTGGTGTGCCCGTTCGCGTTGGTCTCGGATTCGAGGTTGCCGTTGCCGTCGTAGACGAATTCGCTGTCGCCGCCCAGCGGATCGACCACTTTTTCGGGACGCCCGAGGGGGTCGCGTTGGACGGCGGTGGTGAATTCGGCTGGTTCTGCTCCTTCCTCGTTGCCGCGCGGGCTGACGATCGCGGTCACCTGCGAGTTTTCGTCGTAGACCCAGCTGCGAGCGTTGCCCTCGGGGTCGGTTTCAGCTTCCAGGTTGCCGTCGGCGTCATAGTCGAAGGACCAGGTCCGTTCGAGAGGGTCGGTCATCGCTTCCAGTTGGCCGAGCCCGTTGTAGTCGAAGCTGGTCGTCTGGGTCGCTTCCCCCGGAGCGGGGCGCGAGACGGTTTCGGGGTTCCCGTTCGCATCGCGGACGATCGTCGTCATCTCGCCTCCCGGCGTCGTTTCGGAGACGATGTCGTGGGTCGAGTTGTATTCCCATTCCGTTTTGTTTTCCAGCGGATCGGTCGCGCTGGCGCGATCGCCGGCGGCGTTGTAGGTGTAGACGGTCGTGTTGCCTTTGCCGTCGGTCCGCGTCAGGTTGTGCCCTGCGTCGTCGTAGGTGAAGCTGTCGGTGATCGCGTCTTCGGTCCCGAAGCCGCGGGTTACAGAAGTCGGTTGGTTGTTGCTGTCGAACCAGAAGTCGGTGACCGCACCGGTGGCTTCATTGGTCATGCGGGTGTGGAAGCCGCCGTATTCGAAGGAGGTGGCCCTCCCCGCCGGATCGGTCTGGGAGATCACCCGGCCGGCTTCGTCGTATTCGTTGACCGTTTCGCCTCCGCGACCATCGATCATCTTCGTCATCAGGTGCGAGGGGTCGTATTCGAACTGCCAGCGCGGTCCTTCTTCGCCCGGAAGCGTCACGCTGGTCAGCTCTTTGCCTTCGTAGCCGTACTGGACCAGGCGGCCCATCGGGTCTTCGGCGGTTTCGATCAGGCCTTCCCCGCTGTAGGTGAAGGCGATCTGCCGGCCCACCGGGTCTTCGACCGCTTTCAGCCGTCCCGCTTCGGTGTAGCTGAGCGTCGTTTCGTTGCCGTCGCGGTCGACGATTCCCTGCAGGGCCCCGCTCGGCGCGAAGCGATATTCGATCTGGTCGTCCTCGGTGTAGAAGTACCCGGCTTCAGGCGCTCCGGTCAGGGTGGCCTGGCTCCAGGCCGGAGGATCGAAGCCGCCTTTGCCATCGGCGGTAAAGGGAACCGTGCTGCCGTCGGCGCGCTGGACCGTGATCGCCGCGCCTTCTTCTTCGATCGCCAAGCGGTCGCCGAAGGAGCTGGCCCAGCCGTAGCCGAATGGACCGAGGTCGGACGCCGCATAAGCGTTATAGGTCCTGGTCAGATCGAGACCAAGCCCGAGGCCGCCGATGGCGAAATCAGTCTGACTCTCGTAGAAGGCGCCGGTTGCGGCTTCTACCGGGTCGACACATGGGCAAGGGATCCCAAATTTCTCGCTCGCCGGGACACCAAGCCGGTTGACGATGTTGAGGTTGCCGCTGAACTGGTGGATGGACCCCTTGTTTTCGAAGGGGACCGTCACCGTCGTCGTTCCGGCACCTGACTCCTTGTTGAATTCGTGCTTGTTGACAATCCTCGGGTTGGTCGTGCTCGATTCCGCGATTCCGATTTGAGCAGCAACGCTCGCGTCCTCGGAGCTGACATCGAACTCGGCTTCGTTCTGAAGCCTGGCTCCGTTCGCCATCAGGATCGCTCCTTCCTCAAAAGAGAAGATCCCTTGGGTGATGAGCCTACGTTGATCCAAAACAGGGAAGGCGCCTTCTCCTTCATAGGTAATCGCTCCGAACTCGGTTACCTTGGTCGATCCGGTGCCGGTCATCTCGGTGCTCTCCCAACCGAGATCTCCAACGACAACCGCGCCGGCTCCACTCAGGGTTCCGAACTCGAGATAGGCCTCCGGAAAGACCGCTGCAGCGCCACTCGCAACGTCGAAGAGACCTTCTTGAAAAAAGAAGTCGTCGGTGAGGGCAAAGCTGACGTCTTCGCCTATTTGAAGGGAGCCGTTTTCTATGAACAAGTTCTTGGCATTGAGCTGGGATCCGACCCCGATCGTCGCAGTGGCTTCCTGGATGAAAAACCCGCCGAGATCGGCCGTGCTGTCGGCGCCGATTTCGAACGGGCCATGTTCCAGGTAAGGCGACGAGGCTTCGACAATCGATCCCGAGCCGATCGTCGTTTCGCCTTCTTCCTGGTAAAACCGCCCGAGGTCGATTTTGCTGTTCGGGCCAACCTCGAGCGAACCCTGAGCAAGATATGGATCGCCGCCCTCCACGACGGACCCTGCACCGATGGTCGTTTCTCCTGCTTCCAGGTAGGAGTCGCCGAGGTCGACGTCGCTGCCGGCATCGATTTGCATCGACCCTCCTTCAAGTTCGAACCGGCCCAAATTCAGAGTCGATTCGGCTCCGCCGTCGAAGCTGCCTTCTTCGACGAACAGCTTTCCGGCGTCAAGCATCCCTTTGCCGACGAGCTCTATCGCGCCATATTCGGTGCCGAGGATTGCGAAGTTGGATTCTTTTCCGGCTTCCGTGATCTCGAGCGATGCGTCGTTTAGCCAGACTTCTGCTCCTCCGGCTTTGAAGCGATGGCTTTTCAAAGAGGCTTTTTCCAGCCCGAGGATGACGCCGCTCATTGCCGCTTCTTCACCGAAGGTGAAGGCGCCCTGGGCGAACGCGATCTGACCTTCTTCTTCAACCGCTACCCAGGTGTCGAGTTTTTCCTGTCCAGAGTTGCCGCCAGCGATGAAGGCCAGCGTGCCGGACTGGGCTTCGACCAAGTCCTCGTTGTCGACTTTGAAGCCGACGATGGTGGTTTCGGAGCCTTCGCTCTTACGGACCGTGCCGGTGTTGACCAGTTTCGGGGTGGTGCCGGTACCGGCGACCAGACCGTTCCCTGCACCCTCGGCATTGACGAGAAGGGTGCCTGAGTTGTCGAGGCCGATCCCGTCGCTTCCGCGAATCTCGGCTTCGGGGCCCGCCACGCTGACATCGTTGTCGTTGACGAGATCAGCCGATTCGCTCAGCCCCACGCCGCCTGCCGGTCCTTTCACCGCAAGCTCACCTGCGTTGAGGACACTGAGCGCGGCTCCTTCGACGACGTTCAGCTGACCACCGAGACCGCCGACTTCGAGCAGGCCTTTGGTGTCCAACTCCCGTTGTTCGGTGAGACGCAAGCCCGGGCCTTCTTCCTGTGGGTCCACATGACCGCTGGCTTCCGCCCCGATCACCGTCCTGCCGGCGCCTTCCATCGAACCGCCGTCGCCGTGGAGGAATTCGGTGACCAGCAGCTCTCCCGGTCCCCTCAGCGCCCCCCCGGTGAGGTTGAGCCTCTGTATGTGGGACTGTTCGCCGCCCATTACCGCCAGCGAGCCGGCGGCGATGGTTACGCGGCCTTCCCCTTGCAGAAGTTCGACAATCTGGGAGCCGCTGACGACCTGGGCCGCTTTTTCTTTCGGCACGCAAGCCACGTCGGACGAGGTGGGCACGGCTTCTGGCGACCAGTTTTCCGCGATCTGCCATTCGCCGCTGACCGCGCCCGTCCAGGTCCTGGTGCATTCGGCGGCCGCCGCCAGACTCGGACCGGATATCAAGAGAACCAGGGCCGCGAGCGCGCCGACTAGACCTGCCGCAACTCGATAGCGCCTCCCCATACAGGGGTGTTTACTGATCTTCGCTCAACCTTGCACGCGCTAATCGCCCTCTTTGGACGAATAGAGGTGCTCAGGATGTACGCGAGCTCAGGACTCGGCGTCGCCGCTGTCGTCCGAGCCATCGGCCTCGGGCCCGGGCTCCTCGCCGGCGTCGTCCTTCTTCGCTCCGACGCCGACCTTCTCGCGCTTGGGCTCGGCTTTGAGCTTCGGCTTCTTCGGGGCGATGATCTCGAGGTCGAGGGGTTTGTCTTCCTCGTCGCCGGCCTCGTTGCGAGAGACCATCACGGTCGAGCCGGGGGTCATCTCGCCCTGGCGCAGGACTTCGTCGGCGAGTGGGTCCTCGACGTAGCGCTGGATCGCCCGGCGCAGCGGACGGGCGCCCATCGAGGGGTCCCAGCCTTTGTCGACCAGAAGTTCCTTCGCCTCGTCGGTCAGCTCGAGCTGCAGTTCGTGCTCGGCGACCTGGACGCGGACCCGGTTGATCATCAGGTCGATGATCTCTTTCACCTCGTCCTTGGCGAGCTTGTGGAAGACGATCACCTCGTCGATCCGGTTGAGGAACTCGGGCCGGAAGACTTTCTTCAGGTCGCTCATGATCCGGTTCTTCATGTCGTCGTAGGACATGCCGGTCTCGTCGGAGACGGTGAACCCGATCGAGGTGTTCTTCGAGATCTCGCCGGCGCCGATGTTCGAGGTCATGATCACGATCGCGTTGCGGAAGTCCACGGTGCGACCCTGGGCGTCGGTGAGGCGCCCGTCCTCGAGGATCTGCAGGAGGATGTTGAAGACGTCCGGGTGCGCCTTCTCGATCTCGTCGAGCAGCAGCACCGAGTACGGCTTGCGGCGCACGGCCTCGGTCAGCTGGCCGCCCTCGTCGTAGCCGATGTAGCCCGGGGGCGAGCCGACCAGGCGGCTGACCGCGTGCTTCTCCATGTACTCGGACATGTCGATTCGGACCATCGCCTCCTCGTCGCCGAAGAGGAACTCGGCGAGGGTGCGGGCGAGCTCGGTCTTGCCGACCCCGGAGGGGCCGAGGAAGATGAACGAGCCGGCGGGCCGCTTCGGGTCCTTGATCCCGGCGCGGGAGCGGCGGATCGCTTTCGAGACGGCGGTGATCGCGACCTCCTGGCCGATCACCCGTTTGTGGAGTTCCTCCTCCATCCGGATCAGTTTCTTGGTCTCGGCCTCGGTCAGCTTGAAGACCGGGATGCCGGTCCACATCGAGACGATGTCGGCGATCTCCTCCTCGCCGACCTCGGGCCGCTCGCCGTTCTCGCCCTCCGCCCACTCGTCTTCGAGCTGGCGCTTGCGGGTCGTCAGCTGACGCTCGGTGTCGCGCAGGTTGGCCGCTTTTTCGAACTCCTGAGCCTCGATCGCGGACTCCTTCTCGCGCCGCGTCTTCTCGATTTCCTCCTCGAGGTCGCGGTAGACCGGCGGCGTCGACATCGACTTGATGCGCATCCGCGAGCCGGCCTCGTCGATCAGGTCGATCGCCTTGTCGGGCAGGAAGCGGTCGGAGATGTAGCGGTCGGCGAGCTCGGCGGCGGCTTCGAGGGCGTCGTCGCGGATCGTCACCCGGTGGTGCTGTTCGTAGCGCTCGCGCAGCCCCTCGAGGATCTTCACGGTGTCCTCGGGAGAGGGCTGGTCGACGCGGATCTGGGCGAAGCGACGCTCCAGCGCCGAGTCGCGCTCGAGGTACTTGCGGTACTCGTCGAGGGTGGTGGCGCCGATCGTCTGCAGCTCGCCACGGGCCAGGGCCGGCTTCAGGATCGAGGCCGCGTCGATCGCGCCCTCGGCGGCGCCGGCGCCGACCAGGTTGTGGAGCTCGTCGATGAAGAGGATGATGTCGCCGCGCTGGGTGATCTCTTTCATCACCTTCTTCAGGCGCTCCTCGAACTCGCCGCGGTACTTGGAGCCGGCGACGAGCGCGGCCAGGTCGAGGGTGTAGATCTGCTTGTTCTTCAGCAGCTCCGGCACCTCGCCTTTGTTGATGCGCGCGGCGAGGCCCTCGACGACGGCGGTCTTGCCGACGCCCGGCTCGCCCAGCAGCACCGGGTTGTTCTTGGTCCGGCGCGAGAGGATCTGCATGATCCGCTCGATCTCGGTTTCGCGACCGATCACCGGGTCGAGCTTGCCCTCCTCGGCGAGGCGGGTGAGGTTACGGCCGAACTGGTCGAGCAGTTTCGAAGACTTTTTGCCCTCGCCAGCGCCACCGCCGCTACCGCCGCCTTGGCGACGGCCGCCGGGGCCGGAGAGCATGCGGATGACCTCGTTGCGGATCTTGTCGGAGTCGGCGTCGAAGTCGAGCAGGATGCGCGCGGCGACGCCCTCGTTCTCACGCACGAGGCCGAGCAGGATGTGCTCGGTGCCGATGTAGTTGTGGCCGAGCGAGAGCGCCTCGCGCAGCGCCAGCTCCAAGACCTTCTTGGCGCGCGGGGTGAACGGGATCTGGCCGGAGGTGACCTCCTCACCGGAGCCGACGATCCGGACCACCTGAGAGCGCACCCTTTCGACGGTGATGTCGAGGGACTCGAGGACGCGGGCGGCGAGCCCCTCCTCCTCGCGAAGCAACCCGAGCAGGATGTGCTCGGTCCCGATGTAGTTGTGCTTGAGCGTCCGGGCCTCCTCCTGCGCTAGGACGACGACCTGGCGAGCCCTCTCAGTGAATCGCTCGAACAATGAAGACCTCTTCCTGGTTCTCAAACCCGGAATACCCGGGTTTGTACCGCCGGACCCCTCTTCCCCGTTATCGGGAGGCGTCCATCTGTCCCTTAACTCTACCGGGGTTGGAAGTCCGGCTTCTGAGCGCTTGAGCACGCTAAGAGCGACTTTTCAGGGGAGAATCGGCCCATTCCCGTCACATACGGGACAAACCGCCCGGCGATCTAGTTGCGCATCGCCGGGAAGAGGAGCACTTCCCGCAGGGTCTTGGCGCCGGTCAGCACCATCACCAAGCGGTCGATGCCGAGGCCGACGCCACCGGTCGGCGGCATCCCCTGTTCGAGCGCTTCGACGAAGGCCTCGTCGAACGGCTGCGCCTCCTCGTCGCCGCGGGCGACCTCGGCGGCCTGCTGCTCGAAGCGACGGCGCTGCTCGTCGGGGTCGTTCAGCTCGGTGAAGGCGTTGGCGATCTCCATCCCGCCGACGAACGCCTCCCAGCGCTCGACGACGCCCTCCTCGGAGCGGTGGCGCTTGGCGAAGGGCGAGAGCTCGACCGGGTAGTCGAAGACGAAGGTCGGCTGGACAAGGCTCGGCTCGACCTCGCGCGAGAACAGCCCGTCGACGAGCTTGCCCCAGCCCTCCTTCGGGTCGGGCTCGGTCCCCATCGCCTTGGCCAGGGCCTCGCGGGTCGGGTGCTCGGCGATGTCGATCCCGGCCCGCTCGAGGATCGCCTCGCGCAGGGTGATCCGCCGCCAGGGCGGGGCCAGGTCGATCTCCTCCTCGCCACGCTTGACTTTGGTCGTCCCCAGCACACGCTCGGCGACCTCGGCGACGAGCATCTCCAGGTCGTGGGCGGTCTTCTCGTAGTCGGCGTAGGCCTCGTACCACTCGAGCATCGTGAACTCGGGGTTGTGCTTGTGGGAGACGCCCTCGTTGCGGAAGTCCTTGCCGAGCTCGTAGACGCGGTCGATGCCGCCGACGACGAGGCGCTTGAGGTAGAGCTCGGTCGCGATCCGCAGGTAGAAGTCGCGGTCGAGGGCGTTGTGGTGGGTCGTGAACGGCCGCGCCAGGGCACCGCCGTAGAGCGGCTGCAGGACCGGCGTCTCGACCTCGACGAAGCCGTGCTCGTCGAACCAGCGGCGGATCTCGGAGATCGTGCGGGCGCGGGTGTGGAAGACGCGGCGGCTCTCCTCGTTGGCGATCAGGTCCAGCTCGCGGCGGCGGAAGCGGGTCTCGGTGTCCTCGAGGCCGTGGAACTTGTCGGGCGGCGGCCGCAGGCTCTTGGCGAGGAGGCGCCAGTGGTCGATCGCCAGCGAGAGCTCGCCGCCGCGGCGGGTCGCCATCGCCGTCCCCTCGGCGCCGACGATGTCGCCCAGGTCGAGGTCGACGAGGAGCTCGTAGGCCTCGTCGCCGAGCACGTCCTTGCGGGCGTGGAGCTGGATCTGGCCGCTGCCGTCGCGGAGGTCGAGGAAGCAGGCCTTGCCGTGGCCGCGGCGGCCGACGATCCGGCCGGCGACGCGGTGGCGCGAGTCGGTCTCGGCCCCCGCCTGCAGGCCCTGGTGGGCAGCCCGCACCTCGCCGATGTCCTCGCGGCCGGAGAACTCGTGCGGGAACGGCTCGATCCCCGCCTCGCGGATCCGCTCCAGCTTCTCGCGGCGATCCTCGAGGACCTGGGAGAGATCCGGCTGTTCCTCCGGCGGCTTGGGCTCGCTCATCGGGGCGCGAGCCTACCGGGACTCAGGCCTTCTCGATCTTGGTGATTTTCAGTTTTTTCTTCGGTCCGCGCGGGACCTCGACGGTGACGATGTCGTTGCGCTTCTTCCCGATCAGCGCTTTGCCGATCGGCGACTCGTTCGAGAGCTTGTGCTCGAGCGGGTTGGCCTCGGTCGAGCCGACGATCTGGAATTTCTGCGAGTCGCCGGTTTTCTGGTCTTTGACGTGGACGATCGAGCCGAAGGCGACCTCGTCGGTGCTGAGCGACTTCTCGTCGATCACCTGGGCGCGGCGCAGTTTCTCTTCCAGCTGGGCGATCCTGCCCTCGAGCAGCGCCTGTTCGTTCTTGGCGTCGTCGTATTCGGCGTTCTCCGAGATGTCGCCGAATTCGCGCGCCTCCTTGATCCGGGCCGCGACCTCCCGCCGTTTGGTCGTCGAGAGGAACTCGATCTCCTCTTTAAGTTTCTCCAGCCCCTCGGGGGTAATGACGGCCTGACGCACTTGCGACCTCGCTTTGAATTGGAAAAGGGAGCCTGGCCGGTCTCCCAGACCTAAAAAAACGCCCCGATGCGGCCACCAACGGCAGCAACACCCGGGCACGGAGCGCGCGATTATAGCGAGGGTGGCTGGCTAGCCAAAGGGGGCTCTGGACGCCTGGTTCAGACCACTGCGGCAGGCGCCGCGAGACCGGTTATCAGCTCCCGCGCCCGAGCCAGATCGGCGCTGCGCTGGAGCTCGTCGGCGACCTCATTCGGCACCTCCAGCCGCTCCACGTACCAGGGGTGGAATTTGCGCAGGTAGCGGGTCGCCCGCTCCTCCCCCAGGTGCTCCTCGGCGCGATCGACGACCCAGAGCCACTCGGCGACGATCTCGCCCCGGCCCGGGGGCTCGGTGCGGCGGCCGGTCAGCTCCTCGAAGACCCAGGGGTTGCCGAGCGAGCCGCGCGCGATCATCACCGCGTCGGCGCCGGATTGCTCGTAGGCGCGGCGGGCGGCCGCGGCGCTGGAGAGCCCGCCGGAGACGATCACCGGGACGTCGACCCGCTCGACCAGCTCGCGGGTGAGGTCGTAGTCGGGCTTACCCTTGTGGCCCTTGGTCGCGGCGCGCGGGTGAAAGCCGATCGCCGCCACCCCCGCCTCCTCGGCGAGGCGGATGGCCAGCTCGAAGCCCGAGTGGTCGCCGGCCTCGATCCCGGAGCGCAGCTTCACCGTCACCGGCAGGCCGCTGCCCTCGGCGGCGGCGCGGGCCAGCGCCAGCGCCAGCTCGGGATCGCGCAGGAGCTGGGCGCCGGCCCCCGTCTTCCGCACCTTCGGCACCGGGCAGCCCATGTTGATGTCGATCAGGTCCGCGCCCGCGCCGGCGGCGATCTCGGCGCCCGAGCGCATCACCGCGGGGTCGTGGCCGAAGAGCTGCATCGAGACCGGATGCTCGTCGGGGTGGATCCGCATCAGGTCCCGCAGCGTGCGCTCGTTGCGGTAATGGAGGGCGAAGCTGGAGACCATCTCCGAGACGGCGAGACCGGCGCCGTGGCGTTTGGCCTGGAGGCGGACGAACCAGTTGCCGATCCCGGCCAGCGGCGCCAGCAGGACCCGGTTGGCGATCGGCACGCCGCCGATCTCGAAGGGATCGGTCAGGGCCGGGCGGCCGCTCGCTTTGTCATCGGTTGCGCTCATGGATCAGTCGCAGGCCCTTCAAGGTCAGCAGATCGTCGACTTCGTCGATCGTCTCGGTGAAGGGGACGACGGCCGCGGCGTAGCCGCCGGTGGCGAGCAGCCGCGGGTTCGGCAGTTCCTCTTCGACGCGGCGGACGATGCCGTCGATCAGGCCGGCGAAGCCGAAGATGAAGCCGGAGTTGATCGCCGCCCGGGTCGAGCGGCCGATCGCTTCCTTCGGCTCTTCCAGGTCCATGCGGGTGATCCGGGCCGCCCGTTCGATCAGGGCGCTGAGCGAGGGGGCGAGGCCGGGCCCGATCGCGCCGCCGAGGTACTCGCCGTCGGCGGAGACGGCGTCGATGTTGATCCCGGTGCCGAAGTCGACGGAGACGCAGGCTTCGCCGAAGCGCTCGTAGGCGGCGATCGCGTTGACGAGGCGGTCGGCGCCGACCTCCAGCGGGTTCTCGATCCGGATCGGCATCCCGGTCTTGACGCCGGGGCCGATCGTCAGGCAGTCGGCCTCGAGGTAGCGCTCGGAGAGCTCTTCGAACTGGCTGCCGAGCGGCGGCACCACGGAGGAGACGCAGACCGCGTCGATCGCCTCGAAGGACATCCCGCAGAGCGAGAAGAGCCCGGCGATCCGCTCCGCCAACTCGTCCCCGGTCGCGCCCGAGCGGGTCTGGAAGCGCCAGTGCTCGACCAGGCGCTCGCCCTCGAAAGCACCGAGGTGGGTCTGGGTGTTGCCGACGTCGACCGCGAGCAGCATCGGGGGATTATCGCGGGCCGCCGACTGGCTGAGTAGCCAAACAGGGCCGGATGCGCTTAGGATCGCCCGATGAACGCACGCCTATACGTCATTCCGGCCTCCCATCCGAGCATCGCCGTGGAGCTGATGCTCGAGCATAAGGGCATCGACTACAAGCGCACCGACCTGCTCCCGGTCATCTCCAAGGGCGTGCTGCGCGCCGTCGGCTTCCCCGGCGTCACCGTGCCGGCGCTGAAGGTCGACGGCGAGAAGGTCCAGGGCTCGCGGCCGATCGCCCGCGCGCTCGACCGCATCCGCCCGGAGCCGCCGCTGCTCCCGGCCGATCCGCAGCAGCGGGCCGCGGTCGAAGAGGCGGAGCGCTTCGGCGACGAGGAGCTGCAGCACCCGATCCGCCAGATCCTCTGGTGGGGGATGAAGAAGGACCGGGCGCCGCTGCGCAGCTACTCGGAGGGAGCCCGGATCGGGATGCCGATCGGGCTGGCGGTGAAGACCGCGGCCCCGATCGTCGCCCTCTCGGCCCGCTTCAACGAGGCCAGCGACGAGAACGCGCGCCGGGCGGCCGCGGCGCTGCCGGCGCTGCTCGACAAGGTCGACGCCCTGGTCGAGAGCGGCGTCGTGGGCGGCGAGCGGCCGAACGCGGCGGACTTCCAGATCGCCCCCAGCGTCGGGCTGGCGATGACGCTCGACGACCTCCGTCCGCTGATCGAGAATCGCCCGGCGGGGGCGCTAGCGAGACGGTTCGTCCCCGACTACCCGGGGAAGATGCCGCCGGTGCTGCCGGCCGAGTGGCTGGTGCCGCTGCGCGGCGAGCCGGCCGCGGCCTAGCCCGGCCCTGTCGCCGACCTCGCCGCTATCGTCGCCGCCCGCGGGCCGGGGACCGAACCGGCGCGCCAGTCGGGGATGCGACGAGTAAGCGCAGAGAGAGGCGTCATGCTGGCCCTGCTCGCGGGGGCGGCGCTCGCCTGCCTGATCGGCCTCACCAAGCCCCCGGCCGAAACGACCCACACGGTGACCGGGGAGCAGTGGATCGACCTCCTCCGAGTCCTGCTCACCACTTGCCTCGCGATCGTGCTGGTGATGGGGCCGGGGATCGCCTTGCGGGCGCTCTCGGGCCGTCCGATCCGGCTCGCCTTCCTGCCGCTGTTCGGGATCGGCGTGATGGTCCTCGCCGGCTGCCTCGCCTGGTCCCTGCACGGCGTCCTCGACACCGACCTGGCCTGCCTCGCGGTGGTCGGGCCGGTCCTGGGGCTGATGTTCGGGATGCTCGTCGCCGCCGGCCCCGAGGACTTCCTCACCGGCGAGGAGCGCCGCACCCTGGCGCTGCTGGGGATCCCGGTCGGTCTGGCAATCGCCCGCTCGGTCTGGTCCCTCGGGCCGATCGGCGAGCTCGACGCGGGCCAGATCGGGCACAACCTCTGGACCGAGGCGCGACCCGACAGCCACATCTCCTTCGTCGTCACCGAGATGGTCGCCCACGGGACGGCTCCCTACGGGGCGGAAGGGCGCGACCTCTTCGACCCCTACATGTTCGCCTCCCGCGGACCGCTGGCCGGGATCGCCAGCGCCCCGGTCGTCCTCCTCAGCGGCGGCCACCCGGTGCTCGGCGTCCCCAACCAGCACTGGGAGCCGTTCGATGCCCAGGGGTTCATGGCCTACCGGATCGCGATGATCACGATGAGCGCGACGGCGCTGCTGACGATGTGGGAGCTGGTCCGGAAGTTCGCCGGTCCCCGCGCCGCGCGCCTGGCGCTGCTGCTCGGGATCAGCACCCCGTTCGTCTGGGCCGAGCTGATCTTCACCTGGCCGAAGCTCCTCGCCGCCTCCTGCGTCCTCTTCGCCGCCCTCTGGCTGTTCGAGCGCAAGCCGGCGCGGGCGGGGTTGATGATCGGCGTCGGCTATCTCTTCCACCCGGGAGCGTTACTCGGCTACTTCGCGCTCGGGCTACTGGCCCTCTGGCCGCTCCGCGGGGCGAAGCTGTGGCGACCGCAGGTGCGGAACGCGCTGGCGATGGCGGCGGGCACGGCGGTCTTCGTCGCCGCCTGGCTGTTCGTCAACCGCGGCCACAACGACCAGAACAGCTTCGTCAATTACCTGACGGCGGCAGCGCCGGACTGGCACCCGTCGGTCGGGGAGTGGATCAGCTTCCGCCTCACCTCCCTGCTCGACACGAGCGTGCCGCTGTACCTGCCGATCTTCCAGGACCACAACACCTCGATCAACACCCTCTTCGGCACCTCGCCCGGCGTCTCCCACTTCTTCTTCCAGTACTGGACCGGGGTCCCGTTCGGGTTCGCGATCCTCTTCTTCCCGATCCTCCTGGTCAGCCTCTGGCGCTTCGCCAAGCGCTGGACCTGGCCCTTCTTCGCGATCGTCGTCATCCCCTACGTCCTCTTCTGGATCTACTGGGGCAGCGGCAGCTCCGGCTTCCTCCGCGAGGGGATGCAGGCCTGGGTCCTGGCGGTCATCGCCGTGATCGCGATCGAGCAGGCCGCCTCGCGCTTCTCCTGGCTGCGCTCGCGGGCGATCCGGGCGATCCTTGCCCTCCGCGGCTTCGAGATCTTCGCCCTCGCCGTCGGGGCGACCCTCGGCACCCGCGGCCCGGACCCGATCAGCCATGGCTTCGGCTACAACTACGAAGTCAGCGACGCCGTCGCCTTCGCCGCCATCGTCCTCTTCTCGGCCCTGATGATGTTCGTGATCTGGCGCGAAACGGCGCCGGGGTCGATGCTGCGGCCGGCAGCCCTCAGGCCCGGGGAAGCCGCGCGCCGCGACTGACCCGCTGTCCGGGACCGAGGCCGTCGAGCGCCGCGGCGAGCCGGGTGCCGTCGGGCAGGGCCAGCTCCGGGTCGAGCTCGAGCAGGGGGACGAGGACGAAGCGGCGGGTCGTCACCTCCGGGTGCGGGAGGGTGAGGCGGTCGGTGCTGAGCTCGAGGTCGCCGAGGAGGAGCAGGTCGACGTCGAGCGGGCGGGGACTGTGGCGGGGAGCGTCGAAGGAGCGGCCGCGCTCTGCCTCGACCCGCTTGCAGGCGTCGAGCAGCTCTTCCGGATCGAGGGCGGTGCGGATGCGGACGGCGGCGTTGAGGAAGTCCGGCTGGTCGAGGACCTCGCCGACCGGCTCGGTCACGTAGGTGGAGGAGACGGCCTCGACCTCGACCGCCTCGCGGGGGAGGAGCTCCAGCGCCGCCCGCAGGTGGGCGGCGGGTTCGCCGACGTTGGATCCCAAGCCGAGGTAGCCGGTCCGCCTCTCTCCCGCCAAGCGGCTATTCCTCGTCTTCGCCGTCTTCTTCGGGGACCCGTTCCTGGGTGACCTCGACCGCGACCTCCTGGATCGCCAGCGGCAGCGGCGGCTCGGGCTTGGCGGCGCGGACGCGGACCGATTCGCTGCCGTAGCGCTCCATCAGCCGCTCCCCCACCACCTGCGCCAGGCGCTCCAGCGTCTTGTAGCTGCGCTCGGTGGCGGCAAGGGCGACGATGTCGCAGACCTGGGCGTAGTCGACCGTGTCCTCGAGCCGGTCGGTCAGCAGCGCGTCGCAGTCGGGGACGTCGAAGGAGATGTCGAACTCGAGCCGCTGCCCGACCTCCTGCTCGGCTTCGGAGACCCCATGGTGGGTGTAGATCGAGAGCCCGCGAAGCTCGATCTCCGCGCTCGACTCGACGCCGTTGTCGTGCGACTCCATGCCGGGGACGCTACCCGAGTATCGCCGCCGCCACGGCCAGCGCCTGGCGCACCTCTGCGACGTCGTGGACGCGCAGCACCTCGGCCCCCTCGACGGCGGCGAGGACCGAGGAGGCGATCGTGCCGCCGAGGCGATCGTCAGCGGCGGAGCCGTCGAGCCTGCCGATGAAGCTCTTGCGCGAGGTCCCGATCACCAGCGGCCGCCCGAGATCGCGCAGCTCCCCGAGCCGGCGCAGCAGCTCCATGTTGTGGGCGGCGGTCTTGCCGAACCCGATCCCGGGGTCGAGCCAGATCCGCTCCTCGGCGATCCCGGCCGCCTTCGCCGCTTCGAGGCGCTCGGCGAGGAAGGCCTTCACCTCGGCGACGACGTCCTCGTAGCGGGGATCGTCCTGCATCGTCCGCGGGTCGCCGCGCATGTGCATGAGGACGACGGTGGCGCCGCGCTCGGCGCAGAGCGCCGCCATCTCGGGGTCGCCGCGGAGGGCGGTGACGTCGTTGAGGATCGTCGCGCCGGCGTCGAGGGCGGCGGCGGCGACCGCGGCCTTGGAGGTGTCGACGGAGACGGCGCAGCCGAGGTCCACGAGGCCGCGGATAACGGGGACGACCCGCCGCAGCTCCTCGTCGGCCGCGACGACCGCCGCCCCCGGTCGCGTCGATTCGCCGCCGACGTCGAGGATCTCCGCCCCCGCCTCCGCCAGCTCGCGCCCGTGGGCGATCGCCGCCTCCGGATCGAGGTAGAGGCCCCCGTCGGAGAACGAGTCGGGGGTCACGTTGACGACCCCCATCAATTTGGCCACGGCAGGCTCCGTTTAGGAAGCGTCGCCGCCGGCCAGGCCGGGACGGGGGCGAGGGACCGGTCGCGATCCCTCGCGGGCGGCCTTTTCCGGCTCGGGCGCGGGCTCGGCCGGGGTCGAGGGCGGCTCCTCCTCGTCGGCGAAGACCTCCTCCGCCGGCTTGCCTTCGAGCAGGGCGACGAACTCCTTGGCGTCGATCGTCTCCCGCTCCAGCAGCAGCTTCGAGACCCGCTCGAGGTCGTCGCGGCGCTCGTTCAGCAGTCCCTTCGCGCTCTGGTGGGCGCTCTCGACGATGCGGCGGATCTCGTCGTCGATCTCGCGGGCGATCTCGTCGGAGTAGTCGGGCTCGGAGTTGAACTCGCGGCCGAGGAACGGCTGGCCGCGATCGTGGCCGAAGACGCGGGGGCCGAGGCGCTCGGACATCCCGAACCGCATCACCATCTGCTTCGCCGTCGCCGTCACCTTTTCGAGGTCGTTGGAGGCGCCGGTGGTGATCTCGCCGAAGACGATCTCCTCGGCGGCGCGGCCGCCCAGGGTCATCGCCATCGTGTCGGTCAGCTCGGCGCGGGTGGTGAGGAACTTGTCCTCGGTCGGCAGGCTGATCGTGTAGCCGAGGGCCTGGCCGCGGCTGATGATCGAGATCTTGTGGACCGGGTCGGTGTTCTCGAGCAGCTGCCCGACGATCGCGTGGCCGACCTCGTGGTAGGCGGTGACGAGGCGCTCCTTCTCGCTCATCACCCGGGTCTTCTTCTCGGGCCCGGCGATCACGCGCATGATCCCCTCCTCGAGCTCCTTCATCGTGATCTCGCGGCTGCCCGAGCGGGCGGTCAGCAGCGCCGCCTCGTTGATCAGGTTGGCGAGGTCGGCGCCGGTGAAGCCGGGGGTCTGGCCGGCGAGCGTGTCGAGGTCGATCTCGCGCCCCAGCGGCTTGCCGCGGGTGTGGACCTCGAGGATCTTCTTGCGGCCCTTGCGGTCGGGCCGGTCGACGACGACCTGGCGGTCGAAGCGGCCGGGCCGCAGCAGCGCCGGGTCGAGGATGTCCGGGCGGTTGGTGGCGGCGATGAGGATGATGTTGTCCTTCATCTCGAAGCCGTCCATCTCGACGAGGAGCTGGTTCAGGGTCTGCTCGCGCTCGTCGTGGCCGCCGCCCATGCCGGCGCCGCGGTGGCGGCCGACGGCGTCGATCTCGTCCATGAAGATGATGCAGGGCGAGTTCTGTTTCGCCTGCTCGAAGAGGTCGCGGACGCGGCTGGCGCCGACGCCGACGAACATCTCGACGAAGTCCGAG
>DASTZP010000056.1:0-24342 GCA_035764245.1 Solirubrobacterales bacterium
CGAGGTCCTTCAGCCGCTGCAGCGTCCCGATCAGCTTGTCGTTGTCGCGCTGGTGCAGTCCGATCGACGGCTCGTCGAGGATGTAGAGGACGCCGACCAGCTGCGAGCCGATCTGGGTCGCGAGCCGGAGCCGCTGCGCCTCGCCACCGGAGAGCGTCTTCGCCGCCCGGTCCAGCTGGAGGTAGCCGACACCGACGTTGTCGAGGAACGTGAGCCGCTCACGCACCTCTTTGACGATCCGGTGCCCGATCAGCTCCTCGGTCGGCGTCAGGCCCAGCTCGTCGACGAACGCGAGCGAGCGGGTGACGGACATCCTCGTGAAGTCGTGGATCGACTTGGCGCCGACGGTGACGGCGAGCACCTCCGGCTTCAGCCGCGCCCCGTTGCAGGTCCCGCAGGGCCGGAAGCTCATGTACTCCTCGATCCGCTCGCGCTGCTGCGACGAGTCGGTCTCGCGGTAGCGGCGCTCGAGCGACGCGACGATCCCCTCGAACGCCATCGTGTACGAGCGGCGGCGGCCCATCCGGTTGCGGTACTGGACGTAGAGCTTGTCGCCCTTCGTGCCGTAGAGGAAGAGGTCCTGCTGCTCGTTCGTGAGGTCGCGCCAGGCCGTGTCGGGGTCGATCTCGTAGCGGTCGCAGATCGCCTGCACGATCGAGTCGTAGAAGCCGCCGTTGCCGACCGACCAGGGGACGAGGGCGCCGTCGCCGATCGTGACGGACGTGTCCGGGACGATCAGGTCGGGGTCGATCTCGAGCTGCGAGCCGAGGCCGGTGCAGCGCGGGCAGGCGCCGTGCGGCGAGTTGAAGGAGAAGATCCGCGGCTGCAGCTCGGGCAGCGAGACGCCGTGCTCGGGGCAGGCGAACTTCTCCGAGAAGAGCATCGGCTCGCCGTCGACGACGTCGACGGCGACGAGGCCCTCGGCGAGCGCGGCCGCCGTCTCGACCGACTGGGTCCGCCGCTGGCGCAGGTCGGGCTTGAGCACGAGCCGGTCGACCACGACCTCGATCTCGTGCTTGAACTTCTTGTCGAGGACGATCTCCTCCTCGAGCAGGCGCACCTCGCCGTCGACCTTGACGCGGGTGAAGCCGTCGGCGCGGAGCTCCTCGAGGACGTCGCGGAACTCGCCCTTGCGGTCGCGAACGACCGGCGCGTTGACGGTGAACCTCGTCCCCTCCGGCAGCGCGAGGATCTGCTCGACGATCTGGTCGAGGCTCTGGCCGGCGATCGGGCGCCCGCAGACGGGGCAGTGCGGCCGGCCGACGCGCGCGTAGAGCAGGCGGAGGTAGTCGTAGATCTCGGTGACGGTGCCGACGGTCGAGCGCGGGTTGCGCGAGGTCGTCTTCTGGTCGATCGAGATCGCCGGCGAGAGCCCCTCGATCGAGTCGACGTCGGGCTTCTCCATCAGCCCGAGGAACTGCCGCGCGTAGGCCGACAGCGACTCCACGTAGCGCCGCTGCCCCTCGGCGTAGATCGTGTCGAAGGCAAGGCTCGACTTGCCGGACCCGGAGAGGCCGGTGATGACGATCAGCGCGTCCCGGGGCAGCTCGACGTCAACGTCCTTGAGGTTGTGCTCCCGGGCGCCGGTGATGACGATTCGCTCAGAGGCAGCCACTCACAGCGATGATAGCTAGGCGAACAGATGTTCCCTCCAGCAAAAAGCGAGAGCGGTGCGCCTTTTCCACCCTATGCGGGGGAAAAGGCGCACCGCTGCGAGCCGGCGCTTGGCGGGCTAGACCGCCTCGGGCTCGGGCTCCCGCACCCGCGGCAGCCAGGCGAGGAAGCCCGGCAGGTACCAGTTGCGCTCGCCGAGCAGCTTCATCGCCGCCGGCAGCATCACCGCGCGGACGATGGTGGCGTCGAGCAGGACCGCGACCGCAAGGCCGACGCCCATCTCCTTCATGTCGACGATGCTGAGGGTGGCGAAGACGGAGAACACCGCCACCATCACGATCGCGGCGCCGGTCACCGTGCCGGCGGTCGCCGTGATCCCGCGCTGCACCGCTTCGTCGGTCCGCATCCCCCGGTCGACGTACTCGCGGACCCGGCTGAGGATCAGCACGTGGTAGTCCATCGAGAGGCCGAAGAGGATGACGAAGAGGAACATCGGCAGCCAGGAGCTGACGCCGCCGTTGGAGTGGAAGCCGAGCAGCGACTCCCCCAGCCCCTCCTGGAAGACCAGGACGAGGACTCCGTAGGCCGCCCCCACCGAGAGCAGGTTCAGCAGGATCGCCTTGATCGGGACGACGATCGAGCGGAAGGTGACCAGCATCAGCAGGAAGGCAAGGCCGAGGACGAAGGCGAAGACCAGCGGCAGGCGCTCTGCCAACAGGTCGCTGAAGTCCTTCGATTCGGCCGCCTCGCCGCCGACGTTGACCTCGGCGTCGGAGCCGGCGAAGGCCGCCGGCACCAGTTGCTCGCGGACGTGTTCCATCGCCGCCGTGGCGGTGGCGTCGCTGCCGCTGCCGACGGTCGGGATCTGCACCGCGGCGACGGTGCCGTCGCGGCTGGCTTCGACCTCGACCTTGCCGCTCACCTGCGGGTCGGCTTCGGCCTCGGTGACGAGGTCCTTGATCGCCGCCGCAGTCGGCCCGGAGGTGACGTCGTCGGCCTCGACGACGACCGTCGCGCCGGCCGCTTCGCCCGGGAAGGCGGCGGTGATGCGGTCGTAGGTCTGGACCACGGGGATGTCCCGCGGCAGGTCCTCGGCGCCGCTGACCTTGGGCTGCAGCGAGAGCGCCGGGATCGCCAAGGCGACCAGGAAGGCACCGGAGACGGCGAGTGAGAGCGCCGGCCGGCGCATCACCCGCTCGACCATGGCGCCCCAGACCGAGCGCCCGTCACGGCGCCGCCGCAGCCGCCCGATGAACGGCACGCGACCCTTTTCGACCCTGTCGCCGAGCTTCGAGAGCACCGCCGGCAGGACCGAGATCGAGGCGAACATCGCCACCGCGACCACGGTCATCGTCCCGACCGCGAACGAGGTGAAGGTCGGGCTGCCGCTGAGCAGCATCCCCGCCATCGCCGCGATCACGGTCAGCCCGGAGACGAGCACCGCCCGTCCCGAGGTTGCCGCCGCGGCCTCCAACGCCGCCGTCGCCGAGCGCCCGGCGCGCCGCTCCTCGCGCTCGCGGCGCATGTAGAAGAGCGAGTAGTCGACGCCGACGGCGAGGCCGACGAGGACGACGACCGAGGCGACGTTGGAGTCCATCGGCACCAGCTGGCTCGGCAGCGCCAGCAGGCCAACCGTGGCGATCACGGCCGAGAAGCCGATCAGGAGCGGCACCAGGGCCGCGACCAAGGCGCCGAAGGCGAGCAGCAGGATCAGCAGCGTGATCGGCAGCGAGGTCGTCTCGGCCTTTTTCAGGTCCTCGGCGAAGACCTCTTCCAGCGCCTTGCCGGCGCTGGCGCCGCCGAACTGCTCGACCCGGACGTCGGGGTTGGCGGCCTGCACCGCCGCGGTCGCGGCGAGGCTGGCGTCGACCCGATCTTCGGCCTGGTCCGCATCGCCGGGAACCTGGAATTCGACCAGGGCGGTGTGGCCGTCGGCGGAGACCTGGCCGCCACCGTCGGCGGGCGAGCTGAGGTGCGTCACCGACGGCAGCGGCGCCAGCTTCGCGGTCGCTTCGTCGACTGCTTCGTCGAAGGCCGGGTCGCCGGCGACCAGCTCGTCGCTCTGGACCATCACCATCTCGTCGTTCGGGGTGAGACGGGCTTCTTCGAGCGCCAGCGCGGCGCGGCCGGATTCGCCGGCGCCGGCTTCGGCGTCGGTCAGCTGCTTGGTGCCGATCGCTCCGCCGAGGACGACGGAGACGGCCACGAAGGCGATCCAGCCGAAGATGGCGAACTTGCGGTGCGCCGCGCTCCAACGGGCGGCGCGGGCGGCGATGTTGTGTCTGGGTTGCATGGGAGTCCTTTCGGTCGGGTTTGGTGATGCCCGCCCAGGCTCCCAGCGCGTGGACCTTCCTCCCATGGGGCTGGCAGGCGTCTCGCGGTACGGCTCCCCGCGCCCGATGGTGTGGTTATCCGCACCCCCGAGAGGCCCCATTTGCAGGACAATCCCGGCATGGCCAAGTCCGTCCTCATCGTCGACGACCACCCCGGCTTCCGCGCCAGCGCCCGGCGCATGCTGGAGGCGAGCGGCTACGCGGTCGTCGGCGAGGCGGCCGACGGCGAGGCGGCGATCGCGGCGGCCGGCGCGCTCGGCCCCGACCTCGTCCTCCTCGACGTGCAGCTGCCCGACCTCGACGGCTTCGCGGTCGCGGCGCGGCTACAGGGGCTAGAGGGCGCGCCCGCGGTCGTCCTCACCTCCAGCCGTGACCGCGCCGACTTCGGCGACGCCGTCGCCGAAAGCCCGGCGCGCGGGTTCATCGCCAAGGCCGAGCTGAGCGGCCGCGCCCTGGCGGAGCTGGTCGGATGAGCGGTCTGCGACGCGCCCTCGTCGCGCTCGGCGTTCTCGCCTTCCTGCTCGGCATCCTCTCCGCCGCGCTGGTAATGACCAGCGACCACGCCAGCCCCCGCGGACTGCTCCTGGCACTGGTCCTCGCCGCCGGCTGGAGCTTCGCCTTCACCGGCCTCTACGCCTGGGACCGGCGCCCCGGCAACAGCATCGGCCCGCTGATGACCGCAGCCGGGTTCACCTGGTTCTTCCAGGCGCTGACCGCCTCCAACAACGCCTGGGTCTTCGCGATCGGGATCCTCGGCCAGACCCTCCCCTTCGCGATCCTCGTCCACCTCCTGGTCAGCTTCCCCTCCGGCCGCCTGCGAACGCGGCTGCAGATCGTTGCGGTCAGCCTCGCCTACCTCGCCACCGGACCGCTGCAGCTCGTCTGGGCGCTGTTCACCGATCCGACCGCGCAGGCCGACTGCGACGGCTGCCCCGAAAACCCGGTCCTGATCGGCGGCGCCGAAGGCGTGGCCGAAGCCGTCAGCGCGGTCCAGGTGCTCGGCGGCTGCGCCTCGATCGCGATCGCGATCTGGATCCTCTACCGCAACTGGCGCCGCAGCTCGGCCACCGAGCGGCGGGTGCTGACGCCGGTCCTCGCCACTGGCGGTACCGCTTTCACGATTCTCCTGATGCAGCTGATCGTCGGCGAACTCGGCGCCTCGGAAGCGTTCAAGCAGGTCACCTTCATCGCCTCGGTCGCGATCTTCGCCTGCCTCCCCTTCGCCTTCTTGCTCGGGCTGCTGCGCTCGCGGATCGGCCGCGCCGACGAAGAAACCTCGGCGCTGAGCGCCGAGAACCAGCAGCTGACGGCGGAGCTGGAGGCGAAGGTCGCGGAGCTGCGCGCCTCCCGTCACCGGATCGTCGAAGCCGGCTACGCCGAACGGCGGCGGGTCGAGCGCGACCTCCACGACGGCGCCCAGCAGCGGCTGATGGCGCTGACGATGACGCTGCGGCTGGCGCGCGAGCGGCTCGACGCCGACCCGGCCGCCGCGGCCGAGCTGCTCGACGAGGCGATGGAGGAGCTGGGCGCGGCGACCGCCGAGCTGCGCGAATTCGCCCGCGGCATCCACCCGGTCGTGCTCAGCGACCGCGGCCTGGCGGCGGCGCTCGGCGGCCTCGCGGAACGCTCGCCGGTCCCGGTCGAGATCGCCGCCGCCCCCGATGAGAGGCTGCCGACGCCGGTGGAGTCCGCCGCCTACTTCGTCGTCGCCGAGTCGCTGACCAACGTCGCCCGCTACGCGGGCGCCGAGCTGGCGACCGTGCGGGTCGAGCGCCGCGACGGCACCCTCGAGGTCGAGGTCTCCGACAACGGCGCCGGCGGCGCCGACCCCGACGCGGGCACCGGGCTGCGCGGCCTCGCCGACCGGGTCGCCGCCCTCGACGGCAGCCTCAGCGTCCGCAGCGAGGCGGGAAAGGGAACGACGGTGGAGGCGCTGATCCCGTGCGGGTAGTCGTCGCCGACGACTCGACCCTGCTGCGCGAGGGCGTGGTGCGGCTGCTGGAAGAGGCGGGGATGGAGGTCGTCGGCCAGGCCGGCGACGCCGAGGAGCTGCTGCGCAAGGTGCGCGCGCACAAGCCCGACGTCGCCCTCGTCGATGTGCGGATGCCGCCGACCCACACCGACGAGGGCCTGCGGGCGGCGCGTGAGATCCGCGCCGAGCTGCCCGGGGTCTCGGTCCTGGTCCTCTCCCAGTACGTCGAAGTCGCCTACGCCCGCGAGCTACTGGCCGAGAGCGCCGAGGGGCTCGGGTACCTGCTCAAGGACCGGGTCGCCGACGTCGAGGCGCTGACCGAGGCGGTGCGGCGGGTCGGCGAGGGCGGCTCCGCCCTCGACCCGGAGGTCGTCTCGCAGATGCTCGGCCGCCAACGCCGCGACGACCCGCTGGCCGAGCTGACCCCGCGCGAGCGCGAGGTCCTGGCGTTGATGGCCGAGGGCCGCTCGAACGCCGCGATCGCGACCGAGCTGGTGGTGACCGAACGCGCCGTGGAGAAGCACGTCACCGGCATCTTCTCCAAGCTCGATCTGACCGCCGGCGGCGGCGACCACCGCCGCGTCCTGGCGGTCCTGCGCTTCCTCGATCAGCCCGCCTGAGGAGCGGTCAGCCGAGGGCGGCGGCGAGCTTGCGGCGGTAGGTGCGGGCAAGAGGGTCGGCAGGTTCCTCGCTGAGGATGCCGACGAAGGCGCGGCGGAGGTCTTCGCGGGTCTCCTCCTCGGCGCCGGGGATCTGCTCCAGCAGCGCCCCCAGCGCCGTGTCGCGCTCGCCGCGGTCGAGAGCCTCCCAGGCCCCGGCGGCGACCCCGGCTTTCGCGAGGCGGACGCGGGCGGCGATCCCCGCCGCGGCGAAGTCCTCTTCGTGGCCCTTGACCGCGTCGAGCGCCTCCGCTTCGGCCCCGCGCCCCAGCCGCGCCTTGGCCAGGGCGACGGCGAGGTCGGACCGACCGGGCTCCAGTTCGGCCGCCTCGCGCAGCGAGAGCTCATCGCCGGCCGCCAGCAGCTCGTCGGCGCGCGAGGGCACCAGCCCGTCGAAGAAGGCCTCGACTTTGGCCGGCGGCAGAGCGCCGACGAACTCGTCGATCACGGCCCCGTCCCGGAACGCCTTCACCGCCGGGATCCCCTGCACCCCGAACTGCGCCCCCAGCCCCTGGTTGGCGTCGACGTCGACCTTGGCGAGAACGACCTGCCCCGCCCGCGCCGCCTCGGCCTTCTCCAGCGCCGGGCTCAGCGCCTTGCACGGCCCGCACCAGTCGGCCCAGAAGTCGACGACGACGGGCACCTGCCGGGAGCGGTCGACCACCTCGGCCTGGAAGGTCGCTTCGCTTACGTCGATCGCCATTCCGCGAGCTTAGAAAAGATCGCCCTTGTGCTGGGTGGCACACGGGGCTAGGTTGACCGAAAGGCGGGGTCAAACAGAGGAGGAATCATGTCGAACGTCGACACCGCCCGGTCCGCCTACGAGGCCTTCGGGAGCGGCGATTTGGCCGCTCTGCAGGAGAGCTTCGCCGAGGACGCCACCTGGGTCACCTCGGACGAGCTGCCGCTCGGAGGAACCGTGGAGGGCCGCGACCAGATCATGGGGAACTTCGCCCAGATCCCCAACTACTGGAATGAGTTCAGCGTCAAAGCCGAGGAGTACCTGGACGCCGGCGACACCGTCGTCGTCCGCGGCATCCAACACGCCGCCAACGACAAGGGGAGCATGGACGCACGATTCGTCCACGTCCTCGAGTACGACGACGACGGCAAGCTGGTCCGCGGTGAATTCTTCACCGACAGCGCCAAGGCGGCGAAGCTGCTGAGCTGAGCGGCGAATGTGGCCGCGGGAGCCCTCAGGCGCCCGCGGTCATGCCGTCGAGGTCGCGGCGCAGCTCGCGCAGCTCGTCGCGGATCCGGCCCGCCTCCTCGAAGCGGAGGTCGTCGGCGGCGGCCAGCATCTCCTCCTCGAGGGCGACGATCGTCTTCTCCAGCTCCTCGGGGCTGGAGAACTCCTCCGCCCGCTTGCGCCGGCGCTTGCGCGGCGCCCGGTCCTCCATCGCCAGGAAATCGCTCATCTCGGAGATGCCTTTGCGGACCGTCTCCGGCGTGATCCCGTGCTCTTCGTTGTAAGCGAGCTGGATCGCCCGGCGTCTATCCGTCTCACGCATCGCCGCCCGCATCGCGTCGGTCTCCTTGTCGGCGTACATCACCACCCGCCCGTTGACGTTGCGGGCGGCGCGCCCGATCGTCTGCACCAGGCTCGTCTCGCCGCGCAGGAAGCCCTCCTTGTCGGCGTCGAGGATCGCGACCAGCGAGACCTCGGGCAGGTCGAGACCCTCGCGCAGGAGGTTGACGCCGACGAGGACGTCGTACTCCCCCAGCCGCAGGTCGCGGATGATCTGGATCCGTTCCAGGGTGTCGACCTCGGAGTGCAGGTAGCGCACCTTGACCCCGTACTCGAGCAGGTAGGCGGTCAGGTCCTCGGCCATTTTCTTCGTCAGCGTGGTGACGAGAGTGCGCTCTTTGCTCGCCGCCACCCGCTTCACCTCGTTCATCAGGTCGTCGATCTGGTTCCTGGTCTCCCGCAGCTCGATCTCGGGGTCGACGATCCCGGTCGGGCGGACGATCTGCTCGACCGTGCGGCTCGCTTCGGCCTTCTCGAACGGGCCCGGCGTCGCCGAGACCATCACCAGCTGGTTCACCCGGGTGAGGAACTCGTCGAATTTGAGCGGCCGGTTGTCCATCGCCGAAGGCAGCCGGAAGCCGTAGTCGACCAGCGATCGCTTCCGGGACTGGTCGCCCTCGTACATGCCGCCGATCTGCGGGATCGTCTGGTGGCTCTCGTCGACGAAGACGACGAAGTCGTCGGGGAAGTAGTCGATCAGCGTGTGCGGCGGACTGCCGGCCGGGCGGCCGTCGAGGATCCGCGAGTAGTTCTCGATCCCGGAGGTGAAACCGAGCTCCTTGATCATCTCCAGGTCGTACATCGTCCGCTGCCGCAGCCGGTGCGCCTCCAGCTGCTTGCCTTCGGCTTCCAGCTCGGCGGTGCGGGATTCGAGTTCGGCGCGGATCTCGTCGACGGCGCGGTCGACGGTCTCGTCTTTGGTCACGTAGTGGGAGGCCGGCCAGACGGAGACGTGGTCGATCACGTCGAGCACCTCGCCGGTCAGCGGGTCGAAGTGCTGGATCCCCTCAATCTCGTCGCCGAAGAGGGCGATCCGGTAGGCCGACTCGGCGTAGGAAGGCATGATCTCCAGCACCTCGCCGCGGACCCGGAAGGCGCCGCGCCCCAGCACCTGGTCGTTGCGCTGGTACTGCATCTTCACCAGCTTGCGGAGGACGTCGTCGCGGTCGATCTCCTCGCCGACCTTGAACAGCTGCATTTTTTCGTTGTAAACCTGGGGCGAGCCGATCCCGTAGATGCAGGAGACCGAGGCGACGATGATCACGTCGCGGCGGGCGAACAGCGCCGCGGTGGCGGCGTGGCGGAGCCGGTCGATCTCGTCGTTGATCGAGGAGTCCTTCTCGATGTAGAGGTCCTGGGCCGGGACGTAGGCCTCCGGCTGGTAGTAGTCGTAGTAGGAGACGAAGTACTCGACCGCGTTGTTCGGGAAGAACTCGCGGAACTCGTTGCAGAGCTGCGCCGCGAGCGTCTTGTTGTGGGCGATGACCAGGCTCGGCCGCTGCACCTCGGCGATCGTCGCCGCCATCGTGAAGGTCTTGCCGGTGCCGGTGGCGCCGAGCAGCGTCTGGAAGCGGTCTCCCTCGCGTAGCCCCTCCGCGAGGCCCGCGATCGCCTTCGGTTGGTCCGCCGTCGGGGTGTAGGCGGGGTTGAGCTCGAAATCGGGCACGGAAAGAACATAGCTGGCGCATATGCTGGGCCCCGATGAACCGCTCTCGCCTCGCCCTCGCCGCCTTCTTCGGCTTCATGGGGACCATGCACTTCGTCGTCCGGCGCAGCTTCGAGGCGATCGTGCCGACGTCGATCCAGCGGTACAAGCGGGAGGCGGTCCTCGTCAGCGGCGTCGCCGAGATCGCCGGCGGCGCCATGGTCCTCCACCCCGCCACCCGCCGGCTCGGGCGCTGGTGGCTGCTCGCCCTCCTGCTCTCGGTCTTCCCGGCCAACGTCCACATGGCGGTGAACCCGGAGCAGATCCGCGGCCTCGACCTGGACAAGGTCCCCCGCTGGGCGCTCTGGGCGCGGCTGCCGCTGCAGCCGCTGGCGATGGTCTGGGTCTGGCGGGCGACCCGCTCCTCCTGAAATTTTCCCTTTTCTGCATGTTTTGTCTGTAGAGGTTCTGTCTTCTATGACAGAAGCTGACGTATTAATGGACAAACGTGACCGCTTCGCCGTCAACTTGCGCCGCGCCCGCCAGGCGGCCGGCATCTCCCAGGAAGAGCTCGCCGAGCGCTGCGAAGTCCACCGCACCGAGATCTCACTGCTCGAGCGCGGCGGCCGCGAACCGCGCCTGGGGACGATGATCAAGCTCGCGACCGCGCTTGGCACGGACGCCGAAGCGCTCTGCGCCGGGATCGGCTGGGACGCGAAAGCGCGCCAGTACAAGATCGACGACCCAAGCTAGCCGAGCCGCCGACAAGGGCCGGCCTACGGCAGGCCCAGGCCTTCGAGGCCGCCGGGGAGGAACTGTTCGAGCAGCCCCCTGGCGGGGCCGAGGAAGCCTTCGACGTCGCCGAGGAAGCCCTGGGCGTCGTTGATGATTTCGATCGCCTGTTCGAGCGGGATCTGCTGCAGCGCCTGGCGCAGCGGCACCGCGATCAGCGGGCTCAGCGCCCCGGCTTCTTCGGCGTCGTCGACGGCGCGGACGAGGCCGGCCCGGATCGCCTTCGCGAGCTTCTCGTCGTCGATCCCGTAGCGCTGTTCGAACCGTTCCCGCCGCTCCGGCGTGGTCAGCGCCAGCGCCAGCGTCTCGCGGGTGACGCCGAGCTTGCAAGCGGCGCCGTCGAGGGCGGAGATCGTGAACTGGTTGGCGATCTGGCCGAGGGTCTGGGGGTCGCTCCAGGGCCGCGGCTGGCAAGGGTCCTGGACCTTCTTCGGCTCGTACGAGGAGCCGCCGGCGGCGAGGTAGGCGCCGACCAACAGCAGCGAGGCGAGGACCGACGCCAGGATCAGGACCCGCCCGCTGAGCCGCCCCTCACTCACAGGTCGACCCTCCGCGAGAGGGCGATCGGGAAGAGGGCGATCAGGCCGAGCAGCGCCGCGAGCACGAACGAGGTGCTGAAGGCGTGGGTGGCGCCGCGGTCGAGCTGGTCCTGGAGTTCGCCCTGCAGCTGCTCGACTTCGGCGCGCTGCACCGGGTCGCTCGGCTTCGGCTCGAAGGCCGGCTCGATCGTCGGCACCTTCCCCTGCTCCTCCTCCAGCCGTTCGCCCACTTTCTCCGCCAAGTCGAGCTTGACCAGCGGGTTAACGGGCGAGTCGAGGATCACCGCGGTGCCGGCGTTGATCGCGTCGTGGCGCTGCTCTTCGATTTCGGCGGTGAAGATCGGCGTCAGCACCAGGAGGCCGATGACGACGCCGGCGTGCCGGGAGGAGATCGTCCAGCCGCCGTGGATCGCCTGCGGCGCCCTCCCCCCCAGCGCGGTCTCGGTCAGCGCCGAGAGCACCAGCGCCAGCCCGATCCCGACAAGGATTTGCGGCGGCACCGTCAGCGCGATCGTCGCCTTCGGCAAAAAGGCGAGGCCGGCGAGGCCGCCGGAGACGAGGATCGCCCCGGCGGCGGCGCGCGAGCGGGCGTCGGGGACGAGGTCGGTGAGCCTGCTGCCGAGGACGGCGGTCAGCGGCATCACGGAGACGACCAGGGCCGCTTCGATCGGGGTCAGGCGCCAGCCTTCGATCAGCAGCAGGACGAGCAGGAAGAGGGCGGCGGCGATCGCCGCCGAGACCATCGCCAGAGCGAGGTTCGCCCAGAGGTGCGGCCTGCCGGTGCGCCGGACCTCCTCTTCGATGATCCCGGTCGCCGCCTCGTGCCTGGCGACGGTGAGGATCGGGACCGCCGCGACCAGCGCGATCGGGACCTGGACCAGGAAGATCGACTGCCAGGAGACGAGCTCGGTGAGAATGCCGCCGACCGCCGGCCCGAGCGCCGCCCCCGTCGCCCCCGCGGCCGCCCAGACGGTCGCCGCCCGCCGCTCCGAGCCGACCGTCGCCGGCAGCAGCTCCAGTGCCGCCGTCACCGCCGCCGCCCCGCCGAGGGCCTGCAGGCAGCGGGCGAGGATCAGGGTCGAGAGCTCGTCGGCGAGGCCGCAGGCGAGGCCGGCGCCGGCGAAGACCGCGAGGCCGACGGCAGCGGTCCGTCCCGGCCCGACCCGCCGCGCCACCAGCGCCGCCGGGACCGCGGCCAGGGCGATGACGAGGTTGAAGGAGACGAGGACCCAGGTGACGCCGGCGACGCTCGTGTCCAGTTCCCGGTAGATCTCCGGCAGCGCCAGGACGACGATCGAGGAGTCGGCGAGGACGAGGCCGACGGCGAGCGCCAGGGCGGCGACGCGCGGCCTAGGGGATTGAGGCATATCCCAGCTCCGAGCCGTACTCGCGGCGGTACTCGTCCCGCTTTTCCAGCACCTCTTCGACGTAGGCGCGGGTTTCGGGGAAGGGGATCTCCTCGACGGTCAGTTCCGACCCGCCCCACTCGTCGGCGTTGCCGGGACCGGCGTTGTAGGCGGCGAGCGCCGCCGCCTCGTCGCCGTCGTAGCGGTCGAGGAATTCGGCCAGGAGGAAGGTCCCGTAGCGGATGTTGATTTCCGGATCGCCGAGATCCTCCAGTTCGAAGGTGGTCGCGTTGCTGTTCCTGGCAATCGTGTCCGCTGCGTCCGGCGTGATCTGCATCAGTCCGCGCGCCCCCGCGCTCGAGGTCTGGTCGCTGAACTTCGACTCGGAGTAGATCACGGCGGCGATCAGCGCGGCGTCGACCCCCTTCTCGTCGGCCTGCTGGCGGATCACGTCCTCGTGGCGGAGGGGCAGCGTCAGCTCTTTCAGCGCGTGGTCGAAGGCGCCGGCGGCGAGGAGGGCGCCGACCAGGACTCCGGCCAGCGCGGCGACGGTGCCGAGGGCGAGGAGCTTGCGGCGGCGGCGCACCTTCCGGCTCATCGGCGCAGCTTTTCGAGCAGCGCGGACAGCGCCCGCTCGAGGTCCTCCACCGAGCCGTCGTTCTCGACCACGTGGTCGGCCCGCTCCGCCTTCTCGGCCTGGGTCAGCTGCCGCGCCTCTCGCTCGTCGACCAGGGCGTGCCCGCGGGCGGCGGCGCGCTCGCGCCGCACCTCGTCCGAGGTGACGACGGAGACGGTCGCGTCGAAGGGACGCTCGCCCCCGACCTCGAAGAGGAGGGGCACCTCGACCACCGCGACCTCGGTCTCCGCCGGTAGCGAGAGGAGCCATTCCGCGGTCCGCGCCTGGACCAGGGGATGGATCTGCTGCTCGAGCCAGGTCAGTTGCTCGGGGTCGGCGAAGACGATCTCGCCGATCTTCGCGCGGTCGACGCCGTCGGGCGTGATCACCTCGGGCCCCCAGCGCTCGGCCAGCAGCCCGCGCAACGGCTCGCCTTCGAGCAGCTCATGGACGACCGCGTCGCTGGAGAGCGTCGCCGCGCCCAGGCGTCCAAAGGCCTTCAGCGCCTCCGACTTCCCGGCGGCGATGCCCCCGGTCAGCCCGATCTTCAGTGGCGCCATCGGCGCCGTTCAGCCTTGGTCGGGCTCGCCAGTCTGGGCGTCGTCGTCGGAGGTCGACTCGCTGGCCGCGCCGGGCGCGTCCTCCACCGACTCGGCCTCGTCCTCGGCGGGTGCCTCGGTGGTCCCGTTCTCCTCGGCTACCGGAGCGGGATCAGCCTCCTCGGAAGCCTCAACCTCAGCGGGCAGCTCACCGGGAGCCTCTTCGGACGGAGCCTCGGCGGCCGGGGTTGCATCCGCAAACGCGTCTGCCATCACGCCCGAGGGCGGATCGGGCTGAACCTCGGCGCCCTCGTCCTGAGCGCCTTCGGCCTGCGCGATCTGCTCGCCCAGCCCGGCCATTGCCATGTTCTGCCCCTCGACCCGCTTGATGCTGAGCGAGAGGCGGCGCCGCTCTTCGTCGATCTCAAGGATCTTCACGTTCAGCTTCGAGCCCGGCTCGACGACTTCGCTCGGGTTCTCGACGTGGTGGTCGGCGAGCTCGGAGATGTGGACCAGGCCCTCGACCCCCGGCAGGATTTCGACGAAGGCGCCGAAGGCGACGACCTTGGTCACGCTGCCCTCGAGCACGTCGCCGGAGCGGTGGGTGCTGATCACCCGCTGCCACGGGTCCTCCTGGGTCTGCTTCAGACCGAGGGAGATCCGCTGGCGGTCGCGGTCGATGTCGAGGACTTTGATCCGCACCGTGTCGCCGATCGAGACGACTTCGGAGGGGTGGTTGACGTGGCTCCAGGAAAGCTCGGAGATGTGGATCAGCCCGTCGATCCCGTCGAGGTCGACGAAGGCGCCGAAGTCGACGATGTTGGAGATCTTGCCTTCGACGACCTGGCCGGGCTCGAGGCGGCCGAGGATCTGCTCGCGGACCTCCTTGCGCTCCTCCTCCAGCACCGCGCGGCGCGAGAGGACGACGTTGTTGCGGCTGCGGTTGAGCTCGATCACTTTGCACTCGAGCGTCTGGCCCATGAACTCGTCGAGGTTGTGGACGCGGCGGATGTCGACCAGCGAGGCCGGCAGGAAGCCGCGGACGCCGAGGTCGAGGATGAGACCGCCCTTGACGACCTCGATGACGCTGCCTTCGACCGGTTCGCCGGAATCGGCGGCAACCTCGATTTTGCGCCAGGCCTTCTCGAAGCGGGCGCGCTTCTTGGAGAGGATCAGGCGGCCCTCGGAGTCCTCCTTGGTGAGGACCAGGGCGTCGATCTCCTCGCCCAGCTCGACCTCTTCGTGCGGGTCGACCGACTTGCGGATCGAAAGCTCGTTGGAGGGGATGACCCCCTCGGCCTTGTAGCCGATGTCGACGAGGACCTCGTCTTTGTCGATCCGGACGACTTTGCCTTTGACGACATCGCCCTCCTCGAAGGACACCATCGTCGCCGCGTAGTTGGGGACGATCTTGCCGTCGATGTTGAGGAGGAGGCCGCCGGAACCCTCGACGGGGGTGGCGCTCGGCGCAGGCGTCATGGTCTCGGTCGCGGACACGGGCGCGAATGATGGCAGAATCCGCCGCGATGCCGATCCGAGCCACCAAGCGCGGCGACGAACGCACGCCGCTGGACGGCGCCCGCGACGTCCTCGTCTGCGGCGCCAGCTTCGCCGGGCTGGCCGTGGCGCGCGAGCTGACCGGCTCCGGCGCCGACGTCCTCATCGTCGACCGCTACGAGATCGGCGAGCGTCAGACCTCGGCCTGCGGGATCCCGACCGAGTGGCTGCGGCGGCTGGGGCTGATGGACTCCGAGCGCCAGCGCTTCGACACGCTGGTCATGCACACCCCGCACGGGACCAGCCGCTACCGGCTCCCCTGGACCTTCTCCACCTTCGACTACCGCCAGCTCTGCCAGCTGCTCTGGCGCGACTGCGACGCGACCTTCGAGACGGCGAAGGTGAACGGGCGCGCCGCGGCGCCCGACGGCAGCGGCCGGATCGCGGTCGAGACCGACCGCGGCACGATCTCGGCCCCGCTGGTGGTCGACGCGCTGGGCTGGCGGCGGATGCTGGCCTCGGGCGACGGCTACCAGCCGCCCGACGCGCCGCTCTCGCGCGGCCTCGAGGTCCACCCCAGCGGCGAGTCCGAGGACCTCGAGATCTGGATCGACCGCAAGTACGTACCCGCCGGCTACGGCTGGTCCTTCCCCGCCGACGACGAGCTGCGGATCGGGATCGGCTCCTTCGATCCCCGCTTCCACGTTAAGGACACGACCGTCGAGCTGACCCAAGACCTCGGCAAGGAGCCGAACGAGTACCAGGGCAACTGGATCCCCCACAAGCTGCGCACGGCGACCGAGGGCGGCGTCTTCTTCGTCGGCGACTCGGCCGGCCACTGCCTGCCGCTCAGCGCCGAGGGGATCCGGACCGCGCTCTACTTCGGGATGGCGCTGGGCCAGGAGCTGCGCGGCGTCGTCGCGGGAGAGCAGACGCGCGAGCAGGCGGCGGAGAGGTACGCCTCCTTCCACGACACCCACGAGTGGAAGTTCAAGTGGATGCTGCGGGTGCAGAAGCTGATCCCGCGGGTGCCGCCGCGGATCCTCGCGCCGCTGATCCGGCTGATGGCGGGCAAGCGCTTCGTCGACTGGTCCTTCGACCACTACCTGAAGATCGCGCCGCCGGAGTACGCCGGCTCCAAGTGGGCCGCCTCAGCGGACGACCAGGACGGTGCCGGCCAGCAGCAGGACGACGCCGAGGACGCGCTCGGGGCTGAGCGGGACCTCGTCCAGGCCGAAAAGGCCTAGCCGGTCGATCGCCACCGAGGCGGTGAGCTGGCCGAAGACGGTCGCCGCGGCGATGCCGCCGGCGCCGATCGTGGAGACGGCGACGAGGGCGTTGAGCACGTAGAGCGCGCCGAGGAGGCCGCCGAGGAGGTAGTACCAGCTGACGTCGAAAGTGCTGGAGAGACCGCCGGCCTTGCCGCTGAGGACGACCACCGCGGCCAGCGCCAGCGTCCCGACCGAGAAGGAGACGAGCGCCGCCGCCATGCTGCCGGTGACCTTGCCGAGGCCGGCGTTGATCGGCGCCTGGGCGGCGATCAGGCCGCCGGCGACCGCGGTCAGGGTTACCGCGAGGCCCCTATCCATCGATTTTTTCTCCTCGCCGCGTGATCTTCGCGCTGGACATGTGTTGCCGATTAATGCGGGCTTTGAACCTTCCCGCTCTCATATCAGTAACGCACCACGACGAACCGGTCGATTCAGCCAGAAGCGATGCCCCCACCGCCCGCAGAGCAATTCGCAGCCAGGGTCTTCCTCGGGCCGGCGCTGCGCGTGCAGCCGGACCGCCGACTGGTCGACCTCGTCCGCGACGGCTATGACGCCGCCTTCGAGGAGATCGTGCGGCGCTACCGGCGGCCGCTGGACCGCTTCGCCGCGGCGATCGTCGGCGGCCGCTCCGAGGACGTCACCCAGGACGCCTTCTCGAAGGCGCTGTTGGCGCTGCGCGGCTCGGAGGCGGAGATCGAGCTGCGGCCCTGGCTCTACCGGATCGTCCGCAACACGGCGCTGAACGACCTCCGCGACCGGGCACCGGCGGCGGAGGAGCTGGCCGAGACGCTGCCGGGCGGGCGCAGCGCCGCCGCCGAGGTGGAGGCGCGGGAGGAGCTGCGGGACCTGATGGACCGAATGCGGGCGCTGCCCGAGCCGCAGCGGGCGGCGCTGGTGATGCGCGAGCTGGAAGGGCTGAGCCACGAGGAGATCGCCGCCGCCCTCGGCGTCAGCGGCGGCGCCGCGCGACAGGCGATCTTCCGGGCGCGGGCGACGCTGCGCGAGGGCCTCGGGCTGCTGCTGCCGATGCCGGCGCTGCGGCTGCTGGCCGAGCACGGCGAGGACGCGGCGCGGGCCGGCGGGACGATCGCGGCGGGGGCGGGTGCCTCCTCCGCGGGCGGGGCCGCGGTCGGCGGGCTCGGCGGCGGCGCCCTCAAAGTCGGGCTGGCGACGGTGCTGGTCGCGGGCACCGTGGGGGCCGGCGTCGCGATCGAGCGCCATGGGGGCGAGCGCGGCGGCCCCGAAGCGGCCGAGGCGGCGACGCTCCCCCGCGAGGCGGGGCGAGGCGGCCCGGCCTCCGGGCAGACGGCGCGAAGCGGGGACTCGCGCGGCTCGCACCGCGGCGGCGAGGACAGAGCCGGCGGCGATCGCGGCCGTGGAGAGGGCGAGGGCGGAAGCGAGCGCTCGTCCCTCGACGACGGCGATCGCAGCGGTCCGGGCGGCGGCTCCGGCACTCGCTCCGGCGGCGGCGATCACAGCGGCCACGGCGGCTCGGGGTCCGGGTCGATCGACAGCTCCGGCTCGGGGAGCCGCCACGACAGCGGCGACGACGGCGATGACGATCACAGCGGCCCGGGTTCGGGCTCCGACGACGATTTCGAGGACCACAGCGGCCCGGGCTCCGGCGAGGAGGTCGAGAGCGAGGACCACAGCGGCCCGGGCTCCGGCGGCGAGGAGGAGGTCTCCGAGCCGGCCTCCGAACCTGAGCCGGAGATCGAGGACGGAGGCAGCTCCGACTCAGGCTCGGGCGGCGAGAGCTCGGGACCGGGCTCCGGCGAGGAGGAGCTCAGCGGCGAGACGAGCGGGCTGGACGGAAGTTCGTAATCGCGTGATCTTCGCGGCGGCCTCGGGTTGGAGCGGCAACCAGTTGTTCCAACGACCCTAGGAGGAAAGGCATGACCCCGAAGAACGCACGGCGATCCCGCCTCGGCATGACCTGGTTCGCGCTGGCGCTGGGAGCGCTCGCGCTCCTGGCCATGCCCGGCCTGGCCGCCGCCAAGGACCGCAACCACGACCGCATCCCCGATCGCTGGGAGAAGCGCCACCAGCTCTCGCTGAAGGTGAACCAGGCGCGGCTCGACCAGGATCGCGACCACCTGCGCAACCGGGCCGAGTTCCTCGCCGGCGACGACCCGCGCGACCACGACAGCGACGACGACGGGGTGATGGACGGCGAGGAGCAGGCGGGGACGATCGCCTCCTTCGACGCCACGACCGGACGCCTGGTGATCGACCTCTTCGGCACCGACACGGTCGCCGGCTTCGTCACCGAGGAGACCGAGATCAAGTGCGAGGACGGGCACTCGGCCGCGAGCGCCAGCAGCGAGGGCTCGGGCAGCGGCGAGGAGGAGCCCGGAGACGACCACGGTGACGACGGCGAAGAGGTCGGCGACGACCACGGCGACGACGGAGTCGAGGGCGACGACGACAATTCCGGGCCGGGCGACGATTCCGGGTCGGAGAGCGACAACTCGGGGCCGGGCAGCGAGAGCTCCGGGCCTGGCCACGAGGGCGACGACGACAGCGACCGCATCTGCACCACCGCGGAGCTGGTCCCCGGTGCCGCCGTCGAGGAGGCCGAGCTGGAGATCCGCAACGGCAAAGCCGTCTTCGAGGAGGTAGAGCTGTCGGGGAGGGAGGTCTAGGCCCAGGCCTTCGGCCTGCAAGGGGAGGCGGCTACTTGGCGTCGAGCCAATCCTGGCCGACGCCGATGTCGACCTCCAGCGGCGGATCGAGCGGGTAGGCGGCGCACATCTCGCGCTCCACCAGCTCGGCCGCCGCCTCCATCTCCCCCGGCGGGCCCTCGAAGAGGAGCTCGTCGTGAATCTGGAGGACGAGGCGGGTCTCCCCCCCGGCCTCCCGCAGCGCCCGCTGACAGCGGACCATCGCCACCTTGATGATGTCGGCGGCGGTGCCCTGGATCACCGTGTTGACGGCGAGGCGCTCGCCGAGGCGGCGGGTGTTGGGGTTGCCGGAGCGCAGCTCGGGGATCGCCCGGCGACGGCCCATCAGCGTCGTCACGAAGCCCTCCTCCTGGGCGCGCTCGATCACCTGCTCGCGGAAGGCGCGCACGGCCGGGAAGCGTTCGAGGTAGCGGGAGACGAATTCCTCGCCCTCCTTGCGCGGGATGTTCAGACGGTCGGCGAGGCCGAACCCGGTAAGGCCGTAGACGATCCCGAAGTTGACCATCTTCGCCTTCGAGCGCTGGCCGACGTCGACTTCGTCGCGCTCGATCTCGAAGACCTCGGCGGCGGTCGCGGCGTGGACGTCTTCGCCCTCGCGGAAGACCTCTTTCAGCACCTCCTCGTCGGCGACGTGGGCGAGGACGCGGAGCTCGACCTGGCTGTAGTCGGCGGAGAGCAGCTGCGCCCCCTCCTCGGCGACGAAGCAGGCGCGCACGGGGCGGCCGATCTCGGTCCGGATCGGGATGTTCTGCAGGTTCGGGTTGGTGCTGGAGAGCCGTCCGGTGGTGGTCGCGGTCTGGTTGAAGGTGGTGTGGACGCGGCCGGTCTCGGGGTCGATCAGCTCCGGCAGCGAGTCGAGGTAGGTGTTCTTCAACTTCGTCAGCTCGCGCCACTGCTCGATCTTCTCGACGATCGGGTGCTCGCCGCGGATCTGGGCGAGGACGCGGGCGTCGGTCGAGAACCCGGTTTTGCCCCGGCGCTTCTTCGTCAGCCCGAGCTTCTCGAAGAGGATGCGGCCGACCTGCTGGGGGGAGCCGATCGTGAAATCCTCCTCGGCCAGCTCGTAGATCTCCTTCTCCAGGGTGTCGATCCGCTCGCCGAACCCGGCGCCGACCTCGGCCAGGCGCTTCGCGTCTAGCTTCAGTCCCTCCCGCTCCATCGCCGCCAGCACCCCGACCAGCGGCAGCTCCACCTCGCGCAGCAGCTGCTCGAGCCCCAGCTCCTCGATCCGCGGCCCCTGGACGGCGGCGAGGGCGGCGACCAGTCGCGCTTCCTCGGCGGGGTCGAGGCCGGCCTCCAGCTCCTCGCCCAGGGACAGCTGACCATCGTCCTCCGCTTTCGCGGCGGCGGCGCCCTCGGCGAGGCCGATGCCCGCGTCGGCGGCGAGCTCGACGAGGTCGTAGGTGCGGCGCTGCGGCTCCAGCAGGTAGGCGGCGACCATCGTGTCGTGGTCGAGGTTCAGCTCGATCCCCTCGCGGGCCGCCGCCGCGAGCAGGCCGTGGCGGCCGCCCCCCAGCGACTTGGCGTCGTGGGCGAGGAAGGGCTTGCCGGCCAGCGCGACCGCGAGCTCGTCCTTGCTCGCCGTGCCGATCAGGGTGCGGTCGCCTTCGGCCGCGGCCCAGCGCTTGCCGGCGATCGCCAGGGCGACCGGCCCCTCGCCGAGGTCGTCGGGACTGCCCTCGACGGCCTCGACCTCGAGCTCGGTCTCGACCCGGCGCCCGGGGACGGCATCGCCCTCGGGCAGCGCTTCTTCCAGCCGCTCCAGCACCGCGCGCAGCTCGAACTCGCGCATGAACTCGCGCAGAGCGCCCCGGTTGGGCTCGCTCGACATCGCCGCGCCCAGGTCCACCCCGGTCTCGATGTCGTACTGCAGCGTCGCCAGCTGCTTCGAGAGCCGGGCGTCGTCGGCATGCTCGGTCAGGTTTTCCTTGCGTTTCTTGCCGGAGATCTCCTCGACGTTTTCCAGCACCGCTTCCAGCGAGCCGAACTGCTGCAGCAGCTGAGTCGCGGTTTTCTCGCCGACCCCGGGGACGCCGGGGATGTTGTCGGAGGTGTCGCCGCGCAGCCCCATCAGGTCGGTGATCAGCTCCGGCGGCACCCCGTAGCGCTCCTCGACCGCGGCGCGGTCGTAGATCTTCGTCTCGGTGATCCCGCGCGAGGTGCTCATCACCCGCACCCCCTCGTCGACCAGCTGGTAGGCGTCGCGGTCGCCGGTGACGACCATCACCTCGATCCCCTCTTCGCGCGCCTGCTTGACGAGCGAGGCGATCACGTCGTCGGCCTCGTAGCCGTCGACCTTGACGTTGGTGTAGCCGAACGCCTCGACCAGCGGCATCAGGTGCGGCCACTGCTCGCGCAGCAGGTCGGGGCGCGGTTTGCGCTGGGCCTTGTAGAGGTCGTAGGTCTTCTCGCGGCCGCTGTAGCCGGCGTCCCAGGCGACCACCACCCCCTGCGGATGGTGCTCGTCGATGATTTTCACCAGCATCGAGGCGAGGCCGTAGATCGCGTTGGTCGGCCGCCCGTCGCTGGTCCCGATCGACTCGGGCAGGGCGAAGAAAGCGCGGTAGGCGAGGCTGTTGCCGTCGATCAGGAAGAGCTGGGGCGCGTCCGCCATCGGACGCCCACTTTATGTCTCAGGCCCGACCGGACTCGACCAGCTCGGTCAGCACCGCCACGACCTCCGGGTCGAACTGGGTGCCGGCGCAGCGGCGCAGCTCCGCGACCGCCGCGTCGGTCCCCATCGCCTTGCGGTAGGAGCGGGTGGTCGTCATCGCACTGAAGGCATCGCAGCAGGTGACGATGCGGGCCTCGACCGGGATCTCCTCGCCGGCGAGGCCGTCCGGGTACCCGGAGCCGTCGAAGTCCTCGTGGGAGGCGCGGACGATCGTCCCGACCTCGGCGAGGACGCCGCCGATCCGCTTCAGCATCCGCTCGCCTTCGATCGTGTGCTGGCGCATGACCTCCCACTCGGCGTCGTCGAGCGGCCCCTCCTTGTTGATGATCTCGTCGGGGACGGAGATCTTGCCGACGTCGTGGAGGAGGGCCGCGAACTCGACGTTTCGGCGCTGCGCGAAGGCGAGGCCGAACTCGTCGGCGACCGCCAGCGAGAGCTCAACGACGCCGCGGCTGTGGCTGCCGGTGTAGGCGTCGTCCGCCTCGACCACGTCGCCGAGCAGGAGCGCGGTTCCCTGGTAGGCCTCGCTCAGCTCGAGCGCCTGTTCGATCCGGGTCTGCCGCTCGCGCGAGAGCACCGCGAGGACGAGCGCCAGCGGGATCACGGCGAGGCAGACCGCGGGGCCGACCTGCAGCGCGACGGCGGCGGCGAGGAGCCCGATCGGCGCCAGCGCCGCGTCGAGGCCGTAGACCGGGGCGATCATCCGCAGCACGGCCGCCGGCGGGATGCGGTCGATCAGGCGCGCCCGCGCCGCGGTCGCGGCGAAGTCGAAGCCGAACTGGGCGAAGAGGGCGAGGAGGTAGACCGGCCAGGCGTCCCAGGAGAAGGCCTGGGCACCGCAAGCGACGATCACCAGGGCGGGGCCGACGGCATGCCAGCAGTCGCCGAAGACGTGGAAGGCGCGGTGGACGCTGGTGCCGCCGCCGGCGTAGTCGATCAGCTTCCCGAGCGTCCAGCTGCCGCTGACCACCAGCGGCACCACCGGGGTCGGCAGGAGGAAGAGCATCGGCACCAGGACCAGCTCGGTGGGCACGGTGTAGCCGTCGGCGATGTCGAACTTCGCCTGGCAGGCGAGCACGTAGGCGATGACGAGGACGGCGAGCGGCCCGACCTCGAGCGCCCGCGGCGAATCGAGAAACACGGCCATGGCCGTCGCGACGAGGAGAAAGCCGGCGCCCACCGCCTGCTCGACGGCGCGCTCGCGGCCCTGCGCCTTACTGAGAGCGCGATCGCGGCCGCGGGCGAAGAGCTGCTCGGGAGTGGTTGCCGGATTCGCCGTGTCCATGGGAAATCGAGAGGTTCTTGAAACGCTCTGTGGCCACCTATCGGCGGCAGCGCCCCTGTAAATGAGCGGGTTTTCCAATATTTCCGGCGATCGGGCCCCAAAATTAACTAGACAGAGGGTCTAACACGGTTAAGTGCAGGGGTTCGGCCACCGATGTCCGCCTCACATAAGCGCAGATGTGAGCTGAATAAGGGCAAACCTGTCGTGAGGCAGGGACGCAAAGCCAGAGGTCTCGTGCGTTCAGCGCGAGATGGCTCGGCCGCCAGCTTGGTTTTTACGAAAACCAGGCTTTTTCGCCTGCAATCAGGAGGTTTACCCAGTGAAGTCGTTCCGAGAGTTCCTCGCAATCATGAGCGCCGTCGTCGCCGTGCTGGCATGCACCGCCGCGACCGCCCAGGCTTGCGACTACAACGGCGCCGAGCAGGTCTTCAAGCCGTGGGGAGACAACCACCACTACGTGCTGGCCCCCGACGGCGGCTTCGAGGCCGGCGGCAGCGGCTGGTCGCTTTCCGGGGGCGCCGCGGCCGTCGAGGGCAACGAGTCCTTCTTCCTCAACGACGCCGGGGACAGCCGCTCGCTGAGCCTGCCGTCCGGGAGCACGGCGATCAGCCCGCCGATCTGCATGTCGCTCGACACGCCGATCTTCCGGCTCCTCGCCCGCAACACCGGCGACCCGAACGCCGGCCTGCGGGTCGAAGCCACCTACAAGCTGCTCGGCCTCGTCCGGACCAAGACCGTGAGCACGGTAAAGGCGGGTCCGAACTGGGCGCCGGCGCAGGAAATGTCGACCGTCCTTACCCTCTCGACGGTCGTCGGCACCCTGATCCCCAGCGCGATCCAGATCAAGATCACGCCGGTGGGCAGCGGCGGCAGCTGGCAGGTCGACGACCTCTACGTCGACCCCTTCTCCCGCCGCTAGCGCCTCGCACAACCCTCCTGTGCCAGAGCCCGGGCGACGTCGGCAGCGACGCGCCCGGGCTCTTCTTCGAGTTGCCGCGCGTCGAAGCGCAGGACGGTGTAGCCGGCGGCGCGGAGATCGAGGTCGCGGGCGTGGTCGTCCTCGAAGGCCACGGAACCTCGGTGGTAGGTCCAGGAGTCGATCTCGACTGCGACCTTCTGATCACGCCAGAGGAAGTCGACGGTCCAGCGGCCGAGCTTGACGTTGACCTCGGGGCGTGGGGCGCCGTGGTGGGTGCAGATGCTGAGAAAGAGCGTCTCCAGATCGCTACGGGTGCGGTCGGTCTGGAGGTGCTCGAGGCGGTAGCCCTTGATCTCGGCCTGGCGAGTGGCGCGCCTGACGAGGTGGGACGACAGGAGCGTGGTTCGTTCGAGGTCTTCAAGGGTGCGG
>DASTZP010000057.1:0-89528 GCA_035764245.1 Solirubrobacterales bacterium
CGGCCAGATCCACGTCACCCTGGTCGGCTTCGTCGACTCGGTCGCCAAGAAAGGCTCAGAACGCTCTCGCCTGCGGACCACCTTTGCCACCGTCCCCGACGCCCCGGTCTCGAAGTTCGAACTGAGCCTCTTCGGCGGCAAAAGAGGCCTCCTGGTCAACAGCGAAGACCTCTGCGCCCGCAAGCGCACCGCCACCGTGAAGATGGGGGGCCAAAACGGCAAGGCCAATCAGGCCCAGGTCGAGATCAAGACCAGCTGCAAGAAGGGGAAGGGCGGGGGGAAGGGCGGAGGTAAAGGCGGGAAGGGGCGGCGGTAGGGGGCGCGCAAGTGAGGCGCTCCACGCTGAACTAGGCAAAAGCCCCGCCGGAGCGGGGCTTTTCTTTGAAGCGGCTGAAGGGATTCGAACCCTCGACCTTCTGCATGGCAAGCAGACGCTCTAGCCAGCTGAGCTACAGCCGCATTGGTGGGCATTCTACCTGTGGCGGCCTCATCGGCGCGCTAGCCTGCTCGCAGGGCTGAAGATGCTTTTCCGTCAGATCATCCACGAGGACCTGGGCTGCGCCTCCTATCTGGTCGCCGACCGGGAATCGGGGGTCGCGGTGGTGGTCGATCCGCAGTGGGACATCGATCCCTACCGGCGGCTGGCGAGCCTGCACGGGGTCCGGGTCGGGCACGTGCTGGAGACGCACAACCACGCCGACCACGTCTCCGGGCACGGGCGGCTCTGCCGCCGCACCGGGGCGACGGTCCACGTGCACGAGCTGGCGGCGGCCGAGTACCCACACGAGCCGTTCGCCGACGGCTGGAGGCTGGAGTTGGGGAACCTCGTCGTCGAGGCGATCCACACGCCCGGCCACCGGCCCGAGCACACCTGCTTCCTGCTCGCCGACAAGGGCCGCGGCGGCGATCCCTGGGCGCTGCTGACCGGCGACTCGCTCTTCATCGGCGACGTCGCCCGCCCCGACCTCGCCGTCGAGCCGCGCGAGGGCGCCGCCGAGATGTTCCACTCGCTGCACCAGCGGCTGCTGGTCCTGTCCGACGAAGTCGAGGTCTGGCCCGGGCACCTCGGCGGCTCTCTGTGCGGCGGTTCCGGCCTCGACCTCAAGTCCTCCTCGACGATCGGCTTCGAGCGCCGCCACAACCGGGCGCTGGCGATCTCCGACGAGGCGGAGTTCGTCGAGGACCAGGTCGGCTCGCTCGGCGACAAACCGCCGAACGTCGAGCGGATCGTCGGCCTCAACCGCGGCCCCCTGGTCGAGGACTTCGGGACGCCGGCGCCGCTCAGCCCGCACGAGGTCGAAGAGCTGGTCGAGCAGGGCGCCGTCGTCATCGACGGCCGTACCAACGAGCAGTTCGACGAGGCCCACATCGAGGGCGCGATCAGCTCCTCCTCCTACGACACCGGTTTCGCGACCAAGGTCTCCCGGGTCGTCCCCGAGGGCAGCGACATCGTCATGGTCGCCGCCTCCAGCGGCGACGAGCGACAGGCGGCGCAACTGCTGGCCTCGGTCGGGCTCGCGGTGCGCGGCTACCTCGAGGGCGGGATGACCGCCTGGCGGACGGAGGAGCGGCCGGTGCACCGGATCGAGCTGATCGATCCCGACGAGCTGGCCCGCCGCGTCGACGGGGAGGGCGGTCCCGTCATCCTCGACGTCCGCAACGCCTCCGAGTACGCGGGCGAGCACATCCCCGGCTCGCTCCACATCCCTTACGCCGACCTCGCCGGCCGGCTCGACGAGCTGCCGCGCGAGCGCCCGATCGCGACCATCTGCCGCGGCGGCAAGCGCAGCGGCCTCGCCGCCTCGATCCTGCAGCGCGCCGGCTTTGAGGACGTGATCCACGTCGGCAAGGGCGTCGGCGTCTGGCGCGACGGCGGGCACCCGGTGCAGAGCGGCGCCCCGGAGACGACCTCCGCCGCCTAGCCAGCGCCGCTCGCGCCGCGACCCGACCCTGCCGCGCCGTCCAGCGCCGCCAGGTGGCGGTCAATCTGCCGGGCGACCACCCGGCCGGATTCGCCGGAGACCATGCCGACGTGCGGGCCCGGGACCCGCTCGATCTCGATCTCGCCCGCCGTCACCCGGCGCCAGGCCGGGAGCGGGTCCGCGAAGAGGTGGAAGCGGCGCACGGTGGGTAGGAAGTACGTCATCGAGCCGCGGTAGGGGCGGGGCCGGTAGGACGCCGCCAGCTGCAGGAAGTGGGAGGCCAGTCGCTGATGGGACTCCGAGGCGCCTTCCATCCAGGTCGCCTCCGACTCGGCCAGGGCGGCGTCGCGGTGGAAGCGGGAGAAGCCGCGCCGCAGCAGCCTTGGCACCGCGCCGAAAAGCGCGCGGAGGGCCGCGCCCGGACGGCGCAGCGCGGCGCGGGCGTAGTGGTAGGGGAGGGCGAGGCGATGGCCCCAGCGGCGGGCGGGGGAGTGGGCCCCGGTGCTGAGCTCGGCGTCGATCAGCCCCAGCCACTCGACCTCCTCGCCGCGCTCGGTCAGCAGGCGGGCGATCTCGAAGGCGAGCAGGCCGCCGAAGGAGTGGCCGGCGACGCGGTAGGGGCCCTGCGGCTGCTGGGAGCGGATCACCTCGACGTAGGCGGCGGCCATCGCCTCGACGCTCTGCAGTGGCTCTTCCCCCTGCAGGCCGCGCGCCCGCAAGCCGTAGACGGGGACGTCGCTCTCCAGCGCCACCGCGAGCTGCCGCATCCCCAGCACGTCGCCCCAGATCGAGTGGACGAGGAAGAGCGGCCGGCCGCCGTCGCCGGCGCGCATCTGGACCAGCGGTTCGAAGTGCCGGCCGGGGTCGTCGACCGTCGCCGCCAGCTCGGCCACGGTCGGCGCCTCCATCAGCACCGATAGCGGCAGGTCGACGAGGAGGCGGTCGCGGATCCGGGTGAAGACGCGGACCGCCTGCAGCGAGGTCCCCCCGAGGGCGAAGAAGTCGTCGTCGTCGGCGATGCCCTCCAGGCCGAGCACCGATTCCCAGAGAGCGCGGACCTTGTCGACCGTGGTGCCCGCCGTCGCCAGCGCCTCCTCGCCCCGCCGCGCGGTCGCCGCTTCGGCCGCCGTCACCGCCTCGCGAATCTGTCGCAGGGAGTCGGGGTTGGCGAGCGCCTTCAGGTTGGCGGCCGCCTCGCCCTCGACGGCGGCGCGGCCGGCCCGCTCGGAGCGCTTGCCGCTGTGGGTGACGGGCAGCTCCGCGACGGCGATCACGAGCTCGGGGACGTGAAGGGGCGTGGTCTGCTCGGCGATCGCCCGGCGGATCCGCTTGTCCAGCCCGGGGTCGAGCTCGACGCCGTCGCGCAGGACCGCGAGCAGGACCAGCCGCGCCCCCTCGGCGCGGCGCTGTTCGACCGCCATCGCCTCGGTCACCTCCGGCACCTCGCGCAGCGCCTGGTAGATCTCGCTGGGGCCGATCCGGACGCCCTGGATGTTGAGGACCCCGTCGGAGCGCCCGTGGATCCGGGCCTGGCCGTCGCCGTCGAGCTCGATCAGGTCGCCGTGGGTCCAGACCCCCTCGTTGGCGGCGAAGTAGGCGTCGTGGAAGCGGCTGCGGTCGGGGTCGTCGAGAAACCCAAGCGGCCGCGAGGGGAAGGGGTTGCGGCAGACGAGCTCGCCCACGCCCGAGCCCGAGGGCGTCGACTCGGTCGCCAGCGCCTGCACGTCGAGGCCGAGGCTGCGGCACTGGATCATCCCCCGGCGCACCGGCAGCCCGGGGTGGCCGAGGACGAAGCAGCCGATGATGTCGGTGCCGCCCGAGATCGACTGCAGCTTCACCGGCCCCACCTCCTCGGCGACCCAGTCGTACTGCCAGTCGCGCAGGACCGAGCCGGTGGAGAGGACCGATCGCAGGGCGCCCGGGGCCGCGGCGCGCCGCGGCGAGTAGCCGCTGTCCTGGCAGAGCTGCAGGTAGGGCGGGCTGGTCCCGAAGACGGTGACACCCTCCTCGGCGACGATCTCCCAGAGCGTCCCCGGACCGGCGATCGGGCCGTCGTAGACGACAATCCTGGCGCCGCAGGCGAGCGCTGAGAGCTGCCAGTTCCACATCATCCAGGCGGCGCTGGTCTGGAAGAAGAGGGTGTCCTCCGGACCCAGGTCGCCGTGCAGCCGGTGCTCCTTCAGGTGCTCGAGCAGGGTGCCGCCGGCGCCGTGGACGATGCACTTCGGCGGGCCGGTGGTGCCGGAGGTGAAGAGGATGAACAGCGGGTGGTTGAAGGGGAAGCGCTCCCAGCCGTCGGCCAGCTCCTCGGGCGGGGGAGAGGCGAGCAGGTCGTCGAATCGGACCACGGGAGCCGCGGCCGAGGCCGGCAGGCCCTCGGGGTCCATCGCAATCACCGTCTCCAGCGACGGCAGTCCCTCGATCACCTCGGCGACGGCCTCGCCGCCCGCGCCGGCGAAGAGCAGCTTCGGCGCCAGCTGCTCGAAGCGGCTGAGGGTCGCGGCCGCGCCCATCTCCGGCGCGGCGCTGGAGAAGGTGGCGCCGAGGGTGGCGGCGGCGAGCGCCGCGGTCACCGCCTCGGCGTCGTTGGCGGCGATCGCGATCACGCGGTCGTCCCGGCCGACGCCGAGGGCGCGCAGGTGGGCGGCCAGCCGCCGCACCCGCTCGCGCAGCTCGCGGCGCGTCAGCTCGCGGCGGGAGCCATCACCGTGGCGGGCGACGATCGCGACCTGCTCGTCGGCTGCCTCGTCGCGCGGCTCGAGCAGGTTCTCGGCGTAGTTGAGGCTGAGGTTCGGGAAGAACGTCGCGAACTCGCAGCGGTCGTCGGCGCAGACGGGCTCCGGCTCCCCCGAGCAGCGGGGCTCGGCCCACTCGAGGAAGAGGCGCCAGAACCCGCGGAAGTCCTCGACCGAGAAGGCATGGAAGGCCTGGGGGCTCTCGAAGCTCCGGCCCGCGCGTGCTTCGCACAGCTTGGCGAAACCCTCAAGCTGGGAATTCTCGCTATTTGCGGAAAAAGTAGGGCCGGCGACCATTGTTATTTCTTTACTTCGGCCTGACATTTGTAAAGCGTGATCGTTGAACTTGTGCACGTGCAACGGGCGTCGTGGTCGCTGACTGGTCGTCTGCGACGCCCGTTCCACCTGCGCGGGTTAGCGCTCGCCTGAGAGAATTACGCAGATGGCCGCCTCGCGCACCTACGACCTGGTTCTTTTCGGGGGAACCGGGTTCACCGGAGGGCTGACCGCCGAGTACCTGGCGGCGCACATGCCGTCCGACAAACGGTGGGCACTGGTCGGCCGCAGCCGGGCCAAGCTCGACGCGGTCGCGGCCCGCCTCGCCGCGGCGGACCCGCAGGCCCCGGCGCCCGAGATCGTCGAGGCCGACGCCGGCGACGCCGCCGCGATGCGCGAGGTGGCGGAGTCGACCCGGGTCGTGGTCACCACCGTCGGCCCCTATGCCCTCTACGGCGGGCCGCTGGTCGCCGCCTGCGCCGCCGCCGGGACCGACTACGCCGACCTCACCGGGGAGCCCGAGTTCGTCGATCGGACCTGGGTCGAGCACCACGCCGAGGCCGAGCGCAACGGCGCCCGCCTCGTCCACTGCTGCGGCTTCGACTCGATCCCGCACGACCTCGGTGCCTACTTCACCGTCAAGCAGCTGCCGGAGGGCGTGCCGCTGAAGGTCGACGGCTACGTCCGCAGCAACGCCAGCTTCTCCGGCGGCACCTACCACTCGGCGATCAACGCCTTCGGCCGGGCGCGGCAGACGATGTCGGCGGCGAAGCAGCGACGCCAGAGCGAGCAGCGTCCCGCCGGCCGCTCGATCCACTCGGCGCCGGCCCGGGTCCGCCGCATGCGCGAGCTCGGCGGCTGGGCGGTGCCGCTGCCGACGATCGACGGGCCGATCGTCCTCCGCTCCGCCGCGGCGCTGGACCGCTACGGGCCCGACTTCACCTACGGCCACAACCTGCTCGCCAAGCACCTGACCTCGGTCGGCGCCCTCGGCGTCGGCGTCGGCACCGGCTTCGCCCTCGCGCAACTGCCGCCGACCCGGAAGCTGCTGCTGAAGATGAAAACGCCAGGCGAGGGGCCGAGTGCGGAGAAACGCGAGAAGAGCTGGTTCAAGGTCACCTTCGTCGGCGAAGGCGGGGGCAGGCGGGTGGTCACCGAGGTCAAGGGCGGCGACCCCGGCTACGGCGAGACCTCGAAAATGCTCGCCGAGTCCGGCCTCTGCCTCGCCTTCGACGAGCTGCCGCAGCGCTCCGGCCAGTTGACCACCGCCGCGGCGATGGGCGACGCCCTGCTCGAGCGCCTGCAGAAGGCCGGGATCGAGTTCCGCGTTGTCGAAACCTCGGAAACCGGGTAGGCAGCCGCCATGGACGACCAGCAGGTACTCGCGCGCATCGACCAGCTCGTCAAGGAAGAGGAGGAACTGCTCCACCGCCACGAGGGCGAGGGCCTCGACGACGACGAGCACGCCCGCCTCGACGAGCTGAAAGTCCAGCTCGACAAGGCCTGGGACTACCTCCGCCAGCGCCGCGCCCTGCGCCGCGCCGGCGACGATCCCGACGACGCCAGCGTCCGCGACGGCGGCACCGTCGAGGAATACGAGCAGTAGCGGCGGCTCAGAGCCCCGCCACCACCTCTTTCGCCTCCTCGGCGCCGCATCCCGTCAGCTCTCGGTACTTGCGGATCGCCCCGATCCTGTCGCCGGCTTCCACCAGCCGCACGACCTCCTCGGGAGCCGCCTGGCTCGGCGCCTCATACGGCACCCCGGCCTTCTCCGAGAGCACCGCCAGCTGCCCCTCGATCTTCCGCAGCCGCTCGAAGACCTGATCGACGAACGAACTCAGCTGCAACTCGTTGTAAGCGGACAAGCTTCCTCCTCGAACTGGTTGGCGCGCCGAACCTATCCACGCCTCACGACGGCCCCGCCGCCGCTACGCTTCAACGGGTTCCGGCGCCTTGGCGGAGTGGCTACGCAGCGGCCTGCAAAGCCGTTTACACCAGTTCGATTCTGGTAGGCGCCTCTCTTAGAAGACGCGGCGGAACAGGTAGATCGCGAGCAGCACGAGGATGATGATGATCAGGATCGTGATGATGCTCATTGCTCTCCTCCGGTCGGGAATGGGGTACCCGCCCAGTCATCCCCAGGAAGGCCGGAGGTCAAACTTCTCGATCTAACTCGTGCTCCTCAGCGAGCTCGGAGAGGGCCTCGAGGGAGACGCCGAGGGCCTGCGCCACTCGCCGCATGTCGCCCCAGGTCGGGTCGTGCTCGCCGCTCTCGATCAGGGCGAGGTGCGGCGCAGGGATCTCGGCCGCCTGCGCCAGGTCCTCCTGGCTCAGATCGGCCGCCCGGCGCAGCTCGCGGACGGCCGTTCCGAGGCCTTTCTGCGGTTCGCGGGGCGGTGGGTCGGCGGTCATCCAGCCCGATGATCTCGCTCTCGTCGGGCAGAACCAACCTCGGGCCGCGGAATTTCCGCGGCCCACCGATCCCCTAGGTGTGGTTGGGCCCGTCGTCGTTGCCCCCGCCGCCGTGGTCGTCGCCACCACCGTCGTCGTTGCCCCCGCCGCCACCGCCGCGGGTCTCGATCTGCTTCGCGAGCAGGCCGTCGGCGGTCGTCTTCGCGTCGACCTCGATCCGCATCCCTTTGTGAAGAGCGCCGAAGCCGGCGATCCGCTCGAACTCGGTCGCCCCGTTGACCTTGATGCGGAGGCTGTTGCCATTCTGGGTTGCGAGCCTGAAGGTGCGGTTGTCGGAGTTCTTCGAGACCACCGTCCCGTCGATGTGCCGCAGCGCCGCTTGCGCGGGTGCGGCGAAGAGGCCGACCGTCAGCGCTCCCGCGAGCACCGCGGTTGCGATCAGCGCAGCTCGTCTTCCGATCATCGTTCCTGCCTTTCCTAGGGTCCCTTTCGTCGCCATACGGCTACCCGCCGGCCCAGGTTCACCACCTGGCGAAAGAGGGCTGCCCTTTAGGAGGGACGCCGCCAGTTCGGGCGCAGGTAGGCCTCTTCGAAGCCGGCCTTGAGGATGTTGCGGTAGCTCGCCGACGGTCGCTCGGGCACCCGCTCGCCGGTCTCGACGAAGAGGGTGCGGCAGCCGGCCTCAGCGGCGTCGAGGATCCGGCGGTGCAGGAGCGCCGTCTGGCAGCCGCGCCCGCGCGCCGCCTCGAGCGTGGCGGCGATCCCGAACTCGGCGACCTCGCCCTCGATCAGGATCGCGGCGCAGGCTTGGGCCTCGCCGTCGACCTTGGCGACGTAGCAGCGCCAGCCGTCCCGACCTGGCAGGTGGGCGAAGAGCTCCGCTCCCCAGGCGGGCATGCCGAAGCCGACTGCGGCGATCGTTCCGAACGGCGCCTCGTCGGGGCCGCCGAGCTCGACCACCTCGACCCCCTCCGGCGCCGGGAACCGGGGCGGGTGCGGGTCGCGGACGAACTTCATCCAGGCGTAGGCGGGCTCGAAGCCCCATCCCCGCAGCCGCTCCTCCGCCGCGCCGGTGCCGGGGAGGCCGGGGGTGAGCGGAACGTAGGGGGTGGATCCCCGCTCCTCGGCCCAGCGGATCGCCGCCTCGAGGTCCGAGCCCCCCGGGTCCTCGGCGGCGCCCAGGAGCATGTTCAACATCCCGACCTGACCGAGATCGCGGACCACCGTCGCCTGGATCGGCCCGAAGTCGCGACGCTCGATCCCGCGGTCGGCGGCGACCTCGGCCGGGACCGAGTCCCAGATCTCGCGCCAGAAGCGACGCTCCACCCGGTCCAGCGCGGACGAGTCGTAGGGAACTCCGTTTCTGGTCTTGCCGGCGCCCATCGGTTGGCAGCATAGGCTGACGTGATGAGCGAGCGCCAAGCTGCCGACGAGGTACCAAAGAGCCAGGTGATCGTCCTCTTCGGCGCCACCGGCGACCTCGCCAGGCGCAAGCTGCTCCCGGGGATGTTCCACCTGATGCGGGTGGGGCTGATGCCGGAGAAGTTCCGGATCGTCGGCGCCGCCCGCAAGCCGCTCGACGTCGAGGAGTTCCGGGCGCTGGCGCGAGAGGCGGTCGCCGGCTCCAGCCGCGAGGGCGGCGATCCGGAGGCCTGGGAGCGCTTCTCGGAGTCGCTGCGATTCGCCGCCGTCGGCGAGGGGTTCGAAGAGCTCGACCGGGTCGTCGGCGAGGCGCGCGCGGAGCTCGGCGACGACGCCGAGCTGCTCTTCTACCTCTCGCTGCCGCCGCAGGCGGCAGCGGGGACGGTCGAGCGGATCGGCGAGCTGGGCCTCGGGCGCGGGGCCCGGGTGATCATCGAGAAGCCGTTCGGGACCGACCTCGCCTCCGCCCGTCGCCTCAACCGGCAGCTGCACGCGGTGTTCGCCGAGGAGTGCATCTTCCGCATCGACCACTACCTGGGGCGCGAGGCGGTCCAGAACCTGCTGGCGCTGCGCTTCGCCAACGGCATGTTCGAGCCGGTCTGGAACCGCAACCACATCGACCACGTCCAGATCGACATTCCTGAGACGCTCTCGATCGAGATGCGCGGCTCCTTCTACGAGGAAACGGGCGCCTTCCGCGACATGATCGTCACCCACCTGTTCCAGGTCCTCGGATTCGTCGCGATGGAGCCGCCGGTCTCGCTGGAGGCGAAGGCGCTCGGGATCGAGCGGGAGAAGGTGTTCGAGTCGATGCCGCCCCTGCGCCCCGGGGACGTCGTCCGCGGTCAGTACGAGGGCTACCGGGACGAGGACGGGGTGGACCCCGACTCCGACACCGAGACCTTCGTCGCGGTCAGGGCCTTCGTCGACAACTGGCGCTGGGAGGGGGTCCCGTTCTTCCTCCGCTCCGGCAAGCGTCTGGCCGAGAGCCGGCACCTGCTGACGATCGCCTACGCGCAGCCGCCGCGGCGGATGTTCCCGCTCGACTGCGACCAGATCGCCGAGTCCTTCGGCCACGACCACCTCACCTTCGAGCTCGGCGACCCCGGCAGCATCTCCGCCTCCTTCCTCGCCAAGGTGCCGGGGCCGCGGATCCAGCTCGGCGAGGCGCACATGCGCTTCAGCTACGCCGACACCTTCGGCGGGCCGGCGGAGGCGCTCGACCCCTACGAGCGGCTGATCCACGATGTGATGCTCGGCGACCGCACGCTGTTCACCAGCTCCGAGGCGATCGAGCGGCTCTGGGAGGTCTCCGAGCCGGTCCTCCGCGACCCGCCGCCGGCGATCGCCTACGAGCCCGGCTCCTGGGGTCCGCCGGAGGCCGGGGAGCTGATCGCGCCGCGCCACTGGCACCTGCCGAGCGAGCACGTCTAGCGCCACGGAAAAGGGCCCCTGCCGGGGCCCTTTCATTCCGAAGGACGTACCACCAGAGAGGGCTAAGTCGCTGGCTCGTCGGTCCTCAAACTCTGCAAGCTCAACTAACTGAACACCGGTTGCCCAGGAAAGTTGCACCAGTTGCATCGACACGTGCAGGGGATCCTTAAGCCGACCAGCCGCGCCTCGCCCTCCCGTTGCTAGATTCCGGAGCCCCGGGCGTATAGCTCAGTTGGGAGAGCGCCGCCTCGACAAGGCGGAGGTCACTGGTTCGAGCCCAGTTACGCCCATTGCGGGGTCTTCTACCTCGGCGAGGGAGTCGTCGCAGCAACCCGTCTCGATGCCTCGAGGCTCCGGGCCATGTTCTTTGGCCTCACAATCGGATTCATTACGTACTGCAACCCGCCCAGCAGGATTATCAGGGCGTTCATGAGCAGCCGGAGCTCGTTCCCGTCGATCAGGGCAAAGATCGTGGAGATCGAGGCGAGGACGATGAGGACCAAAGGGAGCCAAAGGATCGCGCCCCGGTAGCTGTGGCTCTGGCTTTGGTATTTCTCGGCTAGCGCCACCGCCGCGACCGCCTTGGCCGGGTCCTCGGGAGCCTCCCCCCGGACCAAGCATCTGCTGACGCGCCACTTGTCCATGTAGGACAAGGCTTCGAACTCCTTTATCTCTCCACCCGTCGACACCATCATCCGTCGGTGCCCCCAAGCGTAGGGCGACGGAGCATGGAAGGCTCCGTCGCCGGCGGCTCGATGCAGAGTCAGACGTTGGCCGGCAGCTTCACCTCGGTGAGGCGGAAGCTGTTGCCGGAGGGGTCGCGGAAGCCGCAATCGATCCCGTAGGGGCGCTCTTCGGGGGTCTCGGTGAACTCGACCCCGCGGGCCTTGAGGCGCTCGTACTCGGCGCGGCAGTCGTCGGTGGTGAGGAAGACGCCGCTGGCGAAGCCCTTCGCCATCAGCTCCTCGACCTGCCGGGTGGTCGCCTCGTCCATCACCGGCGGCCCGGGGATCGCCATCAGGACGATCGAGACGTCCTCCTGTCCGGGCGGCCCGACCGCGAGCCAGCGGAAGTCGCCCATCTCCGGCAGCGTCACGTCCGAGCGGACCTCGAACCCGAGCTTCTCGGTGTAGAAGGCGAGCGCCTCCTCCTGGTCGTGGACCCATACCTGTGCGTTTGCGATTTTCATCTTGTTCCTCCTCTTCGGAATCGGCTTGCCGTCGATGCTAGGAGCGGGGTCGTGGGCTGTCTTCTCGAATCGTGCGGTGTTGCGGGCGGCCGTAGGCGCGGACGACGCAGCCGGGGACGACGGCGTGGGCCGAGGCGGGTGGCGCTGCGCCCCGGTACTCGGTCGGCGTCATCCCGTACATCCGCTTGAAGCTGGTCGTGAACGAGCCGACCCCCTGGAGGCCGACCTCGAGGCAGACCTCGGCGACCGAATGGTCGGTGTTGCGCAGCAGCGCCGCCGCCCGCTCGAGCCGGCGGGTCTGCAGGTAGACGTACGGCGACTCGCCGAAGGTACGGCGGAACTCGCGGCTGAAGTGGGCCTTGGAGAGGCCGGCCGCCCGGGCCAGGTCGTCGACCTCGAGCGGCTCGGAGTAGCGGGCGTCGGCGAGGTCCTTGGCCCGCAGGAGATGGCGCGCGGGAGGTACGAAGGCCACTCGCGCAGTCTAGGCTCGCGGGTCTCGTGATCGGGACTTATGGAGCGGTGCTCGGCTGGGTGTAGTCGCTGCAAGCACTGGCGATCCGCGTTGCGGCCTTACTTATAGGTGCGGATGATCCCAAGTTGCTCTGCTGCTCCTGCTTCGCCTTCGTCGCTGAAGTTGAGGATCGCCAGGTTCCCGGTTTCCCCGAGGTCCGGTATGAGCTTCTGTGGGACATCGAAGGCGATGGTGCCGGTGGTCGAGGTTTCCGGCTGGATCTCTTCGAATTTGCTGAGAAAGGAATCGTCAAGCGCGTAGTTCTCAACCTCGAAGTCCTCGGTGTATTCGTTGTCGCCGAGGTAGAGCAACGCCTGTTCTTGGCTGCTGTCGAAGTAGAGCGGGCTGTTCGTCTTGTTGAGGACTTCGAGGTCGAAGATCACGTACACCCCGTTTGCCGATTTGGTCGTTCCGAATTCGTCGCTGGCGGTGCTCGTGGTTTCCATGTCGCGGACGGTCACGTTCAGCTCCTTCAGCTTCAAAGTGCTTTCGCGATCCACTACCACCAGACTCACTCCGTCCTCGGTGCAAGTGCCCTCTTTGCCGACCTCACGGTTAATTCCTTGGCTGTCGCAGTCGCTCCTGCCTGCGTCTTCGGAGTCGTCCTTGACGGTTTCTACTTCCTCCGAGCTCGAACTTTGGGCCTCGACCGTTTCCACGACCGTCGTAGTCGTAGTTCCTCCGTCTCCGCCGGCGATGAGGGCGCCGAGGAACCCCGCAAGGACGAGAAGCAGAACGCCTCCGATTGCATAGAGCACCTTCCGCGACACGGTGATAGTCATGACACGCTCCCCCATTCATCGAAGACGAGACGACGGCGGACCTTATCGGGAACCTGCAGGTACTTTCTTCAAGCCGGGCGGCGATTGCCCGCTGATCCGGCGGCGGCACTAGGCTCGCGGGTCTCGTGATCGGGACTTACGCAGCCGTGGTGGCGATCTGCGCGGCGTCGCTGGCGATCGGGCAGGCGGCGATCTGCCTCTGCGGGGGGCGGCGGTGGTCCTGGCTGGCGCCGCCGGTGGGGCTGGCGCTGCTGTGCGTGGTGTGTTGGTGGACGGTGCGGCTACCCGGGGACGGTGTGGTCTCGGCGGTTCTCGTGCTTGTGCTGACGATCGCTTCCGTCGCCTATATCCGGGGGCGGATCGAGGGTGTGGGGGAGGCGCTGCGGGTGGGGTGGCCGGTGGCGCTCGGCGCACTGCTCGCCGCTTCGCTGCCCTTCGCGGTCGAGGGCCACTTCGGCATCCTCGGCACCAGCTTCAACCCCGACATGTCCCAGCACCTGCTGGCGGCCGATCGACTCGCCGAAGGCCAGTCCTCGCAGCTGCTGAACCAGGGCTATCCGCTCGGCCCGCACGCGATCGTCGTCGCCCTGAACAAGGGCCTCGGCCTCGGCCTGGTCCAGGGTTTCAGCGGCCTCACCGTCGCGGTCGCGGTCCTCGCCTGCCTGACCGCGCTCGCCGCCTTCGCCGAGCTGCCCTGGCTCCCGCGCACCGCCGGAGCCCTCCTGGTCGGCCTCGCCTACGTAGCCGCCTCCTACCTCGCCCAAGGCGCCTTCAAGGAGACGATGCAAGCCCTCTTTCTCTTGGCCTTCGTCCTGGCCCTAAGGGAGGCGGACCGAACCTGGGGAGACCTCCAGCTGCGCTACGTCCCTGCAGCATTGATCGCAGCCGGCAGCATCTACGCCTACAGCTTCCCGTCCCTGATCTGGCTGGGCGCCGCCTTCGTCCTATACCTCTTGCTCAAAGCGTTCCTCGCCGTGGGTGGCGACGATGCGGGACCCTCGCCAGTTGGCGAGGGGGCCGTGTCGGAGACAGGACCCGCGGCTCGAGCGCTTGGTCTTGCCTTGATCGTCTTCACCGTCCTGGCCCTGCCCGAGCTCCCCCGCATGCTCGACTTCCACAGCTTCGAGACCTTCGACCCGAACGGCCCCGGCCTCGGCAACCTCTTCGGCCAGATCTCGCCCTTCGAGGCGCTCGGCATCTGGCCCTCGGGCGACTTCCGCCTCGCGCCGGGCGACGGCGCCGTGCCCGCGGTCGCCTACTACCTCGGCATCGCCTTCGGCCTCGCGTTCTTCGCCTACGGGCTCTTCTGGCTCTGGCGTCGCCGCGAGACCGCGATCCTCGCCGGCGTCGCCGCCGCGGCCCTGGCCTACGTCGCCGCCCGCGCGGGTGGCACTCCCTACACGGCCGCGAAGGCGATCGAGATCGCCTCGCCGCTCGTCGCCCTGGCGATCCTCCTGCCGCTGCTCTCGGAGGCGTGTCGAGTTTGTTCCCCTAGAGGAGACAAAGTCGACACGCGCCGCCGATGGGCGCCGGTCGCCGCCGCGCTCTTCGTTGCCGCCGCCGGCCTCTGCTCACTCCTCGCCCTCGCCAACGCGCCCGTGGGGCCGACCTCCTACTCCTCGAAGCTCAGCGAGTACCGCCGGCTCGTCGGGGAAGGGCCGACCGTCGTCTACGCCTCGCCGCAGCTGCTCGAAGAGGAACACGGGGAACCGTTCCTCGCCTGGGAACTCCGCGGCGGCAGGGTCTGCATCAAGTCGACCGACGAACCCGAGGTCCCGCGTGGCGTTCGCTTCGCGATCCTCCCCGGCCTGGACGGGGAGCCGTGGAGCCTGCGCCGGGTCTCGGATCAGTCCCCCGGCAGGAGCCCGTGCCCGCTGGTCGCCGAACGCCAGGCGCGTCAGGGGCCCGCTCGCTGAAGTCCCCGTACCATGCCCCGCATGGAGGCCGCGACCGAGAAGACCACCTTCACCCTGCCCGACGGCAAGCCGCTGGAGCTGCCGGCTGGGGCGACGGGCGCCGACGCCGCGGCCGCGATCGGCCCCGGCCTCGCCAAGGCCGCCTTGGCGATCAGGGTCGACGGCGACCTCCGCGACCTCGCCGCGCCGCTGCCCGCGACGGGAGGAGAGGTGGCGATCCTCACCGACCGCGACCCCGAGGCGCTGGAGCTGATCCGCCACGACGCCGCCCACGTCATGGCCGAGGCGGTGGTGGGTCTCTACCCGGGGACCAAGGTGACGATCGGCCCGCCGATCGAGAACGGCTTCTACTACGACTTCGAGTTCCCGCCCGGGACCAAGATCACCGAGGAGGACCTGCCGAGGATCGAGGCGGAGATGCTGGAGCACATTGCTGTCGACGAGGAATTCTCGCGCCGCGACATCCCCGTCGCCGAGGCGATCGAGCTCTTCCGCACCCAGGACCAGGGCTTCAAGGTCGAGCTGATCGAGGACCTCGTCCGCGACGAGGGGGTGGAGACGGTCTCGCTCTACCGCAACGGTCCCTTCGAGGACCTCTGCCGCGGCCCCCACGGCCCCTCGACCGGCCGCATCAAGGCAATCAAGCTGAGCTCGGTCGCCGGCGCCTACTGGCGCGGCGACGAGCAGCGCGAGAGCCTCACCCGCATCTACGGCACCGCCTTCTTCTCGAAGAAGGACCTCGAGCAGCACCTCGAGCGCCTTGAGCAGGCGAAGGAGCGCGACCACCGCCGCCTCGGCCCCCAGCTCGGCCTCTTCATGCTGCGCAAGGAGGCGCCGGGGATGCCGTTCTGGCTGCCCAACGGGACGACGCTCCTGCGGACGATCGAGGGCGAGGTCCGCGACCAGCTGCGCAAGCGCGGCTACCAGGAGATCGCCACCCCGCAGGTGATGGACGAGAGCCTCTGGCACCGCTCCGGGCACTGGGACAACTACAAGGACGCCATGTACTTCATGGAGGACGACGACCGCCGCTACGCGCTGCGGCCGATGAACTGCCCCGGCGCCTGCCTCGTCTACTCGGCCGACCGCCATTCCTACCGCGAGCTGCCGCTGCGCCTGGCCGAGTTCGGCCGCGTCTCCCGCAACGAGCGCGAGGGCGTCCTCCACGGCCTTCTCCGCGTCCGCGCCTTCACCCAGGACGACGCCCACGTCTACTGCACCGAGGAGCAGGTCGGCGCCGAGGTCGCCTCGATCTGCGAGGCGATCGACGAGCTCTACGCTGGCTTCGGCTTCACCGACGTCCACGTCGAGCTCTCGACCCGGCCGGAGAAGTCGATGGGGAGTGAGGAGCAGTGGGCGAAAGCGGAGGCGGCGCTGGCCGAGGCGCTCGAGAGCCAGGGGCGCGAGTACACCCTCAACCCCGGCGACGGCGCCTTCTACGGGCCCAAGATCGACTTCCACGTCACCGACGCGCTCGGCCGCTCCTGGCAGTGCGGGACCTGCCAGCTCGACTTCCAGATGCCGGAGCGATTCGAGCTCTACTTCACCGGCGCCGACGACCAGGCCCACCGGCCGGTGATGATCCACCGCGCCCTGCTCGGCTCGATGGAGCGCTTCGCCGGGATCCTGATCGAGCACCACGCGGGTCGCTTCCCGACCTGGCTGGCGCCGGTGCAGGCGATCGTCCTGCCGATCTCCGACCGCCACAACGATTACGCCCGGCGCGCCTTCGAGCAGCTGCGCGAACTCGGCGTCCGCGTCGCCATCGACGACCGCTCCGAGTCGGTCGGCAAGAAGATCCGTGACGCCTCGACGGTCGGCCTCTACCCCTACATGCTGGTCGTCGGTGACCGCGAGGAGGAGAACGGCGCCGTCGCCGTCCGCTCCCGCGAGGACGGCGACCTGGGGGAGATGCCGCTCGCCGACTTCGCCGCCCGGATCGCCGCCGAGGTGGAGCAGCGTTGAGGTCGCGATTTACGCGCGGCCGTTCTGTCTCTATACTGCGCCGAACTTGATCGCTGGCACCAAAACCACCCGCCGCCGCTGAGCGCCCCGTGCCCGCGCAACTCGTCCTCTTGAAGTCCCGCCTCCGATAGTGCCGGTCCCGCGTAGGTTCGATCGGCGCCCGCCGGAGCGCGACACCACTCGGATCAACGAGCGGATCCGGGTCCCGCAGGTGCGCCTGATCGGCGCCGACGGCGAGCAGCTTGGGATCGTCGACATCAACGACGCCCTCAAACGCGCCCAGGAGGCCGACCTCGACCTGGTCGAGGTTGCCCCCGGCTCGAAGCCGCCGGTCACCCGCCTGCTCGACTACTCGAAGTACAAGTACGAGCAGGAGCAGAAGCAGAAGCAGGCGCGCAAGCACCAGCAGCAGGTCAACATCCGCGAAATCAAGCTGCGGCCGAAGATCGCGACCCACGACTACGAGACCAAGAAGGGTCACGTCGAACGCTTCCTCAAGCACCGCGACAAGGTCAAGGTGACGATCATGTTCCGCGGTCGCGAGCAGGCCCATCCCGAGCGCGGCCGCGACCTCCTGCAGAAGCTCTTCGAGGACCTCGACGGCCTCGCCGTGATCGAGTCGGCGCCGCTGCAGGAAGGGCGCAACATGAGCATGCTGCTCGGCCCGAGCAAAGAGGTCGACAAGATCGCCGGCGACGGGCAGGCGGAGGCCGCAGCTGACGACGCGGACGCCGCCGCCGAGTCCTGATCCTCGACGTCGTCGTTTATGGGGTTCTGCTGTTCTGGGCCGTCGGCGTCATCCCGGCCGGGGTTGTCACCGCGATCCGCGGACGCTGGCTGTTGTTCTTCTGTGGCTGGCTGACGCTCGGGATCCTCTGGTTCGTCGGGGCTCTGGCGCCCGACCCCGAGGGGTCGCCGCGCGACCCACGCTGGATGCTTGCGCCGGTGGCAATCGTCGCCGTGATGCTCGTGCTGGGGATCTTCGGCGCGCGGCCGACGCCGGTCCTAGGGCTGGACGGCGAGGCCCTGCAGGACTCGGTCGGCAACAGTCTCTTGGGGGTCGGCCAGGACTCGTGCGATGCCGAGCCCGGCGGCGCTTGGAGGTGCTGGCGGTACGACGTCGGCTACAGCAGCGTCGTCACCTACAGGGTGAAGGCCGACTGGAAGGGCTGCTGGCACGCCGTGCTGGAAGGACGGCCCACCGCGTCCAACCCGAAGCGGCGCTCCGGCTGCGTCAGCCTCGTCAACTACGTCTTCTGAACCTGCCCTAGCCGAGGACGACGTCGGCGATCCGCCCGGCCGCCCGCCCGTCCCAGAGCGGCGGCGGCCCCGGCGGGGTGAGCCTGCCCTCCGCGAGAAGGCCCGGGATGCGGGAAATCGCCCCGGGGTCGAGGCCGAGCAGGGTGTTGGTGCCGGAGGTGACCGTGACCGGTCGCTCGGTGTTGTCGCGGAGCGTGAAGCAGGGGATCCCGAGGTAGGTCGTCTCCTCCTGGATGCCGCCGGAGTCGGTGAGGACGGCGCGGGCGTCGGCGATCAGCGAGAGGAAGTCGAGGTACCCGAGCGGGTCGGTGAGGTGGAGGCCGGGGGCGTCGGGCTCGAGCCCCTCCATCATCTTTCGCGTCCGCGGGTGGACGGGGAAGAGGACCGGCATCTCGCGCGCCAGGGCGGCGAGCTGGGAGACCGTCTCGGCCAGCAGCGGCCCGTCGACGAGGGCGGGGCGGTGGAGGGTGACGAGCAGGTAGGAGCCGGGCTCGACCCCGAGGCGCGTCGCCGCCCCCGCCGCCCGGAAGCGCTCTTCCAGCGCCACCAGCGTGTCGATCATCGTGTTGCCGACCATGTGCATGCGCTCGTCCGGGATCCCTTCGGCGCGCAGGTTGGTGACCGCCTCGGGGCTGTGGAGGAAGAGCCACGCGGAGAAGCGGTCGGCGACGATCCGGTTCACCTCCTCGGGCATCGTCATGTCGAAGCTGCGCAGCCCGGACTCGACGTGGGCGACCGGGATCCCCATCTTCACCGCGGTCAGCGCCGCCGCCAGGGTCGAGTTGACGTCGCCGGGGACCATCACCAGGTCGGGCTTCTCGTCGGCGAGGACCGGCTCCAGCCGCTCCATCGTCCGCGCCGTCTGGGCGGCGTGGCTGCCGGAGCCGACCTCGAGCATGTAGTCGGGCGCCGGCACCCCCAGCTCGGAGAGGAAGACCTCGGACATCAGCCGGTCGTAGTGCTGGCCGGTGTGGACGATCGCGTGGCGTCCCTCGGGATGGCGCTCTCGCAGGGCGCCGATCACCGGCGCCGTCTTGACGAAGTTGGGCCGGGTTCCGACGACATAGAGGATCCTCATCGCGGCGCCAGCGTACTCGCGGACGAGGCGTCTGCTTCAATAGCGGACCCGATGCCGAAGATGAAAACCCATTCCGGCGCCAAGAAGCGCTTCAAGAAGACCGCCAATGGCAAGTTGCGCGGCCGCCGCGCCTACTCCAGCCACATCCTGGAGAAAAAGTCGCCGAAGCGGAAGCGGAAGATGGCGAAGCCGGTGGAGATCTCCCCGAGCGACGTGAAAAAGGTCCGGACCCTGCTCGGAGGCGGCAAGTGAGCCGCGTCAAGCGCAGCGTCCACGCGCGCAAGAAGCGCCGCAAGGTCCTGAAGGAAGCGAAGGGCTACTTCGGCCGCAAGCACTCCTCCTACCGCTTCGCCAAAGAGCAGGTGCAGCGGTCGGGGATGTACGCCTACCGCGACCGGCGCAACAAAAAGCGGACCTTCCGTCGCCTCTGGATCACCCGCATCAACGCCGCCGCGCGGCTCGAGGGGATGAGCTACTCGGAACTGATGCACGGCCTCAACAAAGCCGAGGTCGAGGTCAACCGCAAGATGCTGGCCGATATCGCGGTCCACGACCGCGACGCCTTTCGCCGATTTGTGGAGCTAGCCCGGGAGGGTGCGGCCGCCTAGCGGCAACACCGACATTTCTCTCTCCCGGGCGGGCCGTGAAGACGGCCCGCTTTTTCGTTCCAGGAGAAGATGTCGCCGAAACGAAGACACCACGCGAAGATGATCGAAAGCGCCAAGAACGAGAAGCTGAAGCTGGTCCGCAAGCTGCGGGAGCGCAAGCACCGCGACCGCGAGGGCCTGTTCACGACCGAGGGCGAGGACCTGCTCGAGATGGGGTTGGCCTCGGGGGCCGAGCCGCGGTTCGTCCTCGTCGCCGCCGGCACCGGGCTCGACGGCGAGGAGGTCGACCCGGGCCTGCTGTCCGAAGCGTCCACGCTCGAGTCCGGGACGCGCGTGATCGCGGTCTGGCCGGCCGCCACGGCGGAGCGGCCGCTCGCCCCCTGCGTCTATCTCCACGGCGTCGGCGACCCGGGCAACGTCGGCACGATCATCCGCAGCGTCGACGCCCTGGTCGGCGGCTCCGTCGTCGTCGGCCCCGACTGCGCCGACCCGTTCTCGCCGCGGGCGACGCGGGCGAGCATGGGGTCGGTCGTCTCGCGGCCGCCGATGCAGGCCGGCGTTGCGGCGACCCCGGAGCCGAGGGCGGCGATGGTCGCTCGCGGCGGCGAGGGGCTCGAGGCGCTCGAGGGCGCCGCCACGGTCTGCCTCGGCGCCGAGCGCAATGGGCTCCCCGACGAGGTGGTCGACGCCTGCGAGCGGCGGGTGACGATCCCGATGCGCGAGGGCGGACCGGAGTCCCTTAACGTCGCCGCCGCGGCGGCGATCGCCGCCCAGCGACTATCTTCGCTCGCCATGAAGGAGGCCCGGCCCGATGCTTGAGCGGATCGAGGAGATCAGGGCCGAGGCCGCCGCCGCGATCGAGGGCGCCGGGAGCAGCGCCGAGCTGGAGGAGCTGCGGGTCCGCTATCTCGGCCGCAAAGCCGAGCTGACGGGCATCCTGCGTGGGATCGCCGAGCTGCCGCCGGAGGAACGGGGCGCGGTCGGCGGCGCCGCCAACCGCGCCCGCAAGGAGCTGGAGGAGCTGCTCGCGGCGAGCGCCGAGCGGCTCGACGCCGCCGAGCTGGAGGCGCGGTTGGTCAACGACCGCGTCGACGTCACCCTGCCCGGGGCGCCGGCGCTGCCGGTCGGCCACCCGCACCTGATCGCCCGCACGACGCGGCTGATCGAGGACACGATGGTCGGCCTCGGCTACCACGTCGCCGAAGGCCCGGAGATCGAGCACGACTACTACAACTTCACGGCCCTGAACCACCCGCCCGGGCACCCGGCGCGGATGCTCCAGGACACCTTCTACGTGCAGTCGCACCCCGACGTGTTGCTGCGCACCCACACCTCGCCGATGCAGGTGCGCTCGATGGAGGCGAAGCCGCCGCCGATCTTCGTCGTCGTCCCCGGCAAGGTCTACCGCCGCGACTCCGACGCCACCCACAGCCCGATGTTCCACCAGGTCGAGGGGCTGGCGATCGCCGAGGGGCTGACCCTCGCCGACCTGCAGGGGACGCTGCTGGCGATGTGCCGGGCGCTCTTCGGCGCCGAGCGCGAGCTGCGCCTGCGGCCGCACTTCTTCCCCTTCACCGAGCCGAGCGTCGAGGTCGACGTCTCCTGCTTCCAGTGCGGCGGCAGCGGCGAGCTGGCCGGCGGCGAGCGCTGCAACCTCTGCAAGGGGCAGGGCTGGATCGAGATCCTCGGCGCCGGCATGGTCGACCCCAACGTCCTCGGCTTCGTCGAGCCGCACGGCTACGACGCCGAGCGGGTCCAGGGCTTCGCCTTCGGGATCGGGGTCGAGCGGGTGGCGATGCTGCGTCACGGCGTCCCCGACCTGCGGCGCTTCTTCGACAACGACGTGCGGATGCTGGAGCAGTTCGGATGAGGTGCCGGGCATGAGAGTCCCGTACTCATGGCTGCGCGAGTACTGCGACCCGGGCATGGACCCGGCCGCCCTCGCCGACCGCCTGGTGATGACCGGGACCGAGGTCGAGCGGCTCGACACCGTGGGACCGGAGTCCGGTGACGGCTTTGTGGTGGGCAAGGTGCTCGAGCGCGAGCAGCACCCGGACGCCGACCGGCTCAGCGTCTGCCGGGTCGACACCGGCGACGGCGAGCGGACGATCGTCTGCGGCGCCCCCAACGTCGCCGCCGGCCAGACCGTCGCGGTCGCCCTGCCGGGGGCGCGGATGCCCGGCGGCGAGAAGCTGCGCAAGGCGAAGCTGCGCGGGATCGCCTCGGAAGGGATGGTCCTCGCCGCCGACGAGCTCGAGGTCGGCGACGACCATGAGGGGATCATGGAACTCGACCCCGCGCTCGCTGCGGGGACCCCGCTGGCCGAGGTGCTGCCGCTGGGCGAGCCGGTGCTGGAGATCGAGGTGACCCCGAACCGCAGCGACTGCTTCGGCGTCCACGGCGTCGCCCGCGAGGTGCACGCGATCACCGGCGCGCCGCTGGCCGCCGACCCCTGGGCCGAGGACGCGCCGGCCGAGGGCGAGGGAGACGTCTCCGACTACGCCTCGGTCGCGGTGGTCGTGCCCGAGCTCTGCCCCCGCTTCACCGCCCGCGTCTTCACCGACGTCGAGGTCGGTCCCTCGCCGCTGTGGCTGCAGGCGCGGCTGGCGGCGGCCGGGCAGCGGCCGATCAACAACGTCGTCGACGTCACCAACTACGTGATGCTGCTGACCGCGCAGCCCCTGCACGCCTTCGACCTCGACAAGGTCCCGGGCGGCGAGCTGATCGTCCGCACCGCGGCCGAGGGGGAGAAGATGACCACGCTCGACGACGTCGAGCGGACCTTCGACGCCGAGACCGTCCTCGTCTGCGACCGCGAGGGGCCCTCGGGGATCGCCGGGATCATGGGCGGGCAGCGCTCCGAGGTCTCGGCCGGGACGACCCGCGTGCTGCTCGAGGTCGCGAGCTGGAACGGGACCAACATCCTCCGCACCTCGCGCCTGCTCGGCCTGCGCTCGGAGGCCTCCTCCCGCTTCGAGAAGCAGCTGCACCCGGAGCTCTGCATGCGGGCGCAGCGGATCGCCTCCCGCCTCCTCGTCGAGCACTGCGGGGCGAAGCTGGTGCCGGGGACGATCGACGTCGCCGCCGAGGTCCCGGCGCCGCGGCGGCTGACGCTGCGCGCTTCCCGGGTCCGCGGCCTGCTGGGGATGGAGATCTCCCAGGCCGAGCAGAAGACCTACCTGGAGCGGCTCGGGTTCGAGGCCGAGGCCGACGGCGATGACCTGGAGGTCGTCGTACCGCCCGAGCGCCACTACGACGTCACCCGCGAGGTCGACCTGATCGAGGAGGTGGCGCGGGTCCACGGCATCGACGAGCACCTCCCGACCACCCTGCCGGCGACGGGCGAGGCGGTCGGAGGCCTCAGCCGCGAGCAGCGGCTGCGGCGGCGGGCCGAGGACGGCCTCCGCGACCTCGGCTTCGACCAGATCGTCGGCTGGAGCTTCACCGATCCCGGCGAGGCCAAGCGGCTGCGGATTCCCGCCGAGGACCCGCGGGCGAAGCCGGTGCTGCTCGCCAACCCGCTCTCCGAGGAGCAGTCGGCGATGCGGACCGCCCTGCTCGGGTCCCTGCTCGACGTCGCCGCCCGCAACGTCGCCCGTGGCACGACCGACCTGGCGCTGTTCGAATCCGCCCGCGTCTACCTCGACGGAGAGGGCGAGTTCGCCGGCGACAAGCCGGCGCCGTTCGCCGAGCCGCACCGGTTCGCGGCGCTCGCCGTCGGCTCGCTGGGCCGGCGCTCGTGGCGCGGCGGCGGCGAGGCCGCCGACTTCTTCGCGCTGAAGGGAGTGCTCGAGGCGCTGGGGCGGCAGTTGGGCGTGGAGCTGGAGTTCGCGCCCGCCGAGCAGCCGTTCCTGCACCCGGGCCGCTCCGCCGCGGTCTCGGTCGCCGGTGAGGTCGCCGGCTGGCTCGGCGAGGTCCACCCGCTCGTCTGCCGGACCTGGGACCTCGACGCCGCGGTCGCCTTTGAAGTCGACGCCGCGCCACTGATCGGCGCGGCGAGCGTGGGCGAGGAGTACTACGAAGACGTCACCACCTACCCCGCTGTCTACCGGGACTTGGCCGTGGTCGTGCCCGCCGACGTTCCCGCCAGCGCGGTTGAGGAGGCGATCCGCGCCGGCGGCGGAGAGCTGCTGCAGGGGGCCGAGGTGTTCGACCTCTACGAGGGCGAGCAGGTCGGCGAGGACCGCAAGAGCCTGGCGCTGAACCTCGAGTTCCGCGCCCCCGACCGCACCCTCACCGACGAGGAGGTCGCCGAGGCGGGCGAGGCGATCAAGGCGAAGCTCAGCGAGATCGGGGGGTCGCTCCGTGAGTAAGCGCGTGCTCGTCGCCGGCGCCTCCGGCTTCACCGGGGCGCTCGCGGCCCAGATCGTTCACGACCACCCGGGCCTGGAGCTGGTGGCCGCCACCTCGCGCAGCGACGCCGGCAAGCGGCTGAGCGAGCTCTACCCGCGCTACCGGGCGGACATCGAGCTGACCGAGCTCGACCTCGACGACCTGCCCGAGGTCGACGCGGCGATCGTCGCCTACCCCCACGGCGCCGCGGCGCCGACCGACGCGGCCCTGCGCGAGGCCGGGATCCTCGTCGTCGACCTCTCCGCCGACTTCCGGTTGCGCGACCGCGAGACCTACGAGCGCTGGTACGGCGACCACGGCGCTCCCGAGCTCTTCGGCAGCGGCGTCTACGGCCTCACCGAGATCTATCGGGACCAGCTGCGCGAGGCGGAGCTGGTCGCCACTCCCGGCTGCTATCCGACCGCGAGTGTGCTGGCGCTGGCGCCGCTGGCCGAACGGGGCCTGCTCTCCGAGGTCTTCGTCGCCGCGATGCAGGGCACCTCCGGCTACGGCCGCTCCAGCGACGACCTCGTCCACTTCACCAACATGACCGAGAACGCCTTCCCCTACAAGACCGAGGGCCACCGACACCGGCCCGAGATCGAGCAGGAGCTGGCGGCGCTGGGCAGCCCGACGCCGGTCACCTTCGTCCCGCACCTGGTGCCGCTCGACCAGGGGGAGCTGGCGACCTGCTTCGCGACCCTCGCCGAGCCGACCTCCAAGGAGGCGGTCCGCGACCTCTACGAGCGGCGCTACGCCGACGAGCCCTTCGTCCACCTCCTCGACGGGCCGCCGAACCTGCGGGCGGTCCGGGACACCAACGAGTGTCACGTCTACGTCACCGTCGAGGAGCGGGGGAGGGTGATGGCCTTCGCGGCGATCGACAACATCTGGAAGGGCGCCTCGAGCCAGGGCGTGCAGAACCTCAACCTGATGCTGGGCCTGCCGGAGACGGAAGGGCTGCTGTGAGCGAGCCGGCCACCACCTCGTTTTTCCGGTCCCGGTGGGTCGAGGCGCCCGCGGGGGTCGAGGAGCTCGACCCCACCGGGCTCGCCCCCGGCTTCCGCGCCGGCGGCGCCCACTGCGGCCTCAAGGGCGGCGGTCGCACCGACGTCGGCCTGATCGTCTGCGACGCCGAGGAGGTGACCTCGGCCCTGCTGCTGACCCGCAACGCCTCGGCGGCGGCGCCGATCCGGGTCTGCCGCGAGCGCTGCGACGCCGCCGGCATCCGCGCCGCCGTCGTCAACAGCGGCAACGCCAACGCCGAGACCGGCAAGCAGGGCTTCGCCGACGCGCTGGCGATGTCCACGGTCGCCGCCAGGCAGCTCGGCCTCGAGCAGCCGCAGGTCGCCGTCGCCGAGACCGGGACGATCGGCGTGCCGCTACCGATCGACGCCGTCCTCGTCGGCATCGCCGAGGCGGCCGCGACGCTCTCCGGGGAGGGCGGCACCGCCTTCTCCGATGCGATCCTCACCACCGACCGCTGGCCGAAGCGCTGCACCCTGCGGGCCGGCGGCGTGACGCTTTCCGCCCAGGCGAAGGGGGCGGGGATGATCGAGCCGAACATGGCGACGATGCTCTGCTTCGTCCAGACCGACGCCGTCGTCTCCAACGCCGACGCGCGCCTGCGCGCCGCCGTCGACGCCTCCTTCAACCGGATCACGGTCGACGGCCAGATGAGCACCAACGACACGGTCCTGCTGCAGGCCTCCGGCGCCTCCGGGCTGCCGCTGCCCGAGGGCCTGCTGGAGGCGGTGCTGACCCAGCTGGCGATCGAGATCGTCCGCGACGGCGAGGGCGCCGCCCGCACCGGCCGGATCGAGGTCACCGAGGCCGCAACCCCGGACGAGGCCGAGCGGGTCGCCCGGGCGATCGCCAACTCGCCGCTTGTCAAGACGGCGCTGTTCGGGCGCGATCCCAACTGGGGCCGGATCGCCCAGGCCGCCGGCGCCGCCCTCGCCGGCGAGGAGCTGCCGGAGCTGGGAGCGGAGAACATCGATGCCGCCGAGCTCGGCGCCGCCGTCGAGGAGGCCGAGATCGGCCTCCGGCTCGGCCGCGGCGAGCACCGAGCCCACGTCTGGTTCTCTGACCTGGGCTACGACTACGTGAAGATCAACGCGGAGTACACGACGTGACCGGCGCCAACACCCACCACGACAGCAGCGTCGCCACCCTCCTCGAGGCGCTGCCGTACATCCGCGAGTTCCACGGTCGCACGGTGGTGATCAAGTACGGCGGCGCGGCGATGCTCGACGAGGGGCTGCGGGACGACTTCGCCACCGACGTCGTCCTCCTCAAGTACGTCGGCCTCAACCCCGTGATCGTTCATGGCGGCGGTCCCGAGATCACCCGCTACATGGACCGGCTCGGGCTCGAGGTCCGCTTCCACGAGGGGCTGCGGGTCTCCGACGCGGAGACCGTCGAGGTCGCGCAGATGGTCCTGGCGGGCAAGCTCAACTCCGAAATCGTCCAGCGGCTGAACCGCCACGGCCAGGCCGCGGTCGGCCTCTCCGGCGAGGACGGCAACCTCTTCGAGGTCTCGCCGGTCGCCAATGCCGAGCAGGTCGGCTTCGTCGGCTCGATCGAGCGGGTCGACGTCGACGTCCTCAACCACATCGCCGAGGACTACATCCCGGTCATCGCCTCCGCGGCCTCCGACCGCGGCGGCCAGTCCTACAACGTCAACGCCGACGAGGCGGCCGGCAAGGTCGCCGCCGCCCTCGGCGCCCACAAGGCGATCTTCCTCACCGACGTCGTCGGCTGGCTCGCCGACCCCGACGACGAGGGCTCGCTGATCTCCCGCGCCGGCGTCGAGGAGGTCGACGAGAAGCTACCGAGCCTGGAAGGGGGGATGCGGCCGAAGCTGCAGGCCTGCGCCGACGCGATCCGCGGCGGCGCCCAGTCGGCCCACATCATCGACGGCCGGGTCCCGCACAGCCTCCTGCTGGAGCTCTTCACCGACGCCGGCATCGGCACGATGGTGACGCCGTGAGCGACGTCGCCGAGGGGATCGGCTTAGACCAGACGCGGACGCTGGAGGAGCGCTACCTGATGCGCACCTACAAGCGGGCGCCCGTCGACTTCGTTCGCGGCGAGGGGCCGCTGCTCTGGGACGCCGACGGCAAGCGCTACCTCGACTTCCTCACCGGCATCTCGGTCTGCTCGGTCGGCCACTGCCATCCCGAGGTGGTGAAGGCGGTGCGCGAGCAGGCCCACCGCCTGATGCACGTCTCCAACCTCTTCTACACGGAGCCGATGGCGCAGCTGGCCGAGCAGCTCTCGGAGTCGAGCCTCGGCGGCCGCGTCTTCTTCGCCAACTCCGGCACCGAGGCGAACGAGTGCGCGATCAAGATCGCCCGCAAGCACGCCCACCGCCGCGGCGTCTCCGAGCCGGAGATCGTCAGCTTCGAGAGCGACTTCCACGGCCGCACCTACGGCGCCCTCTCGGCGACGCCGGCGCTGGCCGCGAACGAGGCGCTGGGCCCGATGCTGCCGGGCTTCCGGTCGGTGCCGCGCAACGACGCAGCGGCCCTGCGCGAGGCGGTGGGGGAGCGCACCGCCGCGGTCCTGATCGAGCCGATCCAGGGCGAGGCTGGCGTCTTCCCGATCGAGAACGAGGCGCTGACGGCGGCCCGCGAGGCCTGCGACGAGGTCGGGGCGCTGCTGATCTTCGACGAGATCCAGACCGGCGTCGGCCGCACCGGCTCGCTCTGGGCCTACGAGCAGACGCCGGTTCGGCCCGACGTGCTCACCAGCGCCAAGGCGCTCGGCGGCGGCTTCCCGATCGGCGCCTGTATCACCGGCCCCGAGGCCGCCGACGTGCTCGAGCCCGGCGACCACGGCTCCACCTTCGCCGCCGGCCCGGTCGCCACCGCGGCCGCCTCGGCCGTCCTCGCGATCGTCGACGACCCGGTGCTGCTGCGCCACGTGCGCGAGCTCGGCGCCTACCTGCGCGAGCGCCTCGAGGGTCTAGACGGCGTCAGCGGGACCCGCGGTCGCGGCCTCATGGTCGGGGTCGGCCTCGAGGACGGCATCGACTCCGCGACCCTCGCCGCCGACCTGCTCGAGCGCGGCCTCGTCGTCAACGCACCGCGTCCCGACACCCTGCGGCTGCTGCCGCCGCTGGTGATCGATTCGGACCATGTCGACATCGCGGTCGACCTGATCGGCGAAGGCCTTCTAGGCTTCGGCTCCCGATGAGGCGCCGCGGCAAGGACTTCCCGAAGCAGCAGGGCGACCTGCGCGCCGAAACGGCCGAGAGGCTGGAGGCGATCGTCGAGGCCGCCGAGCGGGCCGCAGCGAGCGTGATCGACGACGCCGAAGCGCAGGCCCGCCGCCACCTCGCCCAGGCCCGGGCCGAGGCCGACCGGATGGCCGAGAGCCGCAGCGACGACCTCGCCGACCTGGTCGAGACGCTGCTGGGGCAGGCGATTTCGCTGCGGCGCGAGGCCGAGCAGCTGCAGCAGACCCTGGAAGCGGCGAGGACCCGGATCGGGGTGGGGCCCGGGGAGAGGCTCGAGCAGCCGCCGGCCCCGGAGCCACCGGTCCCCCCCCGCCTGCGCGCGGTCGGGGCCGTCGAGCCCGAACCGGCGGGAACGCCTTCGGTGCGCAGCGCCGATCCGGCAGGAGCCCGCCTCCTGGCGGCCCAGCTCGCCGTCTCCGGCAGCAGCAGAGAGGAAATCGCCGAGCGCCTTCGAAACGGGTTCGAGATCGAGGACGCCGAGGCGATCCTCGACGCCATCCTCGGACCGGAAGAGAGCTGAGCTGATGCACGAGGACCCGACCCGCCTGATGGGGCCCGAAGACCGCGGGCCAGGCGGCCGCGGGCCCGACGGCGATCGCCCGCGCGGCAACATGCGGCTGCTCGTCGCCGGCCTGATCGCGGTCATCGTCGGTCTCCTGATCGCCGTGGTCGTGATCGCCAGCAGCGACGACGGCGGCGGCGAAACCACCACCTCCAGCCTCGAAACCACGACGACGACGCCGTCGACGACCGAGAGCTCGACCACGACGACGACCGAATCGACGACGACGACCGAAGAGGAACCGACGGTCGAAGAAGACGAAGAAGCTCCGGAAGAAGAAGAACCGGAAGAAGTGCCGCCGCCGGAAGAAGATGGCGGTTCAGGTGGGCTAGAAGCTCCCTAGAAGCCTTCGGCACGGGCGGCGTGGCAGACTTCCGCCCCCGTGAGTCCCGAGCCCCAGCCCACCGCCACCTACGAGGCGGATCCCGCCAACGTCCACCGCGTCCTCCTGCTCTACTCGGGCGGGCTCGACACGAGCGTGATGCTGAAGTGGATCCAGGACAACTACGAAGCCGAAGTCGTCTGCCTCACCGTCAACCTCGGACAGCCCGGAGAGGACTACGAGGTGATCGAGCAGAAGGCGCTGCGGCTGGGGGCGGTCGAGTGCCACGTCGTCGACGCCCGTGAGCAGTTCGCCGCTGAGTTCGTCGCCCCGGCGATCAAGGCCAACGCCGTCTACGGCAACGGTTACCCGCTCTTCACCGCCCTCGGGCGGCCGCTGATCGCCCAGCTCGCGGTCGAATACGCCCGCCGCAGCAACTGCGACACGATCGCCCACGGCTGCACCGGCAAGGGCAACGACCAGGTCCGGATCGAGGCGACGGTGGCGACGCTGGCGCCGGAGCTGAAGACGATCGCGCCGGTCCGCACCTGGGCGATGGGCCGCGACGAGGAGATCGCCTACGCGCGCGAGAACGGGATCCCGGTCAAGGGCGGGACCGAGGTCGCGCCCTACTCGATCGACGACAACCTCTGGGGGCGCTCTTCGGAGGGCCGCTGGATCGAGGACCTCGAGCGCGCCCCCGAGGACGACGTCTTCCAGCTCGTGACCCGGCCCGAGGAGGCGCCCGACGAGCCGGAGACGGTCACGGTCGGCTTCGAGCGGGGGCTGCCGGTCTCGCTGAACGGCGAGCGCCTCGGCCTCGTCGAGCTGCTGGAAAAGGCGGCCGGGATCGGCTGCCGCCACGGCGTCGGCATCGTCGACCACATCGAGGACCGGATTGTCGGCCTCAAGGTCCGCGACATCTACGAGGTGCCGGCGGCGGCGATCGTCCTCGCCGCCCACGAGGAGCTGGAGCGGCTGGTCGGGACGATCCACCAGAACCAGTTCAAGCCGGCGCTCGACCAGAAGTGGGGCTACCTCGTCTACGCCGGCCTCTGGTGGGAGCCGCTGCGCGCCGACCTCGACGCCTACATGGACGCGGTCAACGCCCAGGTGACCGGCGAGATCGGGCTGCGCCTGTACAAAGGGAGCGTCCGCGTCGTCACCCGCTCCTCGCCCAACGCCGTCTACGACGCCAGCCTCGCCGGCTTCGCCGAGTCCGGCGGGCTCTTCAAGCAGACGGCGTCCCCCGGCTTCATCGAGCTCTGGTCGCTGCAGTCGCGGATGGCGCATCAGCTTCGCGAGCGGGGGGAGGGCTGATGTACAACCGCGTCGGCAAAGCCTCGGTCAAGTTCGCCTTCCGCTACCTGCGCCGTCGCTACCGCCGCGAGACCCGGATCGGCCTCGGCGTCCTCGGCGCCGCGGTCGTCGCCGGCATCGCCTACTTCGCCACCCGCGAAGTCCCCGAAGGCTAGGCGCCGCTCCCGCAACTTCGCTTGCGGGTTATCGACGACTTGCAGGGATTTCAGGGGGGCCTCGCTAGCCTCGGCCGCCGTCGTGCGGACGCTTCAGCTCAGAAGGGATCTCCTCGGGATCTGTCTCGCAGCGCTGCTCTGCGCGCTGTTCGCGGGCCTTGCTCTCGCCGTCGGCAGCGCTGGTGCGACCGAAGCCGAGCAGCTGGAAGCGAAGCTGGCCGCCGCTCGCGACGAGGCGAGCTCGATCTCCTCGCAGCTGCAGGCGACGACTGCGGAACTGGTGAGCGCCGAAGCCGAAGCCGACGACGCGGCCGCCGAAGAGGAGGAACTGACCGCCCTGCTGGCGGAAGGGCGCGAACGCGCCGCCGCGCTGGAACGCCGGCTGACGGCGACTCAGCACCGGCTCGCGGTCGAGAAGGCCCGCCTGCGGCGCTCCCGCCAGGTCTTGGCCGAGCGGCTGGTCGCGATCTACGAGAACGGCACCCCGACCACCGCCGATCTCGTCTTCGGCTCCGGCGACTACGACGACTTCGTCGCCCGCAGCGACTACCTGCGGGCGATCTCCGAAGCCGACAGCGCCCTCGCCGACCGCGTCGCCGCGGTGCGGGCGGCGGTGCACCGGCAGGTGCTGCGGGTCGCCGAGCTGCGGGCGGAGGCGATCGCCTACGACGAACGGCTCGAAGCCGCCCGGGCCGAAATCGCCGACGTCCGCGCCGCCGCCGAGGCCGCCTCGGCCCGCCTGCAGTCGCTGCAGGGCAGCCGCGAAGCGACGCTGGCGACGCTGAAAACCGACATCGCCGAGTGGGTAGACGAGATCCAGGAAGCGCGCCTGGCCGAATCGGAAGCCGAGGCCGAAGAAGAAGTCGGCCGCTGGCTCGGCGGTCCCTACTCGATCCCGACCTACATCGTGATGTGCGAGTCGGGCGGCAACTACAGCGCCCTCAACCCCTCCAGCGGGGCCGGCGGCGCCTACCAGATCCTCCCCTCGACCTGGGAACTGTACGGCGGCCAGGGCGAACCGCAGAATGCCCCGAAGGCCGAACAGGACCGGATCGCGGCCGAAATCTGGGCCGACTCGGGCTCCAGCGCCTGGGTCTGCGCCTAGGTCACGAAGCCGCGCAGGAGCTTCTCCCAAGAGTTCGCATTCTGCGCGCCACCCGTGACAACACGCCTCCTATGGTTCGATCCATGGCGGTGATGGCAAGGGAAAAGTGGACCGACGAGCGACTCGACGACCTCAACCTCCGGATGGAGAAGGGGTTCGACGAGGTCAAGGACGAGGTCCGTGAGATGCGGCGAGAGATGAACGCTCGCTTCGATTCGATGGAACGGCGCTTCACCTCCCATGACGCCCGCTTCGACGCCCTTCAGCGGACGATGGTCCTCGGCGTGGTCAGCATGAGCGCCACCGTCGTCGGCGCCCTGCTCGTCATCCAGCTCTGAAGTAGCCCGGAACTAGCGCGGAAGTGTCACGGAGGCAGGCCTTGGCATCTGCCTCGCTTGCCATGATCGACGACCTCGATGAGCCCCGTGTCAGCCGTCCATCTGCATGCCCACAGCGAGTACTCGCTGCTCGACGGAGCCTGCAAGATCGACGCGATGGCGGCGCGGGCGGCGGAGCTCGACCAGCCCGCCCTCGGCCTCACCGACCACGGCGTCATGAACGGCGCCGTCGACCTCTACAAGGCCTGTAAGAAGCACGGGATCAAGCCGATCGCCGGCCTCGAGGCCTACCTCGTCGACGACCGCCGCGCGATCAAGGAGCAGACGCGGTACGAGCGCAACCACCTGACGCTGCTGGCCGAGACCGACACCGGCTTCTCGAACCTGGTCAAGCTCACCTCCGCCGGCTTCCTCGAGGGCTTCTCGCGCGGCAAGGCGAACGTCGACATGGAGCTGCTCTCCCAGCACTCCGAGGGCGTGATCGTCCTCACCGGCTGTCTCCAGTCGCGCTTCTGCCGCCGCCTGATCGAAGAGCGCGAGGACGACGCCCGCGCCCACCTCGACGACCTGATCCAGGCCTTCGGCCCCGAGCAGGTCTACTTCGAGGTCCAGAAGAACGGAATCGAAGAGCAGGACAAGGCGAACGAGGGGATCGTCCGCTTCGCCCGCGAGCTGAACCGGCCGCTGGTCGGGACCGCCGACGTCCACTACCTGCGACGCGAGGACTTCGACAACCACGCCGCGCTCCTCTGCGTGCAGACGAAGTCGACGCTGCAGATGCCGAAGATGAGCTTCGACACGAACGAGTTCTACATCAAGGACAACGCCGAAATGGCGGACTCCTTCGCCGAGTGGCCGGAGGCGATCCCGACCACGCTGGAGATCGCCGAGCGCTGCGACATCGAGATCGAGCTCGGCAAGCTGCTGTTGCCGCGCTACCCGACGCCCGACGGCGAGGAGCCGGGGGCGATGCTGCGGCGGATCGCGATGGACGGCCTCCGCGCCCGCTACGGCGACCCGCTGCCCGCCGACGCGGTCGAGCGGCTCGAGTTCGAGCTCGGGGTGATCGAGGAGATGGGGTTCGAGTCCTACTTCCTGATCGTCTGGGATTTCGTCAAGTACGCGAAGGGGAACGGGATCGCGGTGGGACCGGGCCGCGGCTCGGCCGCGGGCTCGATCGTCTCCTACGCGCTGAAGATCACCGACCTCGACCCGCTCGCCAACGAATTGATGTTCGAGCGCTTCCTCAACCCCGGCCGCAAATCGATGCCGGACATCGACATCGACTTCTCGGTCCGCGGCCGCGAGCGGATGATCCGCTACGTCGCCGAGAAATACGGCCGCGAGTCGGTCGCCCAGATCATCACCTTCGGCAAGATGGCGCCGCGCGCCGCCACCCGCGACGCCGCCCGTGTCCTCGGCTTCGACTACGCCACCGGCGACAGGCTGGCGAAGCAGATCCCGGAGCCGATCATGGGCCGCAATCCGTCTTTCGCGGAGTGCCTCGCCTCCGGGCAGGAGCTGCGCCGGACCTACGACGAGGACGCCGACGCGAAGAAGATCATCGACGTCGCCCAGGGCCTCGAGGGGATCATCCGCAACAACTCGATCCACGCCGCCGCGGTCGTGATCGCCGACCGGCCGCTGCACGAGATCGTCCCCCTGCAGCTGGCCGAGGACAAGAGCGCCCCGGCGGCACCCGCGAACGGCAACGGCAACGGCTCCGGCAAACCCGAGCGCCAGTACAAGATTGTGACCCAGTACTCGATGGGGCCGATCGAGGAAATGGGCCTGCTGAAGATGGACTTCCTCGGCCTCCGCAACCTCGACGTGATCGAGGACGCGATCGACATCATCGAGCGCTCGCGCGGCGAGCGGGTCGACATGGAGCAGATCCCGATCGACGACGCGAAGACCTACGCGATGCTCGCCCAGGGCGACTCGACCGGCGTCTTCCAGTTCGAGTCGGAGGGGATGCGGGACGCCCTGCGCAAAGTGAAGCCGACCGAGTTCGCCGACATCGTCGCCCTCGGCGCCCTCTACCGGCCCGGCGCGATGGCCTACATCCCTACCTACGCGAAAGGCAAGCGCGACCCCTCCTCGGTTCGCTATCCGGATCCCCGCCTGGAAGCGATCACGAAGGAAACCCACGGCTGCGTCATCTACCAGGAGCAGCTGATGCAGATCGCCCGCCAGATGGCCGGCTTCTCGGGCGCCCAGGCGGACGACCTGCGCAAGGCGATCGGCAAGAAGAAGCGCGACCTGATGGCGACGATGAAGGACAAGTTCATGGAGGGCCTGGCGGAGTCCGGGACCGACCGCAGCGTCGCCCAGGACCTCTGGAAGCTGAACGAAGCCGCCGCCGACTACTCCTTCAACAAGTCCCACGCCGCCTGCTACGGGCTGATCTCCTACCGCACCGCCTACCTCAAGGCCAACTACCCGGCCGAGTACATGGCGGCGGTGATCTCCTCGGTGATGAACACCAAAGACAAGGTGCCGTTCTTCGTCAACCGCTGCTCGGAGATGGGGATCGAAGTGCTGCCACCCGACGTCAACTCCTCCGACCACAGCTTCGTCGTATCCGAGAACGCGATCCGGTTCGGCCTCGACGCGGTCAAGAACGTCGGCCACGCGGCGGTCGAGGCGATCCTCCGCGCCCGCGAGGAGAAGCCGATCGAGTCGATCTGGGACTTCTGCGAGCGGGTCGACAGCCGCGCGGTGAACAAACGGGCGATCGAATGCCTGGTCAAGTGCGGCGCCCTCGACTCGACCGGCGACAGCCGCAAGGGGATGCTGGAGACGCTGCCGGCGGCGCAGTCGGCGGGGCAGAAGGCGCAGGCCGACGCCCAGCTCGGCCAGGGCTCGATCTTCGACTTCGGCGAAGAGGCCGGGGGCGGGGGGGCGCAGTCGCAGGCCCAGCACCGGCCGCCGATCCCCGCCGCCGAGTTCGACCGCGCCGAGATGCTCTCGATGGAGAAGGAGACCCTCGGCACCTACCTCTCCTCGCATCCGCTGACCGAAGTCGGCCCGGCGCTGCGGGTGCGGGTCGATTGCGGCATCGCGCAGCTGGCGAGCAAGCCCGACGGCGCCTGGGTGACGGTCGGCGGGATCGTCGTCGAGTGCAAGAAGATCCGCACCAAGAGCGGCAACCAGATGATGTTCGCGACCCTCGACGACGTCGAGGGCCAGGTCGAGATGCTGGTCTTCAAGGCCGACCAGGCCGAGAGCGCGGCGGTGATCGAGCCCGACGCGATCGTCCTCGTTCGCGGCCGCCTCGACCACAAGGATCGCGGCGAGACGAAGCTGGTCGTCCAGGAGGCGCAGCGCTTCGAACCCGACGAGGCGGAGATCGCGAAGGCGGCCAAGTCGGCGCCCGCGGCGATGGGTTCGGCGGCGGCCTCCGGTCCCTTCGAGGTCTCGATCGACCTCGCTCGCTGGAGCGAGGAGCTCTGCGACGAACTCAAGGCCCTGCTCGAGCACCACAAGGGCGACGCCGAGGTCCACCTCGTGGTCGGCGAGCGGCGGTTCAAGGTGGGGGAGGGGTACCGGGTGAAGCCGTCCGGGATGCTCCGCACGGAGTTGGACCACCTCCTCAACTCGACCGCCCTCGCCGCTTGAGGGCGGCAAACCGCTTGGTTCCGCGGTCTCGCATCTCTAAGCTTTTCCGATGACCGCTACGCGCACCCAGGTCGGCGAGTGCCGCCAGTGCCGCTCCTTCTGCGACAAGATGGTCGAGCCCCGCGGTTGTCTCGAGCTCGGCTGCCGCTACCTCTACAGCTACGTCGACCGCCTCAACGGCGAGCAGTACGTCGGCTGCATGCAGGAGGTCTACGCGGCCGAGATCGAGCTCTCCGCCGTGCTCGAGAAGGGCGGCTTTGGCGGCGTCAAGATGACCGGGGAGCCGCTGCCGCACTGCCAGTTCTCGGTCGAGCGCGCCTACGAGGGCGAGGGCGAGTCCTACGGCTGCGTCAACAGGCGCTTCTTCGACTGCAGCGACGAGGGCGCCGAGGGTCTGCGCGCCTTCGATCTCCGCGACGTTTGACGCGACATCGTTCCGTGTAGACTTCGCCGCCATGGCTGATTCCTCCGTCGCCGACGTCGACGCGCAAGCGCTGCTCGACGAGGCCAACTCCACGTCGGACGAGCAGAGCGAACCGCAGTTCACGCTCGAGCTCAACCAGGACCAGAAGGACATCCGCGACTGGGTCCACGGCTTCGCCGAGGGCGTCGTCCGGCCCGCCGCCGAGGAGTGGGACGAGCGCGAGGAAACGCCGTGGCCGGTGATCCAGGAGGCCGCCAAGATCGGCCTCTACAGCTTCGAAGCGATGGGCCAGTTCTGGGCCGATCCCACCGGCCTGACGCTGCCGGTCGCCAACGAGGAGCTGTTCTGGGGCGACGCCGGCATCGGCATGGCGATCATGGGCACGACCCTCGCCGTCGCCGCGATCTTCGGGCAGGGAACCCCGGAGCAGATGGGGGAGTGGATCCCCCAGTGCTTCGGGACGCCGGACGACGTCAAGCTCGCGGCCTTCTGCGCCTCCGAGCCCGACGCCGGCTCCGACGTCTCGGGCATCCGCACCAGCGCCAAGTACGACGAGGCGAAGGACGAATGGGTGCTCAACGGCCAGAAGGCCTGGGCGACCAACGGCGGCATCGCCGAGGTCCACGTCGTCATCGCCTCGGTCGACCGCGAGCTCGGCTCGCGCGGCCACGCCGCCTTCGTGATCCCGCCGGGGACGCCGGGCTGCGAGCAGGGCGCGAAGGTGAAGAAGCACGGCCTCCGCGCCTCCCACACCGCCGACGTCCACCTCGACGACTGCCGCGTCCCGGGCTCCTGCCTGCTGGGCGGCAAAGAGAAGCTGGACGAACGCCTCGCCCGCGTCCGCGAGGGCAAGAAAGCCAAGTCGCAGGCGGCGATGCAGACCTTCGAGGCAAGCCGGCCGACGGTCGGCGCCCAGGCGCTGGGCATCGCCCGCGCCGCCTACGAGTACGCGCTCGACTACGCGAAAGAGCGCGAACAGTTCGGCAAGAAGATCGTCGAGAACCAGGCGATCGCCTTCGACCTGGCGAACATGAAGCTCGAGATTGACGCCGCCCGGCTGCTCGTCTGGCGCGCCGCCTGGATGGGCCGCAACGGCCACAAATTTGAAAACGCCGAGGGCTCGATGTCGAAGCTGAAGGCGGGCGAGGTTGCCGTCTGGGTGACCGAGCGCGCGATCCAGATCCTCGGCGGCAACGGCTACACCCGCGAGTTCCCGGTCGAGCGCATGCACCGCGACTCCAAGATCTACACGATCTTCGAGGGCACCTCGGAGATCCAGCGGCTCGTCATCTCGCGCGCGATCTCAGGCTTCCACATCAAATAAGCAGACGGCGGGAGAGCAAGGGCCGGGGCAGGGGTGCCACCGGCCCTTGTCGCCTGCCTGAAAGCGGGTGGTGGGGGAGGGTGCCGGCGTCCCTCTCCGGAATTGACCTCCCCTCCGCTTCGCTCCGGGGAGAACCTGCTGCGCGCTTCGCGCGCAAGAGACAGATTGCATATCGCCGAACATTCCTCCGAGGGACACCGGCACCCTCTTCCCGACAGCGGATGTAGGACGCCGATCAGCGACTCCGCGAGAGACCGCCGTTGGGCGCACTGGGACGGACTCGTTGAAGGTGGGAGAGCCACGACGCTGGTGGAGGGAGGCGACACCCCCGAGGCGGGCATGTTCGGCGATATGCAATCTGATGTTGGGCGCGGCGAAGCCGCGCTGTTCGATTGCGGCTAAGCCGCGGAGCGGCGTGCCGCGCAATGCCCGGGGAGGGGGTGTCGCCTCCCTCCCTTCGCCTACCTTCCTCGTCGCTTCAGCCCTTCGCGCCTGAGGCGTTTGGCCAGGGTCACTTCGGCTTTCGAGGAGCCTTTCTTTTCCGGGCCCGGGGTCTCCAGGGTTGCCGGGAGGCCCTCGAAGCGGGGCTCGGAGAGGAAGGCGGAGAGGCCTCGTTTGCCCATCTCGCCTTTGCCGATGTTGGCGTGGCGGTCGAGGCAGGCGCCGAGGGGGACGGCGGCGTCGTTGACGTGGACGGCGCCGAGGCGCTCGATCCCGACCTTGGCGTCGGCTTCGTCGAGGACGGCGCCGAGGTGCGCCTCGTCGGTGATGTCGTAGCCCTGGACGAAGAGGTGGCAGGAGTCAAGGCAGAGGCCGAGGCGCTTGCCGCTGCCGGCGAGCTCGATCAGCTCGGCAGTCTGGTCGAAGTCGCGGGCCAGGAGGCCTTTGTGGCCCGCCGTCTGCTCGATCAGCAACGGGCAGGAGTCGGTCTCCTTCAGCGCCTCGGCGATCACCTTCGAAGCCCGTTTCAGCGACGGTTTGAGCGGATCGGTTTTCTGCGAGCCGGGATGCAGAACCACACCCCTGGCGCCGATCGCGTCCCCGATCCGCAGCGCGTGGATGAGCGAGGTCAGCGACTTCTTCCGCAGCTCCCTGTCTTTGGTCGCGCAGTTGATCAGGTAGACGGCGTGGATGATCACGGCTTCCACCCTGGAGGCGTCCATCGCCTCGCGGAAGGCGGCGAAGTCCTCCTCGCCGAAGTTCGTCGGCCGCCACATGCGCGGGCTCTGGTTGAAGATCTGGATAGATTCGCAACCGCGTTCCTCGCCACGCTCGATCGCGTTGGCGAGTCCGCCGGCAGTGGAAACGTGCGCTCCTACGAACATGAAAAGCGATAACTCCCGTCTCAGGTTTGCCCCCTCGCCGACCGGCGCGCTGCACATCGGCGGAGCGAGGACGGCACTCTACAACTGGCTCGCCGCCCGCCACGACGGCGGTGAGCTGGTGCTGCGGATCGAGGACACCGACCGCGAGCGCTCGACCGAGGAGAACGTCGAGCAGATCCTCGACGCGATGCGCTGGCTGGAGCTGGACTGGGACGTCGGCCCGGTCTCCCAGGCGGGCCGGGCGGAGAGCCACGCCGAGGCGCTGCAACAACTGCTGGACAGCGGCCACGCCTACCGCGACCACGCGACCGCCAAGGAGGTGGAGGCTTGGAAGGCAGAGCACGGCGCCGGCCGCGGCTACCGCGGCACCCCCGCCGACGATCCCACCGCCGCGATCCGCCTCCGCGTCCCCGACGAGGGCGAGACCGTCGTCCACGACCTGATCCGCGGGCCCGTCGCCTTCCCCAACGCCAGCTACGACGACTTCGTCATCGCCCGCGCCGACGGGTCGGTCCTCTACAACTTCGCCGTCGCCGTCGACGACGCCGAGATGGGGGTCACCGAGGTGGTGCGCGGCGACGACCACCTCTCGAACACGCCGAAGCAGCTGCTCGTCCTCGAAGCGCTCGGCCATGAGCCGCCCCGCTACGCCCACCTGCCGCTGCTGCACGGCCCCGACGGCAAGAAGCTCTCCAAGCGCCACGGCGCCGCCTCGGTGCAGGAGCTGCGCGAGGCCGGTTACCTGCCGGCGGCGGTCCGCAACTACCTGGCGCTGCTCGGCTGGGGCACCGACGACGACACGACCCTGATGTCGACCGAGGAGCTGGTCCGTCGCTTCCGCGTCGAGGACGTCGGCAAATCGGCGGCGATCTTCGACGAGAAGAAGCTGCGCTGGCTGAACGGGCGCTTCATGCGGGAGATGCCGCTGGACCGCTACACCGCCGCCGTCGCCCGCCACCTCGGCCGCGAGGCCGACGAGCGGCTGCGGGCGGCCTGCGAGATCGCCCAGGAGAAAGCGCAGACCCTGGAGGAGGTCTGGCCCCTGGTCCACTTCCTCTTCGAGCCTCCCGTCGCCGACGAGAAGGCCTGGGCCAAGGTGATGAAGGAGGGGACCGGAGAGGTCCTCGAGGCGGTGGCCGAGGCGCTCGCGGACGTCGAGCCGTTCGAGCCGGAGCGGATCGAGCCCGCGCTGGCGCCCCTGCTCGAGCGCTTCGACCTGAAGCCGGGCCGGCTCTACCAGCCGATCCGAGTCGCGATCACCGGCACCTCGGTCTCGCCGGGCATCTTCGAGTCCCTCGCCGTCCTCGGCAGGGAGCGCTCGCTGGAGCGGATCCGCGCCGCCGCGGCCCGCCTCGGGGCCTCCTAGGGCCTCCTTCTCCCAATTTTTGGGGTTGCGCAGGGTCTTTTCGCTAAACCTGAGCGGGTTTGGTGCCGATGAGTTGTGCCAATGAGCGTTACTGCTGCGCAAAGCAACGGCAAAGTGCCTCTGCACGAGACCGCCAAAGCCGGATCCAGGGCCCCTGCGGCCCCCGGCAGCCGCCTCGCGGAGGCCTTCGAGGCGGTCGAGAGCTTCCCCGTCCTGATCGAGTCCCGCGAGCGGGTGATCGCGGCGGCGACCGCCGAGACCGCCCGCGTCGGCGACATCGTCGAGGCGGTCGAGAGCGACGTCGCCCTGACGGTCGCCGTGCTGCGCCAGGCGAACCGCGGCGGCCTCGTCGCCGGCGGCATCGCCAGCGTCCCGGCCGCGCTCGATGTCCTCAAGCCCGCGGGGGTTCTGGCCCTTGCCGGCACGGCCCCGAGCTTCGACTTCTTCGACTCCAACGGTGGCTGGGAGCTGAAGCCCGAGCGCTTCCGCGTCCACGCCCTCGCCGCCCAGCGTGCCGCCGACCGCATCGGCCGCGTCGTCGGCTGGGCGGAACGCGACGAGCTCGCCGTCGCCGCCCTGCTCCACGACGTCGGCCGCCTGGTCATCTCCCGCCTGCACCCCGGCTACAAGGTCTACTTCGACGCGGTCTCGCGCACCCCCGAGCAGCGCCTGCGCGAGGAACGCGAGCAGCTCGGGATCGACCACGCCCTCGTCGGCGGGGTCCTCGCCCGCCGCTGGAACCTGCCCTCGCGGATCGCGATCGCGATCGAGCGCCACCACTCCGAGGAAGCCGAGGGCCTGGCCGCGATGGTCGCGACCGCCGACATGGTCGCCCACTACTGCCAGGGGGAGGCGATCGCGCCGGAGCGCCTGCGCGCCAGCGCCGAGCGCTGCGGCCTCAGCCCCGAAGCCCTCCGTGATCTTCTCTACGAGCTGCCGCTGCCGGTCCAGGACGCCTCGCGGATCAGCGAGCCCTGCCCGCTCTCCGGCCGTGAGCTCGACGTCCTCCGCCACCTCTCCGAGGGCATGGTCTACAAGCAGATCGCCAGCGAAATGCACCTCTCCGTCTCGACGATCCGCACCCACCTCCACAACGTCTACGGCAAGATCGGCGCCGTCGACAGGGCTCAAGCCGTGCTGATGGCACGCGATCGAGGCTGGATCTAGCGATGACTCAGAAGACGGCGGCGACGTCAACCGTCGCCGCTCCCAAGGTCGAGCCGCCCGCGACCTGGCGTCGCCGCTCCCTGGTTCGCGTCCGCCGCCCCGCCTGGGCGACGAACGAGCCGCAGCGCCCGGTCAGTCGATAAGGCACTCGCGCACGGCGATCGCGACCGCGTGGGTGCGGTTCCGAGCGCCGAGGCGGGCGAGGGCGTTCTTCGTGTGGGTCTTCACCGTCTCTTCGCTGAGGTCGAGCTCGCGGGCGGCCACCGTGGTCGACTCGCCGTTGGCGAGCAGCTGCAGGATCTGGCGCTGGCGGCGGGTCAGCTTGCCGCGGCTGCCTTTCGGCGGCACCGCCGGGTCGACGAACGACTCTTGGGCGACGGCGGCGTCGACGGCGCGGCGCAGGTCGCCGGGGCCGGCGGTGCGGGCGACGTAGGCGCTGGCGCCGGCCTGCATCGCGGCGCTCGCCAGATGCCGCTCCGGCAGCTCGCCGTGGGCGACGATGCCGAGGCCCGGGCTGGAGCGGCGGAGCATGCGGATTGCCTCCGGCCCGGTGACCGAGTTGCCGTCACCGTTGCCGCGCCAGCGCATGTCGACGATCGTGACGTCGAAGTCGCCGACGTCGCGGACGAGGTCGAGCGCTTCGTCGCGCGTCGGCGCCTCGTGGACGACGAAGCCGTCTTCGAGAGCGCCGCGGATCGCCAGCCGGACGAGGGGCTGGCCGTCGACGACAAGGCAGTGTGGGGGCTCGCTCAGGGCTGAATCCGATCGGGTTGCTGGGTTCGCGGGCGCTCGTCTCCCTCGATGGGCCCGCCGGCCGATCCTACCCAGCCGGAGGGTGCGGTAGAAAGGTCCTGTGATCTCGATTACCTCAAAGTCGAGGTATGCCGTCGTCGCTTTGGCGGAGCTTGCGCGCGCGGGCGAGCGACCGGTGCCGATCAAAGAGCTGGCCGAGCGCCGCGAGATCCCCGAGCAGTTCCTCGAGCAGCTCTTCTCGACCCTGCGCCGCAACGGCCTCCTGACCAGCCACCGCGGCATGCGCGGCGGCTACACCCTGGCCCGCCCGGCCGACGAGATCACCGTCCTCGACGTCGTCCAGGCGCTCGACGGCAAAGTCGGCGACGAGGCCGACGAGGCCGGCGGCATCTGGGCCGAGGGCGTCGCCGCCCTGCGCAAGGTCTTCGGCCAGACGACGATCGCCGAAGTCGCCCGCCGCGAGGCCGAAGAGGCCGGCAGCGGCATGTACTTCATCTGATCTACGACGCAGTTTGTGTCGCCAATCCGCCGCTTACAGAGGGCAGGCTATGCGCCCGAAAGCAGAGCGATGGGTCTGTTTGTTGGGCGCAGGGCCTGCCCGTCCGAGTTTGAGTCCGGCTTCGAAATCCGGAACATCTTGCGTAAACATCAGGTCGATGAAGCCGTCGGCAATCGATCTACATCGCGTCGAGACTGCCCTGGACATCATGATCCAGAAAGTGGACCGGGCTGATCCCGTTGCGCTGGCCGGAGAAGCGGTTGGTGTTGGACGCCGCCAACTCGAGCGCCATTTCCGCCGCCTGGGCACCAGTCCCCATAAAGAGCTGAGCCGGATCCGCGCGCAGCTTGCGGCGGGGGAGCTCACGGTCCAGGAAGGGAACTCGATCCGCTTGTTGGGAGTTGCTCGGCGGGTTGGCTTCCAGGATGAGCGTCGGTTGCGCGAGGCGACCAGCAAGTCATACGGCTTGTCGCCTGGCGAGCTTCGGCAGGGGGCGCGCCTCAAGCGAAGGTTCCAGCAGGACGAAGCGATCCGACGGAGCTACCGGGGGTCGAAGATCGCTGCAGGGCTTTGGAGTGAATACCGGCGGCGTCGCAACCGGGCAATTCTCGACGGACTTCTTCGAAAGGCGACGCCTGCGGGGGTAAAGGCCATCCTCGGACAGGCGACCTTGCCGAGGCCGTCAGCCGCAAGGAGGACCTCTGGTCAGCTGGCGAGGAAACGCGTTATGGAGTTGCGCTCACCTCGGTCCGAAGCGTGGAGAGATGCAGCGTGATTGAGCGGATTCATTGGACGGCTCATGCACGGTTGCGGATCGCCGAACGTGGCATCGAACCAGAGGATGTCGAGCAAGCGGTTCGGGAAGGTCATAGGCAACGGGAGCTCAACCGAGGCGATGCCGACTGGCGTACGTACGGAACCAGGTCCGATGGCCGTCGGTTCGCGGTTGTCTACGACCACCCGGTCTTGGGCGATCAGGCGGCCGCCAGGATCGTCACGGTTTGGGCGTTGCGCGGTTCATCCAGCTGACCCGAACGATCGTTCGGAGTTATTCTGATCTGGATGAATAGCCGGTTTGCGTACTACGACCGTGATGCCGACATCGTCTGGTTTCCAACGGGACAATCGGAGGATGTAGTGAGCGAGGAGGTCGATTGGGGGCTCATCGACCATGATTCTCATACCGATGCCGTGGTGGCCATCGAGATCTGGGCGGCAAGCCAGCGCCTGCCTTCCGAGTTGTTGGCTACCTTGCCGGCGCCGGCGGACGCTGGAGGGGCCGTCGCCTAGGTAACGGCCAAAGATGTCCCGGGTCGGGCCGCGATTGCGTGGCACCCTGGGTGCATGTCCCGCAGAGACGCGATCGTCGTTGCTGTTCTGGCGTTGCTCGCGGCGGCGCTCGGGGTTGCCGCGTTCGTCGCCGATCGGGCTGCTGCGGCCTGGCCCGGTGGCAATGGGCCGATCGTCTACCTGGGGGTGCGCGACGGTGAGCCGCCTTATGAGCCGGGCTTCCCGACGACCGGGCTGCGGGTCTTCGAGCCCGGGGTGCCGGGCTCCAGCCGCGTCCTCACGACCGATCCCACCGACGCGGACCCCGCGGTCTCGCCGGACGGGCGCACGGTCGTCTTTACCCGCATGATCCCCAGCGGCCTGCCTTTCCCATCGGAAACGGTGCGGGCGATTTTCGCCGTCGGCGTCGACGGCAGCGGTCTTCGGCAGGTGACGGGCGGCGGTCCCGACGGGGCTGACGACGCCGAACCGGCCTTCTACCCCTCGGGCGCGAGCGTCGTCTTCGACCGCGCCAGCGGCCCGACCGGCGAGGGCGATCTCTACTCGATCCGGCTCGACGGCTCGGGACTGCGGCGGCTCACCCGCGGTCCGGCCAGGGAGCAGGGGCCGACGGTGTCGCCCACCGGCCGCCAGATCGCCTTTGCCTGCGGGCCGGCCGCCGGCAACGAACGGATCGAAGACGTCTGCTCGATCCACCTCGATGGCTCCCACCGACGCCTCCTCACCCGGAAGCTGAAACAGGGCGCCGAGCCGTTCGACCCCGACTTCAGCTCCGACGGCCGTCGCATCGCCTTCACCCTCGGCCCGGGCACCGCGGCCGACGTCTTCACGATGCGCGCCGACGGCAGCCGCCTCGGCGCCCTCACCAACCGGGCGCCGAACGGCCGCCGGAAGTTCCCCCGCGACGTCGGCTACGCCTCGCCCGCCTTCGCGCCGGCGGGCGGCTTCCTCGTCGCCGTCGCGCGCCCTGGCGCAGGCCCCCGACTGGTCCGCATCCGGCTCCGCGACCCGCGACGTCCGCAGCCTCTCCTGGGCGGCGCTCTGGGTAGCGCCCCGGTCTGGGCGCCGGGCTAGACTCGCGCGATGCGCATCGGAGCTGAGGCCTCGGCCGTCGTCGGCAACACGCCGATGGTCCTGCTCGACCGGCTTTCGGAGGGGTTGCCCGGCGACGTCTGCGCCAAGCTCGAGTACTTCAATCCCGGCGGGTCGGTGAAGGACCGGATCGGGGTGGCGATGATCGACGCCGCCGAAGCCGAGGGCCAGATCAAGCCCGGTAAGTCGGTCGTCGTCGAGCCGACCAGCGGCAACACCGGCATCGCCCTGGCGATGGTCTGCGCCGCCCGCGGCTACGAGCTGATCCTGACCCTGCCGGAGGGGATGAGCCGGGAGCGCGGCAAGCTGCTGCGCGCCTATGGCGCCGAGGTGCGCGAGACGCCCTCGCTCGGCGGCATGAACGAGGCGGTGGCGCTGGCGGAGGAGATCCGCGAGCAGCGCAAGGGTTTCATGCCGATGCAGTTCTCCAACCCCGCCAACCCGGAGGTCCACCGCCGCACCACGGCCGAGGAGATCTGGAGCGACACCGACGGCGAGGTCGGCGCCTTCGTCTCCGGCGTCGGCACCGGCGGCACGATCACCGGCGTCGGCCAGGTGCTGAAGGAGCGGACGCCCGAGGCCCTGGTGGTCGCGGTCGAGCCGGCGAGCTCACCCGTCCTCTCCGGCGGCGCTCCCGGCCCCCACAAAATCCAGGGCATCGGCGCCGGCTTCGTCCCCGAGATCCTCGACCGCGAGGTGATCGACGAGGTCCTGGCGATCGGCGACGAGGACGCGCTGGACATGGCGCGGCGGGTGGCGCACGAGGAGGGCGTGCTGGCCGGGATCTCGGCCGGGGCCAACATCTGCGCGGCCCTCGAGGTCGCCGGGCGGCCGGAGATGGCCGGGAAGAGGGTGGTGACGATCGTCTGCGACTCGGGTGAGCGCTACATGTCCCTACCCTTCTTCTCACCATGAACCGCTGGAAGCGCCTGGTCAAGGAGATCCGCGCGGACGTCGAGGCGGCGCGCCAGCGCGACCCCGCAGCGCAGGGCGTCTCCACCTTCGAGATCGTCACCAGCTGGGCCGGGGTGCAGGCGCTGCTGGCCCACCGCGCCGCCCACGCGCTGTACGAGGCGGGGGTGCCGCTGCTGCCGCGGACGATCGCCTACATGACCCGCTCGGTGACCGGGGTCGAGATCCACCCGGCGGCGCGGATCGGCAAGGAGTTCTTCATCGACCACGGCTCCGGCGTCGTCATCGGCGAGACCGCGGTGATCGGCAGCTGCGTCACCCTCTACCAGGGCGTGACCCTGGGGGGGACCGGGTTCCAGCGCGGCAAGCGCCACCCGACCCTCGGCGACAACGTCACCGTCGGCTCCGGAGCGAAGCTGCTGGGCCCGATCGCGGTCGGCGACGGGGCCAAGATCGGCGCCAACACCGTCGTCGTCGAGGACGTGCCCCCGGGCGCCACCGTCGTCGGCAACCCCGGCCACCCGGTCCGGCTCGAAGGCCGCAAGGTCGAAGGCCCCGACGCCGACTGGATCCACCTCCCCGACCCGATCGCCGACGCGATCAAGGCGCTCTCGGAGCGGATCGCCGAGGTCGAGCAGCGGCTCGCCCGCCTCGACGGCGGCGACGGGCCGGTCGCGGAGGAGGCGCGGATCGAGCCCCGCACCGGCCGCTCCTCGGCGGGCGGCTGAGCCCCGCCGAGCCCCTGGCTATTCTCGGCGGGTGAGTCTGCAGGAGCACTTCGACACCGATCCCGAGGCCGTGCGCGGGGCGTCCGGGGCCCCGACCGAACCCGGCGCCGACCGGGTCGAGCGGCTGCTGGCGGGGCTGAACGGGCCGCAGCGGGAGGCGGTCGAGCACGGGGAGGGGCCGCTGCTGGTGCTGGCCGGCGCCGGCTCCGGCAAGACCCGCGTCCTCACCCATCGGATCGCCTACCTGCTCGCCACCGGCGCCGCCCGGCCGGGGGAGATCCTCGCGATCACCTTCACCAACAAAGCCGCGGCGGAGATGCGCGAGCGGGTCGGCCAGCTGATCGGCCGCTCGGTGCGGGCGATGTGGGTGACGACCTTCCACTCCGCCTGCGCGCGGATGCTGCGGGTCGATGCCGAGCGCCTCGGTTACTCGAAGGGCTTCACGATCTACGACCAGGCGGACTCGCTGCGGATGCTGAAACGCTGCCTCACCGAGCTCGGCGTCGACCCGAAACGGTTCCCGCCGCGGGCGGTCCAGGCGAAGATCTCCGGCGCCAAGAACCAGCTGATCGACTCCGACTCCTACAACGAATCCGCCCACGGCGAATTCGAGGAGATCGTCGCCGAAGCCTTCCCGCTCTACGAGAAGCGGATGCGCGAAGCCAACGCGATGGACTTCGACGACCTCCTGGTCCGCACCGTCAACGTGATCGAGCTCTTCGAGGACGTCCGCGAGCGCTGGCGCCGCACCTTCCGCCACGTCCTCGTCGACGAGTACCAGGACACCAACCACGCCCAGTACCGGCTCCTGCAGCTGCTCGCCTCCGAGCACGGCAACCTGATGGTGGTCGGCGACGAGGACCAGTCGATCTACGGCTTCCGCCACGCCGACGTCTCCAACATCCTCGACTTCGACGCCGACTTCAAGGGTGCCGAGATCGTCAAGCTGGAGCAGAACTACCGCTCGACGCAGACGATCCTGAAAGCGGCCAACGCCGTCGTCGAGCGCAACCGCGAGCGGCGGCCGAAGGAGCTCTGGAGCGAAGGCGAGGAGGGCGAGCGGGTCCAGCTGAACGAGCTGACCGACGAGCACGAGGAGGCGCGTTGGGTCGCCGGCGAGATCGAACGGCTGGAGGAGGAGCACGGGATCTCCCGCTCCCAGGTCGCGGTCTTCTACCGGACCAACGCGATGAGCCGGGTCCTGGAGGACACGCTGCAGCGCTTCGACGTCTCCTACCAGGTGATCGGCGGCACCAAGTTCTACGAACGCGCCGAGGTCAAGGACGCGGTCGCCTACCTCAGCCTCCTCGTCAACCCGGCGGACCTCGTCTCCTTCACCCGCGTCGTCAACTCGCCCCGGCGCGGGATCGGCAACACCACCCAGGGACGGGTCGCCTCCCACGTCAACACCACCGGGCTGCCGGTCTGGGAGGTGATCGAACGGGCCGAGGAGGTGCCGGGCCTGAGCGGCGCCGCGATCAAGTCGCTCGGCCGCTTCTACGAGACGATGGCCGGGCTGCGCGAACGCGCCGACGAAGAAGGGCCGGTGGCGACGCTGCTGGAGTCGGTCCTGCACGAGACCGGGTACCTGGAAGCGCTGGCGGCGGAGCGGACGATCGAGGCCGAAGGGCGGGCCGAAAACCTCGAAACCCTGATCGGGGGCGCCGCCGAGTTCGACATCGAGCGCGAACGCGAGGGGGAGAGCGAGATCGCCCCGCTGGAGGAGTACCTGCAGCAGATCGCCCTCTACACCGAGCAGGACGGGCTCGCCTCCGAGCAGGAACTGGTGACCCTGATGACGCTCCACAACGCCAAGGGGCTCGAGTACGACGCGGTCTTCATCGTCGGCTGCGAGGAGGGCGCCTTCCCGCACATGCGCGCGCTCGAGGAGGGGGGCGAAGAAGAGGAGCGCCGCCTCTGTTACGTCGGCATCACCCGCGCCCGGAAACGCCTCTACATGACCTGGGCGCGCGAGCGGCGGCTGTTCGGACGCGCCGAGCGCAACCTGCCCTCGCGCTTCGTCGACGAGCTGCCCCCGGAGCTGACCGAGAGCCACTCGACCGCCGCCCGCAGCCTCGGCGCCAGCTGGGGCACCTCGGTCTCCGACGACGTCACCCCGGCCCAGGCGGTCGATCCCGGTCCGGCGCTGGAGCTGCAGACGGGGGACGACGTCGTCCACGCCAGCTTCGGCGACGGCGTCGTCACCGGGGTCGAGCCGGGCGGGGTGGTCGTCGTCCGCTTCTCCGGTGACGGCACCGAGCGCAAGCTGATGGCCGACTACGCGCCGATCCGGAGGCGCTGAGCCGTGGCCGCGCGGGTGATCGACGGCAAAGCCGTGGCCGCCGCGGTGCGCGAGCGGGTCAAGGTCGATGTCGCCGCCTACGAGGGGGAGGCCGGGCGGACTCCCGGTCTGGCGACGGTCCTGGTCGGCGAGGACCCGGCCTCGCAGGTCTACGTCGGCATGAAGCGGCGCAACACCGAGGAGGTCGGGATGCGCTCGATCCACCACGAACCAGAGGCGTCCATCCGCGAGCAGGACCTGCTGGCGCTCGTCCGCGACCTGAACGAGGACGACGCGGTCGACGGCATCCTCGTCCAGCTGCCGCTGCCCGCCCACATCGACGAGAACGCGATCGTCGCCGCGATCGACCCCGCCAAGGACGTCGACGGCCTCACCCCCGTCAACGCCGGCCTCCTCGCCCACGGCGACCCGGGGCTGGTGCCCTGCACCCCGGCCGGGGTGATGGAGCTGCTCAGCCACGAGGGCGTCGAGCTGGAGGGGGCCGAGGCCGTCGTCGTCGGTCGCTCGAAGCTGGTCGGCATCCCGGTCGCCAGGTTGCTGCTGCGGGCGAACGCGACGGTGACCGTCTGCCACTCCCGCACGCGGGACCTCGACGAGACCTGCCGGCGCGCCGACGTTCTCGTCGCCGCGGTCGGGGTGCCGCGGCTCTTGGGCAAGGCGGCGGTCAAGCCGGGCGCCGTGGTGATCGACGTCGGTGTCAACCGCCTCGACGAGGGACTGGTCGGCGACGTCGACTTCGACCAGGCGGCCGAGGTCGCTTCGGCGATCACCCCGGTCCCGGGCGGGGTCGGCCCGATGACGATCGCGATGCTGCTCTCGAACACGCTTCAGGCGGCTCGCATGCGGACGACCAGCGGGTAGGAAACCCGGCTACAGGCGTCGAATCACCGCTTGATGCCGCTATAGGGTCGCATCGACCCCGACTTCCAAGGAGGACGAGATGGACGTGGACAGGCTGAGTACGGGGGAGAAGATCGCCGGCGCATCGGCCGTCCTTCTCTTCATCTTCATGTTCTTCGACTGGTTCAGCGTCGAGGTGTCGGTCAGCACCGGCGGCTTTGCCGGCAGCGCCAGCGAAGGAGGCAACGCCTGGCAGGCCTTCAGCATGATCGACCTCTTCCTGCTGCTGACCGTGGTCGTCGCCCTCGCCGTCGCGGTCATCCGCCTCAGCGACGCGATGGTGGAGCCGCCGGTCTCGCTCAACGCGATCGCCGCGGTCCTCGGCGGCGTCTCGGTGCTGCTGATCCTCTACCGGATCATCGACACGCCGGACGTCGGCAGTTTCCCGGGGGTCTCGGTCGACGTCAGCCCCTCGATCGGCGCCTTCCTCGGCCTGCTCGCCGCCGCCGGGATCGCCTACGGGAGCTACCGGGCGATGCAGGAGGAGGGCTCCTCCTTCGGCGAGATCGGCGACCAGTTCTCCGGCCGCGGCGGCGGTCCCACCGCCGGCGGGCCGACCCAGCCGCCCTCGTCTACCGCGACGCCACCGCCTCCTCCGCCGCCCCCGCCGAACTCCGGACAGGGCGGTCCCCCGCCGCAGTAGCAATCCCGCGGGAGACCTGCTTCGCGAAGGCGACGATGGTCATCATCGGGTTGACCCCGGGTGCCGTCGGGAACAGCGAGGCGTCCGCGACGTAGAGGCCGCGGGTCCCGTTCACGGACCCGTCGGCCGCGCAGACCCCGCGGCGCGGATCGCTGGAGATCCGCGCCGTGCCCATCGGGTGGAAGGCCTCGAGGCGCAGCTCCGAGGGCTTGAAGCGGGTCGCCTCGAAGGTCGCCAGGTGGCCCGGCTTCAGCACCCCCGCCCGCGGGATGTTGGGGTAGACCTCGGTCGCGCCGGCGGCGAAGTGAACTTCGGCGGCGCGGGCGATCCCGAAGATGACGCGGGCGGCGTCGTCGTCGCCGAGCTTGAAGTTGGCGCGGATCGCGCCTTCGTTGGCAAGGCCGATAGAGCCGCTGGAGAGGTCGCGGAGCTGCACCCCGATCGAGCCGATCCGGCCGAAGTCGAGCATCGCTCGCTGGTGCTCGGCGCCGGTGCCGACCAGCCAGGCGCCGCCGAAGGCGAGCGGGGTGAAGGTCGCCTCGAGCAGGACGCGGTGGGACTCCTCCCACTGGTCGACGTAGTAGCTCTGCATCACACCCTCCCAGCCGCGCACGTCCTCCTCGTAACGGGCCCCGACCCAGCAGGCGGGATGGATGTGGAGGTTGCGGCCGACCTGCCGGCCGCCGAGACCCGAGCGCAGCAGCAGCTCGGGGGTGCCGAAGGCGCCCCCGGCGGCGATCACGGCGTGGCGGGTGCGGACGGTGAAGGGGCGGCTGCGGCCGGAGGCGTCGCGCGCCGAGCAGGCGAGGCCGACCGCGCGCCCGTCCTCCAACAGGACCCGCCGCGCCTCGACCCCGGCCCGCACCCGCGCCCCGGCGGCGACGGCGCGCGGCAGGTAGCTGACGTGCATCCCGCGCTTGGCGTCGATCGCGCAGCCGTAGGGGCAGGAGCTGCACTGCACGCAGTTGCCGGCGTTGCGGTGGATCGGCCCGCCGCTGGCGCCGAGCGCTTCGGCGCCCTCCATCGCCAGCTGGCCGTTGCGGCCCATCCGGTTGGGGTCGAGCTGGGTGACGCGGAGGAAGTCCTCGGCCTCGGCGTAGTCGGCGTCGAGGTCGCGGGCCCAGGAGACGCCGAACTCCGCCCGCCAGCCCTCGAGGATCGAGTCGGGGGCGCGGAAGCAGGTGCCGGAGTTGATCACGGTGGTGCCGCCGACGACCTTCGCCACCGGGACCGGGATCGGCGGCCGCCCTTCGGCAATCGTCAGCCCGGCTTCGCGGTAGAGCTTGGAGATCGCTTCGAGTCGGCCGGCCGGATAGTTGTCGCGGTTGTAGTGGTCACCGGCCTCGAGCACGAGGACGTCGAGCCCGGCCTCGGCCAGGGTCGCCGCGGCGACGGCGCCGCCGGCCCCGGAGCCGACGATCGCGACGTCGCATTCCTCGCCCTCGCCCTGGGCTTCGGTCTCCCCGAGCGAGCCGGCGGGCTCGGGCAGGGTGCCGTCGGCGAGGGCGCAGCCGATCTCGGTCCCGACCCGCGCCTCGACCTCGGGGGCGACCGCGTAGCCGAGGGTGGAGAAGAGCTTCGCCATCAGCAGCAGGTCGTGGTGGAGGGGGAAGCGGGAGGAGTCGAGCTTGGCGAGGAAGTCTTCCGCCGCTTCGGGGTCGAGGCGGCTGAAGCGCCAGGGGAACGGCAGCCACTCGAAGGCGCGCAGGCCGAGGCGCAGCCGGAACAGCACCAGCGGCGAGAGCGAGCCCAGGAACGCGGCGACCGGGCCCGAGACGTCGACCTCGCGCTCGGCCGCCGGCAGGCCGTCGATTCCCGGCGCCATCGCCGCGCAGATCGCGCTCAGGGTGCGTTGCTCAGCGGTCGACAGCCCTGGCGGGCGCTGTCAACCGGGCGCGGCGGGTCGGCCGACGCGGCCGGCGAGCACCCAGAGCCAGAGGGCGAGCAGCGCCAGGAAGCCGTCGACGAGGAAGTTGAGGAGGTAGATGAAGACCTCTTCCTGGACCAGGAAGAAGGCGAGCGAGCCCAGCGAGGAGGCGGTCTTGCCGGCGGCGAGGACGAGGAGCAGCGGCCGGTAGCGGACGACGTCGGCCTGGGCGACGAGGCAGATGCCGGTGATCACGACCATGTAGGCGAAGGCCAGCGCCAGCCACAGGTACTCCTGGGTGTGGGGGGCGCGGGTGTCGTTGCCGAACCATTCGCCGACGTCGGAGATGACGTCGAGGACGCCGCTGGGCACCAGCAGGAAGAGGAGGCCGACGACGGCGAAGGTGAGCGCGAGCAGGCGCAGGTTGAAGACGACGAATCTCTCTGCCCGCGGTCCCTGCATCGGCCGGGACTCTAACTGGCCGTGCAGCCAGTTTCCATCTTCCACTTACAATCCCGCTGATGATTGAGCGGGATCAGGTACTGCACGTGGCGCGGCTCGCCCGGCTCAGCCTCTCCGAGGAGGAGGCCGAGCGGATGGTGGGCGAGCTCTCCGGGATCCTCGAGCACGTCGACCGGATCGGCAACCTCGACCTCGAGGGGGTCGAGCCGACCTCCCACGTGGTGGCGCTGGAGAACGTGCTGCGCCCCGACGAGCCCCGCCCGAGCCTGGACCGCGACGTCGCCCTGGCCCCGGCGCCCGAACCCCAGGACGGCGCCTTTCGAGTCCCCTCGCCGCAGGCCGAGTGAGATGGCCGACCTACTGGCGCTGACCGCCCTCGAGGCGCACGAAGCGATGGTCGCCGGCGACTTCGCCGCGAGCGAGTACACCGCGGCCTGGAGGGAGGCCGCCGCCGGCGACGAGCTGAACGCCTACCTCTGGCGCGACGAGGGCACCGGCGAGGCCGCGGCGATCGCGGTCGAGCGCGACTGCATCGCCCCGATCGCGGTCAAGGACATCTTCACGACCGAGGGGGTGCCGACCACCGCCGCCTCCCGCATCCTCGAGGGCTACCGGCCCCCCTACACCGCAACTGCGGTCCGCAAGCTGCTGGAGGCCGGGGCGCCGATCCTCGGCAAGACCAACATGGACGAATTCGCGATGGGGTCCTCGAACGAGAATTCGGCCTTCGGGCCGGTCCTCAACCCGTGGGACCGCGGCCGGGTCCCCGGCGGCTCCTCGGGCGGCTCGGCGGCGGTCGTCGCCGGCGGCCTCGCCCCCTGGGCGATCGGGACCGACACCGGCGGCTCGATCCGCCAGCCCGCCGCCTTCTGCGGGATCGTCGGCCTCAAGCCCACCTACGGCGCGATCTCGCGCTACGGGATGATCGCCTTCGCCTCCTCGCTCGACCAGTGCGGGCCGCTGACCCGGACGGTCGCCGACGCGGCGCTGCTGCTGGGGATCCTGCAGGGGCGCGACCCCTGCGACTCAACCTCGGTCGGGCTCGAGGGCGCCGTCTCCCTGCCCGACCGCGAGGACCTCTCGGGCCTGCGCTTCGGGGTCCCGGTGGAGCTCGGCCGCGACGAGTTCGACAGCGGCGTCCGCGCCGTCTTCGAGCAGACGCTGCGGAAGATCGAGGAGCTCGGCGGCGAGATCGCCGAGGTCGGCCTGCCGAGCGCCGAGCACGGCATCTCCGCCTACTACGTGCTGGCGCCGGCCGAGGCCTCCTCCAACCTCGCCCGCTACGACGGCGTCCGCTACGGGATGCGCTCCGGCGGCGACGGCGACCTCGTCCAGATGTACGAGACGACCCGCTCGGAGGGCTTCGGGCCCGAGGTGAAGCGGCGGATCATGCTCGGGACCTACGCGCTCTCCTCGGGTTACTACGACGCCTACTACGGCCAGGCGCAGAAGGTGCGGACGCGGATCGCCGAAGACTTCAGCGGCGCCTTCGACACCGTCGACTTTGTCGTCACCCCGACCACGCCCTCGGTCGCCTTCGGGCTGGGGGAGAAGACCGACGACCCGCTGGCGATGTACCTGAACGACTTCTTCACGGTGCCGATGAGCCTCGCCGGGATCCCGGCGATCTCGATCCCCGCCGGGCTCGCCGAGCCCGAGGGCGGCGGCCCGCAGCTGCCAGTCGGCTTCCAGATCGCCGCCCCCGCCTTCGCCGAGCAGAAGCTGCTCGACGCCGCCCACGCGCTCGAGCAGGGGATCGGCTTCGACGCCCGCCCGGGAGGCTCCGATGGCTGAGCTGGAGGCCGTGATCGGGCTGGAGATCCACGTCCAGCTGGCGACGAAGACGAAGATGTTCTGCGGCTGCGAGCTCTCCTTCGGCGACGAGCCGAACGTCCACACCTGCCCGGTCTGCCTCGCCCACCCCGGCGTGCTGCCGGTGCCGAACGAGCAGGCGATCCGCTACGCGCTGCAGATCGGGATGGCGCTGAACTGCGAGATCTCCCCGCGCTCGATCTTCCACCGCAAGAACTACTTCTATCCCGACAGCCCGAAGGCGTACCAGATCAGCCAGTACGACATCCCGGTCTGCGGCGCCGGCCGGCTCGGCGACGTCCGCATCCACCGCGCCCACCTCGAGGAGGACGCGGCGAAGATGATCCACGTCGGCGAGTCGGGCCGGATCCACGGCTCCGGCGCCTCCCTGGTCGACTTCAACCGCGGGGGAACGCCGCTGGTCGAGATCGTCACCGAGCCCGACCTCCGCAGCGCCGCCGAAGCGGCCGACTGGGCCCGCCTCCTGCGCGAGACGGTGCGCCAGCTCGGCGTCTCCGACGTCAACATGGAGGAGGGGAGCCTGCGCATCGACGCCAACGTCTCGGTGCGCCCGGCCGGTAGCGAGGAGCTCGGGACCAAGACCGAGCTGAAGAACATGAACAGCTTCCGCTTCGTCCAGCGGGGGATCGAAGCCGAGCTGGAGCGTCAGCGCGAGCTGATCGGGGAAGGGGGGAGGGTCGAGCAGGAGACCCTCCACTTCGACCCGATCAGCGGCAGCCTCACCTCGCTGCGCTCGAAGGAGGAGGCGCACGACTACCGCTACTTCCCCGAGCCCGACCTGGTGCCGCTGGCGCCGACCGAGGGGATGCTGCGCGAGGCACGCGAGTCGCTGCCCGAACTGCCGGCGGAGCGGATCGCCCGCTACGAGGAGATGGGACTGCCGGACAACGTCGGCCTGACCCTGGCGACCCAGCCCGAGACGGCGGCCTTCTTCGAGCGCGCCGACGCGGCCGCCGACGGCGTCGAGCCCCGCGTCGTCGCCAACTGGGTGGTCGGCGAGCTGGCAGGGGCGCTGCGCCAGGCCGAGGTGGAGGACGGCGTCGCCGGGTCCAAGGTCACGCCGGAGTCCCTGGCCTCGCTGATCGGGCTCGTGCAGGAGAAGAAGATCTCCCACAAGAACGGCAAGACGGTCCTCGCGGCGCTGGTCGAGGAGGGGGGAGACCCCGAGGCGGTCGTCGAGCGCGAGGGCCTGGCGCAGATGGACTCCGCCGAGCTGGAGGCGATCGTCGAGAGGGCGATGGCCGCGAACCCCGATGCCGTCGAGCAAGTCCGCACCGGCAACAACAAGGCGATCGGCGCCCTGATGGGAGCCGTCATGCGAGAGACCCAGGGCCGCGCCGACGGCAGCGAGGTCAACCGCCTGATCCAGGAGAAGCTCTAGGGCACAGGCGGGACCTGCGGCCGCCGACTTAGTGCGGTTTGCACTTTGTAACACGTTGTTACAAAGTGCTAGGTTGGGTTCATGGCCTGGAACGTCGTGATCGCTGGTGGTGGCTTCGGCGGCGCCGCGGCGGCGCGGGAGCTGGAGCGGACGATGCCGAAGCAGTCGGCCCGCCTGGTCCTGGTGAACGAGACGAACTTCGCGCTCTACACGCCGTTCCTGCCCGAGGCGGCGGCCGGCACGCTGGAGCCGCGGCACGTGGTGACGCCGCTGCGCGAGCTGCTGAAGCGCACGTACCTGCGGCTGGGCACGATCGTCGGCCACGACCCGGAGGCGAAGACCGTCACCCTGCGGGCCAAGTACGGCGAAACCGAGCAGCTTCCCTACGACCAGTTGCTGCTCTCGCTGGGCTCGGTCTCGCGGGTGCTCCCGGTCCCGGGCCTGGCCGAGCACGCGGTCGGCTTCAAGAGCCTGGCCGACGCGATCTACCTCCGAAACCACGTGATCGAGACGCTCGAGGAAGCGAACGCGACCGACGACCCGGTCCGCCGCCAGCAGCTCCTCACCTACGTCTTCGTCGGCGGCGGCTACGCCGGCCTCGAGGCGCTGGCCGAGCTGCAGGACTTCGCCGCCGACGCGATGGACTCCTACCCGCGCGCCCGCCTGCACGGGATGCGCTGGGTCCTCGTCGAGGCGACCGACCGCGTCCTGCCGGAGATCGACCGCCAGCTCGGCGAATACGCGCTGCGGGAGCTGCGCGGCCGCGGCATCGACATCCGCATGGAGACGACGCTGGAGGAGGTCACCGCCGACAGCGCCCGCCTCTCCAGCGGCGAGACGCTGCCGACCCGGACCGTCGTCTGGACCGCCGGCGTGGCGCCGCAGCCGATCCTGAGGGAGCTGAACGTGCCGCTCGACGAGCGCGGCCGGGTCCCAGTCGACTCCTACCTGCGGGTCCAGGGGATGGACTCGGTCTGGGCGATCGGCGACTGCGCCGCGGTCCCGGACCCCGGTGGCGGCACCTCGCCGCCCACCGCGCAGACCGCCGTCCGCCAGGGGCCGGTGGCGGCGCGCAACATCGCTGCCGAGCTCGGCGTCGGCAGCCCCCGGCCCTACGAGTACTGGGCCGAAGCGGCCTTCGTCAACCTCGGCCGCTACAAGGCGGTCGGCAGGATCGGCGATCGCACCTTCCGCGGCTTCCCCGCCTGGTGGCTGGCGCGGACCTACCACATGAGCCAGATCCCGGGCCCGGCCCGGAAGTTCCGCGCCGTCCTCGACTGGACCGCCGGCCTGCCCTTCCGCCGCGACCTCTCTGAGGTCGGCTCGATCGGCCACCCGAAGCCGCTGATCTAGACCGAGTCCGCGAAAACCCGTGCTGTACAAGGGTTTCGCGGACTCGGCGCCTACTCCACCGTCAGGGCGGTCGCCATCCCTTTTTCCTCGTGTTCGGGGAGGGAGCACCAGAGGCGGTATTTCCCCGGCGGCAGGTCGAAGGTGGCGACGGATCGCTGTAGCGAGTCCGTTTCGGGAAGCGTCAGCGGCTCCGCCTCGCTGTCCTCGAGACGGAGGTTGAGGTTGTGGGGGTCCTCGCCCTGGTTGTTGAGCTCGACCGTCACCGCTCCGGCTTTGACGGCGGGCCGGGAGAGGACGAAGTAGTACTCGGAGCCTTTGACCGAGAGCCGGCTCGCGCGAACCCCGAGGCGCCGGGGATGATCGCTTCGGCGTCGAACTCGAGCCACTGCTCCAGCAGCGAGCAGTACATCGCCCGGAAGTCGCTGGTCGCTCGCAGGTTGTCGTCTTCGTCGAGGGTCGCCAGGCCGGGGAACTCGCCGACCATCTCGCCTTTGGCCTGGGAGCCGATCACGAAGGCGCAGCCGGCGGCGCCGTGGTCGGTCCCGAGCGAGCCGTTCTCCTCCGGCCGGCGGCCGAACTCGCTCCACATCTCGACCATCACCCGGTCGGCGAGGCCGCGCGCTTCGAGGTCCCGCTGGAAGGCGAGGATCCCCTCGCAGGTCTCGCGCAGGTTGTCTTCGAGGTCGCCGGCCTGGTCGGCGTGGGTGTCGTAGCCGCCGGGGGCCCGGATCGTCACCACCCGGATCGGCAGCCCGACGGCGATGTAGGCGGCGAGGCCGGCGAGCTTGTGCGAGAACCAGGTGTCGGGGTAGGCGACCGGGCTGCTGAACTCGCCGACGCCGGCGAGGTCCTGGCGCAGCTTGTCGGTCTGGGAGGCGGCGCGGCGGACCTGGGCGAGGCCGGGGGAGTCGGCCGGCAGCGAGCCGAAGCGGGCGAAGCTGCGGAACATCTCCTCCTCGATCGGGTCGCTGACCCGGGACCAGAGGTCGTAGCCGTCGACGCTGTCGATCGCCGCCACCGGTTTGTCGGCGGTGGCGATCATCGGCGAGAGCGAGCCGTCGAGCGAGAGCCCCTGCAGCGGGTTCTCGTCGTCGCCGACGGCATCGAGGTAGCGGCCGAGCCAGCCGGTGCGGTAGCCGACCTGGAGCTCGCCGATCTCGTAGTAGTGGCGCGAGGTGAAGTGCGACTGGTCGGGGTGGTCGTAGCCGATCGCCGGGAAGGCGCTGACCTTGCCCTCGCTGTGGAGGGTCGCCAGCGCCGTCGCCGCCGGGTGCCACTGCAGGCTCGGATCCTCGCCGAAGGCGGTGCCGGCGCCGGGCGGGAGCGCGAGGTTGGGGCGCAGCTGCTGGTAGCGGGAGTCGCCGACCGGGGCGAGGACGCTGAGCGCGTCGACGCCGCCATCGAAGAAGACCGAGACGAGGATCTTGTCCCCCTGGGCGGCCTGGGCGATCCCGGTCTCGAAGGCCGAGAGGGGGATCTTCGAGGCGCCGTAGACCGCCAGCGCGAGGCCGGCGCCGCGGGAGAGGAATTTGCGCCGCGAGAGGCCGGTCCCGGCCGGCTCCGGCATCCCCGGCTCGATCGCCGGCAGACCCTTGCCGGCCTCCGCGGCGGCCGAGCGCAGCAGTTGCGAGCGGGTGTAGCCGCTGCAGCAGGAGTGGCTCGGGCGGGGCGCGCTCATTGCAGCACCAGGTCCGGGCTGACGCCGATCAGCTGCAGGAGGGCGTTCTGGCGCAGCGCCCGGTAGGGCCCCTTCTGCCAATTGGCGATCACCCGCCCCTCGGCGCGGCGGCCGAGGTCGAGCAGCTCTTCGCGGTGCTCCGCCCGCAGCTCGGGCCAGCTCCAGGCGGCGAGCGCGCGGTCGAGCGCTTCCTCGGGGGTCTCGGTGGTGCTGTACTCGTCATTCCAGGCGTCCACCGAGACCTCCTCGAGCGCGTAGGTGACCATGTTCCAGCGGGCCCGCATCCGCGAGGTGTCGAGCCAGCGGGCGTCGTCCCAGCCGGAGACGTTCGGCGGCCAGAAGAGGCGCTGCCCGGCTTCTTCGGAGAGCCAGACCCAGGCCTCGGTGTCGACGTAGCGGCCGAGCGCCCGCAGCATCGAAGCCAGCTGCACGACGGGGGGCTTCACCATCGGCGGCCCCTCGTAGAGCTCGGGCCGCATCAGGATCTCCTCCAGAACCGGCCGGATCTGCCAGCCGGAACCGACGTAGGTCGCCTCCAGCCCTTCGCGCGTCGCCGCCGAGGGCGGGACCGGGATGAAGTAGCTCCACAGCTTCGCAACGAAGAACGAGGGGTGGAGCGGGTGCTCGACGCAGAGCCGGCAGGCGTCTTCCCAGCCCCAGTTGCCGCTGCGGCCGAAGACCGTCTTCGTGCCGGTGTCGTGCCAGCTCGCCTGGAAGCGGAAGTTGTGGGCGCCGAGCTCGCCCGACCAGTCGTTGCGCCAGCCGGTCAGCGCCCGCGCCGCTTCACGGATGTCGTCCTCGCTGTAGGCGCCGCGGTCGGCGCCGAGGGAGAACAGCTCCATCATCTCGCGGGCGTAGTTCTCGTTCGGCGCCCACTTGTAGTTTTCGTTGCCGTTCAGCCACTGCAGCATCGCCGGGTCGATCGTCACCGCCCGGAAGAGGCCGAAGAAGGAGCCGAAGCAGCGGCTGCGGAACAGGTTCGACTGGTCGATCATCTGCTGGGTCGTGGAGACGTTCGCGTTCGAGGTCGCGAACCAGTCGTGGAGGATCAGCGCCATCCGCTCGACCAGGGCCTGGCTGGTCCGGACCATGCGGTCGAGCCACCAGAGGTGGTCGTGGCCCCAGGCGTCGGCGGGGGCGAGCGGGTTGCCGTCGTCGTCGCGGGGCGAGGGGCCGCTGAGGGAGGGGGAGCCGCTCGGCCGCGTCAGCGACTGGACCGCGCCGACCAGCCCGAGCGAGGCGAGCTGGTCGGCCTGGCCGGGAACCGGCCCGAACCCGGCCCGCTGCAGCAGCCGCACCGCCTGGGCGTGGCCGAAGGCGCCCTGGAAGGCGCCGGGCGGCCGGGGGTCGAAGGTCGCCGAAGCGGGGGCGGGAGCCGCCGCGGCCTGCCTGGGTGGCTTCTTGCCGGGGCCGCGGTAGTGCCCCCGCTTCGGCTTGTGGTGGTGGCGATAGACGTAGGCCTGGACACGCCAGTCGCCCTGGCCGTCAGGGACCCAGCGGAAGTGCTTGTCCTTCCAGGCACGGCGACGCCTGCGGCGCCTGTGCTTCCGCTCTGCAGTGACTGGTTTCTGCCGTGGGATCGCCATGCGGCCCGGCCCCTCCCAGGGGGCTTCCTAACTTGGTCGGCCGCGATCCCGATCCCTTGAAGCACGCCCGCCCCGATTGGACGTTAGGTCTAGCCGCGGGCGAAGCGCAAGAATGGAGGCGTGGAGTACCTCGTCATCGCCTTCTTCTTCGGCCTCGCCACCGCCGTCATCGGCAAGGGCAAGGGCAGCTCGTTCTTCATCTGGTTCCTGATCGGGATGGTCGTGCCGCCGCTCGGCCTGATCGCGGTGATCCTTTACCGCGTCGACAAGGACGAACCCGAACGGCAGTGCCCGAACTGCCACAAGGCGCTGAAGCTCTACGTCCAGGTCTGCCCCCGCTGCGGGACCGACCTGTATCTGCCGGACCCGGCCGCGGTCCGGCACCCGGGCGTGCGCTAGCTACGCGAACCGTTTGACGAAGGCGAGCGCCCGGTCGCAGACCTCGCGCCAGCCGCTGTCGATCGTCAGCGAGTGGCCGCGGTCGGGGACTTTCTCGATCTCGGTCACCGCCTGGTTCCGCTGCTGCCGCTTGTAGGAGGCGTGGGCGATCGCCCAGGGGACGGTGTGGTCCTTCTCGCCGTCGATGATCAGGAGCGGCCCGCGCTCGGGGTTCCGCGGGTCGAGCCTGGCCTCGGTGAACGGGTTCAGGTTCGCGTTCGCCATCTGCATCAGCGCCACTCCGGGCGCGGCCACGTGGTAGGTCTCGTACAGCTCCTTCGCCTCCTCGTCGCCGAGCGCGTTCGCCCACCCGTACTTGAACTGGTCGAGGGTGAGGGTGACCGCCCGTTTGCGGTTGAGGGGGTTCTGCAGCACCGGCCGCGCCGATTTCAGCGCCGAGAGCGGCAGGGGCAGGACGCCGCGGAAGGGGCCGGGGTCGATCGCCACGGTGGCGGCCGAGAGCCCGCGGTCGGCGACGATCTGGGAGAGCAGGCCGCCGGTCGAGTGCCCGAGCACGGCGGGCTTGCGGTCGAGGCCCTGGATCACCTCCTCGGTGTGGTCGGCGATCGCCTTCAGCGTCTTCCCGGCGAAGACCTCGGGGTTCGCGCGCGCCTCCGCGACCGAGGCCGGGTCGTCCGGCCAGTCGGGCTTCACCGCCGCGTACCCGGCCTCCTCGAACACCTCGCCCCAGCGGTCCCAACTGCTCGGCAGCAGCCAGAGCCCGTGGATGAAGACCGCCGCCGTCTTCCCGGCGGCGTTGGCCTTCTCGACTTCGGCTCTCTCGCGCTCGCTGATCGCCATCTCGCGTCCTCTCTGGTCGAGTGATGCCGGGTCGGGCGCAGCCTCTCACGACAGCGCCCGCATGCAAGGCGGCTTAACGGACGGCGCTCAGCGCAGCCAGGTGCGGACGATCGCGTTGGCGAAGCCGGCGCCGTAGCGGAAGGCGGCGGGCTTCTTCGAGTGGCCGTGGAGGCGCTGGTCGACCGTGATCGGCACCTCCTTGGCGGGGATGCCGCGCTTGATCGCCTCGATCATGAACTCGGAGGTGTGGAACTGCTCCTGGCGCAGGACCAGCTGCGGCAGCACCTTGGTGCGGACGGCGCGGTAGCCGTTGGAGCAGTCGGTGACGTGGGTGCGGGTGATGGCGGAGACGAGGCGGTTGAAAAAGACGATCCCCAGCTCGCGGGCGAAGTGGTTGCGGTCGGCGTGGCCGAGGACGCGGGAGCCGTGGGACATCTCGACCTCGCCGTCGAGGATCGGCTTCACCAGGCGCTCCATCTCGTCGGGGCGGTGTTGGCCGTCGGCGTCGAGGGTGACGACGATCTCGGCCCCGGATTCGACCATGAGCCGGTACCCCGTCCGCAGCGCCGCGCCGCCGCCGCGGTTGGTGACGTGGCGGGCGACGAGGGCGCCGTGCTCGGCGGCGACGTCGCCGGTGCCGTCGCGGGAGCCGTCGTCGACGACCAGGACCTCGGTCCGCAGGCCGCAGACCGCGGCCGGGATCTGGTCGAGGACGGTGCCGATGTTCTCGGCCTCGTTGTAGGCGGGGATCAGGATCGCGATCTTGTCGCGGAAGCGGTCGGGGAGCCCGGCCTGGCGGAACTCCTCCCAGGCGAGGCCCTCGAGCGCGGCGGCGAGCTGGCGGCTGTTCCGCGCCGACTGCGAGAGCGCCCGCAGGGTAAGCAGGAAGAGGACGAAGATGGCGAAGACGGCGAGGCCGAGGATGCGGCCGCCGTTGCCTTTCTCGAAGGAGAAGGCGGAGAGCAGGCCGTTGACGATTTCGGTCCCGGAGACGATCGCCAGCCCGAGTCCGCTGGCGATCAGGATCAGGACGTCGGCGTTGCGCAGGGTGCGGCGGCGCGCGACCGCGTAGCCGACGAGGAAGATCGCCAGCAGCAGCCCGGCGCTGCGCAGCGCCGTCAGCTCGGCGGGGAAGATGCCTGCTCTGAGGACCATTTGCGAGCGGAGGATATGGCCGCGAGGCCGGATGCGAGGGCGAGGCCGGCGAGCGGAAAGACCAGCGTCATCAGCACCTCGTTGCGCCGGGGGGCCGCGAGGGTGACCGCTCCGACCACGGTGACGATCGCGATCGGCAGCGCCAGGGTGATCAGCTCCCACCAGCGCCGGCGCAGGCCGAGGAGGGCGAGCCCGGCGAGGCCGAGGGCGACGAGGAGGATCTGGACGGCGCGGCCGGCGGTGCTGCTCATCGCCTCGCCGACGCCGCTGCTCCACATCCGCCCGACCTTGCGGACGGTCATCGCCGCGTAGCCCCAGGGGTCTTCGCCGAAGTACTTGTCGAAGTTTTCCTTGCCGGCGCGGCCGAGGGCTTCGTCCCGGGTCAGGCCGGGGTGCTCCTGCTGCACTTCCCTGGCGACTTCGTCGAAGAGCACCGTGGGGTCGAGTTCGTCGAGCTCCTGGGAGTCGGGGTCGGCGGACGCGCCCCACCAGGAGAGCTGCTGTTCGGCGAGCTTCGCCTTCACCCGCTGGTATTCGCCGTCGGCGGGGAGGTAGGTGCCGACGTAGAGCGCCTTGCCGCCGCCGGTCGAGATCGGGACGACGCGGTCGAGGACGACGACGTTGCGGATCGTCCAGGGCAGGATCGGGATCACCAGGGCGACGAGGAGCACCGCGGCGCCGGCGAGGCCGAGGCGCCAGCCCCGTCGCTCCAAGGCGCGGATCGCGGCGAGGCCGACGAAGACGGCGCCGACCAGCAGGTACTCGGGCCGGAACATCGCCGTCAGCCCGAAGAGCAGGCCGGGGACGAGCCACGGCCAGGTCCCCTCGCGGTCCCCGGCCCATAAGAAGGCGAGGATCGCCGCCGGCAGGGTCAGCATCGCCGGCGGCTCGCTCATGATCACGCCGGTGGAGTGGATGAACGGGGGGTAGACGGCGACCGCGAAGGCGGCGAAGAGGCCGACCCAGCGACCGAGCTCGCGACCCCCCAGCCGCCAGCCGAGGGCGAAGACGACGAGGATCGTCGCCACCCCGAGCAGCGCCTCGACAATCCGCGCCGTCCCTTCCCGCGCCCCGCCGGTGGCGTAGAAGGAGGCGGCGTAGAGAAAGGGGGCGCCGGGGGACCAGTCGCTCGAGTCCTCGAATTCCGACCCGCCGAAGCTCTGTTCCGTGTACAGCGCCTTCGAGATCGCGTAGTAGGCCCGCGAGTCGTCCCCGGGGTGCTCGACCGGGTCTACGACCACATAGGCGCGCACCGCCAGCCCCAGCAGCGCGATCAGCCCGAGCGCGATCAGCGTCCGCCTCCCATAGCGCCGCGGCAGCGCCCGGATCCATTCGGCAACGGCGTTCAAGAGCCGCCCAGGCTATCCGGGACAGCGTCGTTTCCAGACTTTTGGTTCCTATAGGGGCTAAAAGCGTGGAAACGATGCTGGATTGAGCTGATGGCGACGGCTGAGAGGGGGGCGAGGAGTGGGACGAGGACGAGGACGCGGCGGGGCGAGGCGACCAACAGGGCGCTGATCGCGGTGATCGCGAGGAATACCGTGCCGAGCAGCAGCGCCTCCCAGCGGCGTCGCCAGGCGAGCACCCCGAGGCCGAGCAGGCCGGAGGCGACGAGAAGCCAATGCACCGCCTCCCAGACCGGCTCGCGCATCACGTCCCGTGGTCCGTGCGACCAGATCCGCCAGACCTTGGTCGCGACGAAGCCGGCGTATTCGAGCGGCTCGTCCGAGACGTCGTCCCAGAGCTGTTCCTTGCCCAGCTTCGAGAGCGCCTGGTCGCTTTCCATGCCCCGGTAGCGATCAGCGGCGAGGCGGGCGAGGATCTGCTCCAACCGCAGCCGCTGCGCGTCCTGCGGCGAGAAGAGGCCGGGGTTTTCGGCGACCACCTCGGCCCCGACCTTTTCAGGGTCCCCGTCCGAGGGCAGGTACGTGCCGGCGAACAGAACCTGCCCGCCTCCGGTCGAGATCGGGACGAAGCGGTCGAGGGCGACCGCGTTGCGCACCGTCCACGGAGCGACGACCACGACCAAGCCGAGCAGGAAGACCGCAGCGCGCATCAGCGACACCCGCCAGTCGCCTCGCGCTTCCCGAGCGAAGATCACCACCGCGACCAGCACCGCGACCCCGAGGTACTCCGGCCGGGTCAGCGCCAGCGCTCCGAAAAGTGCCCCCGGCAGCAGCCACCGCCAGCGCCCGCCGTCCCAAGCCCAGAGCACTGCCAGCACGCCTCCGGACAGCAACGTCGCCGCCAGCGGCTCGCTCATCAGCATCCCCTGGTACTCCAAAAGCGCCGGGTAGATCGCGACCACCAAAGCACCGACGAGCGCCGGTCCCACCCCCCACGGACCCACCCTTGCCATGTGAGGTGGGTCCGTGGGGGGTGGGACCAAGCGCCGCCCGATCAGATAGGCGAACAGCACCGAGAGCGTCCCGATCACCGCCAGCACGACCCGCGCCAGCTGTTCGTGGATGCCCCCGGTCACCTTGTAGATAGCCGCCACGAACAGCGGCAGCCCCGGCGAGTAGTTGCTCGACGGCTGCGTCGCATCGTCGCCGACCGTGAACCCGTCGCCGCGCTCCAGGTTCGCCGCTATCGCCGCGTAGGCGGCCGCGTCGTAGACCGGCGCGCGCCCGTCCCAGGCCTCGTTCAGGCGCAGCCCCAATCCCAGTAGGAGGATTGCGACCAGCGCCGCGAGGCCGGCCCGGCCTCCATGTCGCGCCGCCAGTTCGCTCATCGCCGGGATTCAACTAGTACGGCCGGTCCCGCGCGCCGCCCGAGCGTCTAAAGTGCCGCCCTCATGCGAATCCTCATCCTCGGGGGCGACGGCTATCTCGGATGGCCGACGGCGCTCCGCTTCTCGGCCCGCGGCCACGAAGTCTCGGTCGTCGACAACTTCTCTCGCCGCCGCTGGCACACCGAACACGGCACCGCCTCGCTGACCCCGATCGGCGAGCTGGACGAGCGCATCGCCGCCTGGCGCGAGGTCTCCGGCGAGCAGATCCGCAGCTACGTCGGCGCCGTCGAGGACGGCGACTTCCTCGACGAGGTCGTCGCCGAGACCAAGCCGGAGGCGGTCGTCCACTACGGCCAGCAGGCCTCGGCGCCGTTCTCGATGCTCTCGCGCGAGCGCGCGGTCGAAACCCAGCACGCGAACGTGATCGGCAACCTCAACCTGCTCTTCTCGATGCGCGACCACGTCCCCGACGCGCATCTGGTCAAGCTCGGGACGATGGGCGAGTACGGCCAGCCCAACATCGACATCGAGGAGGGGTACATCGAGATCGAGCACAAGGGCCGCACCGACACGCTGCCCTACCCGAAGCTCCCGGGCTCGCTCTACCACTGCTCGAAGGTCCACGACTCGACCAACATCCACTTCGCCTGCCGCACCTGGGGCCTGCGCGCGACCGACCTCAACCAGGGGGTCGTCTACGGGATCGAGACCGAGGAGACCGCCCGCGACGAGCGCCTGATCACGCGCTTCGACTACGACGAGCTCTTCGGCACCGTGCTCAACCGGTTCTGCCTGCAGGCGGTGATCGGCCACCCGCTGACCGTCTACGGGGCCGGCCACCAGACGCGCGGCTTCCTCAACATCCGCGACACCCTCGCCTGCGTCGAACTGGCGGCCCTCAACCCGGCCGAGCGCGGCGAGTTCCGCGTCTTCAACCAGTTCACCGAGCAGTTCTCAGTCCTGGAGCTGGCGGGGCTGGTCAAGGAAGCCGGCGAGCACCTCGGCTACAGCGTCGAGATCCAGCACTACGACAACCCCCGGGTCGAGAAGGAAGAGCACTACTACAACGCGGTCCACACCAAGCTGCTCGATCTCGGCCTCGAGCCGACGCTGCTGGGGGAGGAGCTGGTCGAGTCGATCATCCACGCGATCGAGCGCTACAAGGGCCGCGCGATCGAGACCGCGATCGACCCGAAGACCCGCTGGAACCCGGCGAAATCGCCGGCCGGCCAGGCCTGAACGGCCGCCGCCCGCCAGGCGTCTCCCAGGCGCGGGGCTGAGGGCGCCCCGCTGGTACCATCGCCAGTTCCTATGCGCGCCGCCGACACGTTGATGGAATCCCTCAAGGCCGAGGGCGTCAAGGACGTCTTCGGGATCCCCGGCGGGGCCAACCTGCCGACCTACGACGCCATGGTCGACGCCGAGTTCCGGCACGTCCAGGTGCGTCACGAGCAGGCGGCCGGCCACGCCGCCGAGGGGTACGCCAAGGCTTCCGGCCGGGTGGGGGTCGCCTTCGCCACCTCCGGGCCCGGCGCCACCAACCTCGTCACCGCGATCGCCGACGCGATGATGGACTCGGTCCCGGCCATCTTCATCACCGGCCAGGTGCGGACCGAACTGATCGGCACCGACGGCTTCCAGGAGGCCGACATCCTCGGCGCGACCCTGCCCTTCGTCAAGCACTCGTTCGCGGTCACCGACCCGCGCCAGATCCCCGAGTACGTGCACGAGGCCTTCCACCTCGCCTCGACCGGTCGCCCCGGGCCTGTCCTGCTCGACATCCCGATGGACCTCTCGCGCGCCGACATCGACTACGAGCCGCGCACCGAGCCGGTCGAGCTGCCCGGCTACAAGCCCTCGACCGAGGGCAACATCAAGCAGATCCGGATCGCCGCCAAAGCGCTGGCGACCGCCCGCCGGCCGATCTTCTACACCGGCGGCGGCGTGATCAACGGCAACGCCTCGGAGGAGCTGCGCGAGCTGGCGGACTCCGACCGCTTCCCGGTCACCTCGACCCTGATGGGCCTCGGCGCCTTCCCGGCCTCCAACGACCGCTTCCTCGGCATGCTCGGCATGCACGGCACCCTCACCGCCAACTGGGCGATGGACAAAGCCGACCTGATCGTCGCGATCGGGGCCCGCTTCGACGACCGCATCACCGGCAAACTGTCCGAGTTCGCCCCGCACGCCAAGGTCATCCACATCGACATCGACCCGGCGGAGATCTCGAAGAACGTCGGCGCCCACATCCCGATCGTCGGCGACGTCAAGCAGGTGCTGCCGAAGCTGACCCGCGAGTACCGGGCGCTGCAGACCGACTCCTCGCGCCTCGACGAGTGGTGGAACACGCTGCGCGGCTGGCAGGGGGAGCACCCGCTGTACTACGAGCCCGGCCAGGACGGCGAGATCAAGCCCCAGTTCATGATCGAGGCCCTGCACCGCGCCAGCCAGGGGGACGCGATCGTCACCTCCGACGTCGGCCAGCACCAGATGTGGACCGCGCAGTACTACGGCTTCGACAAGCCCCGGCGCTGGATCAACTCCGGCGGCCTCGGGACGATGGGCTTCGGCCTGCCGAGCGCGGTCGGCGCCAAGGTCGCCTGCCCCGACGAGCAGGTCGTCTGCGTCGCCGGCGACGGCAGCCTGATCATGAACATCCAGGAGCTCGCCACCTGCGTCACCGAGAACATCCCGGTCAAGGTCTTCCTGATGAACAACGGGTACATGGGCATGGTCCGCCAGTGGCAGGAGCTGTTCTGGGACCGCCGCTACAGCTCGGTCGACATGGGCTCGAGCCCGGATTGGGTGAAGCTGGCCGAGGCCTTCGGCGCGAAAGGCATGCGCTGCGACAACTCCGCCGACCTCGAGGAGCAGATGACGGCCGCGCTGGAGCACGACGGGCCCGTCCTGCTCGACGTCCGCGTCGCCCGCGAAGAGAACTGCTATCCGATGATCCCGCCGGGCGAAGCCGCCCGCGACATGGTCGAGGCGCCGCGAGGGAGCCAGGTGAGCTGATGGAGGCTGGAACCCCGCAGGTCGTCAAGCTGGAGGATCTGCACGTCGCTGGCCAGCTCAGCGGCCGCAAGCACATCCTCTCGATCCTGGTCGAGAACAAGCCGGGCGTGCTGGCGCGCGTCGCCGGCCTCTTCTCGCGCCGCGGCTTCAACATCGACACCCTCGCCGTCGGGCCGACCGACGACCCCAGCGTCTCCCGCATCACCCTCACCCTCGACGGCGCGGTCCACCCGATCGACCAGGTGACCAAGCAGCTGCACAAGCTCGTCAACGTGCTGAAGATCCGCGACATGGAGCCGGAGGAGACGGTCGCCCGGGAGATGGCGCTGTTCAAGGTCTCCTCGGCGGTCGAGAACCGGGCCGAGATCATCCAGTTCGCCGAGATCTTCCGCGCCAAAATCGTCGACGTGGCGCGGCGGACGATGACGATCGAGGTCACCGGCTCCGCCGACAAGATCGAGGCCTTCGAGCGGATGGTCCGTCCGCACGGCCTGGTCGAAATGGTGCGGACCGGCGAGATCGCAATTGGACGCGGCCACGACTGAGGCCCTCCTCGGCGCCCTGCACAAGGCCGCCGGCCGGAAGCGACGCACCCTCGTAAGCGTCACCTCGGAGATCGAGGCGGCGGATCCCTGCGCGGCGGTGTTCGCCTCGCGGCTCGCCTCCGACCGCTGGTTCTGCTGGGAGCAGCCCGACCGCGAGTTCGCGCTGGCCGGTCTCGGGGTCGCGCACGAGGCGAGGTCCCGCGGCGAGGGGCGCTTCGGCGACGTCGCCGAGGAGTGCCTGCGGATCGGCGGCGGCGCCTTGCTCGAGGGCCCGCGGGGGCTGCCCGCAGGGGCCGGGCCGGTCTGGCTCGGCGGCTTCGCCTTTGACCCCGACGGCGGGGCGACGCCGGCCTGGTCCTCGCTCTCGCCCGCCTCGCTGGTGCTGCCCGAGGTCTCGATCTGCAGCGTCGGCGGCGCCTCCTTCCTCACCGTCAACGCGGTCGTGCAGCCGGGGGAGGAGGTCGAGGAGCTGGGGAAGGGGCTGTCGTCTCGCCTCGCCTCCCTGCGGCTGGAGGCACCGCTGCCGCTGCTCGATCCCCACCCAACCGCCCACGCCGAGATCCGCAGCGCCCGGCCGCCGCGCGAGTTCGAAACCGCGGTCGAGGGCGCCACGGACCGGATCGCCGCCGGCGAGATGAGCAAGGTCGTCCTCGCCCGCGAGGTAATCGTCAGCGCCGCCGCGGCCCACGACCCGGCCGCCGTCTTCGGCGCGATGCGGGAGCAGTTCCCGGCTTGCTTTTGCTTCTGCTGCGGCACGCCCGAGGCCGCCTTCATCGGCGCCAGCCCGGAGCTCCTCGTCCGCCGCTCCGGCGCCGGCGTCTCCACCGTCGCCCTCGCCGGCTCGACCCGCCGCAGCTCCGACCCCGCCGTCGACGACCACCTCGGCGAGCAGCTCCTGCGGAGCGACAAGGACCGCCGCGAGCAGCGGATCGTCGCCGAGCGGATCGTCCGCGCCCTGCGCCCGCACGCGGTCTGGGTCGAGGCGGCGGCCGAGCCGGAGATCGCCAAGGTGGCGAACATCCAGCACCTGGCGACCCCGATCGTCGCCCAGTTGGCGGAACCGCGCTCGGCGATCGAGCTAGCTGGGCTCCTGCACCCGACCCCGGCGGTCGGCGGCGAGCCCTGGCCCGAGGCCGCCAGGGCAATCGCCGAGCTGGAGGGCATGGACCGCGGCTGGTATGCGGCCCCCGTCGGCTGGATGGACGCCACCGAGGACGGCGAATTCTGCGTCGCCCTCCGCAGCGCCCTCCTCCGCGACCGCGAGGCCCACCTCTTCGCCGGCGTCGGCGTCGTCGCCGGCTCCGACCCGCCCGCCGAGCTGGCCGAGACCGAGGTCAAGCTGGGGGCGCTGCTGCCGCTGCTGGCGGAGTAGTACCACGCAGTCCGCCGATGAGTAGTGCAAAATTCCCCGAATGATCCGTCGCTTGGCAGGGGTTGTGGGGGCGCTGTTCGTCCTGCTCTTCGGAGCTGTCTCCGCCGATGCTGTGGAGATGCCGGGACCTCGACTGGCGCTGATGCGCATAACCGAATCCAGGCCCGAACTGGTCACGACCGATCCGGCCGGCTTGAACCAGCAGGATGTGGTCGCGAATGACGCTGCCGTCGAGCCCTTCTTTCTCGTCCCTCCAAGCTGGTCGCCGGATGGAGAAAAGCTGGCGGTCATCGGGGTTCCAAAGGAAGGCAAATTTCGTTTCGACGTCTACGTCCTAGACGTGGGTGATGGCCGGATGTCGCTTGTTCCCGGGACTCGCAGCGGTATGCATCCGTTGCTGTCGCCCGACGGACACACCGTCGCTTTCACCCGCACCAAGCCGGGGAAGGAGGGCAGGGATCGAACTGGCCCGACCGAATTCGCAGTCTGGCTTGCGGACCTGAACGGCGGCGTGGTGCGTCGGATCTCTCCGTACAAAGGCCATGTCTCGGACATCGCGTCTTCGTTTTCCCCCGATGGCTCAAAGTTGGCGCTGACCCGCACCGTGGGCGGAGGGGCGCCCAGGGCGGTCTCCTTCGACCTCTCCAGGGGTCGGGCGACCGTCCTCGCTCGGCGCGCGAGCGAACCGGTTTACTCGCCTGATGGATTCCGGATCGCGTTCCGGCGGATGAAACTGGCGACCGTAGCAAAGGACCGCGCTTCAAAAAGGCTCTTCAGCGACCTTTACGTGATGGGCGCTGGAGGCTCGAACATCACTCGACTGACGCAGACGGCGAGACGCACCGAGTCGCAGCCATCGTGGGATCCGTCCGGCCAGCGCCTTTCTTTCCTGGTGTCCGAGGATCCTGCCTGGCTGACGATCGCCCCGGTGTCCGGCGGGGCCTTGGAAGAGATCAACGCCGACGGCACCTGTCGGACTCAGATCCCCGCTGCGGGTTCGGGCATCTTCGGGGCCGTCTGGCAACCCGGCGCAGGCCGCGAGGCCGGCCCGATTAGCTGTTGATTGCGGCCTGAACGACCGCCTGCAGACCCCGATGCGCCTCGACGTTGGTGCCGCGCTCGGTCTTCACCTCGATCAGGCCGGTGCCCGCCGCCAGTGCTTCGGGCAGTTCGCCGGGCGAGTCGAGGCGGCGGTGTGGGAGGTCGAAGAGCGCCGCGGCCTTGGCGACGTCAACGCCGCGGGGGGTGCCGAGCAGGGCCTCGAACTCGCCGCTGTCCAGCGTCGCCTCCTGCGGCAGGAAGTGGAAGATGCCGCCGCCGTCGTTGTCGATGACGACGATCCGGACCGGGGCCTCGACCTCGCGGAGCGCCGCCAGGCCGCCGATGTCATGCAGGAAGCCGAGGTCGCCGGTGACGATCGTGGTCGGGCGGCCGCTGGCCTGGGCGGCGCCGATGCCCGAGGAGACGAGGCCGTCGATGCCGTTGGCGCCGCGGTTGGAGAGGAAGAGGACGTCGGTCTCTGCCGCGGCGAGAAAGGCCTCCTGGTCGCGGATCGGCATGCTGGAGGCGGTGTAGACGAGGTCCCCGTCGCGGTGGGCGGCGCCGAGGGCGCGGTGCAGAGCGGGCTCGGTGATCCCGTCGCCGGCGCCCAGCGCCTCGTCCAGCGCTGCCTGGGCGGCCGCCTCGGCCCCGAGCCAGCGCTCCGGCAGCGGTCGTTCGCGCCCCTCCAGCCCTTCCAGTCGCGCCGCCCATCCCTGTGCCAGCTCGGTCGGGTCGGCACGGAGGATCGCCGCCGCTCGGTTCGTCGGCTCGTTCCAGCCCCCGTAGGGGTCGATGACGATCTGGTCGGCGTCGCTCGCCTCGATCCAGGCCCGCAGCGGCTTGCTGGTCGGCATCGCGCCGAAGCGGAGGATCAGGTCGGGGACGACCGAGCGGGCGAAGCGCTCGTCGCGCAGCATTAGGTCATAGGCGGCGACGACGTGGGAGCGGTCGTGCGGGCCGCAGCGCAGCTGCGAGGTGGGCTCGGCGAGGATCGGGAAGCCGGCGACGCGGGCGAGGTGGGCGAGCGGCTCGCGCAGCTCGGGGTCGAGCTGGCGGCCGGCGACGATCACGCCGGAGATCGCGTTGCCGATGTGGCCGGCGACCTCGTCGAGGAGGAAGGTTGAGGGCTCGAGGTCGATATGGGTCACCGCGGTCAGGGGCCGCCCCTCGCGCCCCTCCAGCGCCAGGGGGTCGGTAGCGGTGACCGCTCCCTCGACTGGTACCGGCGCCAGCGGCTCGCGCCAGGGAAGGTTCAGGTGCACGGGACCGGGCCGCGTCTCGCCGCGCGAGGCCGCCAGGGCGCGGCAGGCGACCGAGCGGTAGTGGAGGAGACCGCCGGCGTCTGCCGCGTGGGTGCCGACTTCGCAGAACCAGCGCACCGAGGAGCCGAAGCTCTTGATCTGGTCGATCGTCTGCCCGGCGCCGATTCCGCGCAGCTCCGGCGGCCGGTCGGCGCTGAGGACGACGAGCGGGATCGCCGATTCGTCCGCCTCGACCACCGCGGGGTGGTAGTTGACGAGCGCGGTCCCCGAGGTGCAGAGCAGCGCCACCGGCTCGCCGCTCGCCTGGGCGGCGCCGAGGGCGAAGAAGCCCGCCGAGCGCTCGTCGACGATCACCTTGACCTCGATCTCGGGCTGTCGCCAGAGCGCGACTGCCAGCGGCGTCGAGCGCGAGCCGGGGGAGACCACCGCCAGCCGCAGCCCCCCGCGGGCGAGCTCCTCGGCGAAGGCGGAGGCGAGGGCGGTGTTGGCGTTGGTCGGGTCCACGGCAGCGTCCTAGATGCGATGCGCTTGCAACGCATCCTCGTCTATCTCGACGCCCAGGCCGGGACCGGGAGGGAGGTGCAACATTCCGTCGCGCAGTTCGCACTCGGCCGACGCGATCGTCGCGGCGAAGAGGCGCTGGGTGGCGAGGCCGTGGGCGAGGTGGAGCCTTTCGGGATGACCGGTCTCGGCGAGGCTGAACGCCACCTGCGCCGCCGCCGCTATCCCCACCGGCCCGTCGAGGGCGCTGGTGACGTAGGCGGGGAGGACATCGGCGATCCTCAGCGCCTCTTCCGGCCCACCGACCTTCGAGAGCTTGATCCCGGTGTAGGCGCAGGCCCCGAGCGCCGCTGCCTCCTCGGCCTCGTCGAGCGACGCCACGCTCTCGTCCGCCGCCAGCGGGATCGAGGTGCTCGCGGCGAGCTCCGCCATCGCCTCCAGTCCCGCCACCGGCTGCTCCGCCAGCTCGATCCCGACCGGCTCCAACTCCGCCAGTGTCGCCTTGGCCGTCTCCAGGTCCCAAGCCTCGTTCGCATCGACCCGGATGCGCGCCGAAGGCCCAAGCGCCTCTCGCACCGCCCGCACCTGCTCCACGTCGGCTTGCGCGCGAGACCGTCTCAACCCGCCTATATCGCGGGTTGAGACGGTCTCGGCACCGAGCTTCAGCTTGAAGGTCGTAAATCCCGCCTGAGCCCACTCTTCCGCCTCGGCCGCGACCGCGTCCGGAGGTCCCGCGACAAGCGTCGCGTTGCACTCCACGGCTTCGTCCCCTGCCTCCTCACCCAGCCCTTTTCCGATCCGTCGGCCCCGCAAGTCCATCAGCGCGGTCTCCACCGCGCACCGCGCGGGCGCTGACAGCCCCTGAACCTTTTGATCCTCCCCCCACGCCTCCAGCTCCCGCACCACCTCCACGAGCGATACCCCGCCCCGCAACGCCAGCGGCACCGCTTCGCCCAGCCCCTCAACCCCGTCCACGTCCCGCACCCGCAGCAGCACCATCTCCCGCCGGTTCAGCGATCCGCGCGCGGTCACGTACGGCTCCCTGAACGGCAGCGCGTAGGGGATGACCTCGACCGAGCGGAGGCGCACGGCGCGAGTCTCTCAGGCGGAGATCAGCAGGCCGGCGGTGACGAGCAGGCTGAAGACCCCCAGCAGGGCGCCGGTCTGCGCCAGGACCGCGTTCAGGGCCGGGCCGTCGCGCCGCTCGGCGAGCGTCCTCGCCGGTTTCACCGCCAGCGGCGCCGCCAGCCAGCCGATCATCGGCAGTGCGCTCGCTTCGCCCGCCCACAGCGCGATCGGCAGAACGAGGAAGCCGCCCGCGACCAGCATCGCGTACAGCCGCACCGCCGCCTCGCGCCCGATCCGCACCGCCAGCGTGTTCTTGCCCGCCCGCCGGTCGGTCTCGACGTCGCGGACGTTGTTAACGACGATGATCGCGGTGGCGAGGAACCCGATCGAGATCGAGAGGCCGAGCGGCAGCGCGTCGAGCTCCTCCAGCTGCACGTAGTAGGAGCCGTTGACCGCGACGAGGCCGAAGAAGAGGAAGACGAAGACCTCGCCGAAGCCGGCGTAGCCGTAGGGCCGCGGACCGCCCGTGTAGAGGACGCCGGCGGCGATCGAGAGCACCCCGATCACCAGGATCACCCAGCCGGCGACGGCGGTCAGGTAGATGCCGCAGGCGACCGCCACCGCGAAGGCAATCCAGGTCGCGGTCATCACCCGCTGCGGCGTCACCATGCCGCTGGCGGTGACCCGCACCGGCCCGAGGCGGTCGGCGGTGTCGGCGCCGCGCTTGGCGTCGGAGTAGTCGTTGGCGAGGTTGGTCCCGATCTGGATGAAGATCGAGCCGATCAGGGCGGCGAAGAAGGCTCCCCAGCGGGGCAGGCTGCCGTACCACTGCACCGCCGCAGCGGTCCCGACCAGGACCGGCGCCACCGCGGCCGGCAGCGTCCGCGGCCGCGCCGCCATCAGCCAGATCCTCATGCGCGCCTGGGGAACTGCGAGAAGTCGGGCTGGCGCTTCTGCTTGAAGGCCTCGCGGCCCTCGGCCGCCTCCTCGTTGCCGTAGAAGAGGAGGTTGGCGTCGTGGGCGAGCTGCTGGATCCCGGCGTAGCCGTCCTCGTGGGCGTTGAAGCTGGCCTTGACCAGGCGCAGGGCGAAGGGGGAGAGGGCGAGCATCTCGCGGCACCAGGCGACGGTCTCGCGCTCGAGGTCGGCCAGCGGCACGACCGTGTTCACCAGCCCCATCTCCAGCGCCTCCTCGGCGTCGTACTGGCGGCAGAGCATCCAGATCTCCTTTGCCTTCTTGGTCCCGACCAGGTCGCGCAGCAGCGAGGCGCCGTAGCCGCCGTCCCAGGAGCCGACCCGCGGCCCGACCTGCCCGAAGACGCCGTTGTCGGCGGCGATCGTCAGGTCGCAGCAGAGGTGGAGGATGTGGCCGCCGCCGATCGCGTAGCCGGCGACCATCGCCACCACCGGCTTCGGCAGTCGCCGCATCTGGATCTGCAGGTCGGTGACGTGGAAGCGCCCGACCGAGGCGCCCTCGGCGATGTAGCCCGTGTCGCCGCGAACGGTCTGGTCGCCGCCGGAGCAGAAGGCCCGCTCGCCGGCCCCGGTCAGCACGATCACGCCGACCTCGCTGTCCTCGCGCGCCAGCTCCATCGCCGCCGAGACCTCGATCAGGGTCTGCGGCCGGAAGGCGTTGAGGACGTCGGGGCGGTCGATCGTCACCTTGGCGATCCCGCCGCCGGTCTCGTAGCGGATGTCTTCGTAGCTGCCCTCGCCCGCCGTCCACTCGATCGGCGCGTAGAGCTGGTCGTCGGACGGGGCTCCCTTGTGGCGTTTGGGCATGATGGGCACGATATCCCGATGAAGCTCGACGACTGGCTCTCCCAGAGATCGCAGAGCTGTCCCGACCGGACGGCGCTGGTCGCCGACGGCGCCGAGATGACCTATGCCGAGCTCGAGGCAGAGGCGACCTGGGTCGCGCGGCGCCTCGCGGCCCACGGCGTCCGCCGCGGCTCCACCGCGGCGCTGACGATGCACCCGCGGCGCGAGCAGGTCGTGCTGATGCACGCGCTGATGAAGCTGGGAGCGGCGCTGCTGCCGCTGGGCCCGCGGCTGACCGCCGAGGAGCGAGCGGCGATCGTCAACGCCGAAGAACCGATCATCGACCTCGACGACCCCGGCCAGCTGACCCAGACCGAGGCCGACATGCCGCTACTGGGCGAGCACGACATGGACGCCGTCTGCTGCCGCGTCCTCACCAGCGGCAGCACCGGCACGCCGCGCCCGATCCCGCTCACCTACGGCAACTTCCTCTGGAACGCGGTCGGCTCCGCCTTCAACATCGGCGTCGAGCCGAGCGATCGCTGGCTCTGCTGCGTGCCGCTCAGCCACGTCGCCGGCCTCGGGATCGTGATGAAAGCCGTTATCTACGGCACCACCGCCGTGGTCCACGACGGCTTCGACGTCGACCGGGTGGGGGCGGCGCTGGAGCGCGACGGCATCACCCAGGTCTCGCTGGTGGCGACGATGCTGACCCGGCTGCTCGAGGCGGACGTCGATCTCTCGGGCCCGCGGGCGATCCTCGTCGGCGGCGGCCCGGTCCCGGCGGAACCGCTGGAAGAGGCGCTGGCGAAGGGCGCGACCGTCGTCCAGACCTACGGCCTGACCGAGACCTGCTCGCAGGTGACGACGCTGGCCCCGGCGGACGCGAAGCGCAAGCTGGGCTCGGCGGGGCGCCCGCTGCTGACCACCCACCTGCGGATCCTCGACGGCGAGATCCTCGTGCAGGGCCCGACCGTCGCCCCGGGCCACGCTGACGCCGACGGCTGGCTCCACACCGGCGACCTCGGCCACATTGACGAGGAAGGCTTCCTTTACGTCTCCGATCGGATCGACGACATGATCGTCAGCGGCGGCGAGAACGTGATCCCGGCCGAGGTCGAGGAGGTGCTGTTGCGCCACCCGCGGGTGACCGAGGCCGCCGTCGTCGGTCGCGAGGACCCCGAGTGGCAGCAGGCGGTGACCGCCGTCGTCGTCCTCGAGAGCGGGGCGGAGGTTAGCCCGGACGAGTTACGCCGCCACTGCTCCGAGTCCCTCGCCGGGTTCAAAGTGCCGAAGCGGATTGAGCTGGTCTCGGCCCTGCCGCGGACCCCCTCGGGGAAGCTGATGCGCAGAGCGCTCCGGTAGCCTGCCGCGTCATGCGAACCGACGACATCTTCTCCGACAAAGACGCCGACCTGGGCAAGCTCGACGGTAAGACCGTCGCCATCCTCGGCTACGGCTCCCAGGGACACGCGCACGCCCTCAACCTCAAGGACTCCGGCGTCGAGGTCGTCGTCGGCCTCCGTCCCGACTCCTCCAGCCGCGCCAAGGCCGAAGCGGCCGGGCTCGAGGTGCTCGACGTCGCCGAAGCCGCCAGTCGCGGCGATCTGGTGATGATCCTGCTCCCGGATGAGAAGCAGGCCGAGGTCTGGCGCGAGGAGATCGCCGACGGGATCGCCCCCGGCAACCTGCTCCTCTTCGCCCACGGCTTCGCGATCCACTTCGGCGAGATCGAGCCGCCCGCCGGCGTCGACGTCGGCATGGTCGCCCCCAAGGGCCCGGGCCACCTGGTCCGCCGCCAGTACGAGGAAGGCAGCGGCGTCCCCTGCCTGATGGCCGTCCACCAGGACGCCTCCGGCGAAGCCCACGACCTCGTCCTCGCCTACGCCTCCGGGATCGGCGGCGGCCGCGCCGCGGTGATCGAGACCACCTTCAAAGACGAGTGCGAGACCGACCTCTTCGGTGAGCAGGCCGTGCTCTGCGGCGGCGCCTCGGAGCTGGTCCGCGCCGGCTACGAGACCCTGGTCGAGGCCGGCTACGACCCGCGCCTCGCCTACTTCGAGTGTCTGCACGAGCTGAAGCTGATCGCCGACCTGATGTACGAAAAGGGCATCCAGGGCATGCGTTACTCGATCTCCAACACCGCCGAGTACGGCGACATGACCCGCGGCAAACGCGTCATCGGCGACGAGTCCCGGGCGGCGATGAAGCAGATCCTCTCGGAGATCCAGTCCGGCGACTTCGCCAAGGAGTTCATCGCCGAGAACCGTGCCGGCAACGAGAACTTCGACCGCATGCGCGCCGAAGGGGCCGGCCACGAAATCGAGGACATCGGCGGCGACCTGCGCAGCATGATGCCCTGGATCGATCAGGGGTTCAAAGACACGAAGTAGGCCTGGTGGGGAGGGTGCCGGTGTCCCTCTCCGGAATTGACCTCCCCTCCGCTTCGCTCCGGGGAGAACCTGCTGCGCGCTTCGCGCGCAAGAGACAGATTGCATATCGCCGAACATTCCTCCGAGGGACACCGGCACCCTCCAACCGGACCGCGGCGAACCTCGGATGCATCGCTAGCCAGGCGGCCTCGACCTCCAACAGCTCTCCGAAAGGAACAGCGAGTGGCTCTTTCACGCTTGGTTGGGTGGAGTGCGGCTCGTCTTTGGGGGAAAGCTGTTGAACCTTGGCTGTAGCCGTTGAGCTCGACCGGGTGGAGCTGTCGGTAGGGGGTCGCCGGGCACTGGGCACGGAGCCGGGCCGGAGCGGTCGGGGCGCCGGCCAAAAACGATTCACCCGGCGGAGGTGCGCCCGCCGACCCCCTACCGACAGCTCCCTAACGCCTACGAATCTCCACCGATCGGCCCGCGTGGGTCGGTCTCGCCCTCGGGCAGCCGCCCGTCGCGGCCGACATACCCGTCCTTGCCGCCGACGCAGATGTAGATCGCGTCTTCGTCGGGGCTGAGGTTCTTGAGGCTGCGGACCACCTTGGCGTCGACCCAGGCGAAACCGCCCGGGCCCAGCTCGTGCTTGGTCCCGTCGAGGTCGATCTCCATCCGGCCCTGGTGGACGAAGTAGAGCTCCTCCTGCTCGTCGTGGTAGTGCTTGCCGGACTCGTAGTTCGGCGGCATCACGATCGCGTTGACGCCGAAGGCCGTGACCCCCAGCTCCTTGCGGACCTTGCGGAAGCCCCAGCCCTCGCCGAGGTCGTCGAGGTGGGCGACGGCGTAGCCGTCGCCCTTGGTCACGTTGCTCGCGGTCTCGTTGCTCATCGGCTCAGACCGCCGGCGTCGGGCTGACGGGCGCCGGCGCGCCGCCGTTTTCGGCCTTTTCCAGCCCGATCGGCGGGTAGTCGTCGGTGAGGAAGGCGAGGTAACCGAAGACGCGGGCGTGGAAGCTGTTGACGAAGGTCAGCATCGTGTGGATGCCCTCCGGCATGTAGCCGCGGAAGACGATCGTCAGCCAGGCGACGAATCCGGCTGCCGTCTGGATGTAGCTGGTCCCGTAGGCGAGCACGAGGACGACGGGCAGGACGAGGATCCAGCGGAAGAAGACCTTGAGGCGGCTCTGGCGCTCGGCCGCCGGGGCGATGTTGACCCGGATCGGGTAGCTGGGATCGTCCTTGAGGCTGAATGGGGGCCATTCGTCGGTCTGCAGGTAGATCCAGGCGGAGACCCGGACGCCGAAGCGGACCACTCCCGAGTTGAACTCGAAGAGCCACTGTGGGTAACGGCCCATGATCGTGATCGCGATCCAGGCAAAGAGGTGGGTGAACATGAAGAGCAGCCCCCAGAAGGCGGCGACGATGATCCAGGGGATCGCGAGGAGGAGCCGGAAGAACGTGGTCCATCGGTTCGGCTCGCGGTTGTAATCGGCTTCGTACTGGACTGGATACATGCGTTCCCCTCCTGGGTGGACGTCGACCAAACGGCTTGGCCGAGCCTAACCTCGGCCCCGGCGGCAGCCCCCCGCCTTGGTCAATAACCTGTCGAGCCCGATGACGCCGCAGACGACTGTGCAGATTCCGAGCGAGATCAAGCCCACCGATGGCCGCTTCGGCTGCGGGCCCTCGAAGGTGCGCCCGGAGGCGCTGGCGCGCCTGGCCGAGCGCTCGGACCTGATGGGCACCTCGCACCGGCAGGCGCCGGTGCGCGACCTCGTGCGCGAGGTGCGGACCGGGCTGGCGGAGCTCTTCTCGCTCCCCGACGGCTACGAGATCGCCCTCGGAAACGGCGGTACCACCGCCTTCTGGGAGGCGGCGTGCGCCTGGCTCGTGCGCGAGCGGGCGCTCCATCTCACCTACGGCGAGTTCTCCTCCAAGTTCGCGAAGTCGACCGCGGCGGCACCCTTCCTCCAGGACCCGATCGTGGTCGAGGCGGAGCCCGGCGACGCCCCCGAGCCGACCGCCGACCCCGCCGCCGACGCGATCGCCTGGGCGCACAACGAGACCTCCACCGGAGTCATGGTCGACGTCCGCCGTCCCGAGGGCGCGGCCGAGGCTCTGGTCCTGATCGACGCCACCTCCGGCGCCGGCGGCCTGCCGGTCGAGATGATCGAGGCCGACGCCTACTACTTCGCTCCGCAGAAGGGATTCGCCGCCGACGGCGGCCTTTGGCTCGCCGTCCTCAGCCCGGCCGCGATCGCCCGCATCGAAGAGCTCGACGGCGCCGGGGACCGCTGGCAGCCCGCCTTCCTCTCGCTACAGACCGCGCTCGACAACTCCCGCAAGGAGCAGACCTACAACACGCCCGCCCTCGCCACCCTGCTGCTCCTGAACGACCAGGCCCAGTGGATGCTGGGGCTCGGCGGCCTCGACGGCTGCGTCGCGCGCACCTCGGACTCCTCCGGCCGCCTCTACGGCTGGGCCGACCGCAGCGAGTTCGCCTCGCCCTTCGTCGCCGACCCGGCCAAGCGCTCGCTGGTCGTCGGCACGATCGACTTCGACGATTCGGTCGACGCCGCCGCGCTCGCCGCGTCCCTGCGCGCGAACGGCATCGTCGACGTCGAGCCCTACCGCAAGCTCGGCCGCAACCAGCTGCGAATCGGGATGTTCCCGGCGGTCGACCCCGACGACGTCGAGGCCCTCACCGCCTGCATCGATTGGGTCGTCGCGAACGTGGACGGCGTCGCCTCGTGAAGGTCTTGGTCAAGGAGAAGATCGCCGACACCGGCGTCGAGCTGCTGCGCTCGCAGTTCGAGGTCGACCTCGGCCTCGAGATGTCCGACGAGGAGCTGCGGGAGAAGATCGCCGCCTATGACGCGATCCTGATCCGCTCGGCGACGAAGATGACGCCGGAGCTGATCGAGCTGGCCGAGAACCTGAAGGTGATCGGCCGCGCCGGCACCGGCGTCGACAACGTCGACATCCCGGCCGCGACCCGCCGCGGGATCATCGTCGCCAACGCGCCCGAATCGAACTCCGTGGCTGCCGCCGAGCACACCCTGGCGCTCGCGCTCGCCCTCTTCCGCAACGTTCCGCAGGCGCATGAATCGCTCGTCGCCGGTCGCTGGGACCGGGCCAAGTTCAAGGGCGCCGAGCTCTACGGCAAGACGCTCGGGGTGATCGGCTTCGGCCGCATCGGCCAGCTCGTCGCCCAGCGCGCCCAGAGCTTCGAAATGGAGGTCGTCGCCTTCGACAAGTTCGTTTCCGCCGAGCGCTTCCGCGAGCTCGGCGTCGAGGGCGCCGAGAGTGTCGAGGAGCTGCTGGGCCGGGCCGACCTCGTCACCCTGCACACCCCGAAGACCCCGGAGACGACCGGGATGATCAACGCCGAGACGATCGCGGCGATGAAGGACGGCGCCCGCCTCGTCAACTGCGCCCGCGGTGAGCTCGTCGACCTCGACGCGCTGACGGCGGGCCTGGAGTCGGGCAAGCTGGCCGGCGCCGCCCTCGACGTGTTCCCCTCGGAGCCGTTCACCGAGCATCCGATCTTCGCCCGCGGGGACGTCGTCGTCACGCCCCACCTCGGCGCCTCGACTGCGGAGGCGCAGGACCGGGCTGGCGTCGTCACCGCCGAGCAGGTGACCGCTGCCCTGACCGGCGGCGTCGTCACCAACGCCGTCAACATCGCCGCTGTGCGCCCGGAGGCGATGGAGGCGCTGGCGCCCTTCGTCCCGCTCTGCGAAAAGCTCGGCCGCCTCGCCCAGGGCCTCGGCGACGGTTCGGTCGAGAAGGTGAGCGCCGAATTCCGCGGCCGCATCGCCGCCCACGACACCCGCCTGCTCGGGATCGCCGTGCTGGTCGGGATCCTCTCCGGCCACACCGAGGAGCCCGTCAACCTCGTCAACGCGCCGCAGATGGCCGAGGAGCGGGGGATCGAGCTGGCCGAGACCACCGACGCCTCCGCCGAGGACTTCACCGAGCTGGTCACGGTCCGGATCGAGACCGCCGACGGGGCGGTCGAGGTGGCCGGGACCAGCGTCGGGCCGCGCAACGTGCCCTACCTGGTCGCCGCCTGGGGCGAGAGCTTCTACCTGCCCTTCGCCGACCACATCACCGTCCTCCGCTACGCCGACCAGCCGGGGATGATCGGCCGCGTTGGCACCCTGCTCGGGGAGGAGGGGGTCAACATCGTCTCCGCCGCCGTCGGAGCGGAGAGCGGTGGGGAGAGGGCCGTGATGGCGCTCACCACCGACGCCCCCGTGCGGCCGGAGACGATCGAGGGAATCCTCGCCCTCGACGGCTTCGCCGACGGCCGTTCCGTCGACCTCTAGCCTCTCCGGCGAAACCTGCGGCGGTTTAGGTTGTTGGGGAGAGTGCGGCCGCAGGGATACGAAGGCCGCGCCCGTATCGCTTTATGAAGAAATCGCTGACCATCCTGTTCCTCGTCCTGGTGGCCTGCGTCGCCGCGCCCGGCGCCGCCGGCGCGGCGACGCCCGAACGCTCCGTGACGATCCTGCTGACCGCCGGCCCCGGCGACGACGTCTTCGACGTCAAGCTCAGTCAGGACGGCGTCTACTACCTGATCGACTCGCTCTCCCCGCTGGAAGCCGGGGGCGGGATCTGCGTCCACGAAGAAGGGTCGGTCCATGAGCTCACCTGCGAAGCGAAACCGATCGGGGGCTTCGAAGTCAACGCGGGCCCGGGCAGCGACTCGGTGATCATCTCGCCGAAGATCCTGGTGCCGGCGACCCTGCGCGGCGGTCCGGGCGGGGACCGCATGCGCGGCGGCGGCGCGGCCGACAAGCTGGTCGGCGGCCCCGGCAACGACGTCCTCCTGGGCCACGGCTCCGATGACTGGATCTTCGGCGGCTCCGGTGAAGATTGGCTCTACGGGGGCGTCGGCGACGACCGCCTCGAGGGCGGCCCGGGCGCCGACTACCTCCACGGCGGCCCCGGCGAAGACGTCGAAGAACTGGGCCCGGCCGACCGCACCGGCCCGAAGCCGTAGGCCCCGAACCGCCAGGCTAGGCCTCGCTCGGCGCCGGGCGCGCGAACAGCCGGCCGCCGACGAAGGCGATCGCGATCAGCAGCCCGACCAGCGAGAGGGCGGCGTCGAGGCGGAAGGCTGCCTGGACGCCGTCGACAAATGGCGGTGAGGCGCCTGAGAAGACGGTGGTCGTCAGCCCCAGCCCGATCGAGCCGCCGGCGATCTGGAACATGTAGACGATTCCGCCGGCGAGGCTGGTCTGCGATTCGTCGACGGAGGTGACCCCGGCGGTGGTCGCGGTGGGGATGAAGCTGCCGGCGCCGATCCCGAGCACGACCATGCCAGGGATCAGCGCGTCGTACCCGGAGCCCTCGTCGACGAGGGAGAAGAGAAACGGTCCGAGGGTGATCAGCGCCGCGCCCACTACCGCAAGTCGCTTTGGGCCGAGCCGGTCGTAGAGGGGACCGGCCGCAAACGAGGCGAGGGCGAAAACGGCGAGGAAGGGCAGCATTCCGACCCCTGACTCCAGCGCCGAGTAGCCGAGCTGTTTCTCCATGAACTGAGGCAGGTAGAGCAGCGCCGCGAAGAAGGTCGCGGCCATGAAGAGGACGGCGAAGCAGGAGGCGGTGAAACTCTCGTTTCGCATCACCTCGCGGGGGACCAGGGCGTGGGTACCGGCCCGCCGCTCGATCGGCAGGAAGGCGGCGATCATCACCGCCGCCAGGACCAACATCGCGATCACCCGCGGGTCACCGAGGCCCCAATCGGCAACCTGGTCGAGCCCGATCAGCAGCGATACGAGCCCGATCGAGAGAGCCGTTATTCCGGCATAGTCGATCCGCCGCTCGCCGCTCTCCGGCTCCTTGACGTGAACCAGCCAGTAGGTGACCGCGACGGCGAAGATCGCGATTGGGACGTTGAGGAAGAAGATCCAGCGCCAGCTCAGCTCCTGGGTGAGGACGCCGCCCAGCAGCGGCCCGATCGCGTTCCCCAGTCCGGCGGCGCCGATGATGATGCCGCCGGCCAGACCGGCTTTCTCTTCCGGCAGGATCTCGTAGGTCATCCCGAGGATCGCCGGCCACATCAGCGCCCCGCCGATCCCCATCAGGATGCGGGCCACGATCAGCCAGGTCTCAGACGGCGCGACGCCGCCCAGGGCCGACATCGAGGCGAAGATCGCGCTACCGAGGAAGAAGGCGTTGCGACGGCCGAACATGTCGGCGAGTCGGCCACCGGTGATGATCATCACCCCGAAGGTCAACGCATAGGCGTTGATCACCCACTGGATCGTGTTGATGTTGGTGTCGAAGTCGCTCTCCATCGTCGGGAGGGCGACGTTGACCGCGGTGAAGTCGTTCGCGATCACCACGACGGCCATCCCCATGGCGAAGAGCGCGAGCCAGTTGGTCTTTTCCGGCTTGGCGATGGCGGCAGCCTACGCTAAGGTTCGGAGCCGAATGGACCGCCGGCCCGACAGCCTCGCGCTTCTCCTTCTCCTCCCCCCTCGGGGGGAATAGCGCTGGGCGGCGCGATAGCCGCGAGAGACAGAGGCCATTCGATTCAAAGAGAGAAGGAGTAGGTCCGATGGGACCAGCAACTGACAAGCAGAGCGACGCCAACCGCGTCCACATCTTCGACACCACCCTGCGCGACGGCGAGCAGTCGCCCGGGATCTCGCTGAACACGGCCGAGAAGGTCGAGATCGCCCAGCAGCTCGCGCGCCTGGGGGTCGACGTGATCGAGGCCGGCTTCCCGATCACCTCGCCCGGCGACTTCGAGGCGGTCCAGGAGATATCCCGCAAAGTCGAGGGCCCGGTCATCTGCGGCCTCGCCCGCACCCACAAGGCCGACATCGACGCCGCCTGGGGAGCGATCAAGGACGCGGGGAGGCCGCGGATCCACACCTTCATCTCGACCTCCGACATCCACATCGAGCACCAGCTGCAGACCGACCGCGAGGATGTCAAGGGACAGGCCCGGGCGGCGGTGGCGCTGGCCAGGTCCTACTGCGAGGACGTCGAGTTCTCGCCGATGGACGCGACCCGGGCCGACGTCGAGTTCACCGCCGAAGTCTGCGCGATCGCGGTCGAAGAGGGCGCGACCGTCGTCAACATCCCCGACACCGTCGGCTACACGACCCCCGAGGAGTACGCGGACTACTTCCGGCGCCTGTACGAGCTGGCGCCGTCGCTGCGGGGGGTGGAGATGTCCGTCCACTGCCACGACGACCTGGGCCTGGCCGTCGCCAACTCCTACGCCGGGGCGCTGGCGGGGGCGCGGCAGGTCGAGTGCGCCGTCAACGGGATCGGCGAGCGGGCCGGCAACTGCTCGCTGGAGGAGATCGCGATGCTGGTCGGGGTCCGCGAGGACGTCCACGGCCTCTGGACCGGGATCAACACGAGGGAGATCGCCCGTACCAGCCGCATGGTCAGCCGTCTGACCGGCTACCCGGTGCAGCCGAACAAGGCGATCGTCGGCCGCAACGCCTTCGCCCACGAGTCCGGGATCCACCAGGACGGCGTCCTCAAGGAGCGCAGCACCTACGAGATCATGGACGCGACCGAAGTCGGCCTGGAGTCGAACTCGATCGTGCTGGGCAAGCACTCCGGGCGCCACGCGCTGAAAGACGCGCTGGAGCAGCTGGGCTTCAAGGTCGAAGGCCAGGCGCTGAACAACGCCTTCAAGGCGTTCAAGGAGGTCGCCGACCGCAAGAAGCAGGTGACCGCGCTGGATCTGGAGGCGATCGTCTCCGACGAGATGCGCGAGCGCTCCGACGCCCACGAGCTGGCCTGGTTCGAGGTCGAGGCGGGGAGCCGGAAGCCGCCGATGGCGGAAGTGGCGGTGACCAAGCCCTCCGGTGAGGAGTCGGTTGGAGAAGCCAGCGGCGACGGCCCGGTCGACGCGATTTTCCACGCGATCCAGGACGCGGCCGGGACCGAGTGCGAGCTGGTCGAGTACAAGGTCGAGGCGGTGACCGGGGGGGAGGACGCCCTCGGCGAAGTGACCGTGCAGCTGCGGGCCGCCGGCCGCCTGGCGACCGGCCAGGGCGTGGCGACGGACATCCTCGAGGCGAGCGCCCGAGCCTACGTGCGAGCCCTGTCCAACGCCCTCGAAGGCGCCGCGACCCGCGAGGCCGAGGCGGCCACGGCCGAAGCGGCAGTGGAACGCACCCCCGGCCCGTAATTCACGCCCGCGGCTCAAACGGGCACAAGAGCTGACACAAACCGCGCGCCAAATTTGAAGTCTCACCCGCCACCCTGGCCGGGTGCCCGCCGAGTCCGCGAAAACCCTTGTACAGCACGGGTTTTCGCGGACTCGCGGAGATGACACTGGCCTGGCGGAGGTGGCCAGGCGACAGCATGGAGTGCTGGGACGGCGGCAGCTCCTGGAGGACGGGTGGAGCGAGGCAGAGATCGAATGGCGCCGGCGCACCGGCCGACTTCATCGAGTCCATGCCGGGGTCTACTCCTTGGGCCATCGGGTGCTGTCTGGTCAGGCTCGCCGGATGGCGGCGGTGCTCGCCTCTGGTCCCGATGCCGTCCTCAGCCATTGGCACGCAGCGGCGCTCTGGGGAATTCGGGACACCTCCCGCACCAGGATCGACGTCACCGTTCCCCATGCCACCCATTCCTCAAAGGTGATCCGCCGCCACGTTTCCCACCTGCCGCCGGATGAGCGGACGGTTCGGGAGGGGATTCCGGTGACCACCGTCCCGCGGACGATTCTCGACCTCGCCGCCGCTGCGCCGCTTGACGTGGTGAAGAGCCTCATCCGCGAGATGGAATTCAAGGAGCTCTGGGGCTCCCTGTCACTTTGGGACCTGATTGAGCGTTATCCCGGCCGGCGCGGTATACGCAAGGTTCGCCTCGCGCTCGAAGCGCTGAGAGACGAACCGGTCGGCGAGTACAAGAGCCCCCTCGAGGAGCGATTCGCGCTCTTCCTTCGCCGCCACCGCCTCTCGCTTCCCGTCTTCAACGACTGGATCTTCGTCGGCGATAGACGCTTCCAGGTTGACTGCCACTGGCCGGGCACCACCCAGATCGTCGAGCTCGACGGCTGGCAGGCCCACAAGAGCCGCTCCGCCTTCCACGGAGACCGGAGCCGCGACCGCATCCTCACTGCAGCCGGCTACACGATCACCCACATCACCTGGGCACAGCTAGATGAGGAACCGGAGGCGGTCGCCTCCGATCTCCGAGCCCTGCTGCGGATAGGAAGATAGAAGAGGAGCAAATACAACCGTCCGTGATAACGTACAACCGATGGCCCCCACTATGACCAAGGCCTCGGCCGGCGCCGACTCTCCGCCCAAGGACCCCGCCACCGCGGTCGGTCCCCGCATCCGCGCCCTGCGCGATGCGATGGGCCTGTCGCTCCGCGATCTCGCCCACCGCTCCGGCGTCAGCGCGCCGATGCTCTCGCAGGTCGAGCGGGGGGAGACGAGCCCGACGCTGGCCGTCGCCGCCAAGATCGCCGCCGGCCTCGAGCTGACGCTCTCTCAGTTGCTGCGCCTCGACGAGGGGCAGCACGTGGCGATCAGTCGCGCCGCCGGTCGCCGCCGCTCCGAGCGCGGGGGGCACCGCTTCGAGGAGCTGACGCCGCCGCTGCCCGGCCAGCGCGCCGACGTCTCCCTGCACGTGCTGGAGCCCGGCGCCACCACCGGCGGCCGCGCCGACCCGCCCATGCACGAGCCCGGCAGCCGCGAGACCGCCGTCGTCCTCGCCGGCACCCTGGCGCTGGTCGTCGACGGCAGCCGCCACGAGCTTCAAGAGGGGGACAGCGTCACCTTCGACGCCGACCTTCCCCATCACTTCGAGAACGAAGGCCAGGAGGCGACCCGCTTCCTCGCCGTGATTGCCGCCGGCCTGAGGAGGAGCTGACGAAATGCCAAAGACGATGTTCGACAAGATCTGGGAGGCCCACGAGGTCTCGCCGGGGCTGATCTACATCGACCTGCACATGGTCCACGAGGTCACCTCGCCGCAGGCGTTCGACGGCCTCCGCCTCGCCGGCCGCAAGGTCCGCCGCCCCGACAAGACCCTGGCCACCGCCGACCACAACACCCCGACCGACGGGACGATGGCGGCGCGCCTGATCGCCGACCAGCTCTCCCGCGTCCAGGTCGAAACCCTGGAGCGCAACTGCGAGGAATTCGGCGTCCCGATCTACTCGCTGGGCTCCGACCGCCAGGGAATCGTCCACGTGATCGGCCCGGAGCTGGGCGTCACCCAGCCGGGGATGACGATCGTCTGCGGCGACAGCCACACCTCCACCCACGGCGCCTTCGGCGCCCTCGCCTTCGGGATCGGCACCTCCGAGGTCGAGCACGTCCTCGCGACCCAGTGCCTGGTCCAGAAACGGCCGAAGACGATGCGGATCAACTACACCGGCGAGCTGCGCCACGGGGTCACGCCGAAGGACCTGATCCTGGCGACGATCGGCCGCCTCGGCACCGGCGGCATGGCCGGCTACGCGGTCGAGTACGCCGGCCCGGCGATCGAGGCGCTCTCGATGCCCGGCCGGATGACGATCTGCAACATGACGATCGAGGGCGGCGGCCGGGCCGGGATGATCGCCCCCGACGACACGACGTTCGAGTGGGTGCGCGGCCGGACCGCCGCGCCCCAGGACTTCGACGCGGCCGTCGCCGGCTGGCGCGAGTTGCGCACCGACGACGGCGCGAGCTTCGACAAGGAGATCGACGTCGACGCGAGCGCGCTGTCGCCGCTCGTGACGTGGGGGACCACGCCCGCGATGGTCGTCCCCGTCACCGACGCGGTCCCCGAGCCGCAGGGCGACGGCGACGAGCGCGCGCTCAAGTACATGGGCCTCGAGGCCGGCACGCCGATCGGCGAGATCAAGCTCGACCGCGTGTTCATCGGCTCGTGCACGAACTCGCGCATCGGCGACCTGCGCGCCGCCGCCGACATGATCAAGGGTCGCAAGGTCGCCTCCAACGTCGACGCGATGGTCGTCCCGGGCTCCCAGCAGGTGCGCCTGCAGGCCGAGCGCGAGGGCCTCGACGAGGTCTTCCGCGCCGCGGGGTTCGACTGGCGCAGCGCCGGCTGCTCGATGTGCCTGG
>DASTZP010000058.1:0-116633 GCA_035764245.1 Solirubrobacterales bacterium
ATTCCCGGCCGGCGGCGAGCGCTTCGGCGATCGTCGCCGCCGCCTCGTCGCCGCGGACGCCGGCGACCTCGGCCGGCGCCGCCGCGGGCCGGCGCCGCCACTCGGCGTAGGCGGCGGCCTTGCCGAGGGCGCGGGCCGCGCCCTCGGGCTGCAGATGGGTGGGGACGGCAGCGGCGGCGGCCAGCGGCGCCCGCGCGGCGGTGGTGATGAAGACGGCCTGCACGGGGATCGGCCGGGGCAGCTCGGCGGCCGCCGCCGCGATCGCCGCGGCCACCTCCTCGGCGGTCGTCGCCAGCGGCCGGATGAAGATCGCGATCAGGGCGTCGATCCCCTCCCAGCGGGCCAGCTCGACGATCGCCCGCCGGTATTCCTCGGGCCCGGCGGCGGCGATCAGGTCGACCGGGTTGCCGAGCCCGGCCTCGGCGGCGGCGAACCGGCGCAGCCGCTTCCGCACCTCCTCCGGCGTCTCCGGGACCTCCAGCCCGGCGGCGTCGCAGGCATCCGCGCACATGATTCCCGGGCCGCCCGCGTTGGTGACGATCCCGACCCGGCGGCCCTGCGGCAGCGGCTGCTCGGAGAGCAGGGAGGCGACGTCGAGGAGCTCGTCGAGCGTCTCGGTCCGCACCACCCCGGCCTGCGAGAAGAGGGCGTCGACGGTGCGGTCGGAGGCGGCGAGGAGGGCGCCGGTGTGGGAGCTCGCCGCCCGCGCCCCGGCGGCCGAGCGGCCGCTCTTGACGGCGACGATCGGCAGCTTCCGCCCCGCCCGGCGGGCGACCCGGGCGAAGCGCCGCGGGTCGCTGAAGGACTCGATGTAGAGCAGCGCCACCGCGGTGCGGCCGTCCTCCTCCCAGTACTCGAGGAAGTCGTTGCCGGTGACGTCGGCGCGGTTGCCGACCGAGGCGAAGGAGGAGACGCCGAGCCGTCGCTCGCCGGCGAACTCGGCGAGGGCGAGGCCGAGCGCCCCGCTCTGACTGACGAAGCCGACGTTGCCGGCCGGCGGCGGCTGCGGGATGAAGGTCGCGTTCAGGCGGGCGTCATCCGCGGTGTTGAGGACGCCGAGGCAGTTGGGGCCGACCAGCCGCATCCCGTGCTCGCGGCAGATGGCGAGCAGCTCGCGCTCGCGGCGCGCCCCCTCCTCCCCGGTCTCCGCGAACCCGGCGGAGAGGACGACGAGCGCCCGCGCCCCCTTCGCCGCCGCTTCGCGGGCGACGGCGGCGACCGCCGCCGCCGGCACCGCGATCACCGCCAGCTCGACCTCACCCGGCACCGCGGCCAGGCTCGGGTAGGCAGGCAGGCCGGCCACGGTCTCGGCCTTCGGGTTGACCGCGTGCAGCGGGCCCTCGTAGCCGGCGGCGAGGAGGTTGCGCAGGACTTCGGCCCCGACGCTCCCGGGCCGGCGCGAGGCGCCGACCAGCGCCACCGATCGCGGCTCCAGCAGCGAGCGCACCGCCGCCCGGGCGGCGATCCGGTCGCGATCCTCGAAGCGCTCCCGCGCGGCCGCCGAGACCGCGGTCGGCATCTCCACCCGCAGCACGCCCGGCTCGGAGGAGGTCTCGGTCGGCAGGCCGCTCTCGCGGAACATCTCGATCATCCGGTGGTTCTGCGGCAGCACCTCGGCGACGAAGGCGGAGTACCCGTGTTCGCCGGCGACCTCGGCCAGGTGGGCGAGGAGGATCGTCCCCAGGCCCTTGCCCTGCATCTCCTCGGCCACCGCGAACGCCACCTCCGCCCGTCCCCCGGCGCCGCCGACGTAGAGCCCGTGGCCGACAGCCCTCCCGTCGCGGAGGGCGAGCAGCCCGTAGCGCTGCTCGTAGTCGACGTCGGCGAGCATCGCCGCGGCCCGCTCCAGGTCGATCGCCCCGGAGAAAAAGCGGAAGGCGCGCGACTCGAGGCTGAGCGCGGCGAACAGTTGCGCCAGCCCCTCGGCGTCCTCCGGCCGCACCGGCCGCAGCCGGACGGTCGAGCCGTCGTGCAGGACCACGTCGGCCTCGCGGTGACGGGGATAGCCGCTGCTCACCCCGCGATCGTAGACCGGCGTTCGTCCTTTGTAGCCCTGTGGGCTACAAAGGACGAACGCCAAGCGGGTTACAGTGGCGCCGATGCTCTATTTCAGCCATCCGGCCTGCCTGGAGCACGACCCGGGACAGGGGCTCTACGGCCACCCGGAGGCGCCGGGGCGGCTGCGGGCGATCGAGGGGGCGCTGGCGGCGCGGGACTGGCTCGGCTGGGACCGGCGCGAGGCGCCCGCCGCCGGCGAGGAGGAGCTGCTGCTGGTCCACCCGCGCGCGCACGTCGAGGCGATCCGCGACCTCTGCCGCCGCGGCGGCGGCGCGATCGACGCCGACACCTTCGCCGGCGAGGCCTCCTGGGAGGCGGCGCTGCGCTCGGCCGGCGGCGCCTGCGCGATGACCCGGGCGTTGCTCGCCGGCGAGGCCGGGGCCGGATTCTGCGCCGGGCGCCCGCCCGGCCACCACGCCGAGCCCGAGCGGGCGATGGGCTTCTGCCTCTTCGACAACGTCGCGGTGGCGGCGGCGCTGGCGATCGCCGAGCTGGGGATCGAGCGCGTCTTCGTCCTCGACTGGGACGTCCACCACGGCAACGGCACCGCCGAGATCTTCCGCCGCCGCAACGACGTCCTCTTCGCCAGCATCCACCAGGGCGGAATTTTCCCCGGCACCGGCGCCCTCGGCGACGCCGGCTCCGGCCCGGGCGAGGGATACACGATCAACCTGCCGGTCCCGGCCGGCAGCGAAGAGGACGTCTGGCTCTCACTGCTCGAGCACGTCGCCCTCCCCGCCGCCGCCGAGTTCGAGCCGCAGCTGGTCCTGATCTCCGCCGGCTTCGACGCCCACCGCGACGACCCGCTCGCCGAGTGCCGGCTCGAGACCTCCTCCTTCGCCCAGATGGCCTGCCAGGTGCGGGAGGCGGCGGCGGGATGGGGCGCCCCGGTCGGAGCCGTGCTCGAGGGCGGCTACGACCTCGAGGCGCTGGCCGACTCCACCGTGGCGACGATGGCGGCGCTGGGCGGCGAGGGCGAGGCCGTGTCCGCGGCGCCGGAGCCGCTGCTGACCTCCCGCGCCGCCTCCCACGTCTCCCATTACTGGAGCCTCGGATGAGTCGAGACTCCCGAGGGAGCCTCTAGTGGCCAACCCCAAATTCGTCCCGATCCCCGTCCACCGGCTGGATCGCTTCCGGCCGCTGCTGGGCGATCGCTACGCGGAGATCGAAGAGGTGGCGAAGTGGGCGCGCGAGGAATTTGCCGGCCGGGCGATCTGGCACGTCAGCTCGACCGCCCGCGGCGGCGGCGTCGCCGAGATGCTGAGCACCCTCCTCCCCTACGCGCGCGACGCCGGCGTCGACGTCCGCTGGGTGGTCCTGCGCGAGGAGCCGGACTTCTTCGCCGTCACCAAGCGGCTCCACAACCAGCTCCACGGCGACCCCGGCGACGGCGGCGCCCTCGACAACGACGCCCGCCGGGTCTTCGAGGCGGTCTCGGACGCCAACGTCGAGGCGCTGGCGCCGCTGATGCAGAAGGACGACATCGTCTACCTCCACGACCCCCAGCCCGCCGGAATGGCGAAGCCGCTGTGCGAACGCGGCCTCTGCGTCGTCTGGCGCTGCCACATCGGCGTCGACCGCCCCACCGACCTCGTCCGCGGCGCCTGGGACTTCCTCCGCCCCTACGTCGAGCCCGCCGCGGCCTACGTCTTCTCCCGCCGCGAGTACATCTGGGAGGGGCTCGAGGAGGAGAAGGTCTGGCTGATGCCGCCCGTGATCGACCCGTTCTCCTCCAAGAACCAGGATCTCGAGCCGGGGGTCACGGCGGCGATCCTGAAGGAGATCGGCCTGACCCCCGACGGATTGGAGGCGCCACCGGTCTTCGAACGCGCCGACGGCACGCCGGGACGGGTCGAGCGGGAAGCGCAGATCCTGCAGGACGAAAGGGTCCCCGACGAGGCCAAGGTGGTCGCCCAGGTCTCCCGCTGGGACCGCCTCAAGGACCCGCTCGGGCTGCTGGAGATGCTCGAGCGCCACCTCTCCGACTCCGAGCTGCACCTCGTCCTCGCCGGCCCCGACACCGGTGGCGTCTCCGACGACCCCGAGGGCGCCGCCGTCTACGAGGAAGTCGCCGAGGCCTGGCGCGAGCTGCCGGCGGACGTCCGCCGCCGCGCCCACGTCGTCAGCCTGCCGATGCACGACGTCGAGGAAAACGGGGCGATGGTCAACGCGATCCAGCGCCGCGCCGACGTCGTCGTCCAGAAGAGCGTCGCCGAGGGCTTCGGGCTGACCGTCGCCGAGGCGATGTGGAAGCGGCGGCCGGTGGTCGGCAGCTGCGTCGGCGGCATCCAGGACCAGATCGTCGACGGCAGGACGGGCTGCCTGGTCGAAGACCCCCACAACCTCGCCGGCTTCGCGCACGCGATCGAGCAGATCCTCGGCGACCCGGAGCGGGCGCGGGAGATGGGCGAGGCAGGGCGACAGCGGGTGATCGACAGCTACCTGGCGGTCGAGCGCCTGCGCGAATACGTCGACCTGCTCGCCGCTCTGGTCAGCTGACGCCGCCGGGTGAGATCACCGCCCGGCCGTCGAGGTGGCCTTCGCGCATCTTCTCGTAGGCCCGGGGCGCTTCCTCCAGGGTGAAGTGCTCGACGTGGGCGTGGATCTTGCCCTGGCGGGCCAGCTCCAGGCACTCCATCAGCTCGACCGCCGTCCCCCAGTAGGGGATGCAGAGCTTCGCCTCGAACGGCACCGCGCCGAAGGCGAACTCGAATTTGCCGCCGGCGAGGCCGACGATCGTCAGGTCGCTCTCGAACTTCGCGACCGCGGCGGCGAGCGCCACCGAGTCGTCGGAGCCGACCATGTCGACGACCAGCTCGGCGCCGCGCCCCTTGGTGATCTCGCGGATCGCCTCGGCCGCCAGGTCGCCGGCTTTGACGGCCTCGTCGGCGCCGACCTCGCGGGCCAGCTTCAGGTGCTCGTCGGAGAGGTCGACGGCGACGATCCGGGCCGGGCTCAGCGCCCGCAGGAGCTGCACGCCCATGTGGCCGAGGCCGCCGACGCCGATCACGACCGCGGTCGATCCCGGCACCAGCAGATGCAGGGAGCGCTTGATCGCGTGGTAGGGGGTGAGCGCCGCGTCGGAGAGCGGCGCCGCCTCGCGGGGGTCGAGGTCGCCGAGCGGCAGCAGCAGCCGCGGGTGCGGGACGAGCATGTACTCGGCCATGCCGCCGTCCAGCCCGAGGCCGCCGCCGAAGGCGCCGATCTCCGCCTGGTGCTCGCAGTAGTTCTCGGCCGAGAGCCGGCAGGCGCGGCAGCGGCCGCAGCCCCAGGAGCCGTAGACCTGGACCGCTTCGCCGACTTCGACGCCCTCGACGCCGGCGCCGACCGCCTCGACCCAGCCGGCGTTCTCGTGCCCGAGCGTGAAGGGAACGTCGAAGCCGAGCGTCCCCGGCGGCCACTCCATCAGGTGCAGGTCGGAGTGGCAGGCGCCGGCGCCGCCGATCTTGACCAGGACCTGGCCCGGCCCCGGTTCGGGGACGTCCACCTCCCGTAACTCGGCGGGGTGCTGCCATTCGGTCAGCTGGTAGGCCTTCATCGGGGCTCTCCTTCGCTTCGTGCTTTTTCCAACAGCAGTCTTTGCTCGGCGGCGGCGACCAGGCGGCGGGCGCGATCGACGGCGTCGACATTGACCGAGATCGCTTCGATCCCGGCCCGCACCAGCAGCTCCGCGTACTCGGGGTGGACGGACGGCGCCTGGCCGCAGATCGAGGTCCGCAGGCCGAGCTCGTGGGCGCTTTCGAGCAGTCGGGTGACGTACTCGGTGACGGCGCGGTCGCGCTCGTCGAAGACCTCGGCGACGAGCTCGGAGTCGCGGTCGGCGCCGAGGAGGAGCTGGGTGAGGTCGTTGGAGCCGATCGAGATCCCGGCGACGCCGAGGTCGGCGTAGCGATGCAGGCGGAAGAGGACCGAGGGCACCTCCGCCATCACCCAGAGCTCGAACCCCTTCCGGGAGAGGAGGCCGGCGCGGTCGAACATCTCCATGCAGGCGGCGACTTCGCGCGGGGTGCGGACGAAGGGCAGCATCGCGTGCAGGTTCTCGTGGCCGCCGTCCCAGACCCGGGCCAGCGCCTGCAGCTCCAGGTCCAGCAGGTCGGGCTCGTGCATGTAGCGCAGGGCGCCGCGGTAGCCGATCATCGGGTTCGCCTCTTCGGGCTCAAAGCGCTCGCCGCCCTCGAGGCCGCGGAACTCGTTGCTGCGGAAGTCGATCGTCCGGTAGGTGATCGGCCGTGGCGCGAAGGCGGCGGCGAACTTCTCCAGCGAGGCCGCCATGCGGTCGACGAAGCGCTCGCCTTCGCCGGCCTCGAGCAGCGCCCGCGGGTGGACGCCCTCGAGCGCCTCGACCACCATCAGCTCCGCCCGCAGCAGCCCGACCCCGTCGACGTCGAGCCCGGCGACCCGCTCCAGCTGCGAGGGCTCGGAGAGGTTGACGAGGACCCGCGTCCCCGTCACCGGCCCGGCGTTCGTCCTTTCCGCGGTATCGCTCATGAAAGGACGAACGCCGGGGGTGGTTTCGGCGCTTTGTCCGGATTTCGGGGGCGTCGAGTCGCCGGCGGTGACGGTGCCCTCGCCGGCGTCGACGGTGACGACTTCGCCGTCCTGGAGCACCTTCGTCGCCTCGCCGGTGCCGACCAGGCAGGGGATGCCGAGCTCGCGGGAGACGATCGCGGCGTGGCAGGTCATCCCGCCCGAGTCGGTGACGATCGCCGCCGCCCGGCGCATCAGCGGCACCCAGTCGGGGGCGGTCATGTGCGTGACCAGGACCTCGCCCTCCTCCAGGTCGGCCGCCTGCTCGCGGGCGGTGACGACGCGGACGGCGCCGCTCGCCACGCCGGGCGCGGCGCCGAGGCCTCGGACCAGCTCCTCGCCGCTCCCGGCGCCGTCGTCGCCGGCCGGCTTCGCCGCGCCGGTGGTGGTCACCGGCCGCGACTGCAGCATCCAGACCTCGCCCTCGGCGTCGAAGGCCCACTCGGTGTCCTGCGGCGAGCCGTAATGGCGCTCTATCCGCACCCCCAGCTCGGCGACGGCGCGCACCTCGACGTCGCTGAGGACCGGGCGTTCGCCCTCCCCCGGGTCGAGCGGGCGGGTGCGGGTGCCGCCGCCCGGCAGCGACTCGATCGCCAGCTCCTTGCGCCGCACTTCGCGCAGGTCGATCTTCAGCCCGTCCTTGCGGACGAGGTAGCGGTCCGGCGAGACCGAGCCGGAGACGACCGACTCGCCGAGGCCGAAGGCGCCCTCGATCACGAGGCGGTCGCGGTCGCCGCTGGAGGGGTCGATCGTGAACATCACGCCGGCCCGGCTCGACTGGACCTGCCGCTGGACCACCACGGCGATGTCCATCCCGGCCTGGCCGAAGCCGCGCTTGGCGCGGTAGTAGATCGTGCGGGCGCCGAACAGCGAGGACCAGCAGGCGCGGACGGCGTCCAGCAGCGCTTCGCCGCCGCAGACGTTCAGCAGGGTCTCGTTCATCCCCGCGAAGGAGGCGGACTCGCTGTCCTCGGCGGTGGCTGAGGACCGCACCGCCACCGGCGCCTCGGGATCCTCCCCGACCAGTTCCTCGTAGGCGCCGGCGATCCGCTTCGCCAGCCACTCCGGGACCGGCTCGGCCTCGACTTCCGCCCGCACCTCGGCGGCGGCGCGCTCGAGGGCGTCGGTGTCCTCGACGTCGAGGTCGGCGAGCCGGGCGGCGATCCGGCCGCGCAGGCCGCTGTCGTCGCAGAAGGCGGCGTAGGCGGGGGCGCCGATCACGAACCCCGGCGGCACCGGCAGGCCGGCTGCGGTCAGCTCGCCGAGGTTGGCGCCCTTGCCGCCGGCGAAGGCGACGTCGCCGCCGCCGAGGCGGTCGAAGGCGAGCACCGAGTCGACGAGCGTGGTCATGGCCGCGGCACCACCAGCACCGGGCACGGCGCCTTGTGCATGAGCTGGGTCGAGACCGAGCCGAGGAAGACCCGCGCCAGCGGCCCGTAGCCGCGCGAGCCGGCGACGAGGAGGTCGGCGCCGATTTCCTCGCAGGCCTCGGCGAGCGCCGGGGCCGGCACGCCGGAGAGGACGCGGCCGGTCGCCGCCAGCCGCTCGTCGACCCCCTTCACGGCCCGGGTCACGATCGGCCCCGCCTCGGGCGGGATCGCCGGCGTATAGCCGGCCGCGCCAGGGACCACGGCGACCGGCGCCGCGACCGTGTAGACGACGACGGTGGCGCGGCAGGCGAGGGCGATCGCTTCGGCCCGCGCCAGCGCCGCTTTCGCCTCCGGCGTGTCGTCGTAAGCGACGGCGATGGTGCGGAAAGGACCGTGCTCCTCCTCGGCGTAGCCGCGGGGGACAGTGAGGACCTCGCAGGGCGCCCCGTGCAGGAGGCCGTCGGCGACGCTGCCGATCAGCGTCCTCCCGACCGGCCCGCGGTGGGGCGAGCCGACGACGAGCGCGTCGATCTTCTCGCGCTCGGCGAGGTCGTTGATCACCCCGGCGGGGGTGCCGCCGCCGAAGGCCCGGGTCTCCACCTCGAGCCCGTCGAGCCGCCGCTTCGCCTCGTCGAACAGGGGCTGGGCCCGCTCCGCTTCCTCCTCCTCGAGCAGCTCGTAGGGGATCGGCAGGGGCCCGTAGGGAAGGACGGCCACGACGAGGACGCCCGCGCCCGTCGCTTCGGCCAGCACCCGCGCCAGCTCGAGCGCGTCGCGACCGCCGTCGCTGCCGTCGAATCCGACCAGGACCTTCATGCAGTCAATTTATGGACCGCGCCCGCAGCCCCCATCCGCAGAACGCCACAGCCTTGACCGCGGCCTCTCCCCCGGCCGCACGCCCCCGACGGCTCCCCCTTGCGGCAAACCCGCAAGCGATCGCGTGGGTTCCCCCGGATGGGATCGATCGCCGCTGCCTCGACACTCCCAGCATGAACCGCGGCGGCGCAGCGAAAGTCTTGATCATCGGCGGCGGCGTCGGCGCGCTGGAGACCGCCCTCGCCCTCCAGGACCTAGCCGGCGACAGGACCGAGGTCACGCTCTGCGCCGGCCGCGGGGACTTCCTCTACCGGCCCTTCGCAGTCGGAGAGCCCTACGGCGCCTCCCGCGTCCTCCGCTACCGCCTCGAGCGGCTGGCCGGCCTCTGCGGCGCCGAGTACAGGCCCGAGAACATCGCCGCGATCGACCCGGCGCGGCGCATCGCGACCGGCCACGACGGCACCCAGGTCCCCTACGACTACCTCGTCGTCGCCTGCGGCGCCCGGCTGCTGTGGTCGATCCCGGGAGCGATCACCTTCTGGGGGGTCCCGGACGAGGGCGAGATGAGGGAAGTCGTCTCCCGCCTGCGCGAAGGCCGGCTGCGGCGGCTGGTCTTCACCATGCCCGGCGGCCACGGCTGGGCGTTGCCCGCCTACGAGCTCGCCCTCCTCGCGGCGAGCGAGCTGGAGAAGGCCGGCATCGCCGGGACCCGGCTGACGATCGTCACCCCCGAAGACGGTCCCCTGCAGATCTTCGGTCGCCGCGCCTCCGAGCAGGTCGCCGAGCTGCTCGCCGCACACGAGATCGAGGTGCTCACCGGCACCCATCCGGTCAAGTACGAGGACGGGGCGCTGGCGGTGGTCCCGGGCGAGCGGATCGAAGCCGACGCCGTCGTCAGCCTGCCCCGCCTCGAGGGCCGCCACATCGAGGGCCTGCCGTACGGTCCCGACGGCTTCGTCCCGGTCGACGACCACGCCCGCGTCCCCGGGCTCGCCGACGTCTTCGCGGTCGGCGACGTCACCAACTTCCCCGTCAAGCAGGGCGGGATCGCCACCCAGCAGGCCGACGTCGCCGCCGAAGCGATCGCGCTCGATCTCGGCTGCGAGGTCGAGGCGAATCCGCTCGACCCGGTCCTGCGCGGGATCCTCTGGACGGGAGCGAAGCCCCGCTACCTGTTCGGCTGGCTCGGTGGCGGCCACGGCGAAACCTCGGTCGCCAGCGAGCGGCCCCCCTGGCCGATCGACAACCCGAGCAAGCTGATCGGGCGCTACCTGACGCCCTTCTTCGCCCAGCTCGAAGGCGTCAGCCGGCCGGCTTCTTCTTCAGCCGCAGGCTGAGCCCGCGGCTGTTCGGCGAGCCGCCGCTGGGCATGAAGGTGACCGTCAGCCGCATCCGCACGCTGCCCGCGCGCTCGAGCAGGAGGCGAGCGCGCCGCTTCGGGAGGACGCGCAACGTCACCTTGCCGGCCGCCTCGGCGCGGCGCTGCTGCGGCACCGCGCCGTCGAGCGCGACGACGCCGGGACCGGGCACCTCGACCGCGACGGTCGCGGTCCCGCGCCTGCGGTCGAGGCGGACGGCGCCGATTCGGAAGGAGTTGTCGGGGGTGAGGACGGAAACCGTGGGAGCACCCTCGGCAGCGGCGGCCGCGCCGCCGGAGCTGCCGCCTCCGCCCGATCCCGACGGCGGCGGCGGTGGTGGCGGTGGCGGTGGCGGAGGCGGCGGTTCGGGCTTGGGGACGCTGTTGACCTGGACCACGTCGCCGTTGCCGGCGAAGCGCCGCCAGCTCATCGCCAGGGTCCCGTCCTCGCCCCAGGCGAGGGCCGGGTCGCCGGCGCTGCGGCCGGCCGCCGAGAGGGTCGCGGTGGTCCCGACGACCCCGGCGCCGTCGACGTCGCGGCGCTGCAGCAGCCACCCGGTGCCGTCGAAGCGGCTCCAGAGGACGGTCGCGGCGCCGTCCGGCGAGGTCGCGACCCGGGGGTCGGCGGCGTCGCGCCCCGGCGCCGAGAGGTTGACGGGCCCGAGGACCGAAGTCCCGCCCGGGTCGAGGCGCCGCGCCTGGACCACGAAGTTGGCGCCGTCGAAGCGGTCCCAGACGATCGTCGCCGCGCCCGTCGCGTCGACCGCGACCTGCGGCTCCGCCGCGTCGCGCCCGGCGGCCGAGAGGTTGGCCGTGCCCGTCGCGGGCACCCCGGCTGCAGAGATCCGCCGCCCCTGGACCACCCAGTCGGCGCCGTCGAAGCGGTCCCAGACGACCGTCGCGGTGCCGTCGGGGCCGAGGCCGAGGCGCGGCTGGATCGCGCTCTCCCCGGCAGCGGAGAGGTCGGCGGCGGCTTCCTCCAGGGACCCGCCCGGTTCGACCCGGCGTTCCTGGACGATCGAGTCTTCGCCGTCGAAGCGGCTCCAGACGACGACGGCGGTGCCGTCGTCGGCGACCGCGACCTGCGGTTCGACCGCGTCGCGGCCCGATTCCGAGAGCCGCTGCACGCTGCCTTCGACGGACCCGTCAGGGGCGACCCGCCGCACCTGGGCGAGGTAGTGGAAGCCGTCCCAGCGCTGCCAGACGATGGTCGCCGTGCCGTCGGGGGCGACGGCGACCTGCGGCGCGGCCGCGTCCTGGTCGGGATTGGAGAGGGTCTGGGCCGCTCCCTCCAGCGTCCCATCGGGGGCGATCCGACGCTCCTGGACCCGGAAGTTCGAGCCATCCCAGCGCACCCAGACGACCACCGAGGTGCCGTCGGGCGCCACCGCCACCCGGGGCGCGAACGCGTCCTCCCCCGGCAGCGCCAGCTCTCGCAACGGCCCCCGCGTCCCCTGCGGCGAGATCCGCCGGGCGAAGACGCCGAACCGGCCGCCGCTGAGGGCGCTCCAGACGACCGTCGCGGTGCCGTCGGCGCCGACGTCGACGTCGGCGCCGGAGACCATCTCCGCCGCCGCCGAGAGGTCTTCCGGCCGCGGCGCTTCATTGGCGGCGGCGGGCGGCGGCGGCACCTTGGTCAGTTTCGGCAACGAGACCGGCCCGGGGACGAAGGTGCTGCCCTGGATCGCCTTGCGGAACTGCTGCTGGGCCGGCGCCGAGCTCTCGATCGGCCAGTCGGAGCGTTTGTCGCCCTTCTGGAAGGGCCAGTTGAACCAGAGGTAGGCCTTGATCTCCGGGTGGTGCGGCAGGTAGGTGGTCAGCATTTCCCGGATCCAGTCGGTCTTGTTGCCGCCGTACTCGCTGGAGGCGTTCTCGACCATCGCGAACGGCTTCGTCGGCGCCACTTCCCTGATGATCTTCAGCGTCGGGGTAATCGTCTGCTCCGGCGTGATCCATTTGTCCGGCTGGGCCGGATTGCGCCCCCAGTTGTAGGAGTCGAGCGCGGTCCAGTCGACGTAGGCGTCGCCGGGGTAGTAGGGCGCGGGATTCGATTCCGGGTCCGACCAGATGCTGTTGACGAGCCAGGTCCAGGTGACGTTGGTCGCCCCCTGCGCGGCGACGACGTCGTGGAAGTGCCGCCAGGCGGCGATGAAGTCCGGGCTGCGGCCCCAGCGGTACCAGGCCCCGTTCATCTCCCACCAGGGAGTGAAGAGGAACGGATGCCCCCAGGCCTTCGCTTCGGTGGCCCATTTTTTGATCGCCGCGTCCTGTTTGCCGGCGGCGACGTCGGCCAGGGTCACTTCCGAGCCGAGGCCCATCGTCACCAGTGGGATCGCGCCGCGGGCGTGGGTCGCTTCGACCTCGAGCGGGTCCCAGGTGGCCCAGGGTTGTCCCTGGTTGAGGATCGCCACCCTGCGGCCGGCGTGGCGCTCGAAGAGGTCCCAGGCTTCCATGTTGCGTGGGGCGTTGCCGGTCTGGCCGTAGGTCTCACCGCTGATCGTCGCGCCGAAGTACATCGCCCCGGAGGCGGCGCTCGGCGCCGCCAGAAGCGCGAGAGCGCAGAGGCAAGCGATTGCCGCGCGGACAAAACCTCCCTGGACCATTGTTCGATGCTGGCGAAAACGCGACGTTTCGTCAAGTCCGGGATTCGCGGAGGAATGCGGGAAAACACGGATGCCCGCGGGACGCGCGAACGAGAGGTTAGGTGCGGCCCCCCGAACCGGAGAGACGATGAGCCAACCTTTGGAATGCCCGCGTTGCCACCGCCAGGACGAGACCCGCGGCAGCGGCTGGCAGAGCCGCTCCTGCCGCCACTGCGGCGCCCCCTTGGTCCTGGCGTCGGGTCCCGTCGAGACCCTCGTCCGCAGCTACCTCTACCGCGACCGCCCCGCTCCGATCGGCGTCGAGCCGCCGCGGGGACGAAAGGGCTGAGCCCGGGGGCGACCTATCCCTACTGCCGGCCCGGGGCTTCCGCCGAGTTGCCGGGGGATGCGGGAGGGCCTTGCGGCGGCGCTTCAGGCGCCTTCGCCGGGGGCTGGGGCTGATGCGCCTGGGGCGGTGCTTCCGGCGCCGCCCCCCGTGGAGGGTTTTCCGGGGCCGCCCCTTTCGAGGGCGCTTCGGCGGGTCCGCCCGGCGGCGGATGGGAGGGGCTGGGAGCGGCTTCGGGCTTCGGCTTCGGCCCGGCCGCCTCCGGCGGGGACTTGTCGGCGCCGCCCGGTTCGCGCGCTTCGCCCTTCTGCCCCGCCGAGTTCCCCTGTCCCCCCGCGGCGGCCTCCGGGAGCTGCGCTTCCCGGCCGCCGGCGCGCTCGCCGCCGGAGCTGCCGGGCTGGGCGCCTTCGAAGCCCTTCTCATGGCCCTGCCCGCGATCCTTCCCCTCCGGGTGGGCCTTTGCCGGGGCGCCCGTCGAAGCCGACCCGGCGTGCAGCTTCCCGTGGGCCGGGCTGCCGGCGCTCTCCCCGGCGCCCGCTCCGTCGCTCACGGCCGAACCGGCGTGGCCCCGGGCGCTCTTCCCGGGTGCGACGTCGGCCGCCCCCGGTGCCGGCGTGCTCGACTGCGAGCTGTCCTCGCCCGGCAGTCCGAGGTGGATGACCCCGGTCCTGTCCGCGGTGCCCACCCCGACCGCCGCGACCACCGCCACGGTCGCCACCCCTTTGACCGCGGCCGAGGTGGCGATCGTTTTCGCGGCGCCGCCCCCGAGGGCGGCCGCAAGCCCGGTGCCGCCGGCGGCCTGCGAGCCGCCGACGAGGCCCTGCAGCATCCCCGCGGCCGCGACCGCCGGCAGCGGCGAGAGCGCGGCCAGGTCCTGACGGCGCCCCTTGATTTCCTCGCGGAAGCCGCGGCAGCCGGCGCAGGAGCGCAGGTGCGCGCGCAGGTCGCGGCGGCGGATGACGCGGCCGTCGCCGTCGGAGAGGGCCCTGGTCACCTCGTCGCAGCTCATCTCACGCCCTTCCTCCATCTGCCGCAGGCTCAGCCGCGCCTCGTAGAGGGTCTGCCGGATAGTCGCGCTCGAGGTCCCCAGGGCGACGCCGATCTCCTCGAAGCCCAGTCCCGACACCTCCCTCATCACCAGCACCTCGCGCTGGCGCTCGGGCAGCTCCCGCATGTCGGCGAGCAGACGCCGCAACCGCTCGCGCGTCGCCGCGTCCTCGGCCAGCCCGCGCCCCGGCGCCGCCTGCTCGAAGTCGAGCGGGCGCGTCTCCCGCCGCCGCCGCAGCAGGTCGATCGACTCGTTGTGCGCGATCCGGTAGAGCCACGGCTTCAGCTCGATCTCGCGCTCCTCTCCCGGCAGCGCCCGCAGCACCTTCATCATCGTGTTCTGCAGCGCGTCCTGGGCGTCCTCGGGGTTGCCGAGGATCGCCAGGCAGAAGCGGTAGAGAGGCTGGTGATAGCGACGGAAGATCGCCCCGAAGGCGCGCTCGTCGCCGCCGACCGCGCGCCGGGTCAGCCGCTCGTCGGAGAGCAGCCGGCTGATGCCCGCCGGGGCGACTGCTTCGCTCATTGGACGATTTTCCCATCGCGGGCGTTCCGATCAAGGGTAGGGGCGTGCCAACCTCCCCTAAACGCACCCGGTCCCCGACCTGTCAGTGCTTTTCTGGAACTCGGTCGCAGCATTGCCCTGACGGATCCACAGACGGGCCGTTTTGTTAACGAAGTCGATCCAATTGCGGGCCGTTCCGGCCGCGGGAAACGGAGGGTTTCGTAAATGGTCGGTGCGCTGATCGGGCTTCTCATCATCGTCGCAATCGTGTTGGTGCTGCTGAAGGTCGCCGTCGCCGGAGGCATTCTCGGGCTGATCGCCCTCATCCTCCTGATCCTCCTCCTCCTGGGCCGGATCTAGCGCTTCCGCACCGGACTCTCTACCCGGCCGGATAGAAAAGATGATTCAGTGGGGTAGGGAATGGCCATGACCGAGCTCGTCCTGGGCCCCCTCCTCCGCTATGTCTCCGAGACCGAGGCGACCGTCTGGGTCGAGACCAGCGAGGCCTGCGAGGTCGAGGTTCTCGGCCACCGCGAGCCGACCTTTCGGATCGAGGGCCACCACTACGCGCTCGTCTGCATCGAGGGGCTGGAGCCGGGCTCGCGCTACGAGTACGAGGTCCGGCTCGACGGCGAGGTCCACTGGCCGCAGCCCGGCTCCGACCTGCCGCCGAGCGCGATCCGGACGATCGACGCCGACAAGGAGCTGGACATCTGCTTCGGCTCCTGCCGCGTCGCCGTCCCCCACGAGGCCCCCTTCACCGAACCGAAAGACGAGACCGAAATCGGGCACGAGGTCGACGCCCTCTGGGTCCTCGCCCGTCAGATGTGCGCGGGCGAGCGCGATGACTGGCCCGAGCAGCTGTTCCTGCTCGGCGATCAGGTCTACGTCGACGAGGGCTCGCCGAAGACGCGCAAGAAGATCAAGGAACGCCGCGGCACCGACACCCCGCCCTTCGACGAGGTGACCGACTTCGAGGAGTACACGTGGCTCTACCGGGAGAGCTGGGAGGAGCCGCTGATCCGCTGGCTCTTCTCCTGCGTCTCGGTCTCGATGCTCTGGGACGACCACGACATGAGCGACGACTGGAACATCTCCCGCGGCTGGCTGCTGGAGATGCAGCAGAAGTCCTGGTGGCACCGGCGGGTCGTCGGCTGCGTCTCCAGCTACTGGATCTACCAGCACATCGGCAACCTCTCCCCCCGCGAGCTGGCCGAAAATGAGATCTACCAGCGCGTGCGCGGCAACCAGACCGGCGAGGAGGAGCTGTTCGCCTGGGCCCACCGGATCCAGGCGGTGGGGGACGGGACCCGCTGGAGCTTCTGCCGCGACTTCGGCCGCACCCGGGCGATCTTCATCGACGCCCGCGCGGCGCGGGTGCTGGAGGAGGACAGGCGGGAGATCGTCGACGACGAAGAGTGGGAATGGATCGTCGAGCACGCGGAAGGGGACTTCGACCACCTGATCGTCTGCACCACGATCCCCTGGCTCCTCTCCCCCGCCTTCGACCGCATCGAGGCCTGGAACGAGCAGCTGATCGAGGGGAAGGCCTGGGGCAGGCTGCCGGCCTGGGTCAGCGAGAAGCTACGGCGCGAAGTCGACTTCGACCACTGGCCCGCCTTCGGCGCCTCCTTCGCGAAAATGCGCGACCTCCTCCACGAGGTCGCCAGCGGCCGCCGCGGCAAGGCGCCGGCCTCGGTCGTCGTCCTCTCCGGCGACGTCCACCATGCCTACCTCGCCGAGGTCGCCTACCCGCGCTCGGCCAACGGCGACGGCGCCGAACGGGCGCCGGTCTACCAGGCGGTCTGCTCCCCCTATCGCAACCCGCTCGACGAAAACGAGCGGCGGGTGGTGCGCTGGGGCTTCGGCAAGCCGCTGACCGCGGTCGCCCGCCTCCTCGCCCGGGCCGCCGGCACGCCGGACCCGGGGATCCGCTGGCGCACCCTCAACGGCCCCCACTTCGACAACCAGGTGGCGACCCTCGAAATCGACGGCCGCACCGCCCTGATGCGGCTCGACAAGACCGTCCCGGGGGAAGACGGCACCGACGCCCTCGAAGAAAGCTTCTCCCGCCGCCTCGCCTGAGGCACCGCTTTTCCGGCAGGCCCGTTCGGGGTAGGCAACCCCACCATGCGGACCTTTCTGGCGCTGGTGCTGGCCTTCAGCGGCATCGCGGGCATGCAGGCGGAGACGGCCGACGCCCTCTACGGCGGCGACGTCGCCTGCGCCGAGCAGCCGGCGAACGGCGACGTCCGCCTCTGCGGCGGCGAGACGACGACCTGGGACGGGAAGACCCAGATCGACGTCAACGTCGTCCTGCCGCCGCAGCCGGGCAGCGGCGACGACGGTCCCTACCCGCTGATCGGCGTCTTCCACGGCTGGGGCGGGCAGAAGCTCGGCCTCGACGACGCGCGGCTGCTGGACTGGGCGCAGCGCGGCTACGCCGTCTTCAGCATGAGCGACCGCGGCTGGGGCGACAGCTGCGGCGGCATGGATCCCGACCGGCTGCTCGAACCCGAAGCCTGCGCCGCCGGCTACAACCACCTGCTCGACAGCCGCTACGAGGTCCGCGACGCCCAGTACCTGATCTCCGTCCTCGCCGACGAAGGGGTCGCGGTGCCGGACCGGATCGGCGCCACGGGCGTCTCCTACGGTGGCGGCATGTCGATGGCGCTGGCGGCGCTGCGCGACCGGACGATGCTGCCCGACGGCTCGCTCGTCCCCTGGAAAAGCCCGCTGGGCACGCCGATGGAGCTCGCCGCCGCGGCGCCGCAGTGGCCCTGGAGCGACCTCGCCTACTCGCTGATGCCGAACGGCAGCACCCTCGACTACCTCGCCGACAACCCCTACCGCGGCGCCGACGGCAGCGCCCCGATCGGGGTCGAGAAGGCCTCCTACGTGACCGGCCTCTACGGGCTAGGCCTCGCCTCGAGCAACTACGCCCCGCCCGGCGTCGACCCGGGCGCCGACCTGACCGGCTGGTACACGCTGATCAACGCCGGCGAGCCCTACGACTCGAACCCGCTGGCGAACTCGATCGTCGCCGAGATCACCGCCCACCACTCCTCCTACTACATAGACCACAGCCGGCCGCCGGCGCCGCTGCTGATCCAGAGCGGCTGGAACGACGACCTCTTCCCGGTCGACGAGGCGGTCCGCTTCTACAACCGCACCCACGCCCAGTACCCCGGCGATCCGATCTCGCTCTTCCTGATGGACGACGGCCACGCCCGCAGCCAGAACAAGGCCGAGGACGAGGCGCTCTTCCTGACCCGGCTGAACGCCTGGTTCGACCACTACCTGAAGGGCGCCGGCGCCGCCCCGGCCTCACGCGCCGAGGCGCTGACGACTGCTTGCGGCGGGCCCTCGGAAGGGCCGTACGAGGCCGCCGACTGGCAGTTCCTCTCGCCGGGCGAGATTCGCTTCGGCGACGGCGCGAGCCGGACCGTCGCGCCGGGAGCGGGCGACCCCGCGATCGGCGGCGCCTTCGATCCGATCGGCGGCAGCGGCGCCTGCGCGACCGCCTCCGGCGCCGACCAGGCGGGCGCGGCCAATTACCGGCTCGCGGTCCCCGCGCCCGGCTTCACCCTGCTCGGCTCGCCGACCGTGCTAGCCGACCTCGCCACCACCGGCACCGACTCGGCGCTGGCGGCGCGGCTGCTCGACGTCCTCCCCGACGGCAATGAGCGGCTGGTCGCGCGCGGCCTGCTGCGGCCGGGCGACGGGGGCGACGACGTCGTCTTCCAGCTCCACCCGCAGGGCTACCGCTTCGCCGGCGGCGACACGGTGAAGCTGGAGCTGCTCCCCGCCGACCCGCCCTACTCCCGCCCCTCGAACCTGCAGGCCCCGATCGTCGTCTCCGACCTGGAGCTGCGGCTGCCGGTGCGCGAGCAGCCGGGCGCGCTCGGCGGCCTCGTCCAGACTCCGGCGCCGCCGGGCCGGGCCGCCGCGCCGCAGCCCACCGGTGCGCCGAGGCTCGGAGCGGCCGGCCTGGCCGGGCGGCTGCTGGCCGGTCACCGGGCGGTGCGGGCGCCGCTGCGCTGCGCCGGCGGGGCCTGCCAGGGCGGGCTCGTGCTGAAGCTGCGCAAGCGGGTGGTCGCCCGCGACTCCTACTCGATGCGCGACGGCGCCAAAGAAGGCGTCCCGATCGCCCTCACCAAGGCCGGCCGCAAGCTCGTCACCGCCAAGCGCCGGGCCGGCAAGCGCACCCTCAAAGTCCGCCTCCGTCTGACCGACGCCGGCCGCACCGCGCCGATCGACCTCGCCCGCCCGCTCCGCCTGCGCTAGGCGCGTTCCTGGGCAATCGACGCCGCCGGCAGCCGCGCTTCGCGCCGCCGCTCCCAGATTCCCCAGGCCGCCATCACCGCGCCGGCGTAGATCCAGCCGAGGACGACGTCGAAGAAGTAGTGCTCGCCGGTCGCCATCAGGGTCAGGCCCATCAGCAGCGGATAGAGCAGCAGCAGCGGCCGCAGCCAGGGGCGGCGGACCCGGCTCCAGAGGAAGAGCGCGACGAGGGTGACGAAGGCGGTGTGGAGCGAGGGGACGGCGGCGACGAGGTTGCTGCTGGCCTGGCCCTTGGAGAAGAGCGAGGCGGTGCCGACGCTGATCGCTTCCCAGCCCTTGCCGGTGGTCCGGTGGACTTCGTCGATCAGCCCCATCTCCCCCGCCATCCACGGCGGCGCCGCGGGGAAGGCGATGTAGGTCGCGAGCCCGGCCAGCGCCAGGGTCACGAGGCGGCGGGTGAAGCGCTGGAAGGCGAGGCGGTCGCGGGCCCAGAAGTACCCGGCGAGGGCGAAGGGGACAATGAAGTAGGAGGTGTAGACGAAGGTGAAGAGGACGTCCCACCAGTTGACGACGCCCGGCTCGTAGAGGCGGTCCTGGAGCCATTCGGTCGGCACCTGTCCGCCGAAGACGAAGCTGTCGAACTCGATCATCGCGTGGTAGTGGACGCCGATCCCCATCGAGTCCGCCGCCCCCCGGGTCAGGTCGTAGACCCAGAGCACGGCGACGATCGGCAGCCAGTCGAGGACCAGCTGCACGATTTCCCGCGGCGGCCGCCCGATCGAGGCGCAGGCGAGGGCGCCGCAGGTCCAGAGGATCACCAGCTCCCGCTGGACCGGGATCCCGTAGGCGGCGGTCCAGAGGACCAGGGCCACGAAGTAGAGGCCGAAGGCGTAGGGGCGGAGCACCCCCCAGGAGGCGAAGCGGAAGTCAGCCGCCTGCTCGTTCCTGGTCTCCGCATATTCACCCGTCGGCATGCCGTGCATGGTATGGGCCGCGCCGGTGTCGGTTGCGTGGCCGAGGGCGGCCGATCATCGAGCTAGCTAACTAGAGTCGCGGAGATCGGCTGGATTCTGTGGGGCATGCTGCCCCATCTGTTGCCCCCCGCGGGCGTTTCAGCGGGTCGCAGCTGCGGGCATCAGGACGCGCGTGCTGCCGTCCTCGGCGACCAAGACGACAGGCAGTCCTTCGTCAGCCGCCCGCTTGATCTCATGGCCGGCAGATGCCGTATCCGCGTCGATGAAGGCGGCGCGTTCGGGATAAGGCGAGTGGCCTTCGATCGCGAGCTCGATCGCTTCGTCCATGACCTGGGCGGCGGGGGAGCGTCTGTTGTCGATCCTCATTGTCTCTTCCATCCGTCGATCATCTCGCCGTAGCCGCGCTCGATCTCGGCAATTGCGGCGCGCATTCCTTCCCCAAGGGTACCGGCATGGAACTGCTCCCCCGGCCGCTTCCCGTCCCTCCGCGTGTATCGATGCATCTCGTTGTGCCCGTGAGCCCCGTCGTAGACTCGGATCGTCTCGGTGGACCCGTCGAGCGCCAGCAGCAAGACGACGGCGTAGTCGATGATCTCCCGGCCGTCCGTCGTGAACTCGACCCGAAGCAGCGTGCCGAGAGCGTGATCGAGAACTCGCTGGTAATAGGCGCTCATGAGGATCGAGGGGCAGACTCAGTCGATCTGGTGCCGCAGGAACCCCCTGGGATCAGCCGATCAAGCGGCCCTGGGGAGGTCGTGGAGCTCCGAGCCGGGACGCATCTCCGTATAAGAGTCGAGAGACACGACTACGGCTCGCATCTGCCCGTGCTTGGTGAGGACGAACTTCTCCGCGTCTCCGCTCTCCAGACACTCGACGAGCTTGCCCAGCTCGCGCGTTGCATCGCGAATCGTCCGAAGCTCGTCGTTGGAAACCTCGACTCTGCCCATTGCCCCTCCGTCGTGGTTGTGGATTGATCTGACAGGTCCGACGTTAATCCCGCGACATGACGGCTTCACAAGGTGTCAGACAAAGTGGCAGCTTTTCCGTCCGACCTATGGAGGAAAGTTCGCGCACACTCCGCGAACTACTCGAAAGGGAGACACCCGGCATGGCCTTCAAAGACGTCGTCAACGTTCCCATCACCAAAATCGACACCGTCATCGAGGTCATCTCCAAGGGAGACGGGAGCCATGAGCAGGACCAGGTGATGGTGAGCAGCAACCTCACTCTGGCCGCGGATATCGACAGCGCGGAGGAGGCGACCCTCTTGCTGCCGATGGCCAGCGAAGCGCAGCAACAGCCGATCGTCCGCTACACGGACGAGCACGTCAAAGACGGGGTCGTCTTCAAGTTCGACCCGATCGATCGCTCTCTCAACGACGAAGAGCTGATCGAGCGGCTCGAAGCCCTCGCGGACGGGACCGGCAAAGCCGAGCAGAACAAAGTCGCGACTCAGCTCGATCGCTGCGCGGCGGGGCTCTCTTCAGCCGTGGTTCGCGTGAAGCCGGGGCAGCGGAACCTCAGGCTGTTCTACGAGATTGCGGCACCAAAAGCCGAAGATGGTGCGTTCGAATTTCAAGTCATCGGGCCTCTGCCCTCGTTCGTGATCCAAGGTGGCGGGTCCATCAGTCTCCTGAGCATCCTGCCTCGTGCTACGACCGTCGAGAGCGCTGTCGGGCTTCAGAATCCCAATGACGAGGGCAGTGCAATCAAAAAGGATGAATACGACCTCGCCGGACGCCGGGTGATCGGCTGGTTCTGGCAGGTCGACCCGCTGTTCAAGGTCCGCTATCGCTACTGAACCTGCGGCTTTGCCGAGAGGCTCGATCCCTTCAGGATCGGAACGTTGAGAGCCAGCACCTCGTAGTCTCATCCGATACCCGAGCTGAACTTTGATACCCAGCTGCTGATCGGCGGCGAGCAGGTCGCCGGTGGCGGCGAGCGGCTCGCGGTCGAGAACCCGTTCACGACCGAGACGATCGTCGAGCTCGGCGCCGCTTCGCCCGAGCAGGTCGAGGCGGCCGTCGCCGCCGCCCGCGAGGCCTGGCGCGGCTGGTCGCGGATGACCGCGGGCGAACGCTGCGAGCTGCTGCACGAGGTGGCGCGGCGGCTGCGCTCCGAAGCCGAGCCGCTGGCGCGGACGATGACCGCCGAGGGCGGCAAGCCGCTGATCGAGAACCGCGACGAGCTGGAGTGGACCGCCGCCGCCTTCGACTACTACGCCGAGATCGGGCGCGACCACGCCGGCCGGGTGATCCCGCCGATCGAGAACACCCAGCTGGCGATGGTGGTCAAGGACCCGCTCGGCGTCGTCGGCTGCATCGTCCCCTGGAACTACCCGCTGCTGCTGCTGGCCTGGAAGGTGGCGCCGGCGCTGGCCGCCGGCAACTGCGTCGTCTGCAAGCCCTCGGAGCTGACCCCCCTCTCGACGCTGATGCTGGCGCCGGTCTTCGCGCACCTGCCGCCCGGGGTCGTGAACCTCCTCGCCGGCGCCGGCGATGTCGGCGCCGCGATCGCCTCCCACCCCGACGTCGACTGCGTCGCCTTTACCGGCTCTGTCGCGACCGGCAAGAAGGTGGCCGAGGCGTGCGTTCCGCGGATGGCGCGGATGAACCTGGAGATGGGCGGCAAGGACGCCTTCATCGTCTGCGCCGACGTCGCCCCGCAGCTCGAGGTCGCCGCCCGCGGCGGCGCCTGGGCCGCCTTCCTCAACGCCGGCCAGGTCTGCACCTCGGCCGAGCGCTTCTACGTCGCCCAAGAGGTCTACGACGACTACGTCGCCGCCTTCGTCGACCACACCCGCGGCCTCGTCCTCGGCGACCCCTTCGAGGTCACCACCGACGTCGGCCCGATGGTCTCCGACCCGCAGCGGGCGAAGGTCGTCGCCCAGCTGGAAGCGGCCACCGCTTCCGGCGCCGAGGTCCTCACCGGCGGCGACCGCGGTGGCCAGGAGCGCGGCCACTTCCTCTCCCCCGCCGTCGTCGTCGGCGCCGCCGCCGACAGCGCCCTGCTGCGCGAGGAGACCTTCGGCCCGGTCGCCCCGATCGTCCCCGTCGCCTCCCTCGACGAGGCGATCGCGCTCGCCAACGGCACCGAGTTCGGCCTCGGCGCCAACGTTTACACCGCCGACCTCGAGAACGCCGTCCGCTGCATGCGCGAGCTACGCGCCGGCACCGTCTGGATCAACGACCCGCTGACCGACAACGACGCCGGCCCCTTCGGCGGCTTCAAGCAGTCGGGCCTCGGGCGCGAGCTCGGCCGCGAGGGCCTCGAGGCCTTCCAGGAGACCAAGCACGTCCACATGGAGTCGCGGATCGAGCGCAAGGAATGGTGGTACCCGTACAAGGAGTACGGGGGCGGCTAGCGAGCGGCGCCCGGCGGCGGGATCGGGGTGTTCTGGATCGCCGCGTAGACGTTTTGCGTGAACCCCAACCGCAGTTCCCGGCCGAAGGCGCTCGCCGCCGGCCACGAGTCCAGCGGCCAGTCGGCGCTGCCGTCGACCTTGTTGAACCAGACCAGCCCGCGGATTTTCTCGAAGCGGTGCCGCACGGCGGCGAACATGCCGTGGATCCAGTACGCCTTCGCCGCCGGGGTCCCGGTGGTGGCGACCTCGCCGATCAGCATCGGCTTCCCGGGCGCGATCCGTTCGGTGATGCGGCGATAGGTGGGCTCGACGAGCTCGCGGAAGCTGCGCCAGAGGGTCGGCTGGGGTGATTCCGGGCCCCAGTTGTAGGTGTCGAGGCAGGTCCAGTCGACGAAGCGGTCGCCGGGATAGAACGGCCGCAGCCGCAGCGACTCGGTGCTGTTGGCATACGGGCACCAGACCCAGGTGCCGTTGGTCGCGCCGGCACCGCGAAAGATCTCGTGGACTCGCCGCCACGCGGACCTGAATTCGGCGGCGGTGTTGCCGTTGACCCCGGCGCCCCACGGGAACCAGTCGCCGTTCATCTCCCAGTTGAAGCGGAGGAAGAAGGGGTGGCCCCAGGCCGCGGCGGCGCGGGCGAAGTCGTGAACGTAGGCGTCGTAGCGGCCCGAGTTGAGGTCGGAGAGCTGGAAGTCGTCGGGGTCGCCGCCGGAAGCGCCGGAGTTCCAGCTGAAGACCGGGATCGACCCGTGGGCGCGGATCTTCTCCATCTCCGCGGTGGGGAAGGTGTAGAAGGCGCAGCTGCCGGCCTCGCACTTCGCGAACGGGGCGGAGAACTGGAGCAGCGACATGCCGTACCCGACGTCGCCTTCGAGGCTGTGGGCCGCCGTCATGTCCCACGGCGCTTCCTTGCCCGTCAGCTGCGAGCCGACCCATGCGCCCCAGTAGCGCGTAGGCGGTTTCGCCGTCGCCGCGGCGGCGAAGGCCAGCAGCGTCAGCGCGGCGACGAGAAGAACTACTGACCGGTGAAGGGCTCCCACCCGGCCGACGATACCCGCGCCGCCTCGGCGGCGCCGAGGCGCCGGCGCCGGCGCCTACTTGAACTCGAAGCTGGTCAGGTCCTGGCCGTAGATCGGGCTGACGACGAGCTTGTCGAGGTCGATCGAGTCGCTGACGAAGGTGCCGAGGGTCAGGGTTCCGAACGGCGCCCAGGGCGCCTTCCGCATCACCGTCCGGTCGAGCGCCGCGTATTCCCGTTCCTGCTGCGGCCCCAGCTGCTGGCGGCCGAGCTCCCGGATCTTCGCGTTGATCGCCGGCTCGTCGAAGAGGGCCCAGTTGGTGTTGCCGTTGGGAAGGATGCTTTCGCCGCTCAGCTGCGGCGCGAAGTAGTCGTTCGGGTGCGGGTAGTCGAGCAGCCAGTTGGCGAAGCCGGTATCGAGGTCGGGGGTGCTCGAGTTGCCGATCAAGGTGAAGTAGGTGGTGAAGTCGACCACTTTCAGCTTCGTCTCGAAGCCGAGCTTGCGCAGCACCTGCTCGTAGTACTCGCCGGCTTCGTCGGTCGGGGCGAGGTTGAAGGTCCAGACGGTGATCTCGCGGTCGGCGGGATCGGCTTCGGCGATCAGTTCCTTCGCCTTGGCAAGGTCGTGCGGATAGAGCTCGAACTTCCGGTAGCCAGGCATCAGCGGCGGCAGGACCTGCTGCGTCCCTTCCAGGCTGCCGGCGAAGATCCGTTCCAGGGCATCGGGATCGACCGCGTAGTTGACCGCCTGCCGCACCCGGACGTCGTCGAACGGCGGCTCCTGGGTGTTCATCCAGAAGTAGTAGATGCTGATCGTCGGTTCCTCGAGGAACTGCGTCCCCTCGTAGCGTTCCCGCACCTGCGCGTAGCGTTCCGGCGGTGGCGGGTTCTTCATCCAGTCGACCTTCCCCTTTTCCACTTCGTCGACCTGAGTGTTTTGGTTGCTGCGGACTTCGAACTTGATTTCGTCGACGTGGCCGTCGGGGAACTCCGGCATCGCCTCGCCGTTCGCCGCCCAGGCCGGGTTGCGTTCGTATTCCCAGCTGCGCCCGGGGCGGACGTCGGTGATCACGTAGGGGCCGGTGGCGGGCGCCGGGTTCGAGGTCTGGTCCTCGGCGGGGGTCCCAGGCGGCACCAGCGCCCCAAACGACATCCCGAGGACGTAGCTGAAAAACCCGCTCGGTTCGACCAGGCGGATGACGATCCGGCCGCTGGCGTCGTCGGCGGAGATCCCCTCGATCCCGCCCTTCTTGGTCTTCGCGAAGCGTTCGGCGCCGACGATGTCGGTGAAGAAGGTGGAGCCGGCGGAGTTGAGCCGGAAGAGACGTTCGATCGAGAAGCGGAAGTCGGACGCCTTGACCGGGGTCCCGTCCGAGTATTCGAGCCCGGGCCGCAGGAACAGCGTGTAGCGGCGGCCGCCCTGGTCGACCTTCGGCAGGGCCTTGGCCAGGCCGGGGATTAGCTCGGTCCCCGCCTTGCCGCTCGCCGGGGCGTAGGTGAGGAGCGGGATGTAGGAATTGTGCATCGCCGTCGCCCCTTCCAGGGTGAAGGAGAGGCCCGGGTCGAGGTAGTCGGGGAAGGAGACGTAGGTGCCGCGCAGCACCCTGCCGTCGTCGGACTCGGCGGCGGATCCGCAGCCCGCCAGGGCAGCGCAGACCAGGCAGACGACCGCGATGCGGCTGACCGGTGCGATCGATTCCCTCACGGCGCTACAACCCCCTTGATCCCTAGACGCCGGAGACCACGATAAACCGCGACGGCCCTGCCTGCCATCTCCTCAATGCGAGTGGGACGAGTGATCGTGGTGCGGGTGGGAGCTCGAGGCGGCATCTCGCGAACCACCACCCTGCGGCCCGCTGACCTTGATCACCGCCATCATCCCGTGGTCCTCGTGGTTGAGGATGTGGCAGTGGTAGACGAATTCCCCGGTGAAGTCTGCCCACTGGATCCGGAGTTTGATCGAGCCTTTCGGGGGCACGATGACCGTGTCCTGCTGGCCTTGCGGGTTCACCGGTTGCCCGCTTTCTTCGATCACCCAGAAATCGTCCTGGTGAATGTGGATCGGGTGCTGCTCGTCGGTTTCGTTGACGAAGAGCCAGTCTTCGACGGCACCGAGCTGGACTTCGTCGTCGATCCGATTCGGGTCGAAGACCTTGCCGTTGATGAAGAATTCTTCATTGTCCTCGTCCTCGGTCAGCTTCTTGACGCGGGAAGGCGCGGTCGCCTGCGGCAACCCTTCTTCCACCAGCTCCGCTTCCCGCGATAGCGAGCCCTGACCCTTCGCGGCCGGGCCATTGATGTAGACCCTCGCCAGGGTCGCTTCGGGATAGTTGTCACCGCCCGGCCCCGTGCTGTAGGGAAGGGTCTTCAGCGCGTAGCCGGTGGGCGAGCCGAACTGCACTAGGACGTCGAACCGCTTGCCCGGAGGCAGGACCAGGCTCCGTTGGGAGCCGAGCCTGCTGGGGTTGCCGTCCTCGGTGAGCACATAGAACTTGTTGCCTGCCAGTTCGAGCTTGTAGAAGATGTCGGCGCCGATGTTCGCCAGATGCCACAGCTCGATCGAGTTGGGCGCGGCAAAGATGCTCGGTTCCAGCAGGCCGTTGACGGTGCGGGTGGTCGCCGCGTCGCTGTCGATCCCCTGCAAGGGAATTTCGCCGTTCTTCACCTGAAAGTCCTTCAGCGCCAGCACCCGATCGGCGGCGAGATTGACCCCCGGTGGCAGCTGAGGCTTGCCGATCAGCGCCACTCCGGACATCCCGCCGAACACCTGGCCCTCGGAGGTGTGGTGGTTGTGCGAGTGGTACCAAAAGCTGCCCTGGTCGTGATTCGGGGGCACCTTGACTTCGTACTTGTAGCTCTTGCCGGGTTTGATCTCGAGGTGGACGACTTCGTCAGACGGCTGCTTGGGCGATACGTGGAAGCCGTGGAAGTGCAGGTTGGTCGATTCCGACAGCTGGTTGACGACGCTGAGGGCGAAGGTTTCCCCCGGCTGGATCACCAGGGTCGGACCGACCAGCTGCCCGTTGTAGGAACGCCCGCGCACTTCCTGCCCGCCGGCGACGATCTCTTCCAGGTCGGGGACGAGGAAGAACGGTCCTTCCGAGAGCTTGACCCGCTGCGGTTCGGAGAAGGGGACGACCGCGTCTGCCTCCGCCTCTGCGGTCTGCTCGTCCTCGCCGCCGCCGCACCCGGCCCCGAAGCCGCCCGCCGTCAGGGCCAGCGCCAAAATCCAGAGTGCGGTCAGCCTCCGTCTGCCCACGATTCGCGCGACCCTATCAATTACTCAGAGGAATATAAGTAAACGTTTGGGTTTCCAGTTCGGAGAGGGAGGCCGCCGAGGGACGTCTATTTAAGGCCCGGATGGACGCCTCTCCCGAGCGCCTGCTGGTCGACCATCTGCTGCAGCAGCCTGGTCAGCCGCAGGCGGTCGGCCTCGCGCATCCCCTGGGTCAGTTCCTCCTCGTGAGCTTTGGCGATCGCGCGGCCGCGGGCGAGGGCGCTGCGGCCCTTGCGGGTCAGGTAGAGGGCGCGGACGCGGCGATCGCTCGGGTCGGGCCGGCGCTCGACCAGGCCGCGTTGTTCAAGCTCGTCGACGAGCGCGACCATGCGGCTGGGCGGGACCTGGATCCCCTCCCCGATCGCCTGCTGGGAGCGGCCTTCGGCGGCGTCGATCAGGTTGAGGATGCGGAACAGCGGCGGGTTCAGCCCGACCGCGGCGATCCGCTCCGCAAAGCGCTGGGAGGCGTGGATTCCCACCTGCGAGAGCAGGAAGGCGAGCGTCGAGGGGGCGCGGTCTCCGTCGATCGGTCCGGGGGCCATGGGAAGAAAGATCCTACCCGTTGCTTTGTGATATGAACGGTTTAGTCCCTAAACCTTTCTGCTCATTAACTAGTCGTCAACGCGAAAGGACGCCATGACCCGCCGCCTCGCCAGCCTCGCCGATCTCGCCTACCGCCGCCGTGGCAGCATGGTCCTCGCCTGGATCGCGGCCGCGGTCGTCCTGATCGTCCTCGGCACCACCTTCGCCGGCGAGTACGAAGCCGACTACAACACCCCCGGCTCGGAGTCGAAGGAAGCGAGCGAGCTGACCGAAAGCGCCTTCGACGGCTACTCGGGGCAGGAAGTCTTCGTCGTCTGGAAAGACCCGAACGGCGCCCAGAGCCCCGCCGCCAAGCAGGGGGTCGAAGACTTCTTCGCCGAGGCCGAAGCGGTCCCCCATATCGAGAAGCGGGAAGCGATCCGGGTCTCCGACGACGGCACGATCGCGACGACGACGCTGCCGCTGACGATCCCCGGCTGGGAGGTGCCGAAGGAGGACGGCGAAAAGCTGGTCGCGGCGGCTGAAGACAACAGCAGCGAGAGCCTGCAGATCGAGCTCGGCGGCGACCCGATCGTCCGCGCCCAGGAAGGCGGCAACGAAGAGGGGATCGCCTTCCTCGCGGCGGCGATCGTGCTGGTGATCGCCTTCGGCTCGCTGGTCGCCGCCGGCCTGCCGCTCGCCATCGCCCTGATCGGAATCGGGATCTCAGGCGGCGGGCTGATTGCCCTCCTCGCCAACGTCATCGACGTCCCCGATTGGACCCTGGCCGTCGCCGGCCTGATCGGGATCGGCGTCGGAATCGACTATGCGCTGCTGGTCCTGACCCGCTTCCGCACCGCGCTGAAGTCGGGCAAGGACCGCCACGACGCCGTCGTCGAGGCGGTCACCACCGCTGGGCGCAGCGTCATCATCGCCGGCGGCACCGTCGTCATCGCCGTGCTGGGGCTCTTCCTCACCGGGCTCCCCTACATGTACGGGGTCGCGATCTCGGCCTCGCTGGCGGTGCTGGTCGTGATGCTCGCCTCGATCACCCTGCTGCCGGCGCTGCTCTCCTACCTCGGGCCGAACGTCGACCGGCTGCGGCTCCCGATTCTCGGCCGCCGCCTCGACCGGCCCGAAGAGGACGGCGAATCACCGGCCGCCCGCTGGAGCCACTGGGTGCAGCAGCGGCCGTGGCCGGCGGCGATCGTCGCGACGGCGATCCTGCTCGCCCTCGCCGCGCCGGCGCTCGGCATGCGCCTCGGCTTCCCCGACGCCGGCAACGATCCCAAGGACACGATGACCCGCCAGGCCTACGACCTGATCAGCGAGGGCTTCGGCCCGGGCGCCAACGGGCCGCTCGTGATCGCCGCCGAACTCCCGGACCCCGGCGCGAAGGCGACCGTCAACGCCCTGGCCGCCGACCTGCGCCAGGACGAGGGCGTCGCCTACGTGCCGCCCGTGCGCTTCAACTCGGACGGCACCGCGGCGATCGTCACCGTGATCCCGACCACCTCCCCCCAGGACGAGGCGACCACGGAGCTGGTCGAACACCTGCGCGGGACGGTGATCCCGGCCGCGGTCGGCGACTCGGGCGTCAACGCCCTCGTCGGCGGCGTCAACGCCGCGCTCGAGGACCAGAGCACCTACATCACCGACCGCATACCGCTGTTCATTGTCGCCGTCGTCGGGCTCTCGTTCCTGCTGTTGCTGGTCGCCTTCCACTCGCCGCTGATCTCGCTGAAGGCGGGGATCATGAACCTGCTCTCGGTCTGCGCCGCCTACGGCGTCATGACCCTGGTCGCCCAGGGGGGCGCGGTCGGGGAACTGATCGGGATCGACCACGAAGTGCCGATCGCGCCGTTCATGCCGGTGATGATGTTCGCGATCCTCTTCGGCCTCTCGATGGACTACGAGGTCTTCCTCGTCTCCCGCATCCGCGAGGAGTACCTGAAGGACGGGAACACGAGGCGGGCCGTGGCCGACGGGCTGGCGAAGACGGCGCGGGTGATCACCGCGGCGGCGGCGATCATGGTCGTCGTCTTCCTCGCCTTCGTCGCCTCTCCCGAAGTCTTCCTCAAGCTCTTCGGGATCGGGCTGGCGGCGGCGATCTTCCTCGACGCCACCTTGGTCCGGATGGTCCTGGTGCCGGCGGTGATGCAGTTGCTGGACAACCGCAACTGGTGGATCCCCGACTGGCTCGAGCGGATCCTGCCGCGGATCGACGTCGAGCGGACGGCTGTGGAGACCCGGCCCTGAGGGCCGGGTCTCCCCTCTATTTCAGCCCGTAACCCCTTTCACAACGGGGTAGTAACCGCTGGCGTGACCGCTGACCTTCGGGTGGTAGCTTTCGCCGGTCGGGTTCGAAAGGCCGTTGATCCACTCGGTCGAAGAGCCCCCGCCGCCGTCGCAGACGGCGTGGCCGACGAAGGGCGGGATCACGTCGCGGAAGACGAAGTTGGAACCGGCCCGTGAGGCGGCGGCGCTGATCACGGTTCTCAGCATTTCCGCCGTCTGGTTGAGCCGTGACTCCTCGCTGGGGCTGAACCAGGTGAGCGCGTTGCAGTCTTCGCCGTTGAACAGCTTCGGGTAGTCGAGCACGACCACTTTCGCGCTCGGCGCCCGCGACTTGATCGCGTTGTTGACGAGGTCGAGCCGCCCCGGCAGCGTGTTGGTTATGTAGGACTGCGCGGTGTTGATCGCGCCGTCGCAGTTCGAGGCCCAAGACGGCTGGGCGCAGGTCGTGATCACGCTCGAGAAGCCGGCGTCGTTGCCGCCGATCGTGTAGGTGACCCAGTTGGTGTCGGCGGTGACGCTGTTGACCTGGTTATTGAGGATGTCTCCGGTCTTCGCCCCTGAACAGGTCGCGTTGACGAAGGTCCATTCGGGATGGGCGTTGTGCAGCAGGTACGGGTACGCGTAGACCGAGCGCTGACAGGTCGATTCGTAGAACGTCCGCGTCCCGGTGCCCGACGAGTACGAGTCCCCGAGGGCCACGTACTTCGTCGCCGATGCGGCCGCGGCGAACACGGCGAAGAGAGCCACCACGCAGAGCAGGGCGGCGATTCGACTCCACTTCATTTGACGCCTCCTCCCCCGCCTTTTTGATCAGTGAATTTTGAACATAGCGCTCCCTATGGTGTGCGTCCATGCCCGTGCCGCTCTCGATCCTCGACCTCGCCGCCGTCGGCAGGGAGGAGACGATCGCCGAGAGCTTCGCCGGCAGCGTCGAGCTGGCGCGGGCGGCGGAGCGGGGCGGCTACCGGCGCATCTGGTACGCCGAGCACCACAACATCTCCTCGATCGCCTCCTCGGCGACCGCGGTCCTGATCGCCCACGTCGCCGCCCTGACCGAGTCGATCCGGCTCGGCGCCGGCGGGGTGATGCTGCCCAACCACTCGCCGCTGGTGATCGCCGAGCAGTTCGGGACGCTGGAGACCCTGCACCCGGGGCGGATCGACCTCGGCCTCGGGCGGGCGCCGGGGACCGACCAGCGGACCTGGCTGGCGCTGCGCCGCGACCCCGCGGCGAGCGAGCGCTTCGCCCAGGACGTCGTCGAGCTGCAGCGATTCCTCGGCGACGAGAGCCCGCTACCGGGGATCAAGGCGATTCCCGGCCAGGGCACCCACGTCCCCCTCTACATCCTCGGCTCCTCCCTCTTCGGCGCCGAACTGGCGGCCGAGCTCGGGCTCCCCTACGCCTTCGCCTCCCACTTCGCGCCGCGCTACCTGCAGGAGGCGATCGTCGTCTACCGCGACCGCTTCAAGCCCTCGCAGCAGCAGTCCGAGCCCTACGTGATCGCCGGCGTCGGCGTGATCGCAGCCGAGACCGCCGAGAGCGCCGCGGCGCAGCTGGAGGCGGCCCGTCGGATCCGCGCCCGCGCCCTCTTCGGCCGCGGCCGCAAGCTCCAAGAGGAGGACGTCGACGCGATCCTCGCCTCGCCCCAGGGCGCCGCCGTCGACGAAATGCTCGCCTACACCGCCGTCGGCACCGCCGAGGAGGTCGGCGCCTACCTCGAGCGCTTCGCCGCCGAGACCGAGGCCGACGAGCTGATCACCGCCCACTACTCCGACTCGGTGCCGAACCGCCTGCGCTCGGTCGAGCTGACGGCGGGCGCGGCGCTGACCTAGTTCGCGCAGCGCTCGCAGAGGCCGCGCAGGACCACCTCGTGCTCGGCAATCTGGAACGGGACCTGGTCGGAGACCTGGCCGATCGCCCGCTCGAGGGCGCGGTCCTCGAAGGGCTCCATGCGGCCGCAGCGGCGGCAGATCGCGTGGTGGTGATGGTGGCCGCCGGGGTCGACGCGCTCGTAGCCGGCGATCCCCCGCGCCGCCTCCAGGCGCTGGACCAGGCCCAGCTCCTGCAGCAGCTCGAGGGCGCGGTAGACGCTCGCGCGCCCGACCCGGACCTGGCGGCGGCGCAGCTCCTCCTCCAGCTCCAGCGCCGTCACCGCGCAGCTGTGCCGGGCGAGCGCCTCGACGACGGCGGTGCGGGCGCCGCCCCGCCGGTAGCCGGCTTCGCCCAGCACGGTCAGCGCGTGCTCGGACCAGGCGGTGTCGACGGCTGTGGTCATCAACCGATCGTAGCCCCCGTCGTCGCGGCCTCCCCCTCGCCGCGCAGGACCGTCCGCAGCCGCGCCAGCGGCAGCGCCAGCAGGTAGGCGGCGAGGATCGCCAGCGCCACCGAGGCGCCGCCGGCCGTGCCGGCGTAGTAGGAGAGGTAGAGCCCGGCGAGGCCGGCGAGAACCGCGGTCGCGACCGCGATGGCGATCATCGGACCGATCCTCGCGGTCAGCTGCCGGGCGGTCGCCGCCGGGCCGACGAAGACGGCGACGACGAGGAGGTTGCCGAGGCCCTGGACGGCGACGACGATCGCCAGCGCGAGGAGGACGAGCAGGGCCGCTTCGGTGCGCGCCGGCGCCGCCCCGAGGGAGCGGGCGGCGGCGCGGTCGAAGCCGCCGGCGAGGAGCCGGCCGTGGAGCAGCAGCAGCGAGACGGCGACGAGGACGGCCAGGGCCGCCGCCGCGCCGATGTCGGCGTCGGTGGGCCCGAGGATGTCGCCGAAGAGGACCTCCTGGATGCCGGGGGGCGAGTCGGGCGAGAGGGCGAGGAGGACGCCGAGCCCGAAGAGGCCGGTGACGACGACCCCGACCGCGACCTCGCGCTCGACGCCGGGCACCCGCGCGGCGAGCGCGATCGCCAGCGCCGCGACGACGATCGCCGGCGCCCCTCCCACCAGCAGCGGCACGCCGGCGATCGCCGCCAGGACCAGGCCCGGGAAGACCGCGTGCGCCAGCGACTCGGCCGCGTAGGAGAGCCGGTAGAGGACGACCCAGCAGCCGAGCGCGCCGCCGGCGACGCCGAGCAGCGTCATCTCGGCGATCGAGCGCCGCATAAATTCGTCTTGCAGGGGCTCCAGCATCAGTGGTGGTGATGGTGGGGCGGGAGGATGGCGCGGGACTGCGAGCCCGGCAGCTCGACGATCGCGCCGCCGTAGGTGGCTTCGAGGACGGCGACGTCGAGCGTCTCCGCGGGCGGCCCGGCCGCGATCTGGTGGTGGTTGAGGCAGAGGACGCTGTCGGAGCGGCGGGCCTGGTCGAGGTCGTGGGTGGCGAGGACGATCGCGCGCCCCTCCGCGGCCAGCTCCCGCATCAGCGTCTCCAGCCGTTCGGAGCTGGGGCGGTCGAGGCCCGAGAAGGGCTCGTCGAGGAGCAGCACCCGGGCGTCCTGGACGAGGGCGCGGGCGATCAGCACGCGCTGGCGCTGGCCGCCGGAGAGCTTGCCGAAGGTCTCCCCCGCGAGCTGCCGCAGGCCGACCCGCTCCAGCGCCGCGCCGGCGCGCTCGCGCTCACGCCGCCCCGGCCGCCGCCACCAGGGGAGGCGCGAGAGCGCTCCCATCGTCGCCACGTCGAGGGCGGAAACGGGGTAGTCGAGCTGGGAGCGCTCGGTCTGGGGGACGATCCCGCAGCGCGCGGCGACCCGAAGCTCGCCGGCCAGCGGCGGCAGCTCGCCGAGGAGGGCGCGAAGCAGGGTCGTCTTACCGCCCCCGTTGGGGCCGAGCAGGGCCATCCGCTCCCCCGGCCGCAGCGAGAAGGAGACGCCGGAGATCGCCGGCCGGCCCTCGTAGCCGGTGGCGAGCTCGCGGGCTTCGATCAGGGCTTCAGCCGGCATCGCCCCTCCCCGCCGGTGAAGCCGCGCACCATCGCGTCGGCGTTCGCCTCCTCCATCCCAGGGTAGGTCTCGCCGCTGGAGCCCTCGGGCCCGAGGGTGTCGCCGTAGAGCGTGTACTCGGCCGAGGCGCCGGTCTGGCGGGCAATCGCATCGGCGACCTTGGCGCTGAGCGAGCTCTCCGGGAAGATCGCCCGCACCTTCTCGGCCTCGATCGTCCGCGCCAGCTCGCTCAGGTCCTTGGCCGAGGGCTGGGCCTGGGTCGTCTGCGAGGGGATGACGGCGCCGACGACGTCGACCCCGTAGCGCCGGGCGAAGTAGCCGAAGGCGTCGTGGTCGGTGACGAGCTTGCGCTGCGCCGCCGGCACCGCGGCCATGCAGCCGGCGATGCCGCGATCGAGGGCGCGCAGCTCGGCGAGGTAGGCGGCGGCGTTGCGGGCGAAAGCGGCGCGGTGCGAGGGGTCCGCCGCCGCCAGGGTGCGCTCGATCTCCCGCACCGCGGCCTCGGCGTTGCGGGGGTCGTGCCACCAGTGCGGGTCGTACCGCGAAGCCTCCTCGCCCGAGTCCTCGCCGGCGAGCCGGAACGGCACCGCGGCGCCGACGTCGACCACCTCGGCGTCGCTGCCGGAGTCGGAGACGACCTGCTCGACCCAGGCGTCGAGGTCGTCGCCGCTGGCGAAGACCACCTCCGCCGCGGCGGCGCCCTCGACGTCCGAGGGGCGCGGCTCGTAGTCGTGGGGGTCGGTGTTGGGCTCGAGGATCTGGTCGACCGCGACCGCGTCGCCACCGACCTCGCGGACGAAGTCGCCGAGCTGGGTCGTGGTCACGACCACGTCGAGCTTCTCGGTGCCGGCCCCGGCCGAGCCGCAGCCGGCCGCGGCGAGGGCCAGGCCGGCAAGGGCGGCCGCGGCGAGGGCGGGGCGCGGGGCGCGCCGGAGCGCGCGGCCCGCCGCGACGAGGGCGAAGACGGCGGCGGCGACGCAGGCGATCGTCGCCCCCGGCGGGGCGTCGGTCTTGACCGAGAGCCAGAGCCCGACCGTTCCCTCGAGCGCGACCAGGGCGACGCTGAGGAGCTGCCAGCTCGCCAGCCGCTCGGTCAGGAGGCGGGCGGTCGCGGCCGGGACGAGGAAGAGGGCGGCGACGAGCAGCGAGCCGACCACGGTCAGCGCCGCGACGCTCGCCAGCGCGACCAGGCCGAGCAGCACCGCGTCGAAGACGCGCGGGCTCGGCGCCCCGGCCTCGGCCAGGGTCGGGTCGAAGCCGGTGCGCAGCCAGTGCTGGCCGACCAGGGCGCTCGCCACCAGCGTCGCCGCCGCGGCGCCGGCGGCGAGGGCGATGTCGCCGCCGTCGACGAGCAGGAGGCTGCCGAACAGCAGGGTCTCGACGTTGGCGCCCGACCCGAAGACGTCGCTGGCGAGGATCACGCCGCCGGCGAGGCAGCCGACCAGGACCAGGGCCACCGCCGCGTCCTCCCGCTCCCCGCGGCGGCTGCGCAGCAGCGAGGCCCCGGCCGCGAAGGCGATCGCGGCACCGAAGGCGCCCAGCGGCGCCGCGAAGCCGAGCCCGTCGGCGAGGACGAGGCCGGGGAACGCCGCCGTGCCGACCGCGTGGGAGAAGAAGGCGAGCCCCCGCATGACGATCCAGGTGCCGAGCAGGCCCGCCGGGACCGCCAGGATCAGCACCTCGATCAAACCGCGCTGGACGAAGGGAAGCTGGAAGGGCTCGAGCACCTACCGGAGCATAATGAGAATGAGTCTTGTTTGCATCAGAGGCTCCGCCTCCGCCGCCCTGCTCAGGCCGTGTTCAGCTCCACCGCTTCGCGGATCAGGCCCTTCAGCGCCTCGGCGTCGATCTCCTCGCCCTCGGAGATGTCGATCGCGCGGCGGGTGTTGCCCTCGAGGCTGGAGTTGAAGAGGCGCGCGGGGTCCTTTAGGGAGGCGCCCTTGAAGAAGGTCAACTTCACGACCTTCTTGTAGGTCTCCCCCGTGCAAAGGATGCCGTCGTGCTCCCAGACCGGGGTCCCTTTCCATTTCCACTCCTCGACGATTTCCGGGTCGGCCTCCTTGACGAGGCTGCGGACCCGGGCCAGGGTCTCGCCCCGCCAGTCGCCAAGGTCCTGGATCTTCTCGTCGATCAGCTGCGAGGGAGTCTTCGTCATGGTGTCGTCGCTTTCGTCGTCGCTGGGTAGGGGTCGCCTGACAGGAGTCGTGTCGACTTTGTCGCCTATAGGGAGACAAACTCGACACTCGCCCCTTTTACCGAAGGAGAATCCAGATGGGAAAGCTGATCGCGACCACTCAGGCCACCCTCGACGGCGTCGTCGACCCGGTCGGCGAGTGGGTGCAGCCGGACGGAGACCACGGCGACTACTCGTTCGAGCGCCAGTCGGGGTCCGCGGGCCTGGTCCTGGGTCGCAAGACCTACGAGGGCCTGGCCGGCTACTGGCCGGGCGAGACCGGCAAATGGGCGGACATGGTCAACCCGATCCCGAAGTACGTCGGCTCCAACACCCTCTCCGGCGAGCTCGAGTGGAACGCGACCCTGCTCGAGGGCGACCTCGAGGACTCGATCCCGCGGCTGAAGGACGAGGTCGAGGGTGACCTCTTCATGCACGGCAGCGGCGAGTTCGCCTACGCCCTCGCCGCGAAGGGCCTCGTCGACGAATTCGAGATCTACATCAACCCGATCGTCTGGGGGACGGCGAACCTCCACGTGCTCGGCGACCGGGGGACCGTGCGGATGCAGCTCGAGGACGTCAAGCGGTTCGACTCCGGGGTGGTGCTCCTCACCTACCTGCCGGCCTCTTGATCGCGGCCGGGAGGACGTCGGCCTCGACCGCCGGGGCCGCGTAGGCCGCGGCGAGCGTCGCCGTCGTCTCGTGGGCGTTGAGGCCGCTGGGGTTGGGGACCACCCAGAGCGTCGCGCCGGACCAGCGGTCGGCGCTGTCGAGCGTCTCCGGCTGCCGCCCCAATTTCGCGCCGGGCTCGCCGAAGGCGTCGCGATAGGCGGAGACGCCGGCGATCGCGACGACGGCGGGGCGGTGGTCGGCGACGAACCCGAGCAGCCGCTCACCGCCCTCGCGCAGCTCCTCGCGCGAGAGCTCGGAGGCGCGCGCGGTGGCTCGCCGGACGAGGTTCGTGATTCCGACCCCCCGCGCCACCAGGTGCTCCCGATCCGCGGCGCTCATGCCGGCGGCCCGGTCGATCTCGTAGCCGGTGATCCCGGCCGCCGCCAGCGCCGGGTAGAAGCGGTTGGTGGGATGGGCGAAGTGGGTCCTCACCGCAGCCGTCCACAGGCCCGGGTTGATGCCGACGAACAGCAGCCGCAGGCCCGGCCCGACGAGGTCGTCGACCTCGCAGCCCCGGAAGGCTTCCAGTTCCGCGCGCGTGAACCCCAAGCGCAGCTACTCGCCCGGGCTCGCGTCCGGCGACGCGTAGCGGTGGTGAATGGCCAGCGCGTTGCCGTCGGGATCGGAGAAGAAGGCCTGCCAGCAGACGCCCGAGTCGAGGGTCTCGCCCTGGAACTCGACACCGCGCGATTCCAGCTCCGCCTTGGCCGCCTCGAAGTCGTCGACGTGGAACTCGATCGGATGGTTGTTGGCGCGGAACTCGATCCCGAAGCCGTCCGATTGCATCACGGCGATGGTCAGGTTCCCCGTCTCGAACTCACCGGCGGGCATGTTCCCCCAGCGCTTCGAGAACTCGAGCCCGAGCGTCTCACCGTAGAACTTCGCCGCCCGCTCATAGTCCTGCGTGGAAACGGTGATGAAGTCGGTGCCGCTTATCACCTTGACCTGCGTTGCCATTGCGCTCCCTTCGCCGTGATTTTCCCGTTAGACGGTAACGGCGGACGGTTTCGCCTTCCCCCATCCCGGATACCTGTCTGCCATGACGCCGGCAAGCCCGACCCTGCGCCTCGCGACGGCCTCGGTGCTCTCGCTCCGGATCGCCTACGGGCTCGGACTGATCGTCGCGCCGCGGAAGCTTGCCGGTGGCCGCTGGCTCGGCGCGGGAGCGCGGGAGGCCGCCTCCCAGGTTCCCCTGCGCGGGATGGGCGCACGCGAGGTCGGCGTCCACGGGGCGGCGCTGCTCGCGGCGCTGCGCGGAGATCCCGTCCGTCCCCTGCTGGCCATCAGCGTCCTCGGCGACCTCGGTGACATCGGCGCCGCCGCGCTCGCCCGCGAGGAGTTGCCCGACGGCAGCGCGGCGGCGACCGCGGCCGTCGCCGGCGGCTCGCTGGTCCTGACCGCGGCGCTGGCGCTGCTGCACGACCGCTGAGGACCTGCCGGCTACCGGCAGAGAGGCTCGCGGGCGATCCAGTCGCCGGCGGGCGACGGCTTCCGGGACTGGGGGCGGCTGGCCCCGCACTCCAGCTCTTCGCTGCGTCCCTTGCCGACGGGACCGCGCCGCGCCGCGGTCGGCAGCAGCATCGGGATCGGGTCGATCGGGGTGTCGTAGCGGCGCACCTCGAAGTGCAGGTGGGGACCGGTCGAGTAGCCGGTCGAGCCGACGTAGCCGATCCCGGTGCCCCCTTCCACCGGCGCGCCGACCGAGGTGGCGATCGAGGAGAGGTGCGCGTACCAGGTCGTGCAGCCGAGCCGGTGCTGGACGACGACGAGGTTGCCGTAGCCGCCGGCGTTGTAGCCGGCGAAGATCGTGGTGCCCACCCCGGCGGCCTCGACCAGGGTGCCTTCGGGAACCGGGAAGTCGAGCCCCTGGTGGAGGCGACCGCCGCCGCGCGGGGCGCCGAAGCCGTCTCCGATCGGCCCGGTGACGGGGCGGTAGAAGCTGACCGGCCCGGTCGGGCCGGGGGCGCTCGGCGCGGTCTCGCTGCCGCTATCGCCGCCGCGCAGCGAGGCGATCGTCGCCGGGCCCGCGAGCCCATCGACGCCGATGCCGGCGGTGCGCTGGGCCCGCATCACCGCCGCCTGCGTCAGCGGACCGAAGAGGCCGTCCGCCCTCCCCGCCCCGTCGCCGGCCCGCTGCAGCAGGTACTGCAGCGCCGCCACGTCCCAGCCGCGGTTGCCGATCCGCATCGTGCGGCTGCCAAGGCCCGGCCGGCCGCGCCAGCCGAGCGCCTTGCGGGTACGAGGCCCGGCGATGCCGTCGGCGGCAAGCCCGCGGCGGCGCTGGAAGGCGACCACGGCGCGCCGCGTCAGCGGCCCGCGGATCCCGTCGACGTGGCCGTCGTAGAGCTGCAGCTGACTCAGGGCCGCCTGCAGGGCGGCCACGTTGGCGGGAGACGCTTCGGCGTGGGCCGGGACGAAGACCGCGATCGCAACCAACGCCGCTGCGCCGAGTGCCGCGAAGGGGCGCATGTCCCAATAGTCGGTAGGGGAACCGGCTCTCGCAACCCCCGCAACGGCCCGTGCAGCTGACCGGCAGGCCGTGTAACGCTGCGGACCCTGCCGGACATATAGCGGTGATGGCCCAAAACGCCACCGAGGAGGCGCTGCCGCGGGAGCTCGCCGAGGCCCGCTTCTCGCGCCTTTACCGAGAGCACGAGCGGCAGATCCTGCGCTACGCGCTGCGGCGGAGCGCCGAGCCGCAGGACGCTGCCGACGTCGTCGCCGAGACCTTTCTGGTCGCCTGGCGGCGCCTCGGCGAGGTCCCACTCGACGGCGAGGCGCGGCTCTGGCTCTACGCGACCGCGCGCCGGGTCCTCGCCAACCACCAGCGCGGCGCCAAGCGGCGCACCCGCCTGGCCGAGCGGCTGCGGGAGGAGCTGCGGCGCCAGCTGCCGCTGCAGCCGTCCAGCGACCGCCCGGTGCTGGACGCGCTGGCGGCGATGAACGAGGCCGACCGGGAGCTGCTGATGCTGATCGGGATGGAGGAGCTGAGCCCGAGCGAGGCGGCGCGGGTGCTGGGCATCTCGGCGATGGCCGCGCGCACGCGGCTGCACCGGGCACGGCGGCGCCTGCGCGCCCGCCTCGCCGCGGAGTCGGAGGAGAAGCCACGGAACGAGATCGAGATCGGAGGGGCGCAATGAAGGCACGCGAGGTCGACCGGAAGCTGCGCGAGGCGGACCGCTTCTCGGCCGCCGAGATGGAGTGGCTCGAGCTGGGGCCGGCGGAGGCGGCGCTCGCCGAGGCGATCCTCGCCGAGCCCGCGACCCCCGCCGCGCTCGCCGCGGCGCCGGAGATCGCGCTCGCGCCCCCGCCCCCCGCCGGGCGGAACCGGCGCGGTCTCCTCGGGGTCGCGGGCCTTGCCGCCGCCGCCGTCGCCGCCGCGGTGATCCTCCTCCTCGGCGGCGGCGCTTCGAAGTCGCCCTCGCCCGCCTACGGGGCCGCGCTCGTCCGCTTCGCCGAGTCGACGCCGCTGCTGCTGCTCGAAGGCCCGGGCTGGCGGGTCGAAGACGTCACCCAGGCGTTCAGGGGCCGCTACATGCCACCCAGCATGGGCGAAGGGAGGATGGAATTCGTCACCGGCAAGCCGATCCCCCCGGAATCGATCCGGGTCACGCCGGTCGGCAAGCCCGAACGCCTGCCGGGCAGCCGGTACCCGGTCCACACGAAGCAATGGGCGACGGGGATGCTCCCGCCCGCGGTGCGACAGCGCAAAGTCGAACTGCGCTGGTTTCACGGCAGCCTCGCCGAGACGATCTCGATGGCACGCGAGATGCCCCATCCACACGGGCAGGGCTGGATTGAGCTGCCGGTCCTGGAGACGACCGCCCAGGTCGACACCCGGGCCGAGTTCTTCGTCAACCTGGGCGGGCCGGGCGACCGCCAGATGACCGCGCTGTGGTCGGAAGGCGGCTACGTGCTCGAAATGAAGGCCGCGGTCCCCGACCTCGGCGCTTTCGAAGAGCGCCTCGACTGGCTGACCAAGGTGGACTCGCAGACCTGGCTCGACGCGATGCCGGCGCAGGTCGTCAAAGCCGCCGACCACGATGCGGCGGTGCGCGAAATGCTGAAGGGAATCCCCCTCCCCGCCACCTTCGAGGCTTCCCTCATCCCCGACGAAGGCCTGACGACGAACCGCTATCAGGTCGCCGGCGCCGTGACCGGCATCGTCTCCTGCCTCTGGTTCCGCCAGTGGGGCGAGGCACGCAGGAGCGGCGACAGGGCCGCCGAGGCCGAAGCCGAGAAGGCAATGGCCACCTCCAGGCGCTGGCCGATCCTGCGCGAGATGGCAAGGGACGGCGGCGATCCCCCCGTCTGGGAGCTGGCGGCGGCGATGCCAAGCGGAAAGGGGAAGCGGGGCTGGCGCCTGCTGCCCCAGGCGGAAGCCCTGGGGTGCGCCCGCTATGGGATCCCGGTGCTGCCGTGGAAGCAGAAGCGCCAGGACGAACGCGAGGCGGGCGGGAAGAGCTGAGGGCTACGTCCGCTCGGCGAGGAGCGCGGTCCAGGCCGCGTGGCGCCGGCGCAGCTCGTCCTCGTCGAGGTCGGCGCGGCCGAGCGGCAGGTAGTTCGGGGCCCAGTAGGCGACCCCCTCCTCGGAGCGGGCAACGGCCCAGCAGTCCCAGAGGCGCGCCGCGGCGACGGGCTCGCCGCTCGCCTCCTCGTAGGCGGCGAGGAACTCGTCGGCGACCCCCTCGTCGTGGAGGAGGACGAGGTCGAGCCGGCACCAGCCCAGGTCGAAGCCGCGGGGACCGCGCGCGGCGGCCGACCAGTCGACGACGCCCGTCAGCCTCCCGTCCCGCCAGACGACGTTGCCCGACCAGTAGTCGCAGTGGCAGAGCACCTGCGGGGCGCCGGCGACCTCCGGCCAGCGGCGGCGGACCTCCGCCGCCAGCGGGCCCCGCAGGTCCTCGCCGGCGACGCCGCTGCGCTCGAAGACGCTCGGCAGCTCCCCCAGGCGTTCGACCGGGACTCCGTGCACCACGGCGAGCGCCCGGCCCAGCTCCCGCGCCCACTCCGCCGGATCGGCGGGAGCGATGTCCGGGGAGCCATCGAGCCAGCTGATCAGCGTCGTCGGGTGCTGCGACCAGCGGCCCTCGAGGTCGTCACCGAGCAGCACCGGGGCGAGGCCGCCGAGCCCGTCAAGCGCCCGCAGCACGCGCCGCTCCAGCGCGGGCGCCCGGTCGCCGACCGGGAACTGGCGGACGACGACCGCGGTCGCGGGCTCCTCGGTCTCGACCCTCCAGGTGTCCGAGTGCTGACCGCCAGCGAGGGGGACGACGCGGCGGACCGCGGACGACGGTCCCGCCAGGCGCCGGACCTCCTCCAGCGCCCCCGGAGAAGGCAGAGCATCGGGGCGGGTCATGTCAGCACTCTAGGTCGAAGCGTTCAGACGACGGTCGCCTGCAGGAGCACGCCGACCAGCCCGGCCGCGGCCATTACGTAGACGACGGTCAGTTTCGAGTGCCAGCGGTTCAGCGCCGCGAAGGCGCCGACCGCGATCAGCGCGGTCCAGACGTCGACGACGCTGGTTTCGAGGATCGTCACCGTGACCGCCGCGATCAGGCCGATCACGCCGGCGGCGACGCCGAGCAGGAAGGGATGGAGGCGGTCGTTCTCGGCGACCCAGACGAGCTGGCGGTGGAGGAAGATCGGGAAGAGGAAGGCGGGCAGGAAGATGCCGACCGTGATCGCCAGGGCGCCGCCGAGCCCGCCGGCGATGTAGCCGACGAAGGTGGAGAAGATGATCAGCGGCGCCGGCAGCACGCCGCCCATCGCGAGGCCGTCGACGAACTGGTCGTTGGTCAGCCAGTGGTGGCCGCCGACGACGCTGTCCTGCAGGTAGGGGATGACGGTGAAGGCGCCGCCGAAGGTGAGCAGCCCCGCCTTCAGGCCCTCGAAGAAGATCTCCCAGGTCAGCGAGACGGTGAGGGTCCCGGCCAGGAAGAGGGCGACCGCCACCGGGCCGATCGCCACCGAGTTGGCGCCGCCGACCCAGCGGCGCCCGTTCGTCCACAGCTCGTAGAGGAGGCCGGCCCCGAGCAGGACGAGGACGAAGCTGGCGTCGACCAGCAGGGTGAGGGCGAGGGCGGCGATCGCGATCAGCGCCAGCGGCACGTCGCTGATGAAGTTCCTCGAGAGCCGGACCAGCGCCCGGGCGACGAGCGCCCCAACCGCCGCCGTCAGCCCGTAGAACAGCTCCTCGAGGTGGCCGGCCAGGTTCGCCTCGACGTAGAGGACCGAGAGGCCGAGCATGAGGATGAAGCCGGGCAACATGAAGCCGAGCCCGGCGGCGAGCCCCCCGAGCTTGCCGCCGCGGACGCGGCCGAAGTAGACGCAGAGCTCGTGCGCCTCGGGGCCGGGGAGGATCTGGTAGACGGCGAGCTGCTTCTTGAAAGTGAGGTCGGAGACCCACTTCTCCTCATCGACGCACTCGTGCTTGATCATCGCGATCTGCGCCGCCGGCCCACCCCAGGCGAGGCAGCCGAACTTGAGGAAGCGGGCGAAGATCGCAAGCGGCGCTTCCCGCCCCGTCGTCTGCCCCGCTGCGGAAACCGCGCCTGCGTCGCTCATCCGGCGCGAGACCTTAGCCAAGCGCTCGCCCGGCCCGGACCCGGTTAGCCTCGTCCCGTGTCCGACCTCGCCCAGCTCGCCGTCGCCCTCGGGGTCGTTTTCGCGATCAACCTCCTCCCCGCCTTCGGCCCGCCAACCTGGGCGGTCCTCGTCTTCTTCAGCCTCGACTTCGACCTGCCCGCGGTGCCGCTGGTCCTCGGCGGCGCCCTCGCGGCCGCGAGCGGGCGCTTCGTCCTCGCCAACGGGGCGCGCCGGCTGCGGCCGCGCCTCTCGGCCGCGCGCCGGGAACGCCTCGACCGGGCCGAGGCCGCCCTTCGCGGCGACCGCAGCCGCACCGCCGCCGGGCTCGGCCTCTTCGCGCTCTCGCCGGTCCCCTCCGGACAGCTCTTCGTCGCCGCCGGCCTGATGACGGTGCCGCTGCTGCCGCTGACCGCCGCCTTCTTCGCCGGCCGCCTCGTCTCCTACTCGATCTACCTCAGCGCCGCCACCGTCGCCGAGCGCAACCTCGGGGATGTCGTCACCGAGGCGCTCACCTCGCCGCTCGGCATCGGGCTGCAGCTGCTGATGCTCGCGGCGCTCGCGGTGCTGCTGGGCGGGTTCAGGCCGGGCCCACCCCGCGGATGGCCTTGGCGCTCCCCGGACGGGGAGTCCTCCTAAGAGACGTCGCGGCGCTCGAACAGCCAGGCGCCCAGCGCCGCGAGGACGGCCGCGGCGAGGGCGACGGCGGCGAACGCCAGCGGTTCGATCCCGTCCTCGATCGCGTTGCCGTAGTACTTGAAGACCGAGGCGTAGCGGATCCAGTCGAGCCCGGGGTCGAGTTTGCCGACGAGGTCGACCACGTACATCGCCACGAGGACGCCGGCGACCGATCCGGTGACGACGCTGGTCCGCAGCGAGAGGCCGCAGACGACGACGCCGAGGCCGGCGAAGAGCAGCGCCAGCGGCCAGACGCTCGCAAACCCCGCGGCCGCGGCGCCGGCGTCGAGGCCGGCGCCGGCGAGGGCGCTGCCGGCCATCGTCAGCAGCCAGCTCACGGCCAGCACCGCCGCCAGCTCGACCGCGGTCGCGAGGAAGCCGGCGGCGCAGAGCCGGGTGCGCGAGACGGGCGCGGAGAGGAGCACGTCGAGGCGGCCCGTTTCGGCGGCGCCGGCGAGCCCGCTCGCCACCGCCCGCACCGCCAGGTAGCCGAGCGCCAGCGGCACGATCAGGCTCAGCATCTCGGCCTGCAGGTACTGCTCGACGTTGCTCAGCTCGCCGATCCCGAACGCTTCCTTCAGCGCCGGCGGGTAGTCGGCGACCGCCTTCCCGATCGAGTCTTCGACCGAGGGGAAGATGGCGACGATGAAGGCCGACATCAGGCCGATCGGCAGCCCCCAGGCGAGCAGCGAGCGGCGCCGGTCGGAGAGGTGGGCGGCGGCGAGCGCCGCGACCTGGCTCACGTCTCCCCCTCGTCGTAGTAGGTGAGGAAGACCTCCTCGAGGCTCGCGTGGGCGAACTCGGCCCCGACCACGCCCGGCATCGCCCGCACGTCCTCCAGCTCGACCGGCTCGGCGAACTCGACCTCGACCCGGTCACGCCGCTGCGTCTTGGCCAGCAGCTCGGCGACCCGCTCGACCGCGACCAGCCGTCCCGCCTTGACGATCCCGACCCGGTCGCAGACCCGCTCGACCTCGTCGAGCTCGTGCGAGGAGAGGAAGACGGTGCAGCCGCGCTCGCGTTCCTCGGCGACCAGGGCGAGGAACTCCTCCTGCATCAGCGGGTCGAGGCCGCTGGTCGGCTCGTCGAGGATCAGCAGCTCCGGCTCGTGGAAGGTGGCGAGGATGAGGCCGACCTTCTGGCGGTTGCCACGCGAGAGCTCGCCGAGCGGCCGGTCGAGGTCGGCGCGGAAGCGCGCCGCGAGGGCGTCGGCGCGACCGCGGTCCTCGACGCCCCGCAGCCGCGCCAGCAGCCCCAGCGCCTCGCGGCCGCTGGCCTGCTTGCCGTAGCCGAAGTCCCCCGGGAGGTTGCCGAGCCGGGCCCGGATCGCGACGCTGTCGCGGCGGCTGTCGAGGCCGAAGACGCGGGCGCTGCCCCGGCTCGGGTGCAGGAGGTCGAGCAGGGTGCGGATCGTCGTCGTCTTGCCGGCGCCGTTGGGGCCGAGGAAGCCGAAGACCTCGCCCGCCTCGACCGAGAAGCTGACGTCCTCGATCCCGCGGGCGCTGCCGTAGAGCTTGGTCAGCCCCTCGGTCTCGATCACCGCCATCCGCGCATGCTCGGACATCGGTCGGATCGAAGGGTGCGCTCAGACCCCGAGCGCGAAGCTGAGGGCGAGCATGATCGCGGCCCCGATCGCGATCCCGACGGTCGGCTGCAGGGGCTGCCGGAGCGCGTAGGCCTTGGGCAGCATCTCGACCGCGATCAGCGCCAGCATCGCCCCCGCGGCGAAGGCGAACGAGAAGGGCAGCAGCCCGCTGATCTCCTCGACCGCCAGGTAGGCGACGATGGCGCCGACCGGCTGCGGGGCGCTGGTCGCGACCGCGGCCCAGAACTGCCGCGAGCGCCCGAACCCGGCCTCGGCCATCGGGATCGCGACGCTCGTCCCCTCCGGGACGTTCTGGATCGCGATCGCGAGGATCACGAAGAGGCTGAGGCCGGCGCGGTCGGAGGCGAAGGCGGTGCCGACCGCCAGCCCCTCGGGCAGGCTGTGGACGAAGAGGACGAGGAAGACGAGCGCCGAGGTGCGGGCACCGGGGCCGGTGCGGCCCATGAAGCCGGCGTCGGGGCTGAAGCGGCGCTGGGCCAGGGCGAGGAAGCCGACGCCGAGCGCGAGGCCGCCGAGCACCTCCGCGGCCGAGCCTTCTTCGCCGGCCGGGATCAGCAGGCCGGCGACCGCGGCGACCCCCATCACCCCGGCGGCGAAGCCGAGCAGGAACGGGGTCAGCCCCTTGGCCCGGCTGCCGAGCAGGAAGACCGGGATCGCGCCGAGACCCGTGGCCAGCGTGGTGGCAAAGGCGGCAAGCAGGAGGACGACCACCTCGGGCATGCGCGGGATTCTCTCCGACGCGGCGGCGATGCTGCCCCGGTGACGCGGGAGCGCTGGATCACCTTGCTCGTCGTCTCGGCGGCGACGGCGATGCTGTTGCTCGACGTGACGGTGGTCAACGTCGCCCTGCCCGCGATCGGGACCGACCTCGGCGCCGGCTTCAACGAGCTGCAGTGGGTGATCGACGCCTACGCGCTGACCCTGGCGGCGACGCTGCTGAGCGCCGGGGCCCTGGCCGACCGGGTCGGCCGCCGGGCGATCTTCGCCGCCGGGCTCGCCGCCTTCACCGCCTGCTCGGCGCTCTGCGCGGCGGCGAGCACGCCCGTCTTCCTCGACCTCGCCCGCGCCGCCCAGGGCATCGGCGCCGCGGCGATGTTCGCCTCCTCGCTGGCGCTGCTCGCCGACGAGTTCCAGGACGCCGAGCGCGGCTTCGCCCTCGGCGTCTGGGGCGGCGTCACCGGCGCCGCGCTGGCCGTGGGGCCGCTGGTCGGCGGCGTCCTCACCGACGAGCTGAGCTGGCGCTGGATCTTCCTCGTCAACCTGCCGCTCGGCGGCCTCCTGCTCTGGCTGACGCTGCGCCGGCTGCCGGAGTCGCGCGAGGAGGAGGCGCGGCCGCTCGACCTGGCCGGGATGACGACCTTCGGCGCCGCCTGCTTCCTCGCCACCTTCGGCCTGATCCGAGGCAACGAGGACGGCTGGGACAGCCTCTTGATCGTCGGCGCCCTGCTCGGCGCGGCGGTCCTGCTCGCAGCCTTCGTCGCGGTCGAGCGCCGCAGCGAGGCGCCGATGCTGCCGCTCTCGCTCTTCCGCATCCCAGCCTTCACCGGGACGGCGGCGGTCGCCTTCGCGCAGTCGGTCGCCCTCTACCCCCTGCTGCTCTTCGTCGCGATCTACTTCCAGGTCGGGCTCGGCCTCACCCCGACCGAGACCGGCCTCCGCATCCTCCCCCTGACCCTTGTGCTCGTCGTCGTCGCGCCGATCTCCGGCCGGCTCACCAACCGCCTGCCGCTGCGGCTGCCACTGACCGCCGGCCTCGTCCTGATCGGGGTCGGGCTGCTCCTCATGCGCGCGGTCGACGCCGAGAGCGGCTGGACCACCCTGCTCCCCGGCCTCCTCGTCGGCGGCCTCGCGATCGGGGTGATCAGCCCGGCCCTCGCGGCGGCGATGGTCAGCGTCCTCCCGGTCGAGCGCAGCGGCCTCGCCTCGGGGATCAACAACACCTTCCGCCAGCTCGGGATCGCGATCGGCATCGCCGGCCTCGGCGCGATCTTCGAGCACCAGGCGGACCAGGGGCAGGCCCTGCGCGCCGGCATCGTCGCCGGCCTCGACGCCGTCCTCGCAGTCGCCGCCGCCGTCGCCTTCCTCGGCGCCGCCCTCGCCTGGCCCTTGCTCGGGCAGCAGCGCTCGAGCGCCTGACCCGGAGGACGCCGGACGCCTGCGTCGGGAGCGGAAATTCTCGCGTGATGTGACCAGGGGTGCGACCTCAGTAGTCGATCGAGTCCCGGGGGATCCAAGCCTCCACTTCTACAGGCGGATCGATAGGCCGCAGCGATACCTGCTACTAGATGGCTTCGATCTGAAGGCCGTCGTAGATCGCCCTGTCGCCGACCGGCTCGCCGAACTCCACCCGTTCCGACAGCGTGGCTTCCATTTCCGTACAGGGGCCGGAATAGCATCGGGTAAGGGTGGTCGGGATACCGGCGTGCCTTCTATTTCAGGCGCCCGTGCCTCAAGGGCTTAAAGCCGGAGCTCTCAGCATCCGCCGCTTCGCTGGCGGCTGGCGGGTCTTGATTCCTCACCTGGCCACTTCGATTCTGAGGTTCGTCCGCCGTAGGTGAAGTCTCCGTGCCGCCGCCACAACCCAATAAGACGAGCGAGATGACGAATACAGCGATGGCCGAGATCAAACTCTTGAAGCGCACAGGCTTGCCGGCTAGGGCGGGCAGTGACCACCGGTGGCGGCCAGACAGAGCTTGTCGGTCATCTTCACCTCGATGTCGCTGGCTTGGCGCCACTGGGCGGCGGTCTTGAGCTTTGGGTTCGGCACCAGACGACCATCGGAACCCTTGATGAAGGTGTCAGTGGTGAAGATGAAACCGCCCCGCGGGTAGCCATAGCTTTCGGCGGTTCCGGCCCGCGGCACCGGTACCGCATGATTACCGTGGCCGAGCGCGACACCGAAGTTGAGCACCGTGTGATGGGGACCGAACACCCGCCCCGCCACCGCCGCCTCTGCTCCCTCCGGCGTCGCCACCTGCCTGAACTTGTAGCGGTAGGTGAGTTGATGCAGAAGCTGCTTCGTCTCGGTTGCGGAGAGAACGCGGGTCTCGCCTGCGTCCGCCGAGGTTTCTCCCTCGGCATCCTCGCCACAGCCCATCGCCACCCCCGCCAGGGCAACTCCACTCAGCAGGTAGACGAGAAAACGGAGACGCGCGCCCTTAGCCACTGAACAATCCATTTGAGGTGTAGAGGTTAGCCGGATTGTGCTTTTTGGCGTTCAGGTTGGCAACGCGATGCTTCGCAGCCAGGGAGAACCGGGTCCAGCTCGAACCGTGCGCTTCTTCGACCCGTTTCTTGACGGTCAGCCAGTTTTTATGTGGGTAGTTCGATCCTTTGCTCGAGGAGTTGGCGATCACCGGTTCCCGGCCGGTCGGCGGATCGATGGTCCCGACTACGAACTGCAGGTGGTTGACGTTCCCTTTGCCATCGGTGTCGATCCAGTCCAGGGCGATGATGTTCCCCTTGATCCAGCCCCAGGGCTGCTGCACGGGATCGATGTGGGCGAGGCCGAACCGCCAGAGATGACGTGGCAGCTTGTCGGCCTGTTTCCACGACTCGGTGTCTTCCCAGCCAGAGCTAGGCCCATCGCCGAGGACACCCCCGCTGCCGATGTTGTAGTACCACCAGCTCCCGTCACCATTCTCGTAGGCGCGCATGAACCTGCCGCCGCCGGCACGGAGGATTTGGCTGATGAAGTTGGTGCAGTTGTTGGACCCGTAGTCGGCGTAGAAGGGGTTGCGGGCGCCGTGGTGTTCTTCGTTACCCCAATACACTGCATACCGCGCCATCTGGTCGAAGTCGAGCGCCCCACACGGACTCTCGGCGACAGCGCAGGTTCCATTCAAAGCCGCGCGACTAAAGGTTCCGATGATTGCCTGGGCGGGCCAAACGGCTTTTTCTTCCGGGGTCTGCGGCAACGGCAGCCAGACTTCGAATTCGTTGGGCGTTTCGGTATCGGGCACGACCTCGATTGCCACCGGCACGATTCCGCCCTGGGCCAAGACCACCCACGGCTGGGCAATCACCGCCACGACCTCGAGCTGGGTTTCGTCTGCCGCGTTGATTAGCTGATATTCGCCGCCATCGATCTGAACTTCGACATCCGCAAGACCCGACGTCGAGTTTGCCGGCGTCGGCGGCACATCGGCAATTTCTCCGACTTCCGAGCCGACCTCTACCACCGCCGCTCCGCCCGAGGGGAGCTCAACCAGTTCTTGGCCCGGTTCGACCGTGACATTCCAAGCGAGAGTGTCGCGAGCGTTGGGCCCGCGGATTGAGTGGACCAGCGTCGCGCCCATCGCCGTCGGCCGGATCACCGTGTCGGTTTCCGGGCCGGTGTTGGCGAACAGCGCCGCGTCGCCGTTGACGATCGCCGCGTCGGTCGCCGCGGAGGTCAGGGTCGCGGGCGAAAAGCAGACGGAGTCACCGAGGTTGAACCCCCCCTCCGGCGTAACCGAGGTTTCGCCGGTTGCCAAAGAGTCGACCGTCTCCAGGTTCGGAGATGGCGAGCTATAGGAAGGGTCAATGATCTCTTCAGTTGAGGGAGCGGTGGCGCCGTCAGTCGGAGCTACCGCTGCCGGTAGTGCCGTTTTGATCGAGGTCACCGCCTGCGCCGAGGTGAGAACGCCTTTGGCGGGTTCCAGTTGAGGTTCGGTGTCGCATTCCGGAGGCGCCGCCAAACTCGGGTCGACGTCGATTTCGAGCGTTTCGCTGGCGGCGTTTCCCTGAACGTCGATCGCTTCCACGGTGATTTCGTGCGGTCCGCCGTCGGGGGTTTCCGCCTCGGCCAAGACCTGCCACTGAGCATTGCCGACTCTGGAGTACCCCACCATCGCGCACTCGTTGGTGGCGGTGCAGGAGACGCTCTCGAGCGAGCTGGAATTTGCTTCGGTCTTGATCGGCATCGGCTGGAAGCGCCAGCCGGCGACATCCCTGGTATAGGCGATGGGCAAGGATTCGCCGTGGGGATCGGTGTAACGCCCCACGGCAGTGCATGCAGTCGCCGAATCACAGGAGATCGAGGTGACGGTGGTCGGGCTGTCGTCCGGGGCTTTGGAGGTCATCTCGACCATCCAGTTATTGCCGGTCCAGTGCGAGAAGAACGAAGCGGCAACTTTGCCTTCTGCCTGTTCGGCGAAGGTGAGCTGCGTCTTGCCATAGGCCCAGCAGTCGGCGGCGGCGCCACAGGAGACGGCACTCATGGAGCCCTGATTAGACCCCGCGGGTAGCGACCCGCCGGAAGCAGTCCAGCTGGTTCCGTTCCAGCGCTCCACCAGAGGCTGGGTCGTTCCGTTGGTATAGGAACCAACGGCGATGCAGGAGTTCGCGGCGGTGCAGGAGATGCTTTCAACCGTGAGATTGGTGGCGCCTGCAGGTTTGGGGACGGAGGTCGTCTGCCAAGTGCTGCCGTTCCAGCGCGAGAAGAAGGAGGCTGCGACTTTACCTTCAAATTGTTCGGTCAAAGTAAGCTGGGTCTTCCCATAAGCCCAGCAGTCAGCGGCAGCACCACAGGAGACGGCACTCATGGAGCCTTGGCTGGCGCCAGCGGGAAGCGACCCAGGAGACGCAGTCCAACTCACCCCGTTCCAACGCGCTACCAAGGGCTGCGTCGTCCCGTTCGCGTAGGAACCGACGGCGATGCAGGAGCTCGCGGCGGTGCAGGAGATGCTTTCGGGATTAACGCTGGTGGCACCTGCAGGTTTAGGCACCGTAGTCGCTTGCCATTCGGTGCCGGTCCAACGCTCTAGCAGCGGCTCGGCGACTTTGCCCTGTTCGACCTGTTCCTGAAACGTGTATTTGGTTCGCCCGAGCGCCCAGCAGTCGTTGGCCGCGACGCAAGAGACCCGTTTCAGTTCGCCAATTGAGCCGTTGCCAGCGTTTGCCACCGGCTTGACCGAACGGCCAGCACCGTCGGCAACGGCCTGGAACGCATAGGAGGCTTCTACCTCGTGGCAGTCGCTAGAGCAGTCCGATGGGTAGGAGGCGACCAGCCGCCCGTCGCGTTCGACGTTGACCCGCTTGACCCCGACGCTGCCCGGATCGGAATCGCTGGCGTTGATCTCCAGCGCCGCACTCGGTGCATTGAATGGCAGTCCGGCGCTTTCAGCTAGCGAACCGGAGAGCTCGATCTCAGGGGGAGATGAATCGATGCTGATGACACGGGATGCTTCGCGAACGTTGGCGGCGGCGTCGGTGGCGAGGATGCTGAGGAGGTAGGTCCCGCTTGGTTTTTCGGAGAGATCGACGTCATTCAGTTCGTAGCTGATCGGACAGCTGCCTTCGGCGCAGGTCTGGCTTTTCTGACCCAGGACCTCAGTGACCCCCGCTTCGTTGGTCAGCTTGGCTGCGATCGTGCCCATCCCAAAACCGCTGTCCGTCGCCGCCGCGCTGAGCGGTTGTAGATAACCGCTCACAGTCGTGTTCGGAACTAGCCAGCGCTGAACCCGGTGGTTGAGGGTGTCGGCGATCCAGACGCTGCCTTTGGAGTCAGTGGCAACGCCCATCGGGTAGCTGAAGCTAAACTGTCCTGGCCCCGATCCCGGGCTGCCGAACTGGCCCAAGTAGGTGCCGTTCTGGTCAAACTGCTGGATGCGGTTGTTGTTCAGGTCACCGACCCAGACGTCTCCCTTGCCGCCGACGGCGATCGCATCGGGGTAGCTGAACTGGCCGTTGCCACTCCCTTCGGAGCCAAACTGTTTAACGAATTCACCTGCTTCGCTAAATACGGAGACTCGGTGGTTTTCCCAATCGGCGACCCATACTTTGCCGCCGGGACCGATATCGATCCCGGTTGGTTCCCCGAGCTGGCCCGGCCCAGTGCCTGCAGAGCCCACGACTTTTAGGAAGGTCCCGTTTTCGTCGAACTTCTGGATCCGGCCCGCATAAGTGTCGGAGACCCAGATGTTGCCTTTGGGATCGATCGCAATGCCTTCTGGCCCGCCGCTGGCAAATTGGCCGTTGCCGGTGCCTTTGGAGCCGAATTGGGCTAGGTACTCGCCTTTGGCGTTGAACTTTTGAACCCGGCCGTTGCCCTTGTCGGCGACCCAGATGTTGCCTTTGGGGTCGATCGCGATCGCAGCGGGAGAGCTGAACTGGCCGTTGCCCGTGCCGGTTGATCCGAATTTCGCCAAGAACTGGCCGGTAGCGCTGAACTTCTGGACCCGGTTGTTGCCTTTGTCGGCGACCCAGACGTCACCCTGAGCGTCGATCGCGACGTCGGCTGGCGATTTCAGCTGCCCGGTGCCAGAGCCGTTGGCGCCGAAGGTCTTCCAGAAGATCGGTCGCGCCGGCATCGTCGAGGATTCCGTGGGGAACCCGGTCACGTTCAACGTCGGCGCCTGCACGTCGCCAAGCGTGAATTCGAGCTGTTGAGAGGCGACGTGTCCGAGCGCGTCGGTCGCTTTCACGACCAAGGTGTGTTTGCCGTTCGCGTAGGCGGCTGCTTCGATGGCGCCTTCATCGAAGTAGGAGCAGCTCTGGGTCGAACACCCCGGCGCGTATTCGTTAACTTTTTTGCCGTCGACCCACTCGCTGATGCTGACCACGCCGGAGCGCGCGTTGGCCGGATTCGGGTCGTTCGGAACCCCGTCGCTGGCGTCCACTCGCACCGTGTATTTTTTCTTGTCAGTGCCAAGCGTCGCCTGTTCGGTGATCGTGCCCGAAAGTTTGATCGTCGGCGCCGCGTGGTCGATCCGCAGCGTCATTCCTTTGGTCGTCGTCGATTTCCTCAGGGTCGCGTCAAAGGCGGTGACGTTGAGGGTGACGATCCCTTCCGGCAACACCGAGGGGTCATAGGCGAGTTGCGGCTGGCCCCCGTCGTTTAGGTTCCAGGTTTCGGGGCAGCGAGATACGTAGGTGCCAATACATGGGTGCCAGGTTTCCCATTTCTGGAAAGCTCCTGATTTGTCGGTTGCTTCGGCCTCGAACTTGCGGACGCCAAGGCCAAGGTCAGTCGCTCTGACGTTCAATCTAACCGGCGTGGAGTCCATCCATTGCGCGGTCGAACTGGTAGTTAGGACCGGCTGGTCTTCATCGTCGAGCCATATTGCAGCCCCACCCACATACACGTCGCGCCAGCACGGGATATTGATGCCGCCGCCTGAGCTTAGGCCGACAATGAACGCCTGCCCGTGAGATTGGATCGCGACGCTCCCGACTTCAGCGGCTTCGTTGGTCTGCAGCAGATTCCAATCATTATTGCCCCAGAAGCCGTCATAGTCATGGGGCTGCGGGTATTGGACGCGATTGCACCCGTGATCGTCTCGCCAGAACGGGATCAACCAGGCTTTGGCGATGTAGCTATTGGCGTTGGGAGCACGGTAAGCCCAGTGGGAATAGGTATTGGCGCCGTAAGTGCCTTTCGGCGCGGTCAGATACAGGCCGCGACCCCAGCAGGTATAGAAACAAGGGTTGCCAGTACCGAAGTAGATCAGCCCGTAGGGGCTGCTGCTCCACTGCCAGGAGCCGTTTTCCAGAGCGCTGAGGTTGTGTCCGTTTTGCCAGCTGGAGTAGGAGTTGACCCAGTCCTCGAGAACCTGTGGGTCAAGCAGGATTGGCATTGCGTACTCCCCTTCGCGATGAGCAACGTGAAGGTTAATGACGTTGCCTTCGATGCTGAACTCAACCGGAACGTCGCTGCCCTGCGCATCAACAGCGGTCGGAAAGGGAATCGAGGCGAGTACCTCGTCATCTTGGACCACCTCCGCGCCGCCGTTCCCGTTCGAGCGCAACTCAGCGCCAGGAGGCATGCCGATCTGGAAGCTAAAAGTCTCCGGGCTCTCTTTGGAGCGGATCAGGTTGAAGATCTCGACGCCCGCCGCGGTCGGAGCGATCAGGGCATCGGTGTCGGGGAGGGTTTCAAAGTTGAAGGCACCCTGCTCGCCGTACGGCTGAGTGGGACTTCCGGCGTCAGCCCCTAACTGCGTAATCGAGATCCCTTCGCTTCCTACCTCGATCGGCTCTGCCGCCGTTTCGCCGATCCGTACGTCGCTGAGAGCGTTCGCCGTTTCGACGCCATTCGCCGCTTCCTCCAAGCTGAGATCTACCTTGCTGAGTTCGCCCGCTTCGTTTTCCGCCTGCAGTGGAATACCTGCGTCGAGTAAGGAGCCGTCGCCGTCTTCCGTGACTACCGCAGCGGTATCACCAATCAAGCGAGCGGAATCCGCTTCACCAAGCACACGAGCGGGATCAAGATCGAGCCTGTCCAATTGATCGCTAAAGAGAGCTTGGAGCAGACCCCGAGCTTCGCCGGCGTCGACATCGGCGAAAGAATCGCTGGATTCCTCTCTTTCCCGAGTGGCTTGCGGCCCTTCCAGTTCCTGCTCGCGGGCAGCCTCTTCACGTTCAACCTGCCCGATCCCCTCCCGAACATCAACCGCATCGGGCAACCAACTCGCCTGCGCCTGCAATGAAGGAGGAGCGAGTTCAATTTCGCTGGTCTCCGGTACCGCGGGTTCGTCGGCCAAAACCGGAACCGCTGAGACGGCGAGCAAGAAGACGGCAAAGAGACTGAGTCTGAAGATGCCAGCCTTCGACATAGACCATCCGAACGTGCGTTGCCCCATAAAGCCGGCCTCCCCTGCCGATATCGATTGGCTCCGATACAGATTTCGGGACTGCGCGCGGCAGATGAACGCTGCTCACAAGCGCGGCCCGGCACTTTTCCCGACCTGAGCGCTCTATGCAACCTTAGTTTTTGAACTTTCTTGGCGCCCTACAACCAGACCCGCTCACCCGCGAGCGCCCGATCGACGGCGTCGCAACTATGAAGCAGGTAACTGCCTGTCCCTCAGAGCGTTATTGCCTCGGCCAGAATCCGATCCCGAAGGTATGGCGAGAGGCTCCCCTCCGTAAATACGTCGACCTCGACGCCCAGCGTCTCCTCCAACTCATCGCCGAGAGCGACCAGATCGAACAAGCTTCGGTCCTCCGACATCTCGACCAGAAGGTCGAGGTCGCTGGTGCTGGTCGCCTCACCTCTCGGCACCGAACCGAACACACGAACGTTCCGCGCGCCGTGAGCAGCCGCAATCCTGGTGATGTCCTCTCGCTCGGCATGAGCCAGAGCCTTAAGGGCATTTCGCGTATCGGCCAATGTGAATCGTATGCCCACACGCGCCCGTCTCTCGCAGGATTCCAATTCCGATTCCAGAGATTTCAGCGCTAAGCGGCTGGGCAGGTCAATCTGAGTCGGCCTTGGCAAGGCAAGGCCGACTCAGATTGACAAGCCGTAGGATCGCCCCGTGCCCTTCACCCACAAGAACCTGAAGGAGGACCTGGAGGACCTCGGGTCCAACTTCGACGGTTCGCCGGACCTCGAGTTCCGCCTCGCGACCAAAGCCCTCGAGCTGGAGAAGTCCGGCCTCGGCTACCAGCGGATCCCGCCCGACTACCGCTTTCCCTACGGACACACGCACAAGGAGCAGGAGGAGCTCTACGTGGTCGTGGGCGGCAGCGGCCGGATGAAGCTCGACGACGAGATCGTCGAGCTGAAGCAGTGGGACGCGGTGCGCGTCCCGCCCGGCACCTGGCGAGGCTACGAGGCCGGGCCGGAGGGCCTGGAGATCCTCGTCATCGGCGCCCCCAACCTCGGCGACTCCCCGCGCGACGACGTCGAGGGCAAGCGCGACTGGTGGGGCGAGTAGCAGGGCCGCATCGCGGCCGATCCCACCGATCGGGTAGCAGTGACAGGTGCAACCCGGCCTCCGTCGACACCTCACCCTGCTTTGCTGCCTGCTCGTCGCGGGCCTGGCCGTCGCCGCCGGCTTCGCCGGCTGCGGCATCGAGGAGGAGGCGCGGGCGCCGACCGGCGCCGACTCGGTCGAGATCGAGCACCTCTACCCCGGCTTCGATCCGGCCGTGCACCACTACGTCTCCCGCTGCGGCCGGGGGGCGCCGCCGATCCGGGTCGAAGCGGACGACGGGACGGCCGTCGCCGTCGACGGCTCGCCGGCCGGGACGGGAGACCTGCCCATCGCTTCCAATGTGCGGCCGGGCGAGGACTTCGCGATCGCGCTGACCGACAGCGGCCGGCGGCGCTCCTACACCGTCCGCTGCCTGCCCGCCGACTTCCCCCCCTGGCGCTTCGAACGCCTGGGTCCGGCGCCCCCCGGCATGTTCGTCGTCAGCGTCCAGGCTTCGCGCGAGGAGCGGCCGTGGGTGATCGTCTTCGACGACGAGGGGGTGCCGCGCTGGTGGTACAGCCCGCCGACGCGCGCCCTCTGGGCGCAGGTCCTCGCCGACGGCACCGTCGCCTGGGCGCGCTCCTTCGGCGACGGCTACGGCCTCGACCCGCGGATGGCGCACGAGGTGCGCACCCTCAATGGCCGGCTGCTGCGGCTGGTGCGGACGGAGGGCTCGATCATCGACGGCCACGAGTTCCGCGAGCTCGCCGACGGCAACGTCCTGGTCGATTCCTACGTCCCCGAAACCGCCGACCTGCGGCGCTTCGGCGGCCCCAAACGCGCGGCGATCGTCTCCGCCGCGGTCCAGGAAATCGACCCCGACGGCCGGGCCGTGTGGCGCTGGAGCTCGAGGGGCCACATCGCCCTCTCGGAGACCGGGCGCTGGTGGCACAACGTGCTCAGCAACCCGAGGCGCCGCCTGCAGGGACGCCAGGCGTTCGACCCGGTCCACATCAACGCGATCGAGCCGCGCGGGCCAAACGAAGTGGTGATCTCGACGCGCCACACCGACGCCGTCTACGGGATCCGTCGCTCGAGCGGGGAGATCGCCTGGAAGCTCGGCGGCGCCAAGACCGGCAAGTCCCTGCGGATCGTCGGCGATCCGGCCCGCAAGCTGCTCGGCGGCCAGCACGACGTCCGCGTCGCCGACGACGGCAGCCTCAGCATCTACGACAACGGCAAGGACCGGCCGCGGCGGCCGCGGGTGGTCTTCTACCGCCTCGAAACCGGGCGGGGCACGGCGCGCTACCTAGGCCAGCTCAATGACTCCGAGGTGAATTCCAGCCACTGCTGCGGCTCGGCGCGCGAGCTCGCCGACGGCGGCTGGCTGGTCAGCTGGGGCGACAACCCGCTGGTCACCGGGTTCGGCCCGGACCACCGGATCGCCTTTCGCCTCGAGCTCGCCGCCCCGACCTTCCGAGCGATCCCGGTCCCGCCGGGTGCCGTGACCGTGTCTCGACTGGACCGCGCCCTCGAGGCGATGGAGGGAGATCCCGGCGATCGACCGGGCTAGCCGGCCGGCGGTCCGCCTGGGCTCAGACCGCGGGAACGCCCAGCCGCCGCCGGGCGGCGGCGACCGCGGGGATCGAGGAGCGGCAGGCCTTGGCGATCGAGCCGTTCGACCTCTCCGGGGCGCGCAGCAGCTCGAAGTCGACGACCGCCGAGCGGCGGAGCCGGGCGCGGTCGTCGCGGTTTGTCTCGGCCGGGGCCGAGTCGACGGCCGCCTCGGCCGCGCGGACCCGGCGGCAGCCGAGGCAGAAGGTGCCCTCGGCGCAGGTCTCCCACGCCTCGGGCAGCGGCGCCGCCGCCGTGTCGCTGCGGCTGGCCGCGACGCCGCAGCCGCCGCAGGTCCACTTCTGGGCGGTGGGAACGGTCAGTTGCGGTTCCTCCTCCTGCGACCGTTGCGGGGCCGGCGCTCGGACGGTCGCGGGGCAACCTCCTGGCGGCGCCCGCCGTGGGTCATCTCGAACTCGCGGACGAGGCCGAGGCCGCCCGCCATCCGCCGCACGTCGTCCGCCTGGTCGGCGAGGACGAAGCTGACGCCCGTCCCGCGGCGCCCGGCCCGGCCGGTGCGGCCGATCCGGTGCACGTAGGAGTCCTGGTCCTCGGGCGCGTCGTAGTTGACGACGTGGGTGACCCCCTCGACGTCGATGCCCCTGGCGGCGACGTCGGTGGCGACGAGCGCTTCGACGTGGCCGTCCTCGAAGCGGGCGAGGGCGCGTTCGCGCTGGCGCTGGCTCTTGTCGCCGTGCATCGCCACCGCTTCGATCTCGTGGCTGCGCAGGCGCTTCACCAGCCTGTCGGCGCCGCGCTTGGTGCGGACGAAGATGAGGGTCGGCCCGCAGTCGTCGTCGCGCAACTGCTCGACCAGGTGGGTCAGCTTCTCCCCCTGGGTGGCGACCGGCAGGAACCGGTGCTCGATGTCGGCCTTGGCCTGCTTGGGGGCGTGGACGTGGCGACGGGCGTCGCGGGTGTAGGCGGCGGCGACCTTGCCGGCCGCGCCCTCCAGGGTGGCGGAGAAGAACAGCGTCTGGCGCTTCGCGGGGGTCCGCGAGACGAGCCGGTCGACGGCGGGCTTGAAGCCCATGTCGAGCATCCGGTCGGCCTCGTCGAGGACCAGGATCCGGACCCGGTCGAGCGCGACGGCGCCGCGCTCGATCAGGTCCTCGAGGCGGCCGGGGGTGGCGACGATGACGTGGGCCTTCTGGGCGGCCTTGATCTGCGGGCCGAAGCCGACGCCGCCGTAGACGGCGGCGATGCTGAGGTCGCGAGCCGCGGCCAGGGGCCGGAGCTCGTCGACGATCTGGCCGGCGAGCTCGCGGGTCGGGGCGAGGACCAGTGCGGTCCCGCGCCCGTCCTCAGGCGAGAGGCGCTCCAGCATCGGGATGCCGAAGGCGAGGGTCTTCCCCGACCCGGTCGGGGACTGGACGAGAAGATCGTGCCCGGCAAGCGCGTCGCGGACGACGAGCTGCTGGACGGGAAAAGGCTTGGTGATGTCACGGCGCGCGAGCGCACGGATCACCGGCTGTGAGATGCCGAGATCGGCAAACGAAGTTATTTGAAGTGCTCCTGTGTTGGGCGACTAAGGGAGATCCTGCGGCCCCTAGGCACCAAACGGCACGTGGAGGAAACCGAACCTCTCGGGTGGCGGTAGGCCAAACCCGACCTCTTCACCGTAGCAGGGGGCTCCCCCGCCGACCCTCACAGCGCCCCTTCGCCGCCGATTTCCCAGACGCCTCTTTGCTCTCTGCACAGCGCCTTCAGGTCCCACTCCGATCCCCTGCGAAGACCGCGCTCATACTTTGACAGGCACTTACCGGTGCGCTAGCTTGGCGCCCAGGCAGGTGAGTGCAGGGGTACGTAAAAGAGGCGTCATCGCGGCCGTGGTGATCGGCTCTGTCGTGGCGCTCGTCGGGCCGGCTCGCGGGGCCGACTGCGAAGGCGACGACTGCCAGATACCGCCCCCGCCGCCGGAGGAAATCGTGCCCAGCACCGCGGTGGTCGAAGGCCCCTCCAACCCCCCCGTCCGCTTCGCGAAAGCCCACAAGCCGCGCAAGCACCATCGCCATCACCACGCCCACCGGGGCGGGTAATGATCCGGGCCCTCCTCGCCGCCATGGCGGTCGCGGCGTGCGCGGCGCTCGCTCTCGCGCCCGCCGCCGGGGCCTTCGAGCTGGAAGGGTTCGAGGTCGCCGCCAAGAAGCTCGCCGGCGACGCGGAGACGCAGGCCGGCGCGCATCCCTACGCCCTCCAGATCGACCTCGAAGCCGACGAAGCCATCGAAGGGCTGCGCCTCTCGCTGCCGCCGGGCCTGCTCGTCAACCCGACCACGGTCAGGGAATGCGGGCCCACCGGCTTCGGCACCCCGCGCAGCTCCCCCTACGAAGCAAGCGCCTCGGGTGAGAACTGCAGCAACGCGAGCCAGGTGGGCGTGGCCACCGTGGAGACGACGGCGGGGACCCGCACCTTCGGCGTCTTCAACCTGGAGCCGGCCTTCGGCTCCCTGTTCGCCCTCGGCCTCTCCCCGTATGGCACGCCGCTCGTCCTCGACGGCCGGCTGCGCGAAAGCGACGCCGGCCTCGACGTCGAACTCACCGGCGTGCCGCAGTCGCTGGGGCTGCGCTCGCTGAAGATGACGATCTGGGGGACGCCCTGGTGGGGCGACGACTCGGTGCCACCGCTCGAATCCCATGACTCCCAGCGCGGCGACTGCCTGAACGAGCAGACCGGCGGCTCCCACGGCAGCTGCCTGGTCTTCGGCACCTCCTCCGCCAAAAAAAATGAAATCTGGAGCTACCTCACCCTGCCGACGACGCCCTGCGGCGTCCGGCCGACCTTCTCGCTCGCGGCCACCTCCGCCGGCGCCACCGCAACGGCCACGGACACGATCCTCGCCCTCGTCGACTGCAACGAGGCGCTGACGACGCCGAAGGTGCAGCTGATGACCGACGCGGCGGCGGCGCGGACCGGGCTCGCCTTCAACCTCGACGTCAGCGACGGCGGCGGCATCCTCAATCCCGGCGGCGTCGCCCGGCCCGCGATCAAGACCGCGATCGCCTCGCTGCCCGAGGGCCTGACGATCAACCCCTCGCTCGCCGCCGGCCTCGGCTCCTGCGGCGAGGCCGAGTGGGCGCGGGAGACGGCGACCTCCGAGCCCGGCGCCGGCTGCCCCAGCAACTCGAAGATCGGCACCGTCGTCCTCGACGGCACCCTCGGTCTCCCCGAACAGCTGAAGGGGTCGGTCTACCTCGCCACCCCCAGGGCCAACCCCTTCGGCACCCTGCTCGCCGTCTACATGCTCGCCCGGCTCCCGCGCCGCGGCCTGATCGTCAAATCGCAGGGGAAGATCGAACCCGACCCGGTGACCGGCCGCCTCGTCGCCACCTTCGACGATCTACCCCGCCTCCTCTACACCCACTTCGGGCTCAACCTGCGCGAAGGGCAGCGCTCGACGCTGATCTCGCCGCCGGCCTGCGGCACCTACACCGCCGACCTCGAAGCCTCCACCTGGGCCAAACCGGCGGTCTTCGTCCACAATTCCTCGTTCTTCCTCGTCACCAGAGGGGAGGGCACCGCCCCCTGCCCGCACGGCGCGCTGCCCTTCTCCCCCTCCCTCCTCGCCGGCTCCCTCAACGCCGCCGCCGGCGCCTACACGCCCTTCTACCTGCGCCTCGCCCGCAGCGGCTCCGAACAGGAGTTCACCTCCTACTCCGCCGACTTCCCCCCTGGCCTGCTGGGCAACCTCAGCGGCGTCGCCACCTGCCCCGATGAGGCGATCGCCGCCGCCGCCCGCCGCAGCGGCCGCGAGGAGCAGGCCGCCCCCAGCTGCCCGGCCGCGAGCTCGATCGGCCATACGATCGCCGGCTACGGGGTCGGGGGCTCGCTCGCCTGGGCGCCGGGCGGCCTCTACCTCGGCGGCCCCTACCACGGCTCCCCGCTCTCGGTCGTGGCGATCGACGCGGCGACGATCGGCCCCTTCGACCTCGGCACCGTCGTCATTCGCCAGGCGGTGCGAATCGACCGCCGCACCGCCCAGGTCTCGCTCGACCCGGCCGGCTCGGACCCGATCCCCCACATCCTCGAGGGCATCCCCCTGCACCTGAGCGACATCCGCGTCTACGTCGACCGCCCCCACTTCATGGTCAACCCGACCAGCTGCGACCCGATGGCGATCAGCTCCCGCGTCGGGGGCGCCGGCAGCAACCCCCTCTCGGCCGGCGACGACACCGTGACCGAATCGAGCCGGCGCTACCAGGTGCTCGACTGCATCGCGATCGGCTTCCGGCCGAAGCTCTCGATCCGCCTGCGCGGCTCTCGCAAGCACGGCGGCTACCCGTCCCTGCGCGCCGTCTACAAGCCCCGCCGCGGCGCCAACCTGAAGGCGGTCTCGGTAACGCTGCCGCCCTCGACCTTCCTCGCCCAGGAGCACATCCGCAAGGTCTGTACCAAGGCCCAGTTCGCCGTCGACAACTGCCCGAAAGGGTCCGTCTACGGCCGCGCCCGGGCGGTGACGCCGCTGCTCGGCGAGCCGCTGAGCGGACCGGTATACCTGCGCTCCTCCCCCAACCCCGTCCCCGACCTCGTCGCCGACCTGCGCGGGCGCGGGATTGAGATCGAAGTGCCGGGGCGGATCGACACCTCCCGCGGCGGCATCCGCGCCAACTTCGAATCCCTCCCCGACGCCCCCGTCACCAGCTTCACGATGAACCTCTTCGGCGGCAAGCGCGGCCTTCTCGTCAACGCCGAACCCCCCTGCCGCGGCGTCCACCGCACCAACGCCCGCTTCATCGCCCACAGCAACGCGACCGCGATCGCCCGCCCGCAGCTGCGGGCCAAATGCCCCAAACGGGGGTCGCGATGAGGCACCGCCGGGCCCTGACGATCCTCGCCCTCTGCGCGCTCGGCGCGGCGGTGCCGGCGGCCGCGCGCGAGCCGGATCAGAAGGGCAACCTGCGCGTCTCCTTCAGCGGCGGCATCGCGCCCAAGCGGCTGCCCCGCCACGGCGCCGCGCCGATCTCGGTCCGGCTCGGGGGTCGTATCACCACCACCGACGGCAGCGACCCGCCGGCGCTGAAGCGGATCGAGATCGCGATCAACCGCGAGGGACGGCTCGACCCGAAGGCGCGGCCGACCTGCGACGTCGACAAGATCCAGCCGTCGAGCACCTCCTACGCGCGTCGCGTCTGCGGCGCGGCGAGGGTGGGCGAGGGAAGCTTCAGCGCCTCGATCGCGATCCCCGAGCAGTCGCCCTATCCCTCCCGCGGCACGGTCACCGCCTTCAACGGGACCGAAAACGGCCGGCCGGTGGTCCTCCTCCACATCTTCGGGGCCAAGCCCTTCCCGACCTCGTTCACCCTGCCGCTCTCCGTCTCTCGCGGCCGCGGTCGCTTCGGCACGGTGCTGTCCGGCAGGCTGCCGAGCGTCGACGTCCACGTCGGGTTCGTCACCGGGCTCTCCCTCCAGTTGGACGGCAGCGGCCGCCGCCGCGCCCGCCCCTACCTCAGCGCCGGCTGCCCGGCCCCCCCGGGCTTCTCCCAGATCCCCTTCGCCCTCGCCCGCGCCAGCTTCTCCTTCGCCGACAAGAGAACCCTCAGCTCCACCCTCGAACGCGTCTGCACGGCGCGGGGATGAGGGTGGGCCGAAGGCCCTGATTGGCGGCGCCCTAGACTCGCGGCATGGGTCGACGAGCAACGCTCGCGGTGCTCTTCGGGGTGGGGGCCGCACTGGTCGTGCCGGTGTGGGGCTGCGGATCGTCCACCGGCGACGCGCCCGAATCGGGGCCTTCCCTTTCGATCAACAGCCTTTATCCGCACTTCAGCCCCAGCAAGAGCCGCTACGTCTCGCGATGCGGCCGCGACGGTCGTCCGATCCGGGTCGTCGCCGGAGACGGAACGAAGGTCACGGTCGGCAGCGCGGCACCCGTAGCGGGCACGATCACGATCGACCGCTCCGTCCCGGCCGGCGACGACTTCACGGTCACGGCCGTCCGGGGGGCCAAGCGGGAGACCTTCCAGGTGCGATGCCTGCCGGCGGACTTCCCCCAGTGGCGTTTCCAGAAGCTGCGCCCGATCCAACCCGGCCTCTTCGTCGTCAGCTTCAGAGCCTCCCCGAAGATCCGCCCGTGGATCATCGTCTTCGATCACGAAGAGGTTCCCCGCTGGTGGTACAGCCCCCCGACGAGCGCGCTCCTGGCGCAGATCCTCAGCGACGGCAATGTCGCCTGGGCGCGGTCGTTCGGCGACGGGTATGGCCTCGACCCGCGCATGGCCCACGAGGTCCGCTCGGTCTCCGGCAAGCTGCTCCGGGTCGTAAAGACCAAGGGGGAGATCATCGACGGCCACGAGTTCCGGGAGCTCGGCAACGGCAACGTCCTCGTCGACACCTATGCCCCGGGCAACGAGGTGAACCTGAAACGGTTCGGCGGTCCCAGCAGCGCCTCGGCGGTCTTCGCGGAAATCCAGGAACTGGACCCGGAGGGACGGGTCGTCTGGCGCTGGAACTCGCGCGGGAGGATCGGCCTCGCCGAGTCAGGGCGCTGGTGGCGCGACATCTTGAGCAACGGCCGGACCAGCGTCCGCGGAGTCAGGACCTTCGACCCCGTTCACGTCAACTCGATCGAGCCACGGGGGCCGGACGAAGTGATCGTGTCGATGCGCCACACCGATGCGATCTACGGGATCGAGCGCTCGACCGGCGACATTCGATGGAAGCTGGGCGGCACCGAGACGCCCGACTCGCTGCGGATCGTCGGCGACCCGGCCGTCAAGAGCTTCGGGGGCCAACACGATGCCCGCATCGGCCCGAACGGAGTCCTCAGCGTCTACGACAACGGCAAGGACCGGCCACGCCGACCCCGGGTCGTCTTCTATCGCCTCGACCTCGACCAGGGCACGGCCACCTATCTCGGGCAGCTGAATGAGTCGGGGATCACGACCAGCCATTGCTGCGGCTCGGCGCGACCGCTCCACGGAGGCGGCTGGCTCGTGAGTTGGGGGGCGAACCCGCTGGTCACCGCCTTCGACGCCGATGGACGAACTGCTTTCCGCCTAGAGCTGGCGGCGTCCACTTTCCGCGCGGTTCCCGTCCCCGCCGGCGCGACGACCGTCGCTGCGCTCGACCGGGGCCTGGAGAAGATGGAGCAAGGTTCCCCCGGATAGGCCAAGGGGGACGCCGTAGCGCCCCCCTTGTACAGACCTAGCGGCGAGACGAATCGCGGTCGTCGCTGTCGTCCTCATACGGCTCCCGCGAGCCGGACTTCGCCAGGCCGCGGCTGACCATGTAGCCGACGGCGACGATGGCGACGTAGAGCCATGCCTGCTTGGCGATGAACTCGTCGGTCCCGGGGGCGGTGTCGCCACCCTTGATCGAGGCGGCGGCGACGAGAATGCCGACGATCACCGCCACCATCGCCCAGAACTCGGTCGTCTTGAAGGCCTGTTTGGTCTCGGTGGAGAGTCGCCGGACCACGTTGCGGCCGGCGGGTCGATCCACTCCTGAGTTCGCGCTCGGGGCGCGGGTAGTTGCTGACTCCATGTTTGTTCCTCCTATGAGTTGGCTTGTTCCAAAGCACGGCCAAGCCCATTAGGTGAACGGCCCAAGCTTCGTTGCTGACGTTGAAGCCCCGAGAAGTCTCCCCTGTGACTGGTGGGAGTGCAGGTGGTCCGATCGGGGCAAGTACCGAGTACCCGCGGCGCTCGGCGAGAAAACAGAGAGGCCCCTCCGCGCTGCCTCCGCCGGCCCCTAGTCGTGGCGCGGGTTGCCGGCTTGGGCGTCGAAGAGGAAGAAGTGCACCGCGAGGTTGGCCGGCACCTTGACGTGGGTCAGGTGAGAGCGCACTTGTCGCCCCGTCTCCCTCTCGACGAGGGCGACGAACTCGCCGTCCATGGCGTCGGTGACCTTCCGGCGGGAGGCCTCGACCTGCTCCCGACCCCCGATCGAGACCAGCGTCCGCTCGGCGGCGGTGAAGACGTCTCGCAGGACGCAGACGGCGTAGTCGGCCTGAACGTAGGTCCGGGATTTCGTCGGCCCCCGCCCGAACGCGCGCAGGTAGAGCTGGACGGTCTCGCGCGAGATCGCGGCGCCGACGCCGGGCAGGACCTCCGTCTCGGCGACTTCAGGCGCCAATTGGGGCCTCCGATCGATCGGGCGTCGAGGAGATCTCCACCTTTTCCGGCAGACCGACGAGGTTCAGCAAGCGGCTGACCTGCCCGGAGCAGCCGGTGAGGATCATCGTCGCCTCCGGCGTGGAGGCGCGCGCGGCCCTGTCGAGAACCGCGTAGCCGGCGCTGTCCATGAAGGTCAGGCGGCGCAGATCCAGGGTGACGCCGGCGGAGGCGCGCTGTGCCTCGGCGAGTCGCGACTCGAACTCGGCCGAGACGGCGCGGTCGAGCTCTCCGCTCAGCTCGAGGGAGGCCGATCCCCGAGCGTCGAGCTTGCACGCGCACTCGAACCGGATGGCAGGCGAAAGCGGTCGTGCTTCGACTGGGGACCTGAGATGAGGAGAGAGAGACATCGGTGACCTCCGGGGCTAGAGAGAACGGCCGGAAGTCAAGGTCTGCTGCCGGCCGCTCCGGCCGACTTCAATAGATGCCCTCCTCATTCGAGGGTAGCGCGTCCAACCTCGCAGCGCTAGGGCTGCACCGAATCGCGTCAGACTAGATCGGTCGGGGCGAGGATGAAGACCTCGCACATCAGGTCCGGCTCCTGCTGGTTGCCGCTCATGAAACCGATCACCTCGCGTCCCGTCGCCTTCTCGATGACCGCTTCGAAGCGCTCGCGCATCAGCTCCTGGAACTGCATGCGCTGTTCGATCACGGCCGAGCCGCGGCCGCCGTCGCGCAGCGTCTGCTCCACCTGCGTGTAGCCGCCGCGGAGGATGCAGACGACGAGGTCGTCCTGGTAGTAGGACTTGGCCTGGGTCGGGCCGCGGCCGTAGAACTCCTTCAGCAGCGTGACCAGCCCGTCGGAGATCGCGGTCAGCTCTTCGCCGTGGCGATGACGGGCATCTACCTGGGCCTGGCTTGAGTCGTGATCGTGTCCGGCGATCCGTCCATGGTAGTCCCGCGCGCTACGCTGGTCCAACCGCTCGTTGGGTTCTTCCACCCTCTGCCTCGCGCGCGTCACCAGCCAGAGGACGAGAAAGAAGGCCCGAGGTGACTGCCCCTACTCCACCCCTGCACGGCGACGAGCTGCTGGCCGCCGTGACCGAGTCGATGGTGGCGCTGCACGAGCGCTACCACCACCGCGCCCCCGTCAGCGCCAAGACCCAGCTGCTCGCCGACGACCTCATCGCCGTCGTCATGGGCGGCGTCTACACCGAGGTCGAGAAGACGATGATCGAGCTGCAGCGAGGCCGCGTCGTCCAGGAGACCCGCAGCGCCTTCCAGGATGCGATGCAGCAACGCTTCATCGACGAGATCGAGCGCCTCTCCGGCCGCGGCGTCCTCGCCTTCATCTCCAACCATCACGTCGGCCCCGACCTGGAGATCGAGCTGTTCGTCCTGCGATCGCGGTCTTCGCAGCCCGCGGTTGGCTAGCGCCGCCGGTAGTGCAGGTACACGGTCGCATCGACCGAGGTCGCTTCAGTGCCTGGAGCGAAGCCAAAGCCTTTGGGAAGGCAGTCATCCAGCTTTCCTTTCGTCGGTGTAATCGGGGGCCGGGGTGTGAGGCCCCTTGACCCCGGCCCCCCTACTTCTCGCGGCGCCTTCCCCACAATGCGGCGGCCAGCCATCCCTGGCCGCGCATTGCCATCACCCGAGCGCCGCAGGCACGAGCATCCACCTCATATAGAGCGACGCAAGCGTTCAGGCAAAAGGGTTTCTATCTCGCGTTGACCGTTTCGACCGGATGGGCCCGGGTGGACGGAGCGACCATCGCCTCGACCGCCGCCGCCCCTCCGATCGCCGGGGCGAGCGCGAGGTAGGAGAGCACCGGCGCTGCGATCGGCAGCTGCTCCCGGCTTCCACCGGCGACGAAGTGGTGGATCACTCCCCACATCGCTCCGATCGACGCTTCCGCCGCGAACACCGTCGGCTGCTGCGCGGGCGGCGCTCCCCGCCGGAGCATCGCCGCCAGCCTGGCGATCATCTCGCTGCGCCACCTGTTCGTCTCGGGACCCGACGTGAGGAGGTCGCGGAAGGCGAGGTTGGCCAGGGTGGGATCGCCCGCAAGTTGCCGGCAGAGCCTGACGATCATGCGGTGGACGCCGCCGGCCCAGTCTTCGGCTGTGAGATAGAAGGGTTCAGCTGCCGCCAGGGTGCGGCCGCTGAGCATCGCGAGCGTCGCCAGGAAACAGTCCGACACGCCGCTGAAATGGGCGTAGAAGCTGCTCCCCGAAACACCGGCGGCGGCGCGTACCCGCGGCACCGTCAGCGTCGCGTAGCCCTCCTTGCTCGCCAGCCTTGCCGTCGCCGCCAGGATCATCGCGCGCTCGTCGCCGGCGGGCGGCTTCGGAGCGGCCGCGGGCAGCGGCGGCGCCCCATCGAGCCCGAGGCCGCAGAGGCGGACGACGTCGTCGTCGCAGATGGACAGCGTCCACGCCGTCAGTTCATCCCCGTCGAGTGTCAGCTGCCGGGGGTCCCCGGAAAGCAGCCGCGCCTGCGCCACCCGGGCGCACCCGGCGACGATGCCTTTGACCAGCAGCCGCGGCGGCCGGGGGGGCCCGTCGGCGGGAGCGAGGCCTGTCGCCACCAGCGCCTCGAAGAGTCGGCTCGCGCGCGGCATCCGCTCGACCGCGCCGGCGCCGGCGGCGGAGGCCTCGACCAGGGCCACCCGCGCCGCCTCCGGGTTGTCCGCGATCTGGCCGACGAAGGCGCGGTATCCGAGCCGGACGCGCTCACGCCGCTCCGCCTCGCCCTCGATCGCAGCGCGGATCCCGCGCAGGGAGTGGTTGACGATGATGTCGTAGGTGGCGAGGAAGCACTCCTCCTTGCCGGAGAAGCGTTTGTAGAAGTCTCGCTTCGAGACGCGGGCGCGCCTGACCAGCGCCGCCACGGAGAATCCGTCGTAGCCGTGCTCGGCGACAAGCTCGACCATCGCCTCGTGCAGCCGTGCGCGCTGGTGCGTAGCGACGTCCTCCGCCGAACGCCTCGGCCCCGGCCTCAGCTTCGGGTAGCGGGCACTCCGCGACCGCGAGCCTCGCGTCGAGTCGGATCTACCGGTACCCGCGTTTCCGCGCGAGCTATTCGCAGCCAATGGCCTGGACCTCCAAGATGTTTCGGAACGGCGTTCGTCGCGTGTTCCTTGATGACAATCTGTCCGTACCAACACTGGACAAAGCGTCTAGTTGCTGTGTCAGGTGGGCAGCGGTCAGCCCGCCTCGCTCGCGCCACCGACGCCGAGCCTCGCCCCCGAGACTCGAGGCTCAGGGGTTGAGCTTCGATTGCCAGTCGGGCGGGACCGCGCCCCGTGGTCCCGGGACGCCCTGGTCGAGCGGGTGACTATTGGGCGGGGCAAGAACCGGGCCTTCGAAGAGGGCTTCCGAGCGGTAGTCGTAGAACCAGTCCTCGCCGGGCTCGAAGCTCTGGATCACGGGGTGCCCGGTCGCTTCCCAATGACGCGTGGCGTGCTGCGCGGGCGAGTTGTCGCAGCAACCGATGTGCCCGCAAGCGGCGCAGCGGCGGAGGTGCAGCCACCAGCCGCCCGCAGCCAGGCACTCCTTGCATCCCTCGCCGCTCGGGGGAACCGTCTCGTCGATGTCACCAGGCTCGATCCTCAGCACATTTCCTCCTGCGCTTCCTCCCAGTTCATGTGCCCCGCGTCGATGATCTCCAAACGGCTGTCGGGCAACCGCTCGTCGAGGCCACGAAGCGTGGTTGACCGGGCTGCTAACTTACAACCAAATGGTTGTAGATAAGAACCACCGCGAGGAGGAGGCCACCGACCTGCTGTTCCGGGCGCTGGCCGATCCGATCCGCCGCCACATCCTCCGCCGCGCCCACCAAAGCCGGCTCTCGGTATCGGCCCTCGCCCGGGAACACCCGATCAGCGTGACGGCGATGCAGAAGCACGTCGCCGTGCTGGAGCGGGCCGAACTGGTGACCAAGCAGCGGGTCGGGCGCGAGTCGATCGTCCAGACGAAGGCCGACGCCCTCGCCCGGGCCCACGCCGCGCTCGACCGTCTCGAGGCGGAGTGGCGCGACCGGATCCAGCGGATGGAGGAGATCCTCGAAGCCGACAAAGGAGACAGCCGATGCCCGTAACCGCCGTAGAGAAGAACATCGACGCCAGGACCATGACGATCACGGCGGAGTTCGACACCGCTGCCGAGCGACTCTGGGAGCTGTGGTCGGATCCGCGCCAGCTGGAGCGTTGGTGGAGCCCGCCGTCGCACTCCTCGACCTTCGTCGAGCACGAGCTCACGGTCGGAGCCCGCACCACCTACTTCATGACCGGCCCTGACGGCGAGAAGCACCACGGCTCCTGGCGCATCGAGGAGGTCGATCCGCCTCGCCGCCTGCGCATCAAAGATGACGTCGTCGACGAGGAGGGCAAACCGGAGGACGGGGGCCCCTCTTCGATGACGGTGACGATCACCGAGGCCGGCGGCACCACCACCATGTCGATCCAGACCCACTTCGCCGACCGTGAGTCGATGGAACGGACGATCGAGATGGGATTCGAGCAGGGCATGACCGAAACTCTCGGGCAAATCGACCCCCTCCTCGCCACCACGAGGGCGTGAGGGAAAGGACAGCGACCGATATGCGCAAGCTCCAGACGCAGGGCGTCCACCACATCACCCTCACCGGCGCGGATCGCCGAACCTCGATCGACTTCTGGGAGGGCGTGCTGGGGATGCCGTTCGTCTTCGAGCAGCCCAATCTGGACCGGCCCGAGGAGAGTCATCTCTACTTCGACCCGGGCGACGGGCGGCTGATCACGATCTTCACCAACGAGGACCGAGAGCCGGATCCAACCCCGAGATCGCAGGACGCGGGCCACGTCCATCACATCGCCTTCGCGCTCTCCAACGCCGTCTTCCGCCAGACCGTCGAGCGGCTCGACGAGCGCGGGATCGATCACAGCGGCGTCAAGGACCGCGGCTTCATGGACTCGATCTATTTCCGCGACCCGCTCGGGCTGCTGATCGAGCTGGCCTCCTACCGCTTCGAGCCGCCCGCCGGTCACACCCACGCCGAGGTGCTGCTGGAGGCACACCTGATCCGCACCGAGCGCGGCGACTACAACATCGCCCCCATCCACCTCGCCGACGCGATCGAGAACCTCGTCGCCCGCTCGCAGCGCTCGCTCTCCGAGGAGCGGGAGCCACGCGACCCCTATCGGGCTTCATCCTCATAGCGCGACCTTCGGGTTATGAGATTGATCCGCTGACTCGGCTGGACTACGTGGAGCTAGGTTTCAAGCCGAATATCGCGAGTTGAACCACGTGGAGATCGGCTGGAATCTGTGGCGCATGTTGCCCCAGGAGGACTACACCGATGAGGCCGCGACGACGGAAACGTCGTCGTGGGCGATTGCCCCGCCCTTCTGAGCTCGTGCCGTCACCAGCGCCGGCTTGCGGCCCGTGGGCGCCACGTCCAAGACGAACTCGATCCCCAGCCGCCTGACCGCGTTGATGATCGTGTCGACCTCCGGGTTGTGCTCCCCGGACTCGAGCTTGACGACGCGAGGCTGTGAGACGCCCAGCTTCTTCGCCAGAGCCCTCTGGCTCAGTTTGTGCTCAGCGCGATAACGCAGCAGCGTTGCCGCAAACTCTCGGGCAGGAGCAAGCCTCTGCCATTCAGCCCGAAAGCTCGGATCGGCGAGCTGCTCCTCAGCTAAGAGGGAAGCGAAGGTCTTATCTGAGCCCGTCATTGCTGTCTCATGATAATAAATTTATTATCAGAATCAACTGCGACGCTTCAGACGATCACCCGCTGCCACGACCGCTCGATCGAAGTCTTTCTTCTTCGCGGCTACCGCCAGGACTACGAATCGATCGCCGAACCGCGCATAGATCGGCCGAGCCTCACAGGCCCCCTGCTTCGGCCGCCGCTCAAACAGATTCGCCTCGCCCTTCAGCGACTTCATATGCGGCGACGGCAGGTCTGGCCCGAGATCCTTCAGCTTCTGCACGACGTTGAAGACCGCCTTGCGGTCTCCGCGCGACTTCACGTCCTCGAAGTCGATGACCGCACCGCTGTGGAAATCCACGGCCCAGGTTCTCGGCTGCTTGCCCATCCTGACGACATTAGTCTTGGCCGCGGACTCAACTTTTTGTCTTCACTGGCCCGCCTACTACCAGCATCCAGAAATCATGAATTGCGACCACGCCGGGGTGGTCTGCGCCATATGCGCACCCTTGCCCTTCGCGCCTTTCCAGCCCAGGCAATGTGCTCGCGGAAACGCTCTATCCCATCGTTCAAGGGTTTGAGGCGACCGAACAGGTCCGGCATGTTCATCTCGACGTCTTCGGTGATCGGGTCCACCTTCCACGCCTCGTGGGCCTCACGCCCAGCGGTTGACCGGGTGATCGACACCAACTCCTGGTACTCCTGCGCAAGCCAATCGGGCCCATCGGCACCCAGCAAGTTCTCGCAGGTCGCTAACTCGGCCTGGACCTCGGAAAAGTGCGTCGCGAGACGGACTCGCTCGGCGCTTCGCTCCTCGGTCTCACAGCGGCGCCGGCGAATCATGAACGGCATCTCACGGTAAGCCAGAACCGCTTCCAAAGCGCGAGCGCGAAGCTCGCGCCGCCGCTGGCGCTCGGCTCGGTCTCCGTTTACCCAGAGCGTCCAGAGAACCCCGGAGAGCCCAATGAGCGCGACAACGACCGAAATGAACACGCTCAAGGAGTCAAGATCAACAGTGATTCCAGCTACGGGCATGATCGCCAGTTCTCAGGGCAGCCCCTGCAACCCTGCGGACGCGGATGGGGGCTGGGCGCCTCTCTCTTATGCCAGGGCTCACCGAGTCGGCACCGTGACTCACAGAATGCGTGCGTTGCAGCCAGGTCCCTCAACTGACGCAGGCCACCGTCAAGGGTCCATCGATCTTTTGGCGGATCGGAGGGGTACCAAAGGCAAAGCGATAGATCTCGAACCGGATCGGATGATCGATTGCGATGGCGCCGGCACGCAACGCCAGACATACGGGTGATGGGATCGTCAGGCCGGCTTGGAGACCAGTAGACCTGGATCTTCCGGATCTCATGAGTGCCGACGACCTCGACATTGAGGTCGTATCGGTATTTGCGGAAGCCGCGCTCGCGCCGCACGAACTCCAAGCCCGCTTCGAGGGCTTGCGCCTCGAAGCGGGCTTGCATCCTCTCGCCATCGTCAGTTGGCGATCCCATCACACCATGAGCTTCCCCTCTGCGGGTAGGCAGAGCCGATCCCAGTGGCCACGCTTGCGGCGTCCTCGCGACCCAGAGCACGCTTCATCCGACTGGCAGCCCGCTCGTTGATCTTCTTGATCTCCGGGCCGAAGATCGCTTCGAGCTCGTTCCTTGCGGCCTGTGGGCTGTATGCCTGACTTGCCCCCGCAACCGCGGCGGCCATCTCAGCAAGGCGAGCTGCGGCCTGCTCCTGCGTGACCCCTTTCGGAAGCCTAATTGGGTCCGTAATAGCGTCCGAAGGGTCCTCAGTGAGATGCGCAGCAATCTGTTCTGAGGCATAGGTGAAGAAGCCCTCTAGACCAGCGCTCAGGGTCGTAGCCTCGTCGAAGAACTCAAGCGCGAGAGCGCTGAGGTTCCAAGAACACATCACTGCGACCCCGCCGCTCGCGGCGTCGCGCTTTACGGCGCGCTTCGCGAGGCGAAGCACCCGCGCGCGGAAGATCCGAAGACTTCGGGAATCCCTCTCGGTCATCAAGGAGGTGTGGAGCATGGGGTCGCCTGGGTCCCACGAATCGGTCTCGAGATTCGGGATCCAGATCCCCGATCGCTCGGCCATGCTCAGGCCAACGATGAAGTCGACGTAGGGATCGACCTCGCCCCACTCGTCGAAGTCAACAGGCTCGTTGAACTCGACCTTGATCGAGCGCTTCTGACCCAGCGTCGTGGCCGTTGCTTTTGGGTAGGTCTGCCGAATCCGGCTTTCGATGAAAGTGCGGAAAGACTCTACGAAGGCGGTCGGCCCCTTGCCGACACCGGATGCGTCCGGGCCGTACGCTCGAAACTCCTCGAACCGGCGATCGATCATCTCGCCGCAGTCTGCGTCCTCGAGAGGCTTGTTCTCGGTGCCGTGCGCGACCGATCCAGAGGGGAAACCTTTCCTTCCAGCTGGGTGCTTCCCGGCGATATCGAGGACCAGGTTGCGGCGCTTCTTCGCCTCCTGCAGTACGTCCTTGGGTACAGCAATCTCGTCGAGGATCTCCTCGATCACAATCTCGGCCGGCGCCTTTGAGCCCGACGGCCGCTCAGCGACTGAGTCCATTCTTGTCACGTCCTTCCATGGTTAGAGCGAATGCAAATATCTGAGCTAGTCAGGCTCAGCTCTTCCATGGAACCACCGTCGGTGGACGTAAAAGGTGGCGGCCCGCCACTAGGGTGACTAGTCCGAGTTCAGGCGGGCCGCCTCAGCATCGCTCCAACGCGCGGAGTTCTACTGGACACGTCCGGACGTACTGCCGCGCGGGGCGATGGGTAGGCGCGAAGTTCAGTGATGGGTTCATTCGCTCGAGGCGACGAGGACCACGTTTTCGTCACCGACTTCAAACCTTCGCCACCCTCGCTCGAAGCTCATCTTGCCCCACGGCCGATTTTGCATCCTCTTATCTGCGCCCCCCAGACAAACAAAAACCCCGCAAGAGCGGGGCTTTCGTCCTATAGCGGGGGCGGGATTCGAACCCGCGACCTTCGGGTTATGAGCCCGACGAGCTACCTGGCTGCTCCACCCCGCGGCGGACCGTCGATGCTAGCAATCCGGGGGCTTTGGTGGGTGGCGTCGGCGGGGGTGAGCGGGGGTTTGCGCAGGCGTCCCCTCGGGCGCGGGGGTCTTTAGAGTGGCGCGATGCCTGAAGGGGGAAAACGGGTCGCGGTGCTCGACATCGGGACGAACTCGACGCGGTTGCTGGTGGCCGACGTCGTCGAGGCGAAGGTCTCGCCCTTGGAGCGGCGGAGCACGGTTACGCGGCTGGGCCGGGGCGTCGACCTGTCCGGCCTGCTGGCGAGCGAGGCGATCGAGGACGTCTGCGAGGCGATCGGGGGCTACCTCGAGATCCTCGGGGAGCTCGGGGCCGAGACCGTCGAGGTGATCGCGACCAGCGCCGTGCGGGATGCCGAGAACGGTGGCGCCTTCGTCGCCGAGCTGCGGGAGCGGTTCGCGCTCTCGGCCCGGGTCCTCGACGGCGAGGAGGAGGCGCGGCTGACGTATCTGGGCGCCACCTCCGAGGCGCTGCCGAATGAGCCGACGATGGTGGTCGACATCGGCGGCGGCTCGACCGAGCTGATCGTCGGCAGCGGCAGCGACGTCTCCTTCCACGACTCGCTGCAGGCCGGCGTCGTCCGCCACAGCGAGCGCTACATCGCCAGCGACCCGCCCTCCGCTGTTGAGCTGGAAGCGCTCGCGACCGACGTCCGCGGCCTGATCGAAGCCTCGCTCGGCGCCGGCGTCGAGGCGCGCCACGGGATCGCCGTCGCCGGCACCCCCACCTCCCTGGCCGCGGTCGAGATCGGACTCGAGCCCTACGACCCCTCCCGCGTCCACGGCCACACCCTCGCCCTCCCCTCGATTCAGCGGATGCTCTCGCGCCTCGCTTCGGTGCCGCTGGCCGAGCGGGTCGAGATCCCCGGCCTGCACCCCGACCGGGCGCCGACGATCGTCGCCGGCGTCGTCATCCTCGTCGAGACGATGCGGGCGTTCGGGCTCGAGGAAATCGCCGTCTCCGAGCACGACATCCTCTACGGAACCGCAATCGCCGCTGCCGAGCGACGCTAGGCGTCCTTCCAAAAGTCAAGAACCCTCGCCGTACTATCTGGACATGGTGTCTTGTGCGAAAAGGACAGAACGGTCAGTGCTCCTTCGGAAGTACGAGAACTCGGTAACCCGCTCTACCTGCTTCTAGGTAAATTCGTCCAGCGCCGGTAGATCCCGGCGACTGCTGGGTACATACTGGAAGGACCGGGGACGAGGTGGGGCCCTGCTTCACCTTGCACCTCGGATATAGGGCTTGGGCGATTGCCGCATCATGGCGCCTCCCGCCGTCTGAGCCCGCTGAATAAAGGTCCCTGAAGACGTACCCCTGCCCGTCCTGAGGGGCCGACCTGAATCGGCCGCCGTCATGGCGGCCGATTCTCGTTTTCAGCGGCTTCTCAAGCCAGGTTCGACTTGCGGGGGTAGGCGACCTCGGGGTCGGTGAGGACGTTGACGAGGGTCGGGCGCCCGGAGGTGAAGGCGCGCTCCAGAGCCGGCCGCAGCTCTCCCGGCTCGCGGACGAGGATGCCGTCGCAGCCCAGCGATTCGACCAGCTCGTCGTAGCGGGTCTCCGGCCGCAGCTCGGCCGCGACCGAGTAGCCGTAGAGGAACTTCATCGGATGGTGCTCGAGGCCCCAGATCCCGTTGTTCCCCATCACCCCGACCACTCCCAAACCGTGACGCGACATCGTGTCAAACTCAAGGCCGGCGAAGCCGAAGGCGCCGTCGCCCAGGAGGAGGCAGACCTGGCGGTCCGGATGGGCGACCTTGGCCCCGATCGCCTGCCCCGGGCCGGCGCCCAGGCAGCCGAACGGGCCGGGATCCATCCAGCAGCCCGGCTCGAAGGTTTCGACGTAGCGACCGGCGTAGGAGACGAAGTCGCCGCCGTCGCCAATGACGATCGCGTCGCGGTCGAGGACTTCGCCGAGCTCCTTGTAGACGCGCACCGGGTGCAGCGGCGAACGGCCGTCGTTCAGCTCCTCCTGCTCGGCCGCCCGCTTCTCGCTCTCGACGTTCCGCAGCTGCTCCAGCCACGCCCGCGTCCGCGGCTCGCCGCCGGCCGCCTCGCGCAGCGCCGCCAGGGTCGCGCGGACGTCGCCGACCAGGTCGACCGCGGGCGCCCGGTTGGCGACGAGCGCGTTCGGGGCGACGTCGAGGCGGACGATCTTCGTCTCCTCGCCGAAGCTGCCGCCGAAGCCGAGCCGGAAGTCCATCGGCACCCCGACCACGAGGGCGACGTCGGCGCCCTGCAGGCCGGTGCCGCGGGCTCGGCTGAAGGCGAGCTCGTGGTCGGCGGGCAGGCAGCCGCGACCGAGACCGTTGAGGAAGACGGGGATGCCGAGCGCCTCGGCCAGCGCCCGCAGCTCCCCCTCGCCGCGGCCCCAGTAGAGGCCGGTGCCGGCCATGATCGCCGGCCGCTCCGCCGCCGCCAGCAGCGCCGCCGCCTCCTCGATCCCTTCGGCCGGCTCCGCCGCGGGCGCCGCGACTCCGGGGATCTCCACCTCGGCCTCGGTGAAGACGACGTCGAGGGGATAGTCGACGAAGGTGGGCCCGCTCGGCGCCGCCGCCGCCCGGTCCAGAGCCGCCGCGGTCACCGCCCCGATCCGGGCCGGGTCCTTGACCGTCTCCGCCGACTTCACCAGCGGCGAGACGAACGGCAGGTGGTCGATCTCCTGCAGCGACCCGGACCCCCAGCGCAGCTCCGGGGCGCGGCCGCCGAGGACGCAGACAGGCGAGCAGTTGGCCTGGGCGCCGGCGATCGCGCTCAATCCGTTGGTGACCCCGGGGCCGGCGGTCAGCGCCGCCACCCCGACGTTCCGCGTCGCCTTCGCGATCCCCTCCGCGGCGAAGGCCGCCGTCTGCTCATGGCGGACGTCGACGAGCGCGATCCCCTCCTCCTTGCAGCCGTCGTAGATCGAGAAGAGATGTCCGCCGGAGAGGGTGAAGAGGTGCTCCACCCCGCGCGACTTCAGCGCCTTCGCGACCAGCCGACCGCCGTGCTCAGCCATGTCGGGCAGCCTATTGGCTGTGCGCCCGCGTCGGGTTACCATCGCCGGGCCCGGGTGGCGAAACTGGTAAAAGCAGCGGCCTTAAAAGCCGCCGCCCCCTCGGGGGCTTGCGGGTTCGAGTCCCGCCCCGGGCACTAGAGGGCTCGGATTCGTAAAGGACCGACTGCTCGCTCGGGAAGCCAGACACTCTGGCGCGCTGCTGTGGTTTCCAGCGGGAGGACGCCTTAACAGCGGCGATTGAAGCCGCCCGCGAGAAGCTCCCGCTTCGTTAGGTCGACTTCCTCCCCCACGATCCGGAAGCCATCGGGGATCGTTCGCCGGCCTTCTTCCTCATCTGGCAACTGGTGGTAGACGCCCTTACGGTAGGCGCGCTTACTCCGGGCGAGCATGGCGAAGTTGAACGTCGTGCGGGAAGGATCGCCCGGCTGGCCGACCTCCCAGAGATACGTGGGATCAGGCGGCGCGGACCAGGACGCTCCCTCATGACGCACTCGCTTGAAATACCAATGGTGGTCGTCGACGATCCATACGGCGACAGCGACGACGCTCTTGGTCGTGCCCGTGAGGGTCGCATTCAGGTATCCGCTGTCAGGGATGCCGCGGATCGTGCAGATTGTCGGTACGCGAGTGATCGCGTGGTTGGCCCGAGACGGCGGGGGCGGTTCCTCTTCCCCCGGTCCATTCCCGCTGCTGTTGTTGTGGACGACGAGTATCCCGATAACAAGAAGGATCACACCGACAATGACTTCCCGCAGGCCGACTTTAAAATGGCGTTCCTTCGGCTGCTCCTCCTGTGGCTTCTTTTTCTCTTCGCTCGGCTGATCCATTCTTAGAAACGTTCTTAGAGGCGTCGGGAATTGCTGCGTTCCGGGAAGATACCTCTACATGGATCGCTGCAGTCGTTCGACACCGATTCGTTGAGCGACGTCCGAAAGACGCTGCGGGAGCAGAAGCCCCTAGTTAGAGCTCGTCCAGCGGTCGGCGCATTCGTCGGATGAGCTCCGGGTTCGAGAACTGTCCCGCCAACTGCATCCCCCCGTCCCGCGCCAGGGGCCGCTTCCTCCACAATTTCCGTCCCTTTCGCCGGACTCCCTGCAATTTGCGGGTTTCCCGCAGACATAAAGGGGCAGTAAAAGTTCATGGAAAGCGCAACTTCCCCCCTGTTACCGTGTCCTTAGTCCCTGGAACCGTCCTTCCACCGGGAGAGCTCCTTGGAGGCATCAGCCCTTAGCCACGCCAGTCGTCGCGGACTTCTCGCCCGCCGTTCACCCCTGCTGAAGCTGCAGGGCGACGAGAAGCTGATCGCGATGGCGCGCAGCGGCAACCCCGGCGCCTTCGAGGCGATCGTCGACCGCTACCAGGGCCGCCTGCTCGGCTTCTGCCGCCAGATGCTGGGCTCGACCGAGGATGCCGAAGACGTCCTGCAGGAGGTCTTCGTCAACGCCTACCGGGCGATGCTCGCCGACGAGCGCGAGATCAACCTCCGCCCCTGGCTCTACCGGATCGCCCGCAACCGCTGCCTCAACTACCTGCGCAAGCCGAAGGCCGACGCCCAGGAATCGATGGACATGGTCCCCGAGGTCGACGCCGCCTCGACCGCCGAGAAGGTCCACAACCGCGAGGAGTTCCGCCAGATCCTCAGCGACGTCAACAAACTTCCCGAGACCCAGCGCGCCGCCCTGCTGCTGCGCGAGATGGACGCCCTCTCCTACGAGGAAATCGCCGCCGCGATGGACACCACCGTGCCCTCAGTGAAGTCGCTGCTGGTGCGCGCGCGGATCTCGTTGGCGGAGGCGAGCCAGGCCCGGCTGCTGACCTGCGGCGAGGTCCGGATCGAGCTCTCCGAAGCGGCCGAGGGCCTGCGCAAGGCCTCGGCGCCGGTTCGCCGCCACGTCCGCGAGTGCGACGAGTGCGCCGACTTCCGCAGCCAGATCCGCTCGACCGAGAAGGCGCTGGCGGCGCTCTCGCCGATCGGGCCGCTGCTGGCCTTCAAGGGATTCATCCTCTCCAAGCTTGGATTTGGCGGGACTGCCGGGGCCGGCGCCGGGGCGACCGGCGCCGGAGCAGGTGCCGCGGGCGCGGGCGCCGGGGCCGTGGGTGGCGTCGGCGCCGCGGCCGCGATCGGCGGCGGCTCCGCCGCCGGTGGGCTCGGCGCGATCGGCGGCGCTCTCGGGACCAAGGCGGTGGCTGGAGTCGTCACCGCCGCCGTCCTCACCGCCGGCGCGGTCGAGGTGAAGCAGAACAACGCCGGGCCGGTCGATCCGGTCGCGACCCCACCCGCGCACATCAGCACCAAATCGCCCGTGGCGACCGCCCAGATCGCCGCCGCCGAAACCGCCCCTGCGGTCGAGCCCCAGGCGCACGCGGTCGCGGTCGAAAACGCCCCGATCGCGGCGCCGGAAGCGACTCCCGCCCCCGAAGAGGAGGCTCCGCCCCCGACCGAACCGACCGAGGAAGCGGCGGGCGCGTCGAGCGGCGAAGAGGCGACGATCGGCAGCGCCGAGGGCAGCATCACCGCAGCCATACCTTCGGAAGAGGTGGCCGGGGCCCATGGCGGCAGCGGCACCGTGGTCGTCACCACGACCCCACCCCCGCCGCCGCCGGCCGAATCGAGCCCTCCCCCGAGCGAATCGACGCCACCGCCGAGCGAACCGCCGCCGCCGGTCGTCGAAGTGACCCTGCCGCCGCCCCCGCCGCCTGAGCCGGCGCCGGACGGCGAAGCGGAATAGCCCTTACTGCTTACTGCAGTCCGATCACCTTCAGCCGCCGCATCAGGCAGGTGCCGGCGAACTGCCGGGTCTCCTCGAGCGAGTAGCCGAACAGCTCGAAGTCGTCCCCGGCGTCCTCCGCCCACGGCGGCTGCAGCACCCCGTCGGCGACGGGCAGCGCTTCCTCCAGGGTGCGCTGGATCGCCTGCTTGAAGCGATCGTCCTCACGCGCCTTCTCGCGCAGGAAGACCGAGCCGAAGGCGACGTGGCGGTGCTCGTCGCGGGCGACGTTGGAAAAGCCCTCAACGAAGGCCGGCAGCGTCCCCTCGCGTTCGTTGAAGTCCATGATGAAGTGCTGCCCGGTCAGGGCCAGCATCCCCTCGATCACCATGTGGTAGAGCGTCACCGCCTCGACCAGGGCCTCGGCGTCCTCGGGCTCGACCGAGAGGCGGTCGGTCCGCTCCTTCAGCATCCCGTCGAAGAGGCGGCCGAAGTTGTCGTTCAGGTGCGAGGAGGTCTCGGCCAGCATCTCGCTCAGCCGGTCGGACTCCAGCACGCCCACCTCGCGGTAGAAGCGCTCGAAGAAGCGCACGTGGCGGGCCTCGTCGGCGATCTGGGTGCAGAGGAAGATTTTCTGGTCCTCGGTCGGCGCCGCCCGCATGATCGGCCCCAGCTCCTCGGCCACCTTCTGCTCGCCGATGAAGAAGGAGGAGAGCCCGTACATGCGCTGGAAGCGCTCCTCCTCGCTGATCCGCTCGTGCCAGTCCTCGCGGTCGCGGCTGAAGTCGAGCTCCTGGGTCTGCCACTGCTGCCGCTCCCAGAGGTCGTAGAGCTCCGCGTAGCTCAGCAGTTTGATCTCCGACGTGCGGTCGGCGGCCTCGTTCAGCGCCGGGTCCGCCGTCGCCTGGAAGTCGGCGCGGTCGGTCCGCGACTGCGTCCGGGTTGCCGGTCTGGCCTCCATCTCACACCTCTCCTCGCTCGGCTGCGGCTTCTCAGCCGAGCCTAGCAGCGGCCTGGCCAGCCGGCCAGTTCTCGCTCAGACGCTGTGGCTCTGGCCGGGCTCGAGGACCACGACCTGGGAGGAGGTCTGCGCCTCGACGTCGGACTTGAAGGCCTCGGCGTCGGTCTTGATCGGCGGGAAGGTGTCGTAGTGGATCGGGATCACGGTCCCGGCGCCGACGAACTGGCAGGCGACGACCCCGTCGTGACGGTCCATCGTGTAGTGGCCGCCGATCGGCAGCAGGGCGATGTCGACTGGGTTGCGTTCGGCGATCAGCTTCATGTCGCTGAACAGACAGGTGTCGCCGGCGTGGTAGACGGTCTTGCCGCCGATGTTGATCAGCATCCCCGTCGCGGTGCCGATCGCGGTGCCGTGCTCGGCGCTGAACGGAGCCTCTTCGGAGCCGGGCAGAGTGCTGGTGTGCCAGGCGGGAACGAGCTTGATCCATCCCCAGTCGAACTCGACGGTCCCACCGAGGTTCGGGTCGCTGACGTTCTCGATCCCCTGGCCCTTGAGCCATTCGGCGAGCTCGACGATCGTCACGCAGTGGGCCCCGGTGCGCTTGGCCACCGGGACCGCGTCCGCCATGTGGTCGGCGTGCCCGTGGGTAATCGCGATGTGCGTCGGCTCCACTTCCTCACCGGTGTGCACGGCGGTCGGGTTGTTGGGCTTCAGGAAAGGATCGACGAGGACGGTGGTCTCCCCCTCGCTCAGCTCGAAGCAGGAATGCCCGTGGTACTTGATCTCCATCAGCCTTCTCCTCCAGGTTCGTCGCTCTCGCTCAACTCTTCCTTCAGTGCCCAGCCGACCGCAACCCCAACCATCATTCCCATCCTCGCCTCCTCGGCGAGGAGGGCGCGGACGGCGGCGATCCGCTCGTCGGGGTCGGGCAGCGTCGCCGCCTTCAGCGTCTCGTTCTCGTGCGGCTCGCCGAACCAGCCCCCCTCTGCCAGGGCCGAGACCAGGACCTTCTGCAGCTGCGGCGCCGCCCGGGCGACGATCCGCTCCGCCTCGGAGAACCGCTCCGGGGCGAGCAGCCGCTCGATCGCGGCTTCGAGCTCCCTCTCGTCGGGCACGCCGTAGAGCCTAGTCCGCCGACGTAGCCGAGGGTGTGGCCCCGCTCACTCCGATTTGCGGAATGCCGTGGCGGCCAGGCCCGCCAGCGCCCCGACGGCGCCGCCGACCAGGCCGGCGAGGAAGTCCGCGGTCGGCGCGAACAGCGGCAGCGCCAGCAGGGCCACCGCGCAGACGGCGACCCCGATCGTGTCGTAGTCCTCGCCGATCGCCTCCCGCGACTCGGCGCGGCGCAGCACGAACCAGGCGCTGAGCGCGCCCAGCGCCATCCCGTTGCCGCCGGCGATGAAGGTGACGCCGGCGTCGCCGGCGGCCGCGGTGGCGGCGAGCGCGCCGAGGGAGCCGCTGGCGATCAGCAGCACCAGCGTCGGGAGCGTCCCCAGTCGCCGCTCGACCCCGGTCGAGAAGATCGCCAGGGCGACGCCGACGACGAAGAGGAAGCCGGCGTCGACGTAGGCGAAGGGCGCCGTGAAGTAGCGCCACCATTCTTCGCGCAGGGGGACGAGGATGCCGCCGAAGCTGTCGAGCCAGTAGCCGGTTGCCTTCTGGACCAGCAGCAGGATCACCGAGGCGGCGATGACCGCGATCGTCGCGTAGGGGCGCTCGCCGGGCGCCGCGAAGCCGGGACGGGGAACCCGGCGTCGGCGCCGGCGCGGCTGCTGCGCCTCGAGCGCGTCTCCGCGCCGCTCCAGCTTCGGCGCCCGCTTGCGCAGCCGCGCCCCGCAGTAGGGGCACTCGGTTACGTACGGACTGACCTCCGAGCCGCAGTTCTTGCAGATGACGCTGAGCTCAGTCTCGCTCATCGTTCGAGGATACCCGCACCTACCCGATTCCCCATCAGGCGGCCGATTGCGGCGCGCCGCCGGGGGCGCCGGTGCCATACTGCCGAGACCCCAAACTTCGAGGAGGATTTGACGTGGAGCTGAAGAGTCTGACCGAGCAGAAATCGCTGCTGGAGGTCCTGCCGCCCGGCAAACGGGCGCGCCTGCACCGCCTTCTGTTCGAGTTCGGCCCGGGCAACGGCACCCTGATGCTGCTGCCGATTGACCAGGGGATCGAGCACGGCCCCCGTGACTTCTTCCCCAACCCGGCTTCGAAGGACCCCGACTACCAGTTCCGCCTCGCCGCCGAGGCCGGTTACTCGGCCCTCGCCTGCCAGATCGGGATGGCCGAGAAGTACTACCCCGACTACGCCGGCCGCGTGCCGCTGATCCTCAAGGTCAACGGCAAGACCGATGTCCCCTCCTCCTCCAAGGCCTTCTCCAGTTGCAACGCCAGCGTCGAGGACGGCGTCCGCCTCGGCGCCGACGCGATCGGCTACACGCTCTACGTCGGCTCCCCGCGTCAGGACGAGGACCTCGCCCAGCTGCGCCGGGTCCGTGAGGAATGCGACCGCTTCGGAATGCCGCTGGTCGTCTGGTCCTATCCCCGCGGCGAAGCGATCGAGGCCAAGGGCGGCCAGAATTCCTTCTACGCGATCGATTACGCGGCCCGGATGGCGATGGAGATGGGCGCCGACGTGGTCAAGCTCAACATGCCGAAGATCGACTCCTCCAAGGACAAGGACGCCCCGGCGCCCTATAACGAGATGGAGGTCGACCAGACCGAGGCGATCCGCCAGTGCGTCGAATCGGCCGGCCGGGCGCTCGTCGTCCTCTCCGGCGGCTCCAAGGCCGACGACGAGGTCGTCCTGCAGAACACCCGCGACGTGATGGCAGCCGGCGGCTCCGGCGTCATCTTCGGTCGCAACGTCTGGCAGCGCGAGTGGAATGAAGCGCTGGCGATCGTCGAGCAGATCAAGGAGACCCTGCTCTCGAACGTGCGCCGCACCCCGTAAGCGCCCCGCTTCATCGGGGGCGAGACTTCGGCCCACCTACGCTTAGGCGTGGGTGGGCCTTTTTCGTGGGCAGAGAAGCTCGGTCGGGAGCGCGCTGCTGATCGTCCTGGCGGTGGTGGTGCTGCTGCGCCCCTGGGAGGACCTCGACCTCTGGCGCGACGAGCCGCCGCGGAGCGTCGTTGCCCAGGTGACCCGGGTCGTCGACGGCGACACGATCGAGGTGCGGCTGGACGGAGCGGTCGAGGACGTTCGCTACATCGGCGTCGACACGCCGGAGACGGTGAAGCCGGATACCCCGGTCCAGTGCTTCGGCCCGCAGGCCTCGGCGTTCAACCACCGCCTCGTCGAGGGCGCGCGGCTGCGCCTGATCTTCGGCGTCGAGCGCCACGACGTCTATGGACGCCTGCTCGCCTACGCCTACCTCGGCGAGCGCATGGTCAACGCCGAGCTGCTGCGGCGGGGGTTGGCGAGGACGCTGACGATCCCTCCCAACGACCGCTTCGCAGGCCGATTCGAGCGCCTGGAGAGGGCGGCCGCGAGGGCTGGGCGCGGGCTCTGGGGCGCCTGCTGAAATGTGAGCGAATCGTAAGCCGTGCAAGATCTTTTGCTACGGTGCCCGCTGGCCCCAGGGGCCTTTCCTTATGAGAATGCGACAGAGCATCTCCCAGTTCGAGACGGCGTTCGAGCAGGAGACCTACCTCGAGCGCCGCCGGCGCGAGCAGCTGCGCCGCCGCGCCGCCAACCGGTCGCGGGCGCGGAAAATCAACCGTGTCGAGCAGGAGGGGAAGGTCCGGTTCAGCGTCCTCGCCGTCTGCCTCGCCGTCACCGTCGTCGTCGTGGTCGTCGCGATGTTCGAGGCGCTCGCCTTCCTGATGGCCTAGGCCTCCCCCCTCGCAGCCAACGAATGCCCTCCTTCAATAGACTCGCGCGGCGATGGCTCGTCGCTCGCTGAAGCCGCAGTTGAATCAGATCCGCGCCTGGGTGCACCAGGGGCGGACCGATGCCTGGATCGCCCACCAGCTAGAGGTGAGCGCGACCGAGCTGCGCGAGTTCCGCAAGCAGTACGACCTCTCGCCCGACGACGAGAACGCCGGCGCCAGCGAAATCGACCTCCGCGACGAGATCGAAGCGGAGATCGAGGCCGCGACCGAGGCCGAAGAGGCGGAGAAGGGCGAGCGCGCCGACGAGGAGGACGAGGGCGAAGACGAAGGCGGAGAGGGCGAGGAGCGCGCCGAGGGCGGTTCCGGGCCCAGTCGCCGTCGCCGTCGCCGTCGCGGACGCCGCGGTGGCCGTGGCCGCCGCAAAGAGCTCGAAGCAACTTTCGACCACGGCGAGACCGACGGCTACGGCCTCTGGCTCGACGCCGCGGTCAAGGACAACCCCGTCTACACCGAGCACTGGGCCGGCAAGCGCGACGTCACCGTCCGCATCGAGGCCGACCAGATCGTCATCCGCCGCGCCGGCGCCCCTGAGCCGGGCGAGGGCGGCGAGTCCGAGTCCGACGACTCGGACGAGTAGCTAGACCTCCAGCCGCCTACCGCCGGCGAAATCCGTCGCGCCTCGGAGGTAATGCCAGAAGGCCGCGTCCGCGAGCATCTGCGCATCGCCCTCGACCGCCGGGCCGACGTCGATCGCCACCTGCTGGGCCCAGTCGGTGCCCTCGCCGTAGAGATCCGCCAGCTCGCCGGCGCTGAAGGTGGGGCCGATCCGGCGCCGCAGTTCGTCGCGGATCGCCTCGACGACGCGGTCGGCCAGCCGGCGCTGCCGCGGGTCCTCGATCGCCTGCAGGGCCCGCCGTCCCTCCTCCCACTGGAAGAGCGCGTTCTCGAGGGGGTAGCTCACAGGCGCGAGGTTACCCGGCGGCTTCCGCCGGCAATCAGGCGGCAGGGGTCTGCGGGATCTCGCGCAGCGGCGCGTTGGCGGCGCCGCAGCCGTCGGGGTCGAGCTCGCCCTCGACCTTCCAGACGGTGACCCGACCGTTGCGCAGGACCGGCGTCACGGCGTCCTCACCGCGGAGCCAGCGGGCCTCGGGGGAGGCGACTGGGTCCCCCGGGTGGAGGAAGTTGAGGAAGGGCGCCGTGACGAGGTAGTCGAGGTCGGCGTCGTTGACGGCGGCGCGGAAGGAGGCGCAATCCGGGATCGCGTTGAAGGCCCCGTGGGCACCGTCCTCCCCGAGGTAGCGGACGCGGTTGGAGAGGTCGGTGCCGTAGAAGCCGTAGCCGGCGAAGCCGGCGCTGGTGCCGGCGAGGCCGATGCGGGCGTCCTCGACGCTCCGGGCCCAGCGGTAGGCACCGTCGAGGTCCATGCCGGGGATCCGATCCGCCGCCGGGCCGTCGTTGGCGAAGCGGTTCTCCAGGTAGTGGCGCTGGAGCGGGTAGCCGAGGGCGACGAAGAGGACGAGGAGGGCGGCCGCGCCTCCCACGGCCATGGCGGTCCCTGCCCGGCGCGAGTGGAGGTAGAGCAACAACGCCGGCAGGATGACGGCGAGGACGACCAAGAGAAAGGCAAAGATCCGGGCCTTGTCGTGGAGGGCGTCGTCGGGCCGGTCGGTGACGATGAAGACGATCAGCAGCGCCGCGATCAGCCCCCACTGCCGGCGCTCGCCGTCGAGCCCTCGCTCGAGCGGCAGTAGGACGATCCCGGCGAGCAGGGCAGGGATCACGTAGCGGATGTTGATCCCGAACCCGACTGGTTCCCCCTCCGCGCCGGCGGCGCTGAGCGGGGTGAAGAGGTAGGCGAGGGCGCCGAACAGGGCCACGGCGCCGACCCAGCGCAGGATCCGGTCGCGTCCCCGCAGGACCGCGAGGAGCGCCGCGACGAGGGCGCCGAAGACCACCAGCGGCCAGAGCGCCCCGAAGGCCTCGTGCAGGCCGGGGCCGAAGTACTCGCGCCAGACGCCGGTGTCGGTCGCGTAGTGGACGATGTTGAAGTCGGGCCGCCCCTCCTGCAGCCGCTCTGGGTGCGGCAGCGAAATCGGCCCCAGCGAATGGACCTCGGGAATCGGGTTGCCGGCGACGAACAGGTTCCGCAGGTACCAGAACGCCCCGCCGGCGAGCGCCGGCAGGAACCACCACCCCGCCGCGGCCCACCGCCTCCCGGCCGGCGCCAGCACCACCACCGCCACCGTCAGCGCAGCCGCCATCGCCAGCGCCGTAACCCGCGTCCCCGCCGCCAGCCCCGCCGCCAACCCGGCTGCCGCAAGCGCCCAGCGATCCCAACCGCCCAGCCGACCAGGGGTAGGTGCGCCGGTCCTTTGCCCCGCATAGCGGTGGAAAGGTCCGGCGGACTTTTTGTGGTTCCAGGCCTGGACCAAGATTGCGATCGAGGCCAGGATCAGCGCCGCGGCCGCCAGATCGTTCTTGGCAGCGCCGGGATCCCTGACCACCAACGTGTGGCACTCGAGCAATATCGCCGCCGCGATCGCCGTAACCGCCCCGCGCCCATAAGGCCGCCCCACGCAATAGGCCGCCAAGAACGCCACGGCCAGCCATCCGAGGTTGAGAAACAACGAGAGCGTGTCCCGCCCCGTCAGCAAAATCCCCACCGCGTGCAACAACTCCGAGTTCTGCGGATAGAACCAGTTGGTGAAAACCGTGTCCGTGTGATGCATCCCCACCGTCGAATGCGTCTGCACCATGTCGACAGCAAACGGCAGGTGGTACCAAAGCGAATCGAAGTTGAAGACCCCACGATCCAGCGCATGCTTCGTAGTCACCGCATAGCTGAACACGGTTCCCGCGATCACCAAGACCATCAGTCCCACGGCCCAAACCGATTCTCCGGTGGGTGACGTCGTAGGGGGGACCCCCTCCTGCGCAGTTGCAGGAGGGGGTGGGTCCCCTGCGGCGGCAGGACCCGCCGGCCAAAGCGCCACCGTCCCTGCAACCAAGAGAGCCGCGACGATCAGCGTTCCTGCATAGAAGAGACCGAACAACCCCAACAGCTCCGAAATCCAGATCAGCAGCGCAATCCCGACGATCGACTCGACCAGCCGCGCCGCCGCCCCCTCCCACCCCGGAAGCAACCGCTGGCGCAACCGGTAGGCGCTGAAGGCGATCGGGGCGACCACCAGCGCCAGCTGCGCGACCCCCCACAGGTAGCCGCCGAGGTCAACCATGGTCCGCTCCTGCGGCGGGTGCTAGCCGCCGAGGCTGCCCTGGATGACGACGGGGGTCTCGCCTTCGGCGACCATGCCCTGCGCGCGCGCCTCGCGCTGGATGACCAGCGGGTCTTCGGAGGACTGGATGCGGTCGTGGAGACTGCGGTTTTCCTTCAGCAGCTCGAGCCGCTTCGCTTTCGCGGCGGTGGTCCCGGTGTAGGTCTTGACGAAGTCGATCGACGGGTTCAGGTAGGAGTAGAGGACCGCGGCGAGGACCAGGGTGAGGGCGATGCGGCCGACGCGGTCCCACTTGATCCGGCTCGGGCCGCTTCGAGCGGCGGGGCGGGCCCTGCGGGCGGCCGGGCGGCGGCGGGGGGCCGATCGGGAGCGTCCGGCCTGCGCACGCGTTGCCATACCCGGTGCTACGCGGCCGGGCCCCGCTTTCCTGCATCTAGGAACGGCGTTGGACGAATGCCTGCAGGCCGGGGAACTCGGCTGCCGAGCCCAGCTCCTCCTCGATCCGCAGGAGCCGGTTGTACTTGGCGACGCGATCCGAGCGCGAGGGAGCGCCGGTCTTGATCTGGCCCGCCCCGGTGGCGACGGCGAGGTCGGCGATCGTCGTGTCCTCGGTCTCGCCCGAACGGTGGGAGATGACCGCCGTGTAGCCGGCCTCGCGAGCGGTCCGGATCGCCTCCAGCGTCTCGCTCAGGGTGCCGATCTGGTTGACCTTGACGAGGATCGAGTTGCCGACGCCGAGCTCGATGCCGCGGCGCAGTCGCTCGGGGTTGGTGACGAAGAGGTCGTCGCCGACCAGCTGTACGCGCTCGCCGAGGCGCTCGGTCAAGAGCTTCCAGCCATCCCAGTCCTCCTCGTCCATCCCGTCCTCGATCGAGACGATCGGGTAGCGGGCGCAGGCGTCCGCCCAGTAGTCGGCCATCTCCTCCGAGGAGAGCGTGCGGCCCTCGTGCGCGAGGTCGTAGTAGCCACCCTCGAAGACCTCGCTGGTGGCCGGGTCGAGAGCGATGAAGACGTCTTTGCCGGGCTCGTAGCCGGCGGCCTCGACGCCGGCGAGGACCGCCTGCAGCGCGGCCTCGTTGGAGTCGAGGTCCGGCGCGAAGCCGCCCTCGTCCCCACCCGCCGTCGAGAGGCCCTGCGAGGAGAGCGACTTCTTCAGGGCGTGGAAGACCTCGGCCCCGACCCGCAGGCATTCGGAGAAGCTTCCGGCCCCGGCCGGGACGATCATGAACTCCTGAAAGTCGACCGAGTTGTCGGCGTGGGCGCCGCCGTTGAGGACGTTCATCATCGGCACCGGCAACAGCTTCGGCTCGCCGCCCCCGTAGAGCTCGGCGAGGTAGCGGTAGAGCGGCTGCTCGGAGTCGGCGGCGGCGGCCTTGGCCGCGGCCAGGGATACCCCCAGCAGGGCGTTGGCGCCGAGGCGGCCCTTGTTCGGGGTCCCGTCGAGCTCGATCATCGTCCGGTCGAGCGCCCCCTGGTCGGCGGCGCGGGCGCCGGTCAGGGCCGCGGCGATCTCCCCGTTGACGTTGGCGACGGCGCGGCCGACGCCCTTGCCGGCCCAGGCGTCGCCGCCGTCCCTTAGCTCGACCGCCTCGAACTCCCCGGTCGAGGCGCCCGAGGGAACGGCCGCCAGACCGCGCGCGCCCGACTCCAGGACGACTTCCACCTCGACGGTGGGGTTGCCGCGCGAATCGAGGATTTGCCGGGCGTGGATGGAGGCGATCGTGCTCACGGGCGCGCCAGTCTATTACTCGCCACCGGCTCCGGCGGCGTGCGGCGAGGGCTTATTCGCCTTCGGCGGATTCTTCGGCCGGTGGTTCTTCAGGCGCTTCGGCGGGTGCTTCCGCAGGAACTTCGCCCGGTACTTCTTCGCCCTGTTCAGCCGAGACTTCGGGGAGAGGACGCTGGGCGAGCTGTTCCCCTTTGGGTTTGAGGAGCGTCACGGTCCCGGGCAGCGCGGGTTTCACCTGTTCGACCGGAGCCGGGCATTCCGAGGGACGGCCGCCTTTCGGATCGGCTTCGAAACAGGCGGGCGGCGCGCTTTCCGGAAGCCCTGAACCGACGTAGTTGGAGCATGCCGCGACGAGGAAGTCGTCCGCGCAGAAGGTTCGGGACCGCCACTTGGTCTGGGAGGCCGCGATGAATTCCGAGAAGGCTTCCTGCTGCTGTTCTTCGCTCAGGCTGGTGACGATTTCGGTGCGTACTTCAGGGAGCGTTTTCACTTTTTCCGGGGTGATATTCACCGGTTCGAAGAGGTAGGAGGTGCCTTCGAATTCGACGATGTCGCTCAGTTCTCCGGTGGGCGTGCCAAACACCGCTTCCTGGATTTCCCCTTCCAGGAAGTTGTTCGGGACCCCTTCCTGGAGGCCGCCTTTTTTGTTGGTGTTGGTGTCCGAGGAATATTTCGGCGCGACCTTCTTCCAGCTCGCCGGCGAGTGGTCTTTTTCGAGAAGCTCGAGGGCGGATTCGACCTTGCTCTTGTTTTTGTTCACGATCACGCGCACGTCGCGGCTTTCGGGCGTGCTGAATTTCGCGGTCTTTTCGGCCTCGTAGTAAGCCTCGATCGCTTCGCTTGAGGGTGGCGACACGGTCGCGCGTTCCTGGAGCTGCTGGCCGAGCATCTGCAGTTCGACCCGTTCGTCGACGTCCTGCTGCGAGAGCCCGGATTCTTTGAGGAAGCTCTTGTACGCCGCTTCGGTGGGGAAGTTCGCTTCTTTGATCGTTTCCAGTTCGGCTGCGACCTGTTTCTCGGTGACCGAGATGCCCAACTCTTCGGCTTCTCCGTAGAGCCAGAGGTTGTTCAGGGTTTCGGTCATCGCCGCTTCCAGCGTTTCCTCGTACTGCGGATCCCCCGGTTTCGGGGTCTTTTTGAGGCCCGCTTCGGTGGCCTGCAGCTTCAGCGCCTGATCGAGGTCGTCTTCGGTGACTTCTCCGAGATCGCCGGGGAGGTCCTCAATCACCGCGACGTCGCCGGAGGGAACGTTCGGATTGTCGACGCCCTGAGCGGCGGCGATGACGACGAAGAGGGCGACGAGAAGGACGCCGAAGACGATCAGGCCCAGGCGCTGACGGCCGCCGGTCGACCCGCCGTCCCGGCCCGCAGACCCACCCCGTTTTCCCGCTTTCGCTCCCACCACCGCGGCAGCATAGTCAAAATCGTTCGCTTAAGCAGCCTTTAGACAGTGGTCGGCTCCGCCGCCTGCCGGACCTCCCGCAGCCCCGCCGCCATCGCCAGCACCGCCGCCAGCCGTTCCTCGGGGTCGCCGCCGACCCGAACCGCGGCGGTCTGCTCGCGCCATTCGTAGACCGCGCCCTCCACCTGCTCGGCCAGGGCGCCGGCCGCCTCCGAGTCGAGCTCGACGCCGGTGATGCTGAGGCGGCCGCCGCGGAACTCGACGCTGCGGGCGCCCGCCAGACCCAGCTCGATCCGGGCCTGCTGCAGCTTCAGCAGGTTCTCGGCCTGCGGCGGCAGCGGCCCGAAGCGGTCGCCGAGCTCGTCGCGGATCGCCCGCAGCTGGCCCGGCTCGCGGGCGGCGACGATGCGGCGGTGGATGTCGATCTTCGCCGCCTCGAATGGCACGTAGGTGACCGGCAGGTAGGCGTCGACCGGGACGTCGAGGCGGACCGGCTCCGGCGCCTCCTCCCGCTCCTCCCCCTCTGCACCCGCGGCCTCGGCGACGGCTTCGTCGATCATCTGGCAGTAGAGCTCGAAGCCGACTGCGGCGACGTGGCCGGACTGCTCGTCGCCGAGCAGGTTGCCGGCGCCGCGGATGTCGAGGTCGCGCATCGCGATCCGGAAGCCGGAGCCGAGCTCAGTGTGGTCGGCGAGGGTCGAGAGCCGCGCCGCCGCCTCCTCGGTCAGCGCCTCAGCCGAGGGGTAGAGCAGGTAGGCGAAGGCCCGCTCGCGAGAGCGCCCGACGCGGCCGCGGATCTGGTAGGCCTGCGAGAGCCCGAGCTGGTCGGCGCGCTCGACGATCAGCGTGTTGGCAGTCGGGATGTCGAGCCCGGACTCGATGATCGTCGTCGTCACCAGCACGTCGGCCTCGCCGCGGAGGAAGGTCAGCATCGTCTCCTCCAGCTGGTGCTCGTCCATCTGCCCGTGGGCTTCGAGACAGCGCGCGCCCGGGACCAGCGCCCGCAGACGCTCCGTGGTCTCCGGGAGCGAGTCGATCCGGTTGTGGAGGACGAAGGCCTGCCCCTTGCGCTCGAGCTCGCGCTGGATCGCCTTGCTGACGAGGTCCTCGTCGTAGGGCCCGACGTAGGTGCGGACCGGGCGGCGCCCCTCCGGCGGGGTCTCGATCACGGAGATGTCGCGGAGGCCGGCGAGGCTCATCTGCAGGGTGCGGGGGATCGGCGTCGCCGAGAGCGCCAGCACGTCGACCTTCAGCTTCAGTTGCCGCAACAGCTCCTTCTGCTTCACCCCGAAGCGCTGCTCCTCGTCCACGACGACGAGGCCGAGGTCCTTGGCGCGGACGTCGCGGGAGAGCAGCCGGTGGGTGCCGATCAGGACGTCGACCTTGCCGGCCTCGAAGTCCTTCAGCACGGCTTTGACCTCGGCCTGGGGACGCAGGCGGGAGACCCCCTCGACCCGGAAGGGCAGGTCTTGGAGCCGCTCGCGGAAGGTGCCGAAATGCTGCTGGGCGAGGATCGTGGTCGGGACCAAAACCATCACCTGCTTGCCGTCGGCGGCGGCCTTGACGGCGGCCCGCAGCGCCACCTCGGTCTTGCCGAAGCCGACGTCGCCGCAGACCAGCCGGTCCATCGGCCGCTCGGATTCCATGTCGCCCTTGACCGCCTCGATCGCTTCCATCTGGTCGGCGGTCTCGCGGTAGGGGAAGGCCGTCTCCATCGCGATCTGCCATTCGCCGTCGGGCGGGAAGGCGTGACCCCGGCGGGCGCGGCGCTCGGCGTAGAGGTTGAGCAGCTCGCCGGCAAGGGCGCCGGCGGCTTTCCGCGCCCGCGCCTTCAGGTTCTGCCAGCGTTTGCCGCCGAGGGCCGAGAGCGAGGGTTCGCCGCCGGCGCCGACGTAGCGGCTCAGCTTCGCCAGCTGGTCGGTGGGAACGTAGACGCGGTCCTCGCCTTTGTATTCGAGGTAGAGGTAGTCGCGGGTGACGCCGCCGACCTCGCGCGTCTCGAAGCCGGCGAAGCGGGCGACGCCGTGGTCCTCGTGGACGACGTAGTCGCCGACCCGCAGCTCGCTGAAGGCGAGGCGGCCGCGTCCGCCCCCGGGCGCCGGCTCCTCGGTGCGGCGGCGGTGGACGAGGCGGCGGAAGGGGTAGACGGCAAGCTTCAGCTCCGGGCTGACAAAGCCCTCGCGCAGCCGCGCCTCGGCGAAGGAGAGGCCCGGGTCGGGCGAGACCCGGCCGCCTTCGAGCAGGCGGGCGTCGAGCCGGTCAAGGCCGTAGCGGGCGCGCTCCGCCTCGCCGCGGCTGTCGAAGGCGACGACGGCGCGATAGCCGGAGCGGACCAATTTCTGCAGCTCCGCCTCGGCCTCCTTGACGCTGCGGGCCGGGGACTCGGCGCGGGCGGCGCGAAAAGCGTGCTCGTCGTCCTCACCGGCGCCGGTGAGCGAGAGCGCCGCGCGGGCGGCCAGCGGCTCGGCGACGTCGACGTAGAGGTGCTGGGCGTCGTCGGCATGCATCGCCGTCGTCACGTCCTCCCAGTGGTCTCGCAGGGCCGGCTCGATCTCCTCGGCGCCGGCGAGGACGACAGCGGTCCGCTCCGGCACCAGGTCCAGCGGCGCCCGGAAGTGCTCCAGCGGCAGCGCTTCGGCCAGGTTCGGCGACTCGGTCCCCTCCTCTTCCGCGGCCATCGCCGCCAGCTCGGCCAGCTCGCGGTGCTCGGCGTCGAGCTCGGCCGCCGGCGCCAGCTCGACCCGCTCGGCGTCGCCAAGCGAGCGCTGGGTGAAGGTCGAGAACCAGCGCATCGACTCAACCTCGTCGCCGAAGAGTTCGATCCGCACCGCCCGCTCCTCGGTCGCCGGGAAGACGTCGAGGATGCCGCCGCGAACGGCGAACTGGCCGCGCTCCTCGACCTGCTCGACCCGCTCGTAGCCGGCGGCGACGAGATCGTCGGCGACCGAGTCGAGCAGGATCTCCTCGCCGCGGGCGATCGCGAAGCCGGCGGGCCGCAGGGATGCGTCCGGGACCGCCTCGGCCAGCGCCGGCGCCGAGGCGACAACCACCGCGTCGGGCTCGGTGCCGAGCGCATCCAGGGCGTCGATCCGCAGGCCGACCAGGTGCGGCGGCGGCGTCACGTGGGACGCATAGCCGGTTCCCCGCGAGGGATAGAGGCGCACCCGGCGCGGCGCCAGGTAGGCGTGCAGGTCGGCGGCGAGGTCGCGGGCGGAGCGGTCGTCGGCGGCGACCACGAGGACCGGGCGCTCGGCCAGGCCGCGATCGTCCTCGAGGAGCGCCGCCAGCAGCAGCGGTCGCAGCATCGTCGAAGCCCGGACCGCGGTCCCCTCCCCGCCCTCGGCCGCCGCCCGCACCTGCGCCGCGAGCGCGTGCACGCGCTCGTTCTCGGCGGCGATCTCGATCAGGGGGCGGAGGCTCATGGCAGGGAAAACGCCCGGATCGGGCGATCCGGGCGAGTTTTCCGATTCTAGGGGGCGACCGCCGCGGGCCGCGCGGCTACTTGAGGACGGTGAACTTCCGCTTCGCGGGGGTCGGATCGACGTTGCCGGCCTTATCGATCGCGCGCACCTTGAAGACGTGCTTGCCCGGCTTCAGCTTCTTGTATTTCTTCGGCGAGGCGCACTTCTTGAAGGGCTTGCGGTCCAGTTTGCACTGGAAGGTCGAGCCCGCCTCGGTGGAGCTGAACCTGAACTTCACCGTCGTCTTGTGGGTCTTCTTCGGCGGCCCTTTGAGGATCCTGGTGTCCGGCGGGGTCTTGTCCTTAGCGTTGCCACCGCCGCCTTTGTTGCCACCGCCGGGGTTGCCCCCGCCGCCGTTGCTGGTTCCACCACCGCCATTGCTCGGATCGGCGCCGCTCGCAGCCGTCGCCAACTCGGAAGTGCCCCCGTTGCCGTTGGTCTGAGTGGCGGCGACGATCGTCCCCACCGGCAGCGAAGCGGCGTAACTCAGTTTCCAGTTGCCGCCGCCATCAGCCTGGGTTTCGCCGAGGAAGGAGCTCAGCTCGCCCGGTTCGGCGCTGTCCTTGCGGAAGACACGGACGAGCGCTCCCGGTTCGGCGGTCCCTTCAGCTTTCGACTGGATCGCCGTGGAGAAGACCGGCGGTTTGATCCCTTCGTTGGGGCCGTTCGGTTCCGATCCCGGTTCGGTCGAGATCAGGTCGATGAAGGAACCGCCGTTCCCGCTGCCCGTGTTGCGGGCGATTTCGTTGTTGGTGTTTTCGAAGTCTTCGATCTCGATCGCCGGTCCGCCGCTATCTGAGATCAGGTTCTCTTCGTCGGCTGCGTCGCCGCCGACCAGGTTGCCCACGGCTCCGAGGCTGAAGAAGCGCTGGATCCGGATTCCGGCTTCCCCGGATTCGATGACTTTGTTGCCGACGATCACGTTTTCGTCGTTTTCGACCAGGATCCCCTGCAAGCTGGCGCTGACGATCGTGTTTTCGACGATCGCGTTGCCGTGGGGGGACACCGTTCCGTAGGTGTAGATGCCGATTCCAGGATCGGTGATTTCGTTGCCTGCGATCAGGGCGCCGACGCTGTGCTGGGTGATCCCGGTACCGGTGCCGGCGATCGCGTTGTCGACGATTTCGGCCTCCCCCCCGAAGGTGAGGATTTCTTCGGAGCTGACGTTGATCCCTTCACTCGGGGGAGCCAGCTGGTTGCCGCTGGCATCGATCCCGATCGAGTTGCTTTCGATCCCGAGGTTGTCGGCCGCTTTGCCCGCGAGGATTCCGATCACGCCACCGGTGATGTGGTTCGCGTATTCGGAAGCAGGGCCGCCGATCGTGAGGTTGTCGGCACCGCCGACGAGGATGCCGCGCTGTCCGTTGGCAACCGCGTTGACGCCGGTCACGGCAAGGCCGATGTGGTTCCCTGCGATCACGGTCGGGCCGCTGGCGGGAGCCTCGTTCCCACCGACTCCGGACAGGTCGATCCCGTAGGAGATCGCGCCCGAGATCACGTTGCAGGCCGCCTCGCAGGCTGGGGTCGCCGCTGCTTCGGCGCTCAGCTGCGCGCCGATTTCGTTTTCTTCCGCTTTGGCTCCTAGCCCAGAAGTCGAATCGGTGATCTCGATGTCGATCGCGTTCCCCATCTGCGTCGTCCCGTCCGGCGCGACCCCGAAGAAGTTGCCCCTGATCGTGGCGCCGCTCGCCCCTTGCATGTCGAGGCCCTCGTTGTTGTTGCCGGAGATCACGTTGCGCTGAACGGCTTCGCTGCCGCCGATCGTCGCCTGGTCAGACTGAGGGTCGATGAAGATGCCGGTGTTGTTGGCGCCGGCGCTGCCGTCGAGTTTGACCCCGACCCAGTTGCCCAGGGCGGTGAAGCTCGCGGATTCGTTGATCACGTTGATCCCGGTCAGCGCTCCGGTGACCGCGAGTCGGCTAATCGTCACGCCGTCAGCTTCGACGCTGATCCCGAAGTTGCCGGTAGGCCCGCTCACCCCGGCGCAGGGACCGAAGATCAAAGCCGCGGTGGTGCAGGTACCGGCGTTGATCGAGATCGGCGCTTTGATCGCCGGTAGCGGGGTGCTCAGCGTGATCGTGTCGGCGAGTTGACCTTCGAACACAGTCGCGTCGAAGAGGACGTTTTCGGCGGTCCCGGCCAGGTTCGTCACTTCGATCGCCGCCCGCAGGCTGCATTTGCCGCCGGCGGTTTCGCAGGGCGCGCCCGCTGCAGCGTCCGGTTCGTCGGCAGTGGTGTTGACGGTCACGGCGGCCGATGCAGCGGCCGGGACAGCCAGGATGAACAGGGCAGCGAGAAGCGCCACGGCGGCGCGGGAGCGGAAGATCATGGAGGCGACCCTATCCGCCCCCGGCGGACGAATCGGAGGCCTGGCCGAACGCCCTAATCAGTCGGACGAAGGCAGGCCGGGACCGCTGCGCTGCCACTCGACCTGGCCGCGTCCCTCGGCGGCCGAGCGGCCGACGACGTCGTCCCACTCGTGCAGCATCCGCTTCAGCTGGGCGACCGCCTCGGGCGGGTGGGAGGCGACTTCGGTCGCCAGCTCGAGGGCGGCCTGCTCGGTTCCCGCCGCGGGGGCCACCCGATTGACCAGCCCCAGCCGCAGCGCCTCGTCGGCGCCGACGGTCCGCGAGCTGAGCAGCAGGTACTTGGCAGCGGCGAGGCCGCAGAGGGTGACGAGGCGCGCCGGGCCGACGGGGACCCCGAGCGCGGCACCGGGGAAGCGCATCCGCAGGTTCGAGCCGCCGACGCGCATGTCGCAGGCGATGGCGATCTCGGCGCCGCCGCCGACGACGTCGCCGTGGCAGGCGGCGATCGTCGGCTTCGGGAAGTCGACGACGGCGTCGTAGAGGTCGGCGAAGAGCTGCATCCGGCGGACCTTGCCCTCGTCGTCGAGGCTCTCCTTGACGTCGGCGCCGGCGGAGAGGCCGAGGTGGTCGGCGGAGCTGACGACGACCACCCGCACCGCCTCGTCCGCGCGGGCGACGGCGAGGTGCTCGAGCAGCTCGAGCAGCATCTGGGTGTCGATCGCGTTGCGGGCCTGGGGACGGTCCAGCCGGATCAGCGCGACCCCCCGCTCGTCGACGGAGTAGCTGGTGACCTCGTTCTCGGCGGCGGTGCCGTTCTCTGCGCTCATGACTCGAACGCTATTCGTTCGACCAGGCGCTCGGTCTCCTCGGCCGCCGCCCCGACGAGCCCTTCGACCTCCGCCTTCGGCTCACTGAAACGCCCGAGCACGTAGCCGGAGACGATCTCCGGGTCGGTCGAGTCCGGCCGCCCCACCCCCACCCGCACCCGCCAGAACTCGGCGTCGCCGAAGCCCCGTTTGAGGCTCTTGAGCCCGTTGTGGCCCGCGAGGCCGCCGCCGAGCCGGCTCTGGATCTCGCCGAAGGGGAGGTCGATCTCGTCGTGGATGACGACGACGCGGTCGAGCGGCACCTTCAGCGAGCCGCGCGCCGGCCCCGCCGAGGTCCCCGATTCGTTCATGTAGGTGCGCGGCTGCAGCAGCGCCACCCGCGGCCCGCCGGGCCCGGTCCGCCCTTCGGAGATGACGCCGTTGAACTTCTGCTTCGGCTTCGGCAGGTCCCAGCGCGCCGCCAGCTCGCTCGCCACCGCGAAGCCGACGTTGTGGCGGGTGCGCTCGTACTCGGGCCCGGGGTTGCCGAGCCCGACGATGAGGATGCGGTCGCCCTGCTCGCCGCCGTCGCGGCGGCGGAAGAGCGACAGGGGCTACTCGCCCTCGCCCTCGCCGGAGTCGTCGCCGCCATCGCCCTCGGCAGCCTCGCCCTCCTCGCCCTCGCCGACCAGCTCGGCTTCCTCCTCGACCTCGGTCGTGACTTCTTCGACGCGGGGCGGCGAGAGGGTGACGATCGTGATCTCCTCGAGGTCGTCGGCGACGAACTCGACCCCCTCCGGGGCGGTGACGACAGAAAGCTGAAGGGTGTCGTTGATCTCCATCGCCGAGACGTCGACGACGATGTTGTCGGGGATGTCGGTGGGCAGCGCTTCGACGGTGATCTCGCGGGTGACATGCTCGAGCACGCCGCCGCCCTTGACGCCGGGCGCGGTGTCGGCCCCCTCCAGCTCGAGGGTGACCTCGGCCTGGATCTTCTCGTCGAGACGGACCTGCTGCAGATCGATGTGCTGGAGGCTGCCCCGCACCGGGTGCAGCTGTTCTTCCTTGATCACGACGGGGATCGCTTTGCCGCCGTCGATCTCAAGATCGAACAGCGCCGCGCCCTCGCTGGTGATGTTGCGCACGTCCCGTTCGCTGACCTGGAACGGCTCGGCGTCGGAGCCGCCCGAGTAGACGACGCCTGGAACCACGCCGTCGCGGCGGAGCCGGCGCGAGGACCGGGAGCCGAAGTCGGTACGGGGCGCGGCTTTGAGACAGGAACGTTTGCTCGCCATCGGACGGGAGAGGATAGAGAAAGCCGCTGCGAGGCGGCGCCTGTGGCAACCTAGTGCCCCGATGTCGGACGAGTCGAAGATCCCGAAGGGACGAATCCGCCGCTCCGCGAAGCTCGGCTCGATCGTCGGCGTCCAGGGCGCCCGCTACGCCGGGACCAAAGCCGCGAACGTCGGCCGCGACGAAGAAAAGGGCAAAGAGGCGCTCGAACAGCGCCACCTGGAGACGGCGATGAAAATGGTCGGGGCGCTCGGCCAGATGAAGGGCGCGGCGATGAAGCTGGGCCAGTTCGCCTCCTTCATCGACACCGAGTTCATCCCCGAGGAATACCGCGACATCTACCAGGAGCAGCTGGCGAAACTGCGCACCGACGCGCCCTCGATGCCCTGGGAGAAGGTCGTCAAGGTGCTTGAGGAGGAGTACGACGGCGAACCGCTCTCCGAGCTCTTCGCCGAGTTCGAGGAGGAGGCGTTCGCCGCCGCCTCGATCGGCCAGGTACACCGGGCCGAGCTGCTCGACGGCCGCGAGGTCGCGGTGAAGATCCAGTACCCCGGGATCGCCGAGGCGCTCGACGCCGACCTCCGCAACGCCGGCACCCTGGTGCGGCTGGCGCGCGCGCTCGCGCCCGGCCTCGACGCCAAGGAGATCGCCGAGGAGATCCGCGAGCGGGTGATGGAGGAGCTCGACTACGAGTACGAGGCGCAGAACCAGCGCTCCTTCGCCCGCGCCTACCGCGGGCATCCCTTCATCTACGTGCCCGAAGTGGTGACCCGGCTCTCCCGGCGCCGCGTCCTCGTCACCGAGCTGGTCAGCGGCCGCGACTTCGAGGAGACGAAGGAGCTCTCGCACGAGGAGCGCAGCCGCTTCGGCGAGATCGTCTTCCGCGGCAGCATCGGCGCGATGTTCAACCTCCAGCACTTCAATGCCGACCCCCACCCCGGCAACTACATCCTCATGGACGACGGCCGCGTCGCCTTCCTCGACTTCGGGATGACGAAGAAGCTCGACCGCGAGCAGATCCTGCTCGAGCAGCGCGCCTTCGACGCCGCCACGCGCGAGGACCCGGAATCGTTCCGCCAGGCCCTGCATGACCTCGGCTTCATCAAGAAGCCCTCCAAGCTCGACGCCGAGCGGCTGCTCGAGCACATGGGCGCGGTCGGCGGCTGGTACATCGAGGACCGCGAGATCGAAATCACCCCGCGGCGGGTGATGAAGATCATCGAGTCCACCCACGACCCGCGCTCGGAGTTCTACGAGCTGATGCGCCGCGAGTCGATCCCAGCCGAGGAGCTGATGGGGCGGCGGATGGAAATCGGCGTCGTCGCCGTCCTCGGGCAGCTGCGGGCGAAACGCAACTGGCACCGGATCTTCCGCGAGTGGGTCTACGCGGACCGGCCGGAGACCGAGCTCGGCGAGCAGGAATGGGAGTACTTCGAGGAAAGAGGACTCAAGCGAGCGCCCGGTCTGGCCGAGACGCTCTGAGAAACCGACCTCCGGAGGAGGAGCGATGCGCAGGATCAAACGCGGTTGGGCCTTGACCAAGAAGAGCTGGACGCTGCTGAACGGGCACCGCGAGCTGATCCGGTTCCCGCTCTACGGCGCGGTGGCGACGACCCTGCTGGCGATCGTCTTCCTCGGCCCGGGCCTGTACCTCTGGGAGGAAGACCAGGTCGCGGGGGCGATCCCGATCATCGTCATCGGCGTCTACGTCCTCAGCTTCGTCGGCTTCTACTTCAGCGTCGGGCTCGCCGCCTGCGCCGACATGATCTTCCGCGGCCAGGAGGCGACGGTCAGCGACGGCCTCGCGGTCTCGCGCAGCCGGATCAGCCAGATCAGTGGCTGGGCCGCGGTCTCGGCCGCGATCAGCCTGGTCATGGGCCTGCTGGAAAACCAGGGCGGAACGCTCGGCACGATCGCCGCCCGCCTGGTCGGGATGGCCTGGACCCTCGTCACCTTCCTGGCGGTGCCGGTGATCGCGATCGAGGGCACCGGCCCGTTCGAGACGATCAAGCGCTCGGCCTCGCTCTTCCGCGAGCGCTGGGGCCAGCAGATCACCGGCAACATCGCGATCGGCGCCGCCGTCTTCCTCCTCGGCGTGCTGCCGGCGGCGATCCTGATCGTCGCCGGGGTCCTCGTCTGGTCTTCGGCCTCCTTCCTCGGCGCTCTGCTGGTCGTCGTCGGCGCCCTGGTGCTGGCGATCGCGTTGCTGATCTCGAAGGCGCTGAACGGCATCTTCGGCGTCGCCCTCTACCGCTACGCGCTCGACGGCGAGGTCGTCGGCGGCTTCACCCAGGAGGACCTCGAGTCGGCGGTCAAGGTCAAAGGCGGCCGCCGCGGCCGCGCGACCCCTCCGGGTGCAACCCCAGGCACCGTCTAGCTAGATCGTTTCCCGACTTTTGGCCCCTACGGGGGCCTCAACTCTGGAAACGAGCGAACAGGCGCGGGTCGTTGGAGCAGATGCCGTGTACGCCCATAGCGGTTAGCTTCTCCATCCGCGGCAGGTCGTCGACGGTCCAGGCGATCAGCTCGGTGTCGGCCAGCTTGCAGATCCGCGCCAGCCGCGGCGTGACCAGCGGGTGGTAGACCCACATCGCCTCGACCCCGAACTGGGGCAGCTTCTGCGCGGCGAGGCCCGGGAGGCGGTGGCGCATCGCCACCATCGCCGCCAGCATCGGCCCGCGCGCCCACCGCTTCGAGGTCCAGTCCTTGGTCACTTTGGGATAGGTCCAGCCGCGCCGCAGCGCCGGCTGCAGCTCGAGCACCCGGCCGAGGGTGTGCAGCTCCATCGTCGAGATCATCGCCCGCTCGATCAGGCCCCGCTCCCCCAGGGCGGCCACCAGCTCCTCCTCCCGGCCGGGGAGCTTGACGTCGAGGTCGATCTCGACCCGGTCCAGGGGCGGCTCGAGGAAGGCATCGAGCGCCTCGGTCAGCTTCAGCGGCGTCCGCCGCGCCGCGTCCTCCCAGTCGTGGGCGATCACCAGCGGGTGGCGCTGCTCCAGCGGCAGGTGCGCGTCGGGCAGCCAGAGCACGTCCATCTCGATCGTGTCGACCCCCGCCTCGACCGCGGCCCGAAAGCTCTCGACCGTGTTGCCAGGCGCGATCGCGTCGGCCCCCTTGTGCCCGACCAGGCGCAGCTTGCGCTCCACTGACGGCGCGACGCTCAGAAGAGCTGGTTCTCGCCGGCGAAGATCTCGGAGACCGAGTCGTCAGTAAAGATGCGGCGGATCGAGTCGGCGAAGGTGCTGGCCGTCGAGAGGACGGTGATGTTGTCCGGGGCGCCGGAGCGGAGCGGCAGGGTGTCGGTGACGACGATCTGCTCGATCGGCGAGTTTTCCAGCCGTTCGAAGGCGGGGCCGGAGAAGACGCCGTGGGTCGCGCAGGCGATCACCCTGGCGGCGCCCTCGTCGATCACCGTCTGGGCAGCGGCGCAGAGGGTGCCGGCGGTGGCGATCATGTCGTCGACCAGGACCGCGGTCTTGCCCTTGACGTCGCCGACGACGTAGCCGATCTCGGCGACCGCCTGGGCCGGGCGCTCCTTCTCCATCACCGCCCAGTGGGTGCCGATGCGGCGGGCGAAGTTGCGCGCGGTCTTCACGCGGCCGGCGTCGGGGGAGACAATCACCAGCTCGTCTTTCAGTTCCTGGTCGATGAACCACTGGGTCAGCATCGGCATCGCCGTCATGTGGTCGACCGGGACGTGGAAGAAGCCCTGGACCTGGCCGGCGTGGAGGTCCATGGTGAGGACGCGGTCGACGCCGACCGCCTCCAGGCACTTGGCGACGATGCGGGCGGAGATCGGCTCGCGCGGGGCCGACTTCTTGTCCTGGCGGGCGTAGCCGTACCAGGGCAGGACGGCGATGATCCGGTGCGCGGAGGCGCCCTGGGCGGCGTCGATCATCGTCAGCAGCTCCATCAGGGCGTCGTTCGGCGTCATTTCTTCGGCTTCGTTGGCGCAGGTCGACTGGACGAGGAAGACGTCGGAGCCGCGGATCGACTCCTCGTAGCGGCAGTAGACCTCGCCGTCGGCGAAGGTCTTCAGCGTCACCTGGCCGAGGTCGAGACCGAGCTTGCCGGCGACTTTGGCGGCCAGGTCCATCGAGCAGCGGCCGCCGAAGACCATCATCCGCTTCGTGTAGTCGTGGTCGATGCCAGTCGCCACTTGCGGGCGCTCCTCGATCATGCTCACGGGGTCTTGTCCTCTCGCATCTCGGCCGCCTTGCGAGCGGCGTATCCGTCGATGTTCCGTTGCGCGTTCTCACTGACGGCGAGGGCCCCATCGGGCACGTCGTCCTTGATCACTGCGCCAGCGCCAGTGTAGGCGGAGTCGCCGACTTCTACCGGTGCGATCAGCATCGTGTCAACGCCAATCCGCACGTCGCGGCCGATCACGGTCCGGTTCTTGCGGAAACCGTCGTAGTTGGCGGTGATCGTGCCGGCGCCGAGGTTGCTGCCGGGGCCGATCTCGGCGTCGCCGACGTAGGCGAGGTGCGGCACCTTGGTCCCCTCCCCCACCTGGGAGTTCTTGATCTCGACGAAGGTGCCGGCCTTGGCGCCGTCCTCGAGCACCGCGCCGGGGCGCAGGTAGGCGAAGGGGCCGACCGAGCAGCCGGCGCGGACGTCGCACTCGACCAGGTAGGAGTGGAGAACCTGGGAGCCGGCGCCGACGGAGCAGTCGATCAAGGTGCTGAGCGGCCCGACGACGGCGCCCTCGGCGACCCGGGTCTCGCCGCGCAGCGTGGTCCCGGGCTCGATGCGAGCGTCGGCGGCGATCTCGACCCCGGCGTCGACCCAGGTCGAGGCGGGGTCGACGACGGTGACGCCGGCGAGCATGTGGGTCGCGAGCAGGCGGCGGCGCCCCTCGGTCTCGACCGCGGCGAGGTCGAGGCGGTTGTTGACCCCCATCGTCACCGCCAGGTCCTCCGCCTTGTGGGCGAAGACGCGGTGGCCGGCCTCGCGCAGGGCCGGGAAGACGTCGGGCAGGTAGTACTCGCCCTGGGCGTTGTCGTTGGAGAGCGTCTTCAGGGCGGCGGCGAGCGGCGCCGCGTCGAAGGCGTAGGTGCCGGCGTTGATCTCGCGGATCTCCAGCTGCCAGGACTCGGCGTCGCCGGCGGCTTTGGCCTCGACCACCCGTTCGACGCCGCCGTCGGCGTCGCGGACGACGCGGCCGTAGGAGCCGGGATCCTCGAGCTCGATCGTCATCATCGTCGCCGCGGCCTCGGTCGAGGCGTGGGCCTGGAGGAAGTCGGAGATCACCTCGGCCGAGATCAGCGGGTGGTCGCCCGAGAGCACCAGGACCGTCTCGCTCTCCTCGATCAGCGGCAGGGCGGCGCGGATCGCGCCGCCGGTCCCGTCGGCGACGGCCTGCTCGACCGTCTCCACGCCCTCGGGCAGGCCGGCCGAGAGGTCGTGGCCCGGCGAGACGATCGCGGCGACCCGGCCGGCGCCCGCCGCGCGCGCGGCGAGGATCGGCCAGGCCACCATCGGCCGGCCGCAGACGGGATGCAACATCTTCGGCGTCGAGGAGCGCATGCGCGTGCCCTCGCCCGCCGCCATTACGAGAACCAGGGGTGGGCTCACCCCAGGAGGATATTTGGCTTCGGCTGGGCCGTGCGGGCTCAGCGAGCCCGCGCCAGATCGCGCCCAAGCAGGGCGACGCTGGTCAGGGTCCAGCCGGCGAAGATCAGGTCGATGCCGACGAGGAGGCCGATCGCCCAGTCGGCGGAGTCGGGCCACTTGGCGAGGATCAGGATCCCGATCAGGATCCCGGCGACGCCGCTGAGCCCGAGCAGGCCGGCGTTCGGCTCGCCGCGGGCGATGAAGGCGATCGTCGTCCGGGTCAGGCCCATGAAGAGGAAGTAGATCCCCAGCACCAGGGTCAGCGTCAGCGTTCCGTTGTGCGGTTCGACGATCAGCCAGAGCCCGACGATCACGGTCAGGACCGCCCAGATCATCCGCAGCGCCAGGGTCCCGATCGAGTGGGCGGAGAACGCCGCCGCGACGAGGACGACGCCGACGAACAGGAGCAACCAGCCGATGAAGATCGCCGTTCCCACCGAGGCCACGGCAGGCACCAGGATCGCGACGCAGCCGAGCAATATCGCGGCGACGCCGACGAACATCAGCGCCTTCCAGCTGCGGCTCAAGCCCTCGCGGACTTCCGGATCAAGCGATGCTCCTCCGATCTCCATGAAGAAGACGCTAGACCGCCGCGCGGACGCCCAGCGAGCAACTGCCGGTTAGACCTTGCGGTAGCGGGCGTCGACGATCGAGTAGAGCCCGAACCCGATCAGGCCGGCGGCGACGAGGCCCAGCAGGGCCGGGCCGTAGGAGGCGTGCGCGAGTTCGCGCAGCGCGCCGTCGAGACCGATTGCCTCCTTCGGGTTGTAGTCGATCGCGGCCTTGATCAACCCGTAGCCGACCAGCGCGAAGACGACCGCCCGGGCGACGTGCCCGAAGACGCCGAGCGCGGTGTAGGCCTTTTCGACCCCCTCGCTCATTTCCTCCGTCTTCGCGTCCTCGAGGAACTTCTGTGACAGGCCCTTGTAGGCCTGGTAGACGGCGACGCCGATGAGGATGGCGCCGGCGACGCCGACGATCACGGTGCCGCCGGTCCAGGCGAGGACGCCGCCGGTCGTCTGCTTCGTCGACCCCGAACCACCGGCGGACGAGGTGAGGATCTGGACCGCCGCTATGCAGAGCAGCCCGTAGGCGATGCCGCTGTCCAGCGCCGAGATGCGCTCGAAGGTGCTGTCGCGCTGTTCGGCGCCGTGGCCGACGGCCGCCCGGATAAGTCGCCAGAGCGCGTATCCACCCAGCCCGACAGCGACCAGGAGAAGCAGCAATTCGCCGAACGACTGGTGGGCGATCGTCTGCAGCGCGCCTTCCTGGTCGGTCGCCTTGCCGCCGTCGCCGAGGGCCAGCTTCAGCGCGAGGATCCCGATGATCCCGTAGACGACCCCCCGGGCGACGAGGCCGGCCCGCGCCAGCCAGCCCAGCGTCTTCGCGTGGGCGAGCTGCTCGCCCTGCCCCTTCGCCTTGTTGCCCAGGTCCTGGACTCCGGCTCCCACGTCCGCGTTCATCTCGCTCCGTTCCCATTTTGGGCCGAGCGCGGCACGCAGACCGTGATCGCATCGGCTTCGACGTCGACCTTGAACTTCTTGACCTTCTTGCGATCGCCGCCGTCGAGCTCGTAGCGGACCTTGCGGTCCAGCTTCACCCGCACCTTGCTTCCCTGGGTGACCCGCACGAATGGCGACTTCTCGGCGCTGCCGAGGGCGGTGCGCACGGTTGCCCGCACCAGCTGGACCGGGCCCTCGGAGGTGAGGACGCCGACGTCGAGCTTGCCGTCGTCGGGCCGCGCGTCGGCGAAGACTTCGATGCCGCCGAACAGCTCGCCGACGTTGCCGACGAGGATGCAGCTCGCCGGCCCTTCGTACCAGGGCGTGCCGTCGACTTTGATCTTCGCCTCGAAGCTGGGGCTGTTCAGCTTGGCGGCGCCGCCGACAACGTAGGCGGCGCGGCCGAGGCGGTCCTTGAGGTCGTCGGCGCCCTTGATCATCGCCGCGTCGAAGCCGGCTCCGGCCATCACCGCGAAGCGCTCGCCGTCGAAGCGGCCGACGTCGAGTCGGCGGCGCTCGCCGTGCAGGACCACCTCCACCGCCTGGGCGATGTCCCGTTCGATCCCGAGGTGGGTGGCGAACAGGTTCGAGGTCCCGGCGGGGACGATTCCCAGCGGCACCTGCGTGTCCTTCAGTGCGTTGACGCAGCGGCGGACCATCCCGTCGCCGCCCCAGGCGATCAGCAGCTCGGCCCCGTCCTCCAGCGCCTCGGCGACGGCGGCTGGAGCCTTCTTGCTCTTCGGCACCTCGGTCCAGAGTGGGTCGGAGACGCCGGCGTCGGCGAGCGTGCGCCGCAGCTCCGGCAGCCCGCCGCCGACCGTCTTGCCCGCGTGCGCGACGACCGCGACCTTCATCCCGTCCGCCTTCCCGCGGCCGACCCCGCCGCGCGGCAGGCGAACAACAGGACCAGGATCGCGCCGATGCCGACGACGACACCGCCGGCGACGTCGAGCGGGTGGTGCATCCCCTCGTACATGCGCGAGAGCGCGACGAAGGTGGCGAGGAGGATCGCGGCGGTCCAGGCCAGCGCCTTCTTCAGGCTGCTGGTAAAGCGGGTGGTCAGCAGCAGGACCAGGCCGGAGTAGACAGCGATCGAGGCGGCGGTGTGCCCCGAGGGGTAGCTGGCGTCGACTTCCAGCTGTTCCAGCCGGTGGACGGTGGGGCGGTCGCGGGGGACCGCGATCGAGGTGACGCGGTAGGTCGCCGACTCGACCGCCAGGACGAAGGCCGCGAAGGCTGCGATCAGCCAGCGGCGCTTGAAGGCGGCGACCAGGGCGACGATGCCGACGATGATCGGCAGGACCGGGGCGCCGCCGACCTGGGAACCGATTTCGGCGAGCGTGGTCAGGGTGCCGGTGCGGTTCTCGGCGAGGGTGTCGTTGAAGCTCTCGTCGGTGCCTTCCAGCCCGAGCCCGCTGCTGGGGAGCAGCACGTGGACGACCAGCAGTGCCAGGAGGATCGAGACCGCGGCGAGCAGCAGGAAGCCGGCGAGCAGCGCCGCGAAGAAGACGAGGGCGGGATGGCGGGAGCCGAGCCTGGCGGCGAAGCGATCCGGCAGGCTGCCGGGCCGCGCCTCGAACAGCGGCATCGAGTGGCGGTCGACGGACCCCTCCCTCGCGGGGGCCGACGCGGCTCGCGATCTCTCCTCGACGGTCACGCCGCATCTATTCCCAAGAGGCGCCCATAACATGCATCGATTCCTCCAACCAATCGCGGTGTTCCTTGGCGATTGCGGGGTAATTCCTCTTCCTGATGCCGTTTTTCCTCCTCCTGCTGATCTCCGTCTTAGCCGGTCTCGGGGCTGCCTTCCTGACCCGTCGCTACCCAGGCAGCGAAACCGCACCGGCCGTCGTCGAGGTTGCCCGGGAGGCGGGCGAACACGCCACCGGTCCGGCAGGGCGGCGGGCGGTGCGGGCGGCCCGGCACGACCCCGAGCGGGCGACGGAGCTGGCGCTGACGCTGGCCCTGCTGGTGGTCTTCGCCGGCGGCGCGCTGCTGGCGCTGCTGGCGGTCGTCGTCCGCAGCAGCGACATCCTCGCCGGCATCGACAGCGCCGTCGCCGAGTGGGGCGACCACCACGGGAGCGCCTGGTCGCAGGACGCGCTCACCCTCGTCACCCAGCTCGGCGAGACCTGGCTCGTCGTCGCGGTCGCAATCGTCGTCGCGGCGGTCGAGTTCGTCCGTACGCGCAGCCGCTGGGTAGTGCCCTTCCTGCTGGCGACGATCCTCGGCGACAAGCTCCTGACCGAGGGGGTGAAGCAGCTGATCGACCGCGCCCGGCCGGAGATCGAGGCCGTCGCCGCCACCCTCGGCCCCTCCTTCCCCAGCGGCCACACCTCGACCGCCGCCGCCTCGTGGGCGGCCTTCGCCCTGGTCGCCGGCCGCTGGTGGGGACGGCGGGCCTGGCCGGCCCTGGCCGGCGGCGCCGTCGGCATCGCCGTCGCCGTCGCCCTCAGCCGCGTCCTCCTCGACGTCCACTGGCTGACCGACGTCCTCGGCGGCCTCGCCCTCGGCTGGGCCTGGTTCGCCGCCTGCGCAATCGCCTTCGGGGGTCGCCTCCTCAGCTTCGGCGCCTCCGCTCAGGCCGCGGGCCGCGGCGCAGCAGAGGCCGCGCCAACTCCCCAGCACGCCCTTCGCAACAGTTCAACGAAATGACCCGGCAAAAGTGCACCTATACGGGGCCTTATTGTCGGTTCGATTGCTGCGGCGCTACGCTCGGACTCCGGTCCGGGGTGGTGTAGTCGGTAGCACGCCTGGTTTTGGTCCAGGAAGCAGGGGTTCAAGTCCTCTCCCCGGAACTGACTGCGCCCTACTCCTCCGTCGCCCGCGCCACTTTGCCGCCTTTGGCGCCCGGCTCCATCGCCGGGCCGCGAGGGGAGGCGATGCCGAGGACGCGCATCGCCTTCAGGCCCAGTCCCAACTTCTCGCGGCCCTCGGTGGCGCTGACGTCGTGGCCGCAGAGCTCGCGGACCCGCTCGAGGCGGTAGCGGATCGTGTGGCGGTGGGTGAAGAGCTGTTTGGCCGTGGCGGCGACGTTGCCGTCGTTGTCGAGATAGGCCTCGACGGTGGCGACCAGCTCGGTCTCGTACTGGTCGTCGTAGGCGACCAGGGGCTGGACCGTCTCCGCGTAGAACCGTTCCAGCTCCCCCGGGTCCTCGCTCATCGCCGGCAGCAGCAGGCGGTAGGCGCCGGTGTCCTCGAAGGCGAGCATCGGCCGCCCCTCGGCCTCGCCGACGTTGACCGCCAGGTGGGCCTCGCTGCCCGCCCGGTAGAGGTCAACCGGGTCGGCGCAGCGGCGGCTGCGGCCGACGGTCAGGTGGAAGCCGGGGAGGCTGTCGTCGAGCTCGCGCGAGAGCCCGGCGGCGGCGCGGGCCAGGCGCTCGTCGTCCTCGGCGGGGACGATCGCCGCGATCTCGGCCGCGGCCTCGCCTTCCTCGCTCGCCGCCAGCGAGCCGGGGGCGAGCGCGCGCAGGGCACGCTGGGACAGGACCAGTACCCGCTCCCGCCACTCGCCCGTCTGCGCCGCCCGCGGCGCCGCCCGCAGGACGACGACTCCGGCCCCGCGGTCGAGGTCGGCGCCGAGCTCCGAAGCCTGGGCGACGATGTCCCGCCGGTCGGTCACCTGGCGCCGCAGCACCGCGGTCACGAAGGCCCCGGCCGCCTCCTCGCTCTCCCACTCGGGTGAGCGGGAGCGCTCCAGCTCCAGCGCCAGTAGCGTCGTCACCATCCGCGCGATCGTCGGGTCGGGTGCCGCCTTCGCCCGGTAGCGCAGCTCGCCGACCACGGTGTCGGCGACCCGCAGCTCAACGGTCGTCACCCCCTCGCCCCCGGAGAGCAGCTTCTGCTCCTGGTCGGAGGAGGCGCCGGCGACGGCGAGAACGGCGCTGGAGCGGTCGATCAGGGCGACGCTGGCGTCGAGCAGCCGCGCCGCCGCCCGGGCGACCGCGGGCAGGCCGGCGCCGGACTCGACCGCCTCGGAGAGGGCGTCGAGCAGGCCGGCGCGCTCGGTGCTGGTGGAACCTGGCATCCGGGCATTATCCCGGCCTCGCTCAGAGACCGAGGAGGTTGACGATGTCCGTGTAGTAGTAGACGACCGCGAGGCCGATCACGACGCCGCCAATCACCAGCGCCGCGAGGACGAAGACCGAGAGGAAGCCGGCGGCCGCCTTCTCCCAGACCCGGCCGTAGGCGCTCAGCGCCGGAGAGAGGATCAGGGTGACGAAGATGACCAGGCAGACCGCGGCGGCGATCCCGTAGAGCAAGTACTGGTGGCCGAGGTCGGTCAGCGCGAAGACAGTCACTGCTCTGGATTGTGCCGAAGTTGCGAGACGACCAGCCCGATCGCGGCGCAGAGCGAGAAGGCCGCGGCCCCGAGCGCCCAGCCGGCGCTGACGTCGCTGAGGTAGTGGACGTTCAGATACACGCGGGAGAGGCCGACGAGCGCGGTGAGGACGATGCCGGTAACGACGACGGCCGTCGCCCGCGCCATCCCCGGGCGCAGCCGCAGCACGATCGTCACCGCCAGCCACAGGTAGATGACCGAGTGGGCGGCGTGGGCGCTGGGAAACGAGGAGCCGGAGCTGGAGGCGAGCGGCTCCGGCGGCCGCGGCCGGTCGACCGCGTCCTTGAGCTCCCAGATCCCGACCTGGGTGATCGTCATCCCCGCCAGCAGGACCCAGAACTCGGTCCAGCGCCGGCGCCAGGCGAGCAGCGCCGCGCCGACCAGGGCCAACGCCCAGGTGAAGCCGGCGGAGCCGAAGAAGGTGATGATCTTGGCGACGCTGGTGAGCGCGCTCGTCTGCAGCCATTCGGCGACTTCGACCGCGGTTTCGTCGCCCGGGGTCGGGCCGGGGTCGCCGCCGATGATCACGGCGTAGGCGACGAGGACGAAGAGGGAGACCGCCAGGGTCGCCATCAGCGAGGTGAATTCGAGGCCGAAGGTGCCGCCCGGCGTCACCCGATCCCAGAGGAAGCGGATCTCCTGGCGGCGGGCGAGCTCGACCATCCAGGCGGTCAGCCGGTGCCCCTCCATCCAGCGCACCGCCCGCTCCCGGTTGGCCTCGACTTTGAGCCAGCGGACGAGGTAGACGGTGCCGATCACGAGCGCGATCAGCGTCGCCAGCAGGAAGGCGCCGCGGGCGGCGTAGTGGCCGGCGGTTTCGATGCTGCGGCTGAAGAAGTAGCCGACGAGGATGTGGAGCGTGGCCCAGAGGCCGGTGCCGAGGATGCTGTAGGGGACGAAGCCGCGGTAGCTCATCCGCGAGCTGCCGGCGATGAAGGGCGCGAGGGCACGGACGAGGCTGATCCAGCGGCCGATGAAGATCGTCTTGCCGCCGTGGCGGCTGAAGTAGTCCTCGACTTTTTCGAAGCGCTCTTGGCTGATCCCGACCCGGCCGCCGTGCTTAAGGAGGAACTCGCGGCCGAGCCGACGGCCGAGGAAGAAGCTGAAGGTGTCGCCGAGCCAGGCGGCGAACCAGGCGATCGCGATCAGCAGGTAGACGTCGATCGCGCCCTGGCCGGCGACGGCGCCGCCGAGCAGCATCGTCGTCTCCCCCGGCACGACCAGGCCGATGCCGGCACCCGTCTCGGCGAAGGCGAAGACGCCGACCAGGAGATAGGTCCAGGCGCCGAGCGTCTCCGAGATGTCTTCCAGCAGGTTCTGCAGGTCGAGGTGGCCGAGCTGGCGGCTGATGAAGTAGTAGACGAGGCCGATGGCGACGGCCGCGGCGGCGATCAGTAGCCGTTTGCGGGTGCTCTTCCCCTCTCCCTCGCCGGGCAGCTTCATGGCGCCAGTCTCGCGCGCCCGGCGGCGCAGACGATCGCTTCCTCGCTCGCGAGCAGCCCAGCCGCGGCCTTGGCGGCGGCGAGGTCTCTGAAGAGCCCGACCGCGGTCGGGCCGGAGCCGCTGAGGATCGCCAGCGGGGCGCCGGCGTCGCGCAGCGCGTCGAGCGCCTCGCCGACGTCGGGCCGCAGCGAGCGCGCCGCCGGCTCGAGGTCGTTGACTAACAGCTCGGGGTAGTCGAGCGGCGAGGCGCCGGCGCCGGCCGCCTCCCGCAGCCGGCCGGCCAACTCCTCCAGCTCCGCCGCAGGGCGGCCGAGCCCGAGCCGGTCGCACTCGGCGAAGACCGCGGCAGTGCTGAGCCCGCCGCCGCCCGGCAGCAGCACGGCGGCGTGCTCGACCGGGTCGGGCAGCGGAAACACGCGCTCGCCCGCTCCGCGGACGAGCGCCAACGAGGGCTGCAACTGAGAGGGGACGTCGGCGCCGAGTTCAGCCGCCAGCTCCGGCAGGTCGGCGACCTCCCCGGCGGCAAGGCGCAGGACCGCGGCGGCGTCGCCGCTGCCGCCGCCGAGCCCGGCCGCGACCGGCACCTTCTTCTCGATCTCGATCCGCATCGGCTCGTGCTCCCATCCCCGCCGGCGCAGTCCCGCAAGCGCCTTCGCCGCCAGGTTCTCGCCCTCGACTCCGGCGCAGACGACCTCGTCCCGCTCTGCCGGCGCGACCTCGATCAGGTCGGCCAGCTCCAGCGGCTCGAACAGCGAGCAGAGCTCGTGCAGCCCGTCCTCGCGGGTCGGGCCCAAATAAAGGCAGAGGTTGAGCTTGGCCGGGGCGCGGAGCAGCATTGGACAGGTTTCAATCACGCAGCTTGGCGGAGAGGGCGGCGAACTGCTGCGGCGCCAGCGCCTCGGCGCGGGCGTCCTCGGGCAGCCCCAGCTCGGCCAGCGCCGCCCGGGCGGCGTCGCGGCCGCCGGGCGCCGCGTGCTCGAGCGAGCGCGCCAGGGACTTGCGGCGGTGGGCGAAGGCGGCGCGGATCAGCTTGCGGGTCTCGGCGTCGGCGCCGGGGCCGATCCGCCGCAGGCGCAGGATCGCCGAGTCGACCCGGGGCCGCGGCTTGAACACGGCCGGGTCGACGGCGCGCAGCAGCTCGACCTCGCAGGCGAGCTGGACGGCCGCGCTCGGCGCCCCGTAGGTGCGGCTGCCGGGCGCCGCCCGCAGCCGGTCGGCGATCTCCCGCTGCACCATCACCGTCCAGCGCCGCAGCGACGGCAGCTCCTCGATCGTGCGCAGGATCAGCGGCGTCGCCACCGAGTAGGGCAGGTTGGCGACCATCGCCGTCGGCGCCGGCCGCAGCGCGGCGAGGTCGAGCTTCATCGCGTCCCCCCAGTGCAGCTCGACGTCGGGCAGCGCCGCGATCGGCGCCAGCGCCTGCTCCAGTCCCCGGTCGATCTCGACCGTGTGTAGGTGGGCCGCCGCGGCCGCGAGGCGCTCGCTCAGCACCCCTTCCCCGGCCCCGACCTCGAGGACGACGTCGTCGGGGGCCAGCTCGGCGTCGCGGACGATCGCGTCGAGCAGGTTGGGGTCGGCGAGGAAGTTCTGGCCGAGCCGGACCACCGCTACCAGCCGAAGAGAGCCCGCGCGTTCGCCTCCACCGTCCGCTCCAGCTCCTCGTAGGAGACCTCGCGGACGGCGGCGATCTCGCGCGCCGTCTCGACCACGTAGGCGGGCTGGTTGCGCTTGCCGCGCAGCGGCTGCGGAGCGAGGTAGGGCGCGTCGGTCTCGACCAGGATCCGGTCGGCCGGCACCTTCGCGGCGGCGAACAGCAGCTCCTTGGCGCTCGGGTAGGTGGCGTTGCCGGCGAACGAGCAGTACCAGCCGCGCTCGGCCGCGTCGGCGACCCGGTGCGGGGCGGAGAAGCAGTGGAGGATGACCGGCTGGCCGCCGGCCTTGGCGTCGAGGGTGGCGAAGATCTCGTCGGTGGCGGCGGTCTCGCCCTCGGGGTCGCGGGCGTGGATCACAATCGGCAGATCGAGTTCGCGGGCGATCTCGATCTGGGCCGTGAAGGCGCGCCGCTGGTCATCGCGGGCGGCGCTGTCGCGGTAGAAGTCGAGCCCGGTCTCGCCGATCGCCCGCACCTTCTCGTGATCCCCGAAGGCGGTGATTTCCTCGATCGCGGCGGCGTCGAAGCCGGTGGCGTCGTTGGGGTGCCGCCCGACCGCGGCGAAGACCGCTTCATGGTGCTCGGCACTCGCCACCGCGACCGGGTTCGTGTCCGGCCCCATCCCGACCGTCAGCATCCGCGTCACGCCCGCCTCGGCGGCTGCGGCGACCAGCTCCTCGTCGCTCCCGTCGCAGAGCATCAGGTGGGTGTGGGAGTCGATCATCGGAGGGGTCAGCCTATCCTTCGCCCGATGCCGGACCCCGCCGACTACTACCGCGAGATCTACGCCCGTGGCCTCGGCGGCGAGACCCCCGCGGTCCCGGTCCCGGTCGCCGACCTCGAGGCGCGGGCGAGGGAGGCGATGGATCCCAAAGCCGCCAACTACGTCTGGGCCGGGGCCGGGACCGAGGACACCCTCGACGCCAACGTCGAGGCCTTCCGCCGCCGGCGGATCGTGCCGCGAATGCTGCGCGACGTCTCCGCCCGCGACCTCTCCACCACCGTGATCGGGACGGCGATGCCGGCGCCGCTGCTGCTGGCCCCGATCGGGGTGCAGGCCGTGGTCCACCCCGACGGCGAGCTCGCCACCGCCCGCGCCGCCGCCGCGGTCGGGGCGCCGATGATCGTCAGCACCGCTTCTCACTTCAGCCTCGAGGAGGTCGCCGAGGCCGGCGGCGAGGCGCCGCGCTGGTTCCAGCTCTACTGGCCCAACGACCCGGAGCTGGCGCGCAGCTTCGTCGAGCGGGCCGAGCGGGCCGGCTACGGCGCCATCGTCCTCACCGTCGACACCTTCATCCCCGGCTGGAAGCCGCGCGACCTGCAGCAGGCCTGGCTGCCGTTCCTCAACGGCATGGGGGTCGCCAACTACTTCCAGGACCCGGTCTTCCGCGCCGCGCTGGAGAAGCCGCCGGAGGAGGACGTCGGCGCCGCCACCGGGCACTTCCTCGGCGTGCAGGCAAACCCGGCGCTGAGCTGGGACGACCTCGCCCAGCTACGCGAGATGACCTCGCTGCCGATCGTCGTCAAGGGGATCCAGCACGTCGACGACGCCCGCGAGGCGGTCCGCCGCGGCGTCGACGGGATCGTCGTCTCCAACCACGGCGGCCGCCAGGTCGACGGCGCGATCGCGTCCCTCGATGCCCTGCCTCCCATCGCGGCCGCGGTCGGCGACGATCTGACCGTCCTCTTCGACAGTGGCATCCGTTCCGGCGCCGACGCGTTCAAGGCGCTGGCGCTGGGCGCGGACGCAGTCCTGATCGGCCGGCCCTACCTGTGGGGAATGGCGCTCGAGGGCGCCGACGGCGTCGAGAAGATCCTCCGCTGGACGCTGGCCGAGCTCGATCTGACGATCGCCCTATCCGGCTTCACCACGCCGGATCAGCTCGACCCAGGCGTGCTCCAGCGGATCTGATCAGTCCTCGGGCGAGCCGGCGTCGCCGGCCTCGGCAACCAGGGCATCGATCCGCTCGAGCTTCGTCTCGATCGCCTCGACGAGCGCGTCGAGCCCGGTGCGCGCCTTGTCGGACGAGGTCTTGATGCCGGTCAGGGTCGTGCGAATCGACTGCGCCTGCTTGAGGCAGGAAACCGCCTCCTCGGTCGCCGCACGGACCTCGCCGGCATCGACGGTCAGGTCGCGGTCGCGCGCCATCGCGACCCGCGCCAGCGCCAGCCTGTAGGCCAGAGCGAGCTCGGGGCCGTCCGGGTCGTCGCGGTCGACGGCGACGATCAGCTTGTTTCCCTCGTATTCCTGCAGCGGCTCACGGCCGGCCGGGACGCGGTCCTCGCCGGCGACGACGAGCACGCCGAACGACGCCGCCCGCGACGCCATCGCCTCGTTGAGCTCCTCCCAGGCGGCGCGCTTGGAGAGC